>NZ_JAUETW010000003.1:0-711486 GCF_032484895.1 Bradyrhizobium sp. SZCCHNRI3052 | reverse complement strand
CCGCTACGGCGCTATTTGGGAGCGCGCGTCCGGGCGGCTTTGCTCCACCGAGCTACACCACCTCCGGGGACACGACCTGACGGCGCGACAAGTGCCTGAAATCGTTGGAGCGGGTGAAGGGAATCGAACCCTCGTATTCAGCTTGGAAGGCTGCTGCTCTACCATTGAGCTACACCCGCATTGGGCGTTCCCTAACATGGTCCGCGGCGGGTCTCAACCTCTTCGGGGCGAGGTTTCGAAGCGGATGGGTCCCGGATCCGGCCTGATGGAACGGCCCGAAGCGATCGCAGCGCGCGACCTCGAGACCGCGGCGCGGCACCCTGGGGGCGGCCGGTTCCGTAATCGGCCCCCCTACCCTCGCCGCCCGGACCGTCCTATATTGGCGTCACCATCAACAACGAAAGGAGGTGATCCAGTGTCTTTCACCAAGCGCTGTCACCTCGCTGGGATCGCCCGCTGAGCGGCTCTTCATGAGCGACGTTTGAGGGCGTGATTCGTCAGCGGATTGCGCCATCGCGGCTCGGCAACGGGGCGGTCTCGGCCCTGGACCAGCGAGTTCAAGAACGGAAGCGCGGCGGGTCTCACGGCCCGCCGCGTCTTTTTTTATGGCAACTCCGCCTGCTCGCCGGCCGACGGCGCCGGGCTGCGGACGAACCGCCGCGCCAGGAAGCCGCCGAAGCCGAGCATCCAGAAATACTGCACGTACTCCGGTGCAAGCGCTGCGATCACGATGCCCGGCACGAACACGATGACGGGAAAGATCGCGCCGGCGATCTCGGCATGGCGGCCGCTTGGAAGCGCGAGCCACCACAGCGCGGCGTTCAGCGACGCAATGATGGTCAGATGCAGGCCATAGAGGACGGCCACCGCGCTGCTCAGCCTGTAGCCGCCGTAGAGCCCGTTGGTGACCGGCAGCAGCACGATCGACAACAGGAAGAACAGATTCAGGATGACCACGGGCCGGCCCGCGAACGGCTGCCGGGCCAGCCGCCGGTGGTGGCTGATCCAGAACACGCCGGCGATGATGAAGCTGAGGACCAGCCCGGCAAGCCGCCCGGAATAGGTATGCACCAGGTCGATCCAACCCGGCATATGCGCGAAATTGGGCTTCGGCAGGTCGTAGGCGAGAAGCGTCATCGCAACACCGAAGATGGTGTTGGAGAGCGATTCCAGCCGGCGCATCTCGAACAGGTCGGACTGAGGCTCTGCCATGTCGAATCGGAAGCAACCGAGGCGAGGAACGGAGATGAGGACTCACCTTCTATAGCAGCTCCGGCGCCGCGCCGCCCGACTTCGCTGCCGCCCTTGGGCGGCAGGCTGTCACGTCACTCGCCACCCTCCAGACTAAACCGGCCCTCGAGCGTCAGCCCTCACCGGCAGGCATAGATGTGGCCATCGAAGCCGCGATAGCTGTGCGTCGCCGGATTATAGCTGCGGAATTGGACGCAGGCCGGCAGTCCCGCGGTGCGCAGTCGCGGCCTGCCCTCCGCCTGCAGCCGGGCCGAGGCCGTGGTTGCGGTGGCGGGCCTCGCGATCACGATCATCGGCCGGCTGGCGACCATGCGCGATGTTCTGCCGGCATCCTTGACCGCTGCATCCCTGGCGGCGACCACAACGGCCTGCGCCTGGGCCGCCTTGCCGGACGACGGCTTGCCCGATGAGGCGCCGGCTGGCGATGGCGTCGTCCCAGGCGGATTGGCCGCGGCCGTCTTGGCAGAGGACGGCTTGGCAGATGACGGCTGGGCAGAGGACGGCTTGGAAGAGGACGACCTGGCAGAGGGCGGCTTGGTCGCTGGCGCCAGCGCCGATGGCGATTTCACGGACGGCTTGGTCAGGGAGGGCTTGCCGGCGGCTGGCTCTGCTACGGCGACCTTCTGAGCCGCATCCTGCTTGTCCGCAACTGCGGCCTGCTTCGGCTCAGCCGACGCGGCGGGTGTCGTCGCAACCGCCTCCGCAGCCGCGGCAGGCTTGACCTCGGGACCGGCCGAAATGTCGGCGCTGGCCGCCTGGCTCGGAACGGACGGCGCGGGATTGACCGACGCGGTCTTGTCGTCGGCTGGGGTCTTGTCCTCGGCGACCGGCGCCTCAGCCGGCTTCTTGATCAGCTTCTTGCATTCCAGCGGGAACACCAGCTCGCCCGATGCCGTCAACCCGATCGGCTCGCATCCGCCGAACGGCCCGCTCTCCTTGCCCTGATCCTTGGCCACCTCGCCTGCGGATGGTGAGGAGCCGCCCGGCTCGGCGCTTCGCGCAAGCGAAACGCCAACCGCAACCTGAAATAGAACAACGCCGCACAACAATCCGGCCCGGCCGGCCTTCCGCCCCAATGTACGCATGACACGCTCGCTCGACGCATGAACTCCGACAAGGCCATCACGCCATTGAGGCAAGTCTGTGAAGGCAAGCCGCGGATTCCCGCTGCGGTGTCAATTCGATGGCATTGTGTCCTGTCTGCACGACCGGCAGTGTTTGGGGTCCCGCATTGCAGTTGCAATTGGAGCGTGCCAGGGTCGGTCGCACGCGCCGCGGCTCGGCCATTCAAGACGGCAGCGCATACGACCCTGCGGACGGCCATCTTGAGTTCAACTGACTATCGTCCCGACATCGACTGCCTACGTGCCTTCGCGGTCACGTCGGTGATCGCGTTCCATTACGACATCTCGCCGTTCCGAAGCGGCTATGTCGGCGTTGATGTGTTCTTCGTGATCTCGGGCTTCCTCATCACGCGGATCATTCATGCCGAGGCGCAGGCCGGCACGTTCTCGTTCGCGGCATTCTACCGGCGCCGCACCCGGCGCATCCTGCCCGCGGCGTTCGCCATGGTCTGCGCCACACTGCTCGGTGCGAGCCTGATTCAGCTGCCGCAAGAGACGGTGTCAACCGCCCATCAGGCGCTGGCCGTCCTGACCTTCTGCTCCAACATCCTGTTCTGGTTGCAACAGGGCTATTTTGACGCCGCGGCCATCACCAAGCCGCTGCTCCACACCTGGTCGCTTGGCGTCGAGGAGCAGTATTATCTGCTGTTTCCGGCGCTGGCGCTGGCCGTCTTTGCGCTCCGTCGCTCGCTGATGCTGGCGAGCCTAGGCGCCGTCTGCGTGGCCTCGCTCCTGCTCTGCGTGGTCCAGACCCGGATCCAGCCGGCGGCCGCGTTCTATCTGCTGCCGGCGCGCGCCTGGCAGCTCGCGCTTGGAGCGCTGCTTGCCGTCGAGTCCGTTCCGGCGCTCCGCGAGCAGTGGATGAGGATCGCGGTCGCCGCGCTGGGATGGACCGCGCTCGGCGCCTCCGCCAACGTGTTCTCGCCGCGCACGCCCTATCCCGGCGTCGCCGCGCTGCTGCCCTGCCTCGGAGCGGCTGCGGTGATCTGGGCCAATCCCACCCCGAGCAAGGCCGTGCTGACGGCCTTCAAGCCGATGATCGTGGTCGGGCTGTGGTCCTACTCGCTCTATCTCTGGCATTGGCCAGTGGTCTCGTTCGCGGCCGCCATCTGGGGCCCGCCGAGTTCGATCATGGATAAGCTCGAGCTGCTCGGCGCCTGCACAACGCTGGCGCTGACGAGCTTCTATCTGATCGAGCAGCCCGCCCGACGTGCCGTATGGCCGGTCACCGCACGTGCGCTCATGGCGATCGGCGCGACCGCGATCGGAGCCTGCGCGATCATGATCTGGTCCGCGGGCTTCCCCACGCGCTTCTCGCCGCAGCAGCGGGCCTGGGCCGACTTCCTCAGCTACGACCACAAGACCGTCTATGAAGAGGGAACCTGCTTTCTCAACCCGGGCCAGACGTTCGACATGTTGCAGCATGCCTGCCTCGTCGAAGGGACACGCCCCAACATCCTGCTGTGGGGCGACAGCCATGCCGCACACCTCGCTCACGGCCTGAGGCGCGCGCTACCTCAAGCTACGCTCTTGCGCGCGACGCTAGCGCAATGCATCCCCCACGAAGAGCCGGGACAATCGGCCGCCTGCGCCGACTTCAATGGCCGGCTGCCCGGGCTGGTGCGCGCTCTTGCGCCGGACATCGTGATCCTGTCGGGCAACTGGACGCGCACGGCCATGGCGCCCACCGCACGCAAGAGCCTGCTCGCCACGATCAAAGCGATCACATTGGCCGGCAGCCGCGTGGTGGTGATCGGGCCGAGCCCGCAATTCGATCGTCCACTGCCGGATCTCCTCATCGCGCTATCACGCTTCGGCATCTCCCCGGACCGGCACATGTTGGATACGTTCAGCCGCATCGACGGCTTTCTGCAAGCCCTGCTCAAGGATTTCCCGCAGACCGACTACGTGTCGCTGCTCGCGCTTCTCTGCCCCGGCAAGGATTGCGTTCTGCAGACATCCAGCGGCGCACCGCTTGCCTGGGACGACGGCCATTTCACCGCACAAGGGTCCGAGCTCGCCGCCGCACGCATCGTCGCGGCCTCGCCCACGCTCGCGCCCTTCGCGCCCAAGGGCGAATAGCGCCACCTAATCGTCCGACAGGAAACTCGCGAACACCGGCGCAGCGCGCTCGCCCATCCGCTGGGCCCCTGCCACTGTGAAATGACCGGCATCCTGGAACAACCACACGCCCCCCTCCACGACCGGGCAATCCCGGTCGCAATAGACCTCCGAGGGCCTGAGCAGCGTCACCTTGGCGAGCGGCCTGATCGCCTCCGACAGGACGGCGTCGATGACGCGGTTGGTCGCGATCGCCTCGCTCTTCGGCACGGCATCGCACGGCTTGGCCGGCGCGTGCCAGCGCGGCCCCGGCAGCATGCGCAACTGATCGAAGGCGCAATTCACCGGACGGACCTGGCCGCCGACGACGAGGAAATGCCGGCCGGGCCGGTCGAGCAGACGGATGGTCTCGGCGAGATGACCGGCGACCGCGGCGTTGCGGGCCCGCGCTGCCGGCCCTTCGCCGAGGTCGAGATAATGCTGCCACGCCTGCCCGATCACGACGAAATCGGCCTGCGACTGCCGGATCCGCGGCAGCTCGCTGTCGCGCAGCTCGGCGCAGACCTGGGCGCGAGGTCCCTCGGCGGTGAGCCCCGCGAGGGTGGGACATCCGCTCATGGTGGACACGTGCCCGATCATGCCGCGCGCCTTCAGCGTCGCATCGAGCGCGGCGACATATTGCTGGACATAGGAATCGCCGAGCAGCTCGACGCCGCGCGTGCCCTCGAGATCGCCGAACGCGCACAGACGGCCGACGGTGCGACCGCATTTGTTGAGGCCGAAGCCCTGCAGCTGGAACAGCGCGAGCTGATCGTCGGGCAGCCGCGACACGACGCCATTGGCGCGGAACGTCACATGGGTGAGCGCGGCACCGACGATGAGCACGGTCGCAAAGCTCGCCACCTGCGCGCCCCTCGGCCACGGCAGCCGCCGCAGCGGCCGCTCGACGATGACGAACATCAGCGTGGTCAGCACCGCCATCAGCGCGAGCTGCGCCGCCAGTCCCGCCGCGGTCTGCGCCGCATCGCCGAAGATGAAGCGGACGAAGAAGATCACGGGCCAGTGCACGAGATAGAGCGAATAGGACGCAGCGCCGACGGCGCGAACCGGGCGAGCCATCACCAGCGACGTCGGGGCATTGGCCGCGATGATGACGGCTGTGGCGATGCAGGGCAGCAGCGCGGCGACGCCTGCCTGGAATTGATAGCAGCCGATGAGGAGAAGGCTGCCGAACAACAGAACGTCGCCGCAGGCGGCGGCGAGAGAGCGTGCGCGCGGCGACGCTGCCAGCCGGGCCTCGAGCGGAATGGCGAGCGCGCCGAGGGCGAATTCGAACACCCGGAACGGCGTCAGGAAGAACACGGCGTCCGGATCGCGCGATGACCAGAGTGTGGCCGCGGCAAGGGACAACAACCCGATCGCGGCAATGGCACCGAACACATGCCGGCGCGTGCCGAGCCACATCAGCAGCAGCGGCGCCAACGCGTAGAATTGAACCTCCGCCGACAGCGACCACAGGTGCAGCAGCGGCAACTGATCCGCGCTCGGCGCGAAATAGGCGCTGGCCTCGCGCCAATATTGGATGTTTGCGATCGAGAGCAGGCCGTGTGTCGCCTCCTTGGCGAGCTGGCGCAGGGCTTCCGGCGACAGGAACAGCCAGCCGACCGCGAACGTGGCCGCAATGGTCACAACCAGCGCCGGCAGGATGCGCCGTGCCCGCCGCAGATAGAAGTCCGACAGCGAGAAGCGCCGCGCGGCGACATCGCGCAGGATCTGCCCAGTGATGAGATAGCCGGAGATGACGAAGAAGATGTCGACGCCGGCATAGCCGGCCTCGAAGCCGGTGATCCTCAGATGGAAGAGAATGACGATGACGACAGCGATCGCCCGAAGGGCATCGATGTCAGCCCGATGACTGCGTTCCAATGTCGTCCACTCCGCGCATTCCTCGAGGCGGACGAGTTGCGCAGACACGGATGGCAACAGCGGGAAACAGTCATGACGTCATCGGACCCATCCGATGACACCGCGCGGGCGATGCTATGGCGGACGTGAAGGAAGTTTGCTGAAGTCGGCCGCAAGTTCGGCAATCCGTTGAACGATCAGCTCGAATACGGCAATCTGGCGACGCTGAGGGACAATGCGGGGCTGAGGACGGTGATGAACCTGTTGCGAGGAGAATGGCGGGGAGCGTTCGCGGGAATAGCCGTCGCGGCGCTGCTGGCGGCGGCCACCGCAGCCTCGGCGCAAGCCCAGACGCCTGCTCCCGCGCCCGGTCCCGCTCAGACCACGGTCGAGCGCAACGCCAAGGGCGTCGCCGGCAAGCCGATCCAGGTCGGCATCTATCTCAACGTCCAGCCCGACTGCTCATCCGGGCCCCTTCCCGCCATCCGCCTTGTGTCGCCGCCCGGCAACGGCACCGTCACGATCAAGCGCGGCAAGGTCAGCGCCACCAACTACAAGCAGTGCCTCGCCCTGGAAGTGCCGGGCTTCATCGCCTTCTATCAGTCGAAGGCCGACTTCGCCGGCACCGACACGGTGACGCTCGAGGTCAAGTTCCCGCAGGGCCGCACCGAAGTGCAGCGGATCATGATCAACGTCGGCGTCGGGCCGGCAGGGCAGAAGATCTGAGCCGCAGCGCATCGGCGCGCCGCCGCCTCCAGCCATGAAAAAGGGCCGCCTCATGGGCGGCCCTTTGCTTTCGTGTCCCGTGCCGGCCGGGATCAGACGTGGACCTGCGTCTGGGCGTGGCTGTTGTCGAGGATCATCTTGATGACGTCGTCGCCACCCGTAAGGTTGGTGCCGGTGTCCTTGAAGGTCGCCACATTGCTCCAGCCGGAGCCGGTATTGACCTGCAGCGTCAGGTCGCCGTTGTTCAGCACGCCGCTGCCATTGGCCGAGGCCAGGCTGGTGTGCCCGCCGCTGTCGACGAAGCGCACCGCGTCGGCATGGTTGCCGGACACGCTGGACAAGAGGCCCGAGAGGTCGATGACGTCGCCGGAGGTGCCGGTCTGGAAGTCCAGGATGGTGTCGAGCCCGCCACCGGCGAGATCACCGGCGTTCCACTTGAACGTGTCGGAGCCGCCGTTGCCCGTGAGCTGGTCGGAGCCGGCGCCGCCGATGAGAACGTCAGCGCTGCCCGATCCATTGATCGTATCATTGTAGTTCGAACCGATCACGCCTTCCATATTCTTGTAGCTGTCCGTGCCGAGACCAGGAATGGACACATTCGTGGCGGTCGAGCTTTGAGTCAGCGTCAACGTAAAACCGGCCGTCGCATCCGAGAAGTCGAGCAGGTCGATCCCTGCCCCGCCATCGATGGTGTCGTTGCCGCCGCCGCCGCGGATGATGTCGTCGCCATCGCCGCCATTGATCGCGTTGGCAGCACTGCTGCCGATAAGGATGTCGTCGCCCGAGCCGCCGGTCACGCGCTCGATATTGGCGATCGAGCTGAAGCCGGTGGCCGTGCCGGCGCCGAGATTGACCGTCACGTCCTCGCTGGTGATGTAGGTCAGGGTATCGCTGCTGCTGCTGCCGAGATCGGCGGTCACGGCCTCGATATTGCTGAGCTTGGTTCCGTTGACGTCGGTGATCACGCCGCCGGCAACCGTGACATAGATCAGATCCTGGGACGACGTCCCCTCGATGACGAACGTGTCGGTGCCAATGCCGCCGTCGACGGTGTCGACGCCGTCGTTGACGCCCCAATAGAAGGTGTCGTTGCCGGAGCCGCCGATGGTGACGTCGTTGCCGCTGCCGCCCCGGATGGAGTCGTTGCCGGCGCCGCCGTTGATGTAGTCGTTGCCGGCGCCGCCGAGCAGCGTGTCGTTGCCGCCGAGGCCGTAGATGCCGTCGTCGTCGGCACCGCCGTTGAAGTTGTTGCCGCCGCTCGACCCGATCATCACGTCGTAGCCGTTGTTGGCATTGGCCTCGAGCGGGTTGTCGACCGTGGCGGTGATCGCGTCGCCGTCGTTGGCGCTGTAGCCGGAGAGCCACGGGGCCGAACCGACCACCCACGACTTGTCCGACAGCGAGTTGATGGTGAGGTTGAGCGCACCATTGTCGAGCGCATTGAAGGCCAGATAGGTCGATACGGACGATACCGAGTCGGTGGCCGTGACCTTGTAGACATACAGGCCCGCGTCGTTGTTGCTCGGATCTCCGGTGAACTGATTGCCGGTCCGGTGGATCCAGCTGTCGTCGCCGGTCGAGCTGTAGACGAGGCTGTAGGTGTAGGTGACCGTCCCCATTCCGCCCGAGAACAGCGTCGCCGCGTCCAGGCTGACCACGTTCGGCGAGTCGCTGTTCTTCGACAGCGCATAGCGTCCGTCGGCGCTCGTGGTGTCCACCACGGCCAGCGGCGCGGGCTCATTCGTGCCGCTGATGGTCACGTCGATGACCTGGCTGGCCGTGCCGTCGACCGACTTCACCGTCAGCGTGTCATGCTTGACGTCGCCATTGTTGAGCGCCTGCACGTTGGCAGCCGAATTGTTCAGCGTATAACCCCAGTCGCCTGTCACCGCATTGAAGGTGAAGGTGCCATACGTCCCCGCCAGCGAAGCCGGCGTCTGGAACTGGGCTTCTCCGCTATCGACGTCGGTGACCGTCAGGGTCCCGCCTGCCGTCAGCGTGCCGTCCTCCTTGACCGCACCGCTTGCCATGCCCGCGATCGACGCCGCATCGTTGACGCCGTTCACCGTGACGGTGACGGTCTGCATCGTCGTCCCGCCGTGACCGTCATCGATCTTCACCGTATAGGTCTGATCGATATGGTCGCTGGCGCGCAGCGACTGGATGTCGGCGTCATTGACGGCGAACGTCCAGTTCACCTTGTGGCCGGTATTGTCGACCGTGGCGCTGAACGAGCCGTAGTAGTTGCTGCCGGCCGGTGTCGTGTAGGTCACGGTCTGGGCATCGCCGTCCACGTCGGTGAAGGCGATCGCGCCGGACGCCTGCTCCACTCCCGGTGTCACGACCGTGCTGGGCTGCACCGAGATGTCGTCGATGACGGCGCCGCCGCCGCTAGCGAACTTGATGGTGGTCGACGTCGAGGTCGCCGTGAACTGGTAGGTCTGCTCCGTCCAGCCAAAGTTCCAGGCGCTCGTCGTCAGAAGGGTTGTTCCATCGACGGCTGATGTCACGGCCGTACCGTAGGTCATCACGTAGAAGTCGACGGTATAGGTCACGCCGACGACGGTGCTGATGGTCTGGCTCATCGAGCTCGACGCGCCGTAGAAGTCGGCCGAGCCACCGTCCGTGCGGCCACCCACGACGGTGACGGCATGGGCGCCCCCGACCGTCCACGCATCCAGCGTGTAGAAGTTGCCGTTGTAGTAGCCGAACGAGCCGTTCTGGATCAGGTTGCCGCTCGGCGCCGCATAGGAGGCGTCCTCAGTGACGCTTGCCGTGGTCGTTCCCGCCCCGAAGGTCGGCGCGTGGTTCGGCGCCGTGACCGAGCCGGTCTGGCCGCTGGTCACGTTCTCGGCAAAGCCCTGGCCGTCGGTGTAGGTGACGTTGGCCGAGATCTTGTGGCCGACATCGTTGGAGCCCAGCGTGTAGGTCGAGCCCGTCGCGCCGTTGATGACGGCGCCGTCGCGCAGCCAGTGATAGACGACGTTCGACGCGGCACCATCCGGATCGCTGCCGAGATTGGCGGTCAGCGTCTGGCCCTGCGTCGGAGTGCCCGACACCGTCACCGTCGCAGCACCGTCATTGACCGGCGTGACCGTCAGCGCGAAGGCGTCCGAAACGGAATATTCGCCGTCCGAAGCGTAGACCGTGACATTGACCGCGCCCGCAAAATTCGCCGGCGGAGTGCCGCTGAACGTGCCGGTCGCCGCGTCGAAATGCAGCCAGGCCGGCAGCTGGTTGCCGTCGCTCAGGACCGCCTCCAGCGTCAGCGGACCGTTGCTGCCGTCGAAACGGCCGTCCACGTCGGCGAAGGTGTTGGACGGGATGGTGAAGCTGAACGGCTGATCTTCGGCCGAGTTGCGGTCCGCCAGCGCGTTCTGCAGGACCGGCGCGTCATTGTTGCCGAGGATCTGGATCGTCACCGTCTTGGCGGTGCCGTCCTCCGTGTAGACCGTGAAGCTGTCGGTCAGCGTGGTCTCGCCTTCCTTCAGCGCCTGGATTCTCGGGTCGTTGTTATAGATGCCGTAGGTCCACCTGCCATCACTGCCGATGTCGTACCAGCCGTAGCCGTTGGCCGTGTTCGAGGACGTCGCCTGCCACACATCGTTGTGCCCGTCGACGTCTGTCGCATTGAGGTCGCCACGCGCGATGCCGTAGAGCGGGCTGCTCTGGCTGTTGGCGATGCCGCCCTCCTCGGCGATGGTGCCGGTGGCGGCGCCGCTGATCACGGCCGCATCGTTGACGCCGGTGACCGTGATCTTGAGCGTCGCGGTGTTCGACACCGCGCCCGACGGATCCTTGTCGGTATAGGTGAAGGTGTCCACCGCGGGCACGCCCGCCGCCAGCGCATCGGCCTTGTCGGCGACATAGGTGTAGGAGCCGTCCGAATTCAGCGTCAGATGGCCGTAGGCGCCCTCGATCGAGGTGCCGACGCCCGCCCCCTGCGTCACGCTGCCGGTGCCAGCCACGACGCCGGACACGACGAGCGAGCTGACGGGGTTGTCGACGTCGCTGTCGGCCACCGAGCCGCCGGTCGAGCAGCGGATGACGCCATTCGCAACTGAGATGTTGAGCGTGTCATCCTCGAGCACCGCATGGGTGTCGGAGTTCGCCACCGGCGGGTGGTTGACGGGGATGACCTCGACGCTGACGGTCTGGGTGGCACTCAGATTGCCGCCGCCGACATTGCCGTTGTCGTTGATGGTGATCGTGACCGACCCCGGATGGTCGCTGTTCGGGGTGAAGACGGCAGAGGCCAGATAGGTGTTCAAATCGCTGATCTTGAACCCGCTCATCGAGAGCGTCTGTTCAGCGTTGAAGACGCCGAGCGACGGAATGGACAACGTACCGCCGGAGATGTCGAACCTCACGGACTCGACGACATCGCCGTCCGCGTCGGAGAAGGTGATCGCGTTCGCTCCGGTGAAAGCGAACGAGGCGCCTTCATTGGCCGTCACATGCGTCGGGGCATGGATCTCCGGCGCATCGTTCACCGGCGCCACGTTGATCGTCAGCGTGCCGGTGTCCGTCTGTCCGGCCGCATCACGCACCGTGTAATCCACGGTATCCGCGCCATAGAAGTCGGCCTTGGGCTTGTAGACATAGGTGCCGTCGGCATTGAAATGGATCGTGCCGCCCTTGGCCGTCGTGAAGTCGCCCGCCACCACGCTCAGCGTGTCGCCCGTGTCCGGGTCGCGGTCGTTGTGCAGAACGCCCTGCACCGCATTGGACACGGTCAGCGTCGTGTCCTCGTTCACGCTGGCCGTGTCATCCACGGCCGTGGGAGCATCCTCGATCGGGTTGATGTTGATCGTGATCGTCTGCGTCGCGCTCAGATTGCCGCCGCCGACATTGCCGTTGTCGTTGATGGTGATCGTGACCGATCCCGTCGCGTCGTTGTCGGCTGATGGCGTGAACACCGCCGACGCCAGATAGGTGTTCAGGTCGCTGATCTTGAACCCGCTCATCGAGAGCGTCTGGCTGGCGTTGTAGACGCCGAGAGACGGGATCGCGAACGTCCCGCCGGAGATATCGAACCTCACGGACTCGACGACATCGCCGTCCGCATCGGAGAAGGAGAACGCGTTCGCGCCGGTGAAGGCGAATGGCGTATCCTCGTTCGTCGTCACCTGCGTCGGCGCATGGATCTGCGGCGCGTCGTTGACCGGGGTCACCGTGACATCGATCGTCTGCAGTGCGGTGTTGACGACGTCGGTGTGGACGTTGCCGTCCGACAACGTAGCCTGGTCGGTAACCTCCGCGACCACCGACAGCGAGAACGTGCCGTTGTAATTCGCGGGCGGCGTGACCTGCAGCGGATGGCTGTCGAACGCGGCGATCGCGGCGGCGCTATCGATCACCCACTTGCCGGCGTCAGCGCCGGTTCCAGCATGGCCGACCGAGAAGGTCGCGCCGGCCGGATAGCCCGAAATCAGCAGCCGCAGGCTTTCGGAGCCGTCGGTGTCGGTGACGGCGGCGCTGATGAGCTTCAGGTTGATCGTGGTGTCCTCGGCACCCGAGGCCGGGCCGAGATCCATGAAGCCCAGCGTCAGCGCGTCCGCCTTCGGTGCGACGTCGACCGTGACATGCGCGGTCGCAGTGCCGCCATCGCCGTCGCTGACCGTGTAGTCGAAGCCGGCAACGCCCGAGAAGTTCTTGTCCGGCGTGAACACCGGATTGCCGTTGGAGAGCGAAACGGTGCCGTGCGTCGCGTTCGACACGCCGCTGACGGTCAAGGTGTTGTTGTCGACGTCGGTGTCGTTGTTGAGCAGGCTGAGCAGCGCGTTGACCGTGAGCGGGCTGTCCTCGCTCGCTTGCACCGCGTCGTCATGAGCCACCGGCGGCGTGTTGAAGACGCCGGTCAGCGTACGCGTGCCGTCGGTGAAGGCAAAGCTCTCATAGTTCGTGAACGTATCGGTCAGGCCGTTGTGGGTGACCTGCACGCCGATCAGCGTCACGCCGTCGGTGGCGAACACCTTGGTGTAGGTCGCATCGGCGAACTTGAAGCCGAACTTCACGGTGTCGGTGTCAGATCCGCCGTCCGACACCACGCTGGTGTTGCCGGCAAACCGGAAGAGATCCAGCGTGTCGTTGCCGGAGCCACCGTTGAACACGATGGTCGACGGCGCGATCGCGGTGCCGCTGATATCGGTGATCGTCACCGTGTCGCTGGCAGTGCCGCCGGTGATCGTGATGCGCTCGATCTCGTCGGCGCGGATGGTCGCTCCGTTCGGACCGTCATAGCGCACCAGAATGTCGGTGGCGTTGCTGGCGGAGGGATCGTTCAGCGTCGGATTGATCTCGGTGCCGGTCGAGGTCTTGCCGATGGTGAAATTGCGCGCATTTCCATCGCCCGTGATCGCGAGCACGTCGTAGTTCGGAAAGGTCGTGCCAGACTCCGAGCCGCCGTCGATGACGTCGCTGCCGTCGCCCACCGTATAGAGGAAGGTGTCGTTGCCGGCGCCACCGAACAGCCGGTCGCCACCTCCTCCGCCGATGATGATGTCGTTGCCGGCGCCGCCATACAGGACATCGCCGCCCACGCCGTTGCCGCCGACCAGAATGTCGTCGCCATTTGAGCCGTGGGCCTCGGTCACGCCGCCGAGCTTGTCGGTGCCGACCACCTTGTCGGTCACCGCGGCGCGGTCGGTCACGCTGTGAGCCCCGGCCGTCTCGCCGAGGACCGTCGCCGAGCTGTCGCCGAGATTGACGAACACAGGCGAATTCGGCGCGTCATAGCGAGTCGTCGTCACCGTGCCGGCAGCATCGACCCGGACGGTGAAATTGTTGGCGAAGACGTCGTGGTCGCGATCCTCGACCGCGAAGGCGAAATTGATGTCGAGATACTGGTCGGCGGCGCTCGAGGTCCCGATCGGCGCGGGGTGATCGAGCGGCTGCAGCAAGGTGAAATTGTAGGAGCCGGTGCCAGCCTCCGACAGCGTCACCGTGAACACGGCCGCATCGGCCGCGTTGCCCGTCACCAGACCATTCTGGCCGATGTAGCTGCCACCGCTCATGCGATAGGCGGTCAGCGTGGTGTGATCGGCCGACATGACGTAAGTCAGGCCGAAGCCGAGCGAGGTCAGCCCGGAGAGCTGGTGGTTGGCCGCATCGTAGGCGCGCACCGGCGACGCGCCGAGGAAGGTCACCGACGGACCGGAGCTGTCGCCATCGGCTCCATAGGTGATGCGCAGATCGACCGCGCCGGTCGAGACGCTGCCGGCTGCCTCCGAGATCGCGACGGTGTCGACGTCCTGCGACTGCGGGCTGTCATCGTTGACGGTGATGATGATCTGATCGTGCAGCGCAACGGAGTCGCCGTCGGAATCGGTGGCGGTCACCGCCGTCGACAGGTCGAGCGTCAGGGTGTTGTCATGACCGGTGCCGACATGGTCCAGCGCGCCCTTCAGACGGAACGAATACTGGCCGGTGTTGGCATCGACCTGGAACTCGAAGATCGTGACGCTGCCAGCCTTGGCGATCAGCGTGTTGTCGACCCCGATGCTGTAGGTCAGCACCACGCCGCCCGACGTCAGCGACAGCAGCTCGGGCGCGAGGTTGGTCTTCTCGACCGTATAGGTGCCGGGCCTGTCGGCGCCGAACGACACCAGCGAGCTCAGATTGCCGGTGAAGTAGGAATCGTTGCCGTTGCCGTCGCCGTTGAGGTCGCCGCCATGGTTGCCGGTCGCAGTCACTACCGTTCCGTTCGGCAGCTCGCTCTCATAGACTGCCGCTCTCAACACCGTCGCGGTCGCGACGGGGGTATCGTCATCGATCGTCACGGCGAATGACGAGCTGGCGCTGTCGCCATCCGCATCGGTGGCGGTGAAGCCGAAGGTCAGCTTGACGTCGTTCTCGTTCTGGCCGGCCGGATGATCGAGGTGCTTCAGCAGCGTGAAGCTGTAGCTACCTGCACCGGAATCATCGAGCGAGACCTTGAACACCTGGCTGGCCACCGACGGCGGGTTGCCGTTGGTCGGATTGCTGCCGGTGTAGCCATAGACCGTATTGCCGACGACCCAGAGCTTGACCTGGACGCCCTCGACCGTCAGCGAGCCCGCGTCCGACGTGGCGTTCTGGCCGTTGGTGATGCCGCTGAACGCGACCGCGCGGTTCACGCTGCCGCTGTTGTTGTCGTCGGCGCCCCAGGAGATCGCCAGCGAGCCGTTGGCCGTGACATTGGCACCGGCGACGTCGCCGGTGGCCGCTCCGGTGTTGCCGCCGGAAAGCCCATCCTCGTCGACGGTCCCGGCATCAGCCGTGCCGATCGCGGGCCGGCCGTTGTCGTCATTGATGGTGACGGTGAAGTTGCCGCCGGAGGCGGTATCGCCATCGGCATCGGTCGCGGTGAAGCCGAGCTTCAGCGACAGTGCATTGGTCTGGCCCGAGCCGACGTGATCGACATTGTCCAGGAGCTCGAAGGTGTAGCTGCCGGAGCCGTCGTCGGACAGCGTGATATGGAACACCTTGCGGTCGTTCGTCGTGAGCTGGCCGCCATTGTCGTTGGCGACGCCCCAGATCTCGGTGTCCGACACGCGGATGAACTGCACCGCCGTGCCGTTCGACGTCAGCGTCGGGCTGCCTGCGCCGGTGGTCTTGACCACGTCGCCGGTATGGATCGCGCTATCGAACGCGACGCTGCGATTGGCCGCGCCCGAATTGTTGTCGTCCGCGCCCCAATTGATGTTGAGCGCGACATTGGCCGCGGTCTGGGTCTGGAACACCTCCGCCTCGGCGGATCCGGTGGTGTTCTCGGTCACCGTCGCTGCGGTCGGCGAACCGAGCATCGGCACGTCGTCCTTGACCGAGACGGTGAAGCTGTTGCTGGACGTGTCGCCGTCGCCATCGGTCGCCGTGAAGCTGAAGGACAGCTTGACGATGTTCTCGCCGCTGCCGGCGGGATGATCGAGGGTGCCGAGCAGCTTGAAGCTGTAGGAGCCGTCGTTCTGGTCGCTTAGCGACACTTCGAACACGCGGGTGCCGTGGGCGAGATCGCTGCCGGTGTAGCCGACCAGCACGCCATTCTCGAAGCTGTACTTCACCGTCTGGCCGTCCGACGTCAGCGCCAGGTTGCGGCCTGCGCTGTCCTCGGCGTCGACATTCGCGCCTGCGCTCGTGTAGCGGAAGCTGACCGAGCGGTCGCCGAGCCCGCCGCCCGAGGTCTTGTTGCTGTCGTCGGAGCCCCAGCTGATGTTGAGGTCGCCGCTGACCGCGGTCGGCTCCTTGGAGGCATCGGTGCCGCCCGGCAGATCGTCCTCGTCGACGGTCCTGGCATCGCCGGCCGCCGCCACCGGCGCGGTGTCGAGCACCGTGACCTTGAAGCTGCTGGTGACGCTGTCGCCGTCGGAATCGGTGGCCTTGAAGCCGAACGTCAGCGGCAGGCTGTCATCGTTCTGGCCGGACGCCGGGTGGTCGATGTTGTCGTACAGCGTGAACTTGTAGCTTCCATCGCCGCTGTCGGACAACTGGATGGTGAAGACGGTGCGGTGATCCGCGGTAACCGCCGTCAGCAAGGTGCCGTCGCCGGAGATCGTGTAGCTGATCGCCGAGCCGTCGGAGGTCAGGCCCGTGGCGCCGGCGGCGGTCGTGAAGGCCACCGCGCGGTTGTGCCCGACACCCGTATTGTTGTCGTCGGCGCCCCAGGAGATGTCGAGGCTGCCGGTCTGGACCGTCGAGTTCGATGCATCCGGATGGCTGGTGTCGTAGCCGTCGGTCGGCAGGCTGGCCTCGCTGACGGTCTCGTCCTCGGGGCAGCCGACGGTCGGCACGTCGTCCGTCACCGCCACCGTGAAGCTGCTCGCGGCGCTGTCGCCGTCGGAATCGGTGGCCTTGAAGCCGAAGCTCAGCGCCAGGCTGTCGGTGCCCGACTTGCCATGATCGAGGTTGTCGAGCAGCGTGAACTTGTAGCTGCCGTCGCCGTCATCGCTCAGCGTGACGGTGAAAACGGTGCGGTGATCGGTGGTGACCGCGCTCAGCGTGGTGCCGTCGGACGAGACCACATAGCTGACCGCATAGCCGTTCGACGTCAGCCCGTCCGGTGCAGTCGTGTTGAAGAACGCCACCGAGCGGTTGTTGGTCGCGCCGGAATCATTGTCGTCGGCGCCCCAGGAAATCGCGAGACGGCCGGTCTGCACCGTCGAGTACGGCGAATCCGGGAACAGGACGTCATAGAGATCGGTCGGCAGGTTGGATTCGCTGACGGTCTCGCTCTCGGCGTGTCCGATCGTCGGGACGTCGTCGACCACGGTGACGGTGAACGTGCTGCTGCTCGAATCGCCGTCGGAATCGGTCGCGGTGTAATCGAAGGTCAGCTTGACGACGTTGCTCTCCTGCCCGGCCGGATGATCGAGATTGCCGAGCAGCTTGAAGGTGTAGGTGCCGGTGCCATCGTCATCGAGCGAGACCTCGAACACGCGCTGACCGGAATTGAGGCTGTTGCCGGTGTAGCCGACCAGCACGCCATGATCGAAGGCGTATTTCACCTGCTGACCGTCCGACGTCAGGCCACTGAGGCCGACGTCGCTGCCGTTGGTCACATGGACGTCGTCGGCGGCGTTGGACGTATTGGCGAAGCGAACCGAGCGATCGGCGGCGCCGCTGTCGTTGTTGTCGGCACCCCATTTGATGTTGAGCGCGCCGGTCACCTGAGGATCGCGGCTGCCGCCATCGTGGCCGCCGAAATCGTGACCGCCAAAATCGGGGCCGCAATCGCCACCGCCAGCGTTGAGATCAGCTTCGCTGATGCTCTTGGCCGTCCCGGTATGCGCCTCCGGGCTGTCGTCGTTGACGCTGACCTTGAACGTGCCGCTGACCTGGTCGCCGTCGGAATCCGTGGCGACGTATTTCAATGTCAGCGCGATGCTGTCCTCGGTGTTGGGCACCGGGTGGTCGAGATTGTCGAGCAGCGTGAAGCTGTAGGATCCGGAATCGAGGTCGGACAGCTTCACCGTGAACACGGCGGCATTGGCCTTGTTGCCGGTCCAGTTGCCGTTGCCGTCGATGTAATGCTGTCCATCGAAGCGGTAGGCCGCGATCAACGTGCCGCCTTCGCTGACGCCGTAGGTCAACGCGACGCCGTTCGAGGTCAGGTGCTGCGCGGCGAGCGTGGTGGTGGCGTCGGATGCGAAGGTGACGGCGCGGTCGCCGTTCACCGGGGACGCACCAGTGATCCCGACATTGCCGAGATTGTTGGCGCTGTCGCTGCCCCAGGAGATGCCGAGATCGCCCGTTGCGACCGTGTTCTGGCCGGGGACGTCGCCGGGCCCGCCCGCGAGCGCGGTCGGGAGCCCGTCCTCATCGACCACGCCGGTCGCAATCTCCCGGTTCAGCACCGGCGCGTCGTCGTTGATCTTGACCTTGAAGGTGTCGGAGACCGCATCGCCATCCGAGTCCGTGGCGACGAAGCCGAGGGTGAGCGTGACGTCGTCCTCGGTGTTGTGGGCCGGATGATCGATATTGTCGATCAGCGTGAAGCTGTAGGACCCCTGCCCCTGGTCGAACAGCGACACCGTGAACACCGCAGCCTTGGCCGGATCACCGGTGGCATGGCCCTCGCCGTCGACGTAGGTGTGATGCGCTTCATCGTAGCGGTAGGCGGTCAGCAGCGTGCCGTCGGAGGACACGGTGTAGGTCAGTGCGACGCCGTTCGACGTCAGATGCTGGCCGGTGAGCGTCGAGATCACGTCGGAGGCGAAGGTGACGGCGCGGTCGCCATTGACCGGCGCACCGTTGATGCCGCCGTCGACATGGCTGTTGGCACTGTCGGCGCCCCAACGGATGCCGAGGAAATCGGTCACCGTCAGATTGGCGCCGGCTGCGTCCTTGCCGTCCGAATAGGAGTTGCCGGGATTGCCGAGACCATCCTCGTCGACCACGGAGTAGCTGACGCGCTCGCCAAACACCGGGGCGTCGTCGTTGACCTCGACATTGAAGCTGCCGTGGATTGCGTCGCCGTCGGAATCGGTGGCGACGAAGCCGAAATACAGCCCTTGATTATCCTCGCTGCCGTGGACCGAATGATCGAGATTGCCGGTGAGATTGAACGTGTAGGAGCCCTGGTCCTGATCCGACAGCGAGACGGTGAACACCGCGGCGCTGGCGAGGTCCTCCGTCGGCTTGCCGTTCGCGTCGACATAGGTCTCGTGGGCGGCGTCGTAGCGATAGGCGGTCAGCAGCGTGCCGTTCTCGGAGACCTGATAGCTCAGCGCAATCCCGTTCGACGTCAGCCCCAGTTCCTCGAGCGAGGGAACGGTGTCGGCGGCGAAAGTGACGGCGCGATCGCCCTTGACCGGGGCGCCATCGATGCCGCCGTCGACATGGCTGTTGGCGCTATCGGCGCCCCACAGGATGGCGAGCGACTGGGTTACCGTGAGATCGGCGCCGGCGACGTCGCTGCCTTGCGCATAGCTGTCGCCGGCATTGCCGAGGCCGTCCTCGTCGACCACGCCGGCGCTCGGCGCATCGCCGAACACCGGCGCGTCGTCATTGACCTTCACCGTGAAGGTATCGGTGACTGCGTCGCCGTCGGAATCGGTGGCGACGAAGCCGATGTTGAGCGTGATGTCGTCCTCGGTGCCGTGCACCGGGTGATCGAGATTGCCCTTCAACTCGAACGTGTAGGAGCCGTGATCCTGATCGGACAACGCCACGGTGAACACCGTCGCATGGGCCGAATCCGTCGGCTTGCCGTCTGCGCCGACATAGGTCTCGTGCTCGGCGTCATAGCGATAGGCGGTCAGCAGCGTGCCGTTCTCGGACACGACGTAGGTGAGACCGAAGCCGTTCGAGGTGAGATTCTGGGCGTCGAGCGTCGCGACCACGTCGGCCGCGAAGGTCACGGCGCGGTCGCCATTGACCGGGGCGCCTTCGATGCCACCGTCGACATGGCTGTTGGCGCCGTCGGCGCCCCAGCGAATGCCGAGCGTATCGGTGACCTTCAGGTCTTCGCCATAGGCGTCGCCGTCATCCTTGTAGCTGTTGCCGGCGTTGCCGAGGCCGTCCTCGTCGACCACCGAATAGCTCGGCTTCTCGCCGAAGCTCGGGGCGTCGTCATTGACCTTCACCGTGAAGGTATCGGTGATCGCATCGCCATCGGAATCGGTCGCGACGAAGCCGATGTTGAGGGTGATGTCGTCCTCGGTGCTGTGCACCGGGTGATCCAGGTTGCCCGACAGCGCGAAGGTATAGGAGCCATGGCCCTGGTCTGACAGCGACACCGTGAACACCACGGCGCCCGACAGGCCCTCGCCTTCCAGCGGCTTGCCGTTGGCGTCGACATAGGTCTCGTGCGCGGCATCATAGCGATAGGCGGTCAGCACGGTGCCGTTCCCCGACACCTCGTAGCGCAGGGCAAAGCCGTCGGAGGTCAGATCCTGCGCCTCGAGCGAGGCCACCACGTTTGCGGCGAAGGTGACGGCGCGATCGCCATTGACCGGCGTTCCGTTGATGCCGCCATCGACCTTGTTGTTGGCGTCGTCGGAGCCCCAGCGGATTCCGAGCGTATCGGTGACCGTCAGGTCTTCGCCATAGGCATCATGGCCGTCGGCGTAGCTGTTGCCGGCATTGCCGAGCCCATCTTCGTCGACCACCGAATAGCTCGGCTTCTCGCCGAAGCTCGGGCCGTCATCCGCGACGTTGACGGTGAAGGCGCTGTTGACGGGGTCGCCGTCGGCGTCGGTCGCAACCACCTTGAAGGTCAGCGGCAGCGAGGCGTCGTTGGCGCCGTTGTGGTCGATATTGTCGGACAGCGTGAAGGTGGCGCTGCCGGAGCGGGTGTCGGACAGCGACACGGTGAAGATGGTGCGCGCGCCCTCACCCTCGCCTGCGGTCGCGATGATCTCGGTGCCGTTGGCCGACAGCGTGTAGGAGATGGCCTCGCCGTTCGAGGTCAGGCCCAGCGCCTGCAAGGTCGCGATCTCGGACGCGTCGAACACCAGCGAGCGGTCGCCGTCGACCACGGTGCCGTTGGAGCCGCCATCGACCTTGCTGTTGCCGTTGTCGGCGCCCCAGCCGATGTTGAGGTCTACGCTCGCGGTGGTCGGCTCGAAGCCGTCGCCGCCCACGACCTTGGCGACGAGCTCGCTCTCGCCGCCGCCTTCGCTGCCGCCGCCGGTGTGCTCGGCGACATTGATCGTCTCGACGGTGCCGGCGACCGGCGAATCGTCGTTGACGCCGATCACGATCGTCACCGGCGCGGTGTCGCCGCTGCCGTCGATGGCGATGACGTTGATGGTGAGGTTCAGCGTGTCTTCGGTGCCGAAGACCGGATGATCGAGCGGCTGCAGCAGCGTGACCGTGTAGGTCCCCGCGATCGTCGAGTTGGCGTCGAGCGTGACGGTGAAGACCTGGTTGGCGACGATCGAGGGATCGCTGCCGATATAGCCGATCAGCTCCGGCTGGCCGTTGACGGTGGTGATCGCAAAATGCACCTCCTGGCCGCCGGACGTCAGCCCGGCAAGACCAGGCTGTGACGCCGCGAACGCAAAGGCGCGGCCGATCACGTCGGTGCCGAAGTCGACGTTCAGCGAACCGGTGAAGCTCGTCGCCACGCCGCCGATGTCGCCGCTGCCGCCGGGCCGGCCTTCGGACAGGCCGTCCTCGTTGAGCACCACGCTGTCGGCAACGCCGGCGATTGGCGTCGGATTCGGCGTGACCGGGTTGTCGCCGAATTTGGTGGTGGAGTCCTCGGGTCCCAGCAGCCCGAGCGGCGTGCCGACGGTCAGCGGGTCGACCTTGAACGTCCCGAAGTTCGCGCCGGCGGGCACGCCGGGCGCACCGGGCGTACCCGCGGCGGGCAGCACCGACTGGTCGGTGGTGACCGGAAACAGCTCGGCGAACTGATCGCCATTGATGATTCGGTCGGGGCCGACTTCGAAGCTGACGTCCTTCAGCGGGGCGCCGTTGGCGTCGAAAACCGGGTCGATCGAGACCGTCGACTGATTGTCGAACAGGATGATCAGGCGGTCGCCGATCTTGACGAAGGTCAGCCGCTCGCTGGCGATATCGCTGAAATCGATCTGGCTCTGGCCGTCGAGATGAACCGTAACGGCTTGGTTGCCCGGCGGTTTCCCGATCTTGAGGTGCTTGGCCGAGGCGCTGGATGGCTGCGTGGACGTGCCGGTCAACTGGGCCAGCAGGACAGGAGCATTCATGCGCCAAAACCTCCAAATATGGGGCGCTTTGGTGGCGCTCCATTTCTATCGTTAAACTATTATTAAACGAGAATACGGGTCAATATTACCGGTTCTTGTTAATCGGATTTTAGGGACTTTGGGTAAATGCAGTCAAGTGCAGCGGCATTTATGAAGGGAAACAAGGCTGTGCCTATGCTTCCGTCCCCCGCGAGGCAGGGGCGGAACGACAAGAATAAATGGAGACAGAGCCCGGAGAATTACTGCTAATTGGCAGTTATTCGATCACACAATACTTGGGGAACAACACGCACGCTGTTGGGAATAAAAGCTTGCCGCCATGAAACGGCCGAAATGGAACCGGCCTCTCGCGAATTATTTGCGAAAGGCAGGAACTATTCTTGAGGAGCGTCGAAGTCGCGGCAGATTGCCTCAGATGCGACTGACCACGCAGGCCACCGGTTCGTATTTGCGGAAATACAACAATGCCTGGTCACCGATGCCATCGAGCCACACGCCGCGGCCCGCATAGCGATAGCCGTCGCCCATCGGGACGAGACGGACCGGAATCGCACGGTGAGGATGGAGGTAGAGTTGCGCGGTAACGATCTCGCCCGGCGCGAGCACGGGACGAGAGCGCAGCACGTAGCTGCCGCCATTCTCGCAGGCGATCGAAAACGCAGCGCCCGGCAGCATCACCGCGTGAGCCTGTGCACCGCCGATGAATCCACCGATCGCCGACAGGGCCAATGCCCCGCAAACCATGACTTGCTTGATATTCACCGCGGCCCCCTGCTCGCCAGCTTCCCTGCGCGCATTAAGACCGCAAATGACCTCGGCTACAAGCCGTTCACCTGCGACATTCAGAGCAGCAGCGGCCGCCCCGGATTCCCGCCGCCGCCGATGTCGGCCTCCGCCGCCGGCGTGACGTCGCTCTCGCTTTCGTGGTGCAGCCGCTCGGCATAGGGCGCAGCGAACAGGCTGACGCCGCGGTGATCGATGGCAAACAACGGCATGAAGGACTGCAGATCGCGGCCTTCCATCAGAGCGGCCCGCCGGTTGTCGAGCACGGACCATTTGCCGTCGAGCCGCACGGCGACGACGGCGTGATCCTGCCGCACGGCGAGGTCTCGGACCAGCAGCAGCTTGAGATCCGATTCGGGCGTCCCCGCCGCCAGCAGCAGCGCGTATTTGGCAATCGCGTAGTCTTCGCAGTCACCGAGTCCACTGCGCAAGGTCTGCAGTGGCGAACTCCAGACGTCCGGCAGGCCGTGTTGCTGATCGTCGCTGACGTAGCGCACCGCCTGGTTGACGCCGCGATTGATCATTTCCGCGCGCGTTCGGCCGTCGCTCGCCGCAGACGCCGACCGGGTCAGCGCGACGAAGAGGCGCTCCGAGGCCGAGCAGCGCGCGTCATCGCGGTTGCAACGTTCGACCGAGATCCGCTCGCTCGCCATCGCGCCCTGAATGCCGCGCCACTTCACCCACAGCACACCCTCGGGTGCGCGGAACGTCATCAGGCCGAACGGCTCGTCGCTGGGAGTCGCGACCGCGGGTCCCTGCGGAGCGTCGCTGACTGATCCCGCAGGCCCGGCCGGGTCGGTCGATGCGACTTCCACAGCAGCGGAGGCGGCGCGACGCAGGCCGTCATGCTTGGCAAGCACGGCATTGATGGTGAAGAAACGGACGGGCGGCGGTACCGGCAGCGCGCCATCCGCAGTGCCTTGCGGAGATCTACGATTTGAAGTCTCGGCAAACGCAGCGCCGGCACAACCGGCCACGACGGACAACACAAGCGCAAGTCCCAGCGCGCGCGGGAGAACCCGCGGCCGATCGATCCGCAACATCAGTGACGCCCCGTATGCTCCGGGGCATCGGCCGACGTCATCGCGTCGATCCCTGTCCCGGTTGTTATCGGATCAGGGATAGGGCCGGCGCTGCTGCGGGCCGGTTAAACCGCGGTGATGTTCGCCGCCAAGCTGCGAACGCGACTAATCACGGCCGACCAAATCGCGTCGCATTTGAACGATTCAGATTTTGGCAACGCTGTCCGCCGCACGGGGCGCCCCGGATGAGCGCAGCGGCATTCTGGGTCACACGCGCTTTCGTGGAGAACCCGGGTTTCGGTGCGCTCGCGCGGACGCCTGCTCAGCGCTCGCGCAGCGCCTCGTCACGCAGCATGCGGGCAGGCTTGACGAGATAGTCCAGCACCGATTTCTTGCCCGTCAGGATCTCCACGGTCGCGACCATGCCTGGGAGGATCGGAAGCGGCTGCTGGGCGGTGCCGAGATGGTTCTTCTCGGTGCGCACCATCACGCGATAGAAGGTCTCGCCGCGCTCGTTCTTGTCGCCCTTCTCATCGGTGATCGTGTCGGCACTGATGCGCTCGACGCGCCCGTGCAACGAGCCGTACACAGATGAATCATAGGCGCTGAGCTTGACCACCGCCTCGTGGTTGGGACGGATGAAGGCGATGTCCTGCGGACGGATGCGGCCCTCGACCAGCAGCGTATCGTCGAGCGGCGTGATCTCCATCAGGCTGGCGCCCGGCGCGACCACCGCGCCGATGGTGGTGACGTTGAGCTTGTTGACGATGCCGCGCACCGGCGAGCGCAATTCGGTGCGTCGCACCCGGTCCTGGGCCGACTTGATGTTCTCGTCGAGCACGGCGAGATCACCGCGGGATTTCGCGAGATCGTCTTCGGCCTGCGCGCGGAAGGCGGTGACGATGTTGAGCCGGCGCGAGCGCGCCTCCTGCACCGCCGCCTCGGTCTTCACGATGCTCGCCTGCACCACCGCGAGCTGGCCGCGCATGTCGGTCGCCTGGCGGTCGGCGCGCAGCATCTCGATCTCCGGCACCACCTTCTGGTCGAACAGCTTGCGCGTCAGTCCCAGCTCGCGATTGAGCAGCGCCAGCGTCTCCGAGAAGCGCTTCTCGGTGGCCCTGAGCTCGTCGATCTCCTTGCTCTTCTGCTGTTCCTGCTGCTGCACGACGTCGATGTCCTGCGCGAGCTTGCGTGCATGGGCGTCGAACACCGCGCGCTCGGTCTGCACCGCGCGCGGGGCGTCGGCGACGAGGTCGTCGGGAAACTCGACCGGGCTGCGGCCCTCGGTCTCCGCCGCGAGCCGGATCACCCGGGCCGCCATCGCGCCGCGGCGCTCGCGGATCTCGCCGAACTGCGAGGCGAAATTGGTGTCCTCGATGCGCGCCAGCGGCTGATCCTTCTCGACGATCGCGCCTTCCTGCACCAGGAGGTCGGCGATGATGCCGCCTTCCAGCGACTGCACCACCTGGGTCTGGCGCGACGGCACGACCTTGCCGTTGCCGCGCTTG
Organism: Bradyrhizobium sp. SZCCHNRI3052; assembly: GCF_032484895.1. Taxonomy (NCBI): domain Bacteria; kingdom Pseudomonadati; phylum Pseudomonadota; class Alphaproteobacteria; order Hyphomicrobiales; family Nitrobacteraceae; genus Bradyrhizobium; species Bradyrhizobium sp. SZCCHNRI3052. Next base: position 685,957 of record NZ_JAUETW010000003.1, on the reverse strand, counting down.
ACCTCGTCGAGCACAGCAAAATGCGCCCAGATCAGGAAGGTGAAGAACAGGCCGAGCGAGGCGAGCAGCAGCATCCGCGCCGTCTTCGGCGTGCGCAGCTCGACGGCAGCGCGAATGTCGTTGGAGAACGCGAAATCGCTGTGCGCCATGTCACCTCGTCCCCTGGACCGGCTTCACCGCGTGGCTCGCGGCCGGCGCCCCCGCGGGCTGCTGCGGACGAAGCATGGTGAGGATCTGCGCGGTCGGCCCGTCGGCGACGATCTTGCCGGAGTCGAATACCAGGATGCGGTCGACCAGCGACAACAACGACGGTCGGTGGGTCGAGACGATGATGGACATCTCGCCTTTGGCCAGAGACTTCAGGCGCTCGAGGAATTCGCCCTCGCTGCGGACGTCGAAATGTGCGGTCGGCTCGTCGAGGAAAAGCACGCGCGGCTTGCGGATCAGGACGCGCGCGAGCCCGATCGCCTGCTTCTGCCCGCCCGACAGGCTGCGGCCGCCTTCGGCGATCATCATCTCGTAGCCCTGCGGATGACCGGCGATGAAGGTCTCGACGCCGGCGAGCCGCGCGGCCTCCAGCACCTCCTCATCGGTCGCCGCCGGACGGCCGAGCGTGATGTTGTCGCGCAGCTTGCCGTAGAACAGGTCGGTATCCTGCAGCACGAAGCCGATGCCGGCGCGCAGATCGGCCGGGTCGTATTGCTGGATGTCGATCCCATCGATCAGGATGCTGCCTTCGGTCGGCGGATAGAACGCAGTGGCGAGGCGGCCGACCGTGGTCTTGCCCGAGCCGACGCGACCGATGATGCCGATCTTCTCGCCGGGCTTGATGTCGAAGGAGACGTTGTCGAGCGCCTTGGTCTGGCTTCCCGGATAGGAGAAGCTGACGTTCTTGAACTGGATGCGGCCCTGGTTGATCTCGCGCGCGACGTAGATCTTCTCCGGCGGACGCTCACGGTCCAGCGACATCAGCCGGTCGATCGAGCGCAGCGCCGATGTCGTCTGGGTGAAGCGCGTCATCAGGCCGGCGATGCCTGCGATCGGACCGAGCACGCGACCCGACAGCATGTTGGCCGCCACCAGCGCGCCGACCGAGAGCTTGCCGTCGAGGATCAGGAACACGCCGACGACGACCAGCAGCAGGCTGCAGAACTGGCTCGCGACGCTCGCCGCTGTCATCGCCATCGAGGCCCAGAACTGGACGTCCTCGCTGGAGCGCGCCTGCGCCGCCACCGAACGCTCCCACACCGTCTGCACCCGGCTCTCGCCGGCCACCGCGCGGACCGTCTCCATCCCGTTGAGCGATTCCACGAGAATGCCGTGACGCGCGGCGGATTGCGCCTGCATCTGCCGCATCGCGCGTTCGAGCGGCCGCTGGATCAGCAGCCCGACGGCGATCATCACCGGCAGCATCAGCAGCGGAATCCAGGCGATGGGACCGGCGATGATGAACAGCACGATGATGAACACGACCGCGAACAGCATGTCGGTCGCCGACACCACGGTGCCGGAGGTAAAGAACTCGCGCACCGAATCGAAGTCGCGGAGCTGATTGGCGAGGATGCCGACCGATGGCGGCCGCTTGTCCATCTTCAGCGACATCACGTGCTCGAAGATGTTCGCGGCGAGCACCACGTCGATCTTCTTTCCGGTCATGTCGATGATGCGGCTGCGCACCACCTTGAGCAGGAAGTCGAATCCGATGGCCAACATGAGGCCAACGCCGAGTGCGACCAGCGAGGGGATCGCGCCGTTCGGGATCACGCGGTCGTAGACGCTCATCGTGAACAGGGGCGCGGCCAGCGCCAGGATGTTGACGATGAACGCGGCGATCGCGACATGGCCGTAATTGGCGCCGAAGCGGCTGACCACCGACCAGAACCAGTGCGTCTTCGGCACTTCACCGGCTGCCGCCACGCGCGGATCGGCAATTGTGGCGGGCCGCACCAGATAGGCGAAGCCGACATACCGCGCCGCGACCGCCTCGAAGCGCTCGATCGCCGGCTGTTCGCGGCGCGAAGGATCGACGATGGTGAGACGGCCGGCGGCCTCGTCGATCGTCAGCAGGATGCGCGTGGTGCCGTCGTGAAACATCAGCACGCAGGGCAGCACCAGCGCGGGAATATCGCTCAGCGGCCGTTCGACCAGTTGCGCCTCGAGCCCGGCCCGCTGCGCGGCGCGCTCGTAGAGCGCGATGCTGAGCACGCCGCTGTCGAGCGGCAATCCGGACAGCAGCGCGCTGCGGCTCAGGGCGCGGCCGTGATGAGCAGCGAGGTAAAGCAGACTGTCACTGAGAGGATCAGCTGCTGGTGCGGCTGCGCTCATCTGGGGCATCACGTGCGCCGTCTCTTCGAGCTCGAACCTTGTCGGACGAATGTTCAACGACGCCTCGGAAATCCATCTGGCCCACCGAGCAACGCGGACCGGCACCCATTGCTTCTTGCTAATAATTTGCCTTAGCCTAATTCTTTGGCCCGCACTTGGCTTTTCTGAGATTTTTATAGGTGTTTCGCGACAAACTCAGCGCAAAGTAAATGCGTATGGTGAAAAGCCGGCGCGACATGCACCGGCTCTTGTTAGTCTCACCTATTTCGGCGCGTGCCCGTTGGGGCTCTGAGCGTATCCGCCGTATTTTCCGGACGCGACGAACAGCGTCGTATCCTCGGGATCGCTCGAGGCCCACCGATCGCCAAAGGTAATCGGCGCGGGATGCTTCGGCGTACCGTCATGCAGGCCGAACATCGGCACCGGACCGGCGGAGCTCAGCGGCTGCGGTCCGGGCGCCGGCGCACTCAGCCGAATGGGCGCCAGGCTGTAGCCGATGAAGCCACTCGGCGTGTCCACCGGCTCGGTCTCCGGCGGATGCCCGGTCTTCAGGTAGTTCAGCATCTGGCCCATCGCGGCGAGCAGCTGATAGTCGGCAAACACCACCACACCGCGCGCCGACACCAGCGACACGTTGGCGTTGAAGTACTGGTTCTGGGAGTTCAAGAGATCGATCAGCGTGCGCTGGCCGAGCTCATACTCCTTGTTGTAGGCGACGAACGTGCGGCGGGCCGCTTCGACATCGCGGACAAGAGCTGAGACGCGATCGGCGGTGATGATCCGGGCCGCCCAGGCCTTGTCGATCGACTCCAGCGCATCGCGCTGCAGACGAGCATGCTTCTGCTGCTCCTGGATCATCCGCTGCGCGGCTTCTTCGCGGCGCCAGCTGTTCTGGCCGCCGTTGAAGATATCCCAGGATGCAACGACCTTGCCGCTGACCTCGTCGTAACGATTGTTGTAGGTGATCGATTCCTTGCCGGTCGTCGCGCGGCCTTCGAGCGAAAGCGTCGGCAGGAAGGTGCCGGTGGTGGCATCGAATCCCCGCTTGGCGGCCGTCACATCCGCCGCGGCAGCGCGCAGGGTCGGATTGAACTTGTAGGCGATGTCGAGCGATTCCGCCTTGTCCCGCGGCATGTCGGACAGCCGGCCGGGGAAACGCAGGTTATAAGGCTCGACGCCGACGACCTTGCGGTACTTCGCGCGCGCCACTTCGAGGCTGAGACGGAATTCCTCGAGCACGGCCTGCGCTGCCGCAACCCGTTCCTCGGCCTGCTGCGTGTCGCCCTCGCCGGCCCGGCCGCCCTGGAAACGGGCCAGCACGTTCTTGCGCAGTTCGAGATGAACCTTGAGGTTCTTCTCGGCCAGAGCGACCAGCCTGGAGTAGCGCACCACGTCGACATAGGCTTCGGCGGCATCGAGACCAATCAGTTCGGTTCGCTCCAGCACGCGGTACGCGGCGGCATCGACCCGCGCGGCCTGTCGCCACACTTCATTGATCGAGGAAAAGCCATCGAACAGCAATTGACGGACCACCACGCCGGCCTCGCGGCCGCGCAGGTAGCGGCCATTGTTGCTCGGCGCCGGCGAGACATACTGCTTGAGCATCTCCGGTCCGGCGCTCGCATCGAGCCGGACCTGCGGCAGCAGCGTCCCCTGGGACTGGCGAAGCTCGGCTTCGGTGGCCCGCCGATTGGCGGCGGCCTCTCCGACACCGGGATTGGTCTTCACCGCCTGGTTGATGGCGTCCTGGATGGTGAACGGCTCAGCGCCCAATGCCGGGCTAAAGCTCATTCCCACAACACATATGAAAATGGGTGTATATACGATCTTCAACATAGGGAACCGATAACAAACCCGAGATCGGCTCGCAATGTGACTCGCCACATTTGCGGCGAAAAGCCGCCCGGTTGTGGCAGAATAGCTACGCTCCGCCATATTCCTCAGGGCAAAGATTTCAAAATCTGAAGCGAAATCAACGTCGTGGGGATGACGTGAGGCTGAGGCGGTGATTTAAAGTCAGCTATTTATTTCATAAAGAAAAATCTCGCGTCAGAGAATGTCGAGTTTTTCGTGTTTATCTTCAATATGGACCGCTTCCGCGGCATTAACTGAGATGTCGCAGCCGGGGCCCTCAACCCGAGACGGCGGAACGGCAACAGGCGATCAGTCGCCCGCCATTGCCACGTCGGCCCCGCAGATGTCGGAAGCCTGGGTTCTGGCGCGTCGTCACGACAGCCGTGAGCGATCGCCGCCCAGGGATCGCGAACAACGAAGGATCCAATGAAGATCACGACCGGCCGGCAGACCCAGATGCGACCCATATATTTCGACGCATAGTCTGCAGGGAAGCAATGGCCAATGGGGTCCATTGTCCTCGAAAAATCTCGTGGAGCTGAGAGGCAGTGAATGGTGGGGGAGGCAGGACTCGAACCTGCGAAGCCATGAGGCGGCTGATTTACAGTCAGCTCCCTTTGCCACTCGGGACACTCCCCCGTATCGATGGCAATTCGGGCCGGCCGCGGAACAGCAGCGTCGGGACCATCAGCGCCATGGAGACGGTAAGACCGCGGGGCCCGAAGGAGCGGGCGCGCGCGGCCGGGGCCCTTATGATCGAACCCGGCCCTCGAAGTCAACCAAGGGACGACGAATTTTCCCGTCTCAGCGGTGCCAAATTGCCAGAATCCGCAGGCCGTGACAGAAGCTCGGGCCATGAGCGAACGCGATCGAAAGCCCCCTTTTCGCCGTCCGGGCGGTAAATTCTCCGGCAAACCGCGCGGATTCGAGCGCCCCCAGCCGTGGCGGGAGCGCGACCAGGACTCGGATGCCCCCGTCATTCTCTATGGCTGGCACACCGTGACCCTGGCGCTCGCCAATCCGAAGCGGCGGATTCGCAAGCTTTACCTGACCGAGAACGCCGCCAGGCGGCTTGCCGACGAGCGGATCGAGACGCGGGTGACGCCCGAGATCGTGCGCCCCAGCCAGATCGACCAGCGGCTCGGTCCGGACGCCGTGCACCAGGGCCTGTTGGCGGAGGCCGAGCCCCTGCCCTCGCCGGACATCGACACGCTCGCGGCCGAGGGACTGATCCTGGTGCTCGACCAGATCACCGACCCGCACAATGTCGGCGCAATCTTGCGCTCGGCAGCGGCGTTCGGCGTAAAGGCAATCGTGACCACCGCCCGCCACAGTCCGGAGGCCACCGGTGTACTGGCCAAGTCCGCATCGGGCGCCCTGGAGCTGGTGCCGATCATCACGGTGCAGAACCTCGCACGCGCGCTGACGCGGCTGAACGAGCGCGGCTTTCAGACGGTGGGGCTGGACAGCGCGGGCGAGGAGGACATCGCGGCGGTCGCCTTGCGCGAGCCGCTCGCACTGGTGCTGGGCGCCGAGGGCAAGGGCCTGCGGCAATTGACGCGCGAGACCTGCAGCGTCGTGGCGCGGCTCGACATGCCCGGCGCGATCAAGAGCCTCAACGTCTCCAATGCCGCCGTGCTCGCGCTCTATATCGGCGCGAGCCGGCTCGGCTTGATGTCAAAATGACGAAACGCCCGCGCGCATGAGGCGCACGGGCGTTGGCGCGAACGAACGTCCGTCTGATCAGTAATAGCGGCGCAGCACGCGCTGCCCGTGATAATAAGGCGAAGCGCCCCAGCGATAGGCGTGGCGGCGGTGATGATAGCTGTAGACCGGAAGCGCCTGCTCCTCATAGGCAGGATACGGCGCGAAGGCGCCAGGACCGCTGTAGGTCGGGCCCTGGTTGACATAGTAATACTGCCGGGTCGGCTCGGGCAGCCGCTCATAGCTCGCGCCGCAGGCGCCGCAGCCATGGCCGTAGGTGTAGGTGTAGCCGGGCTGATAGAAATATTGCGGCCGATACGTCACCGTGGGCTGGTACGTCACGGTCGGCTGATAGGTGACGGTCGGCTGATAGGTGACCTGCGGCGCGCACGGCGCGGCGTAGCCGCACGGGCCGCAGGCGGTGGCGCCGCAGGCCGCGGCCGGCGCGCTGCCGGCGACGGCGAGGCCGGCAATGGCGACAAGTCCTGAAACTACTCCACGCATAACTCTCTCCTGTTGATCTGTTCTTGCTTGGTCTGGCGTCGATGGTGAGTTGCTGGCTAGCGGCGGTAGGCCGGCGGCCGATTGGGATAGCCGCGAGGATCACCATCGGGCGGAGCCAGGATGACGGCAGGCGGATACATCGGCACCGCCGGCTCCGGCGGCTGCATCTGGGATTGGGCGCCCCACGAGCGGGAATAGCTCTCGGCCGGCTTCGGCAGCTTGCGATCGGCCGGCGGCTCGATCTCCATCCGGCCATAGCCGGGCCTTGCTCCGAGGGTTGGATAGTAATGGCCAACATATGGCTCGGGCTCGACCGGCCGGCCGCCATAGATCGTCGGCTGCATGTAGTTGCCCCTGCCAAGACCGTACTGGCCTTCGACGACGGCGTAGGACGCATCGATGCCGTTGATGACGACGGGCACGCCGGGCCGCTGCGGAATGACGATCTCGAAGCCTTCGCTGGCGAGCGCGGCGGAAGACGCTCCAATCAGAATCACAAGAGCCGTTGTAGTACGCATGAATTCACGCCCCGGTTGCCATCCTACCAATACCGCAACGCGCGCCCCGATGGGTTAAACGCGCACATCAATCTGCTGGTAAGACTAACGCGGGAGCCACCATTCCGGGTTAAAGCCCGGGTGGGGTTCGAGTGCGAGGGTTAATGGCTGATCATCAGCCGATGAGCGACAATATTGCCAGCATCAACCCCGCTGCCCTGTCCGCAAGACTAACAGCCTTCGGGTCGGAGCAAGCCGGACCGCAACCGCGGCTCCGGCCTCCGAAGGCACTGGGCCTCATGCCGTTCCAAAACATTCCCGTCGCGGCGGGAACGACGGGGCCGGCTTGCGCTTAGCAGGTGGGGCGCAACGATGGAGTATTCCATGACACGATTTGCTATTCTCGGGGCTGCGGTACTCGCAACGGCGCTCGCCGGCCCGGCCATGGCGCGCGACGTGCACCACCGGCATATGAACCACCAGCAGGAAGGAATGATGCAGCACCGGCACATGGCCCGCCAGGACGGGGCCATGATGCAGCAGCGCACCGATACCGGATGGAACAACAACGGCTGGGATCGCCGCAACAGCGGCTTCTGGCCGGCTGACGTCGCCGCTGGAGCGGTCGGCACCGCTGCCGGCATCGCAGGCGCAGCCATCGGAACCGCCGGCGCCATCGCGACCGCGCCGTTCCGCACCGCGGATGCCTATGCGTACAGTCCCGGCCCCTCTTACGGCCAACCGAGCTATGATCGCGGCCCGAACGGCTATTATGGCGACTGGAACAGTTACGCGACCCGCAACGGCCTGGTCTGCCGCCCCGGCACCATGTTCAAGGGCAGCGACGGGCTGATGCACATCTGCCAGTAAAGATCGAGCCGGAGCGGCTTCGACGATCGGCTCCGACAGGGGCGGCCCAACGGCCGCCCTTTTTGCTGGGCTGATGGCAGAAGCGGCGCTCACGCGGGGAGTAGCCGGACTGCATCAACTCTGGTAGGAACACCGCGCTTCGCGAGACCTCGTCGCAAACTGACGACGAGATCTCCGCCACCAATGTGCATTCGCCGGCTTAGCTCAGCGGTAGAGCAGCGGTTTTGTAAACCGAAGGTCGGGGGTTCAATCCCCTCAGCCGGCACCAGCTTCCGTGAAGTTGGGATTTGCTGCGGCAATGGCTGTCACCGGCTTTAGGCGTCAATTCGCCCTCGTCCTGACCGCGGGTTTGGCGATGCCGGTCGCCGACGGCGGCCTGGGCGCAGTCCACTCTGGATCCGGCAACGGCCCGCCGCCCTCGCCGGTCGCTCCGATGAGTTGGCCGGGCACCTGATCCGTGACCAGCACCCAGCCTTGCGTCGCGCAGAACAGCCCGAGCAGACAGCCCTTGACCGCCAGCATCTTCGGGCCCTCGCGCCAGATCGAGACGGCATAGGTCTTGCCGTCCTCGGCGTTGTAGACCTCGCCGCTGTGGCGGCCTTCGGCGTTCAGCTTCAGGCCGAGCAGCATCTGGTGGCCCAGCAGCAGACGGCCGCGCCTGGCCGGATCGGGATTCAGCCGGTCGCGGAACGGCTGCCCCTTGGCATCCGCCGTCGCCTTCATCCACACGATGTAGCCGCAGACGCGGTCGGCCATCGCGCCACAGCGCTCGACGCGGACGCGGGCGCGGCCGTCCTCGGTCAACCATGTGCCGAACGGATCGCCGACGGGAGCGGCGTGACCGCGGCCCTCCGCCATCGACAGCAGCAGGCCGACGACGATGCGTAAGCCGACGCGCAGAACGAATCTCAATGTCATGTCCAGGGACCTCACTGTCTCCATGGCCTCGAGCCACGCGCTCGTACGGCCGGGTTGACGTCACCGCTGACTGCCCGAGATCTGGCCGTGCCCTCGATGCCAAAGCGCGCACACGAAGGCGCCCCGATGCGGGGCCATCTGCCCGCGCGACGCGATCGTTCGCACGGCCCGCTCACTGGAGCTGCGCGACCAGGGCCTCGGCGCCCTTGTCGATTCCGGCCTCGGCGGCCGCGAGCGCACCAACGCTGGCCTTGATGTCGTAGGGCGAGGGATATTGCTTGCTGACGAAGGCGCTCAGCAGTCGCCCGCTCGCGGCATCGAAGATCTCGGCCGCGTAGAATACCGAGCCGGTCAGCAGTCCCTCACCGTCGCGTGCACTCTGCACGCCGTTGTAGAGGGCTCCCGCGAGATCAAAGCGCGAGGCGGTGCCGAGCACCGGCGTGTTGGCGACGGCGCCGGTCAGGGTGAGCCGCACGCGCAGCGTATTCGGCCCCCGCTGATGGACGATCTGGAAGCGCGCCGAGAGACTTTCCAGGAAACGCCGCTGCATGTAGGCGGCGAGCGCAGCCTTGTCCCGGTCGGACATGTCGCCGAACTGATGATCCGCGCCGCGATAGATCACGACCGGATCGAGCGTCACCTTGTCGTAGCTGCGCCAGTCGGTGGCAGTCCCGTAGCGGTAAGGCACCCGGCCCGATGGATCGGATGTGTTGGGCGCCAGATAGTGCGCCGACGCCACCCCGGAATAGGCCACCGGCGTCACCGTGTTGCATCCGGCACAGAGGCTCGCGGCGATCGCCGCGAAGCCAGACATCGGAAATCGACTCCTCATCCCCTCCTCCACGATTGCGGCGCCGTTGCCAGCGCGTCCACATGGCCACCTCAATAAACCGACCAGACGGTTTGTAAATACGAAATCGAATGAAATGAATTGTTCACACGTCGATGCGGTCGGCACGGGACCTCCAGGAGGCATCGGCGGACGGAAGTCGGACGGCAAGCCAGCCCGACTTCGCTCAGATCGAACCGTCCAATGATGGAGATGGCGCCGAGCTCGAGCGTGTCATCGCTCCCCGGTCGTCCCGACCTGCCGGAATGTGGTCCATTGTTGGTCGTCGAGCAGGCGGGCAAACAGACGGTCCAGATCCGGCTGCTCCAGCGGCGAGACGCGCAGCATCGTCATCAAGGCAAGCCCACGTGCCGCCGCCCATCGCAGGACCGCGAGATCAGCGTCATCGGCCTCGCCGCGGATCTCGGCTACTCTCTCGGCATCCTTGGCACGGGCATCGGCCAGCAATCCCGGCTCCTGGGCGAGCGCCCCGAGCATGGCCTGAGCCACCGAATATTGCTGGGCGATCAGCTCCCGCGAGATCGCAATCTGCGTCGCGAGTTCGGGCTGATCAGCCGCTTTGCCGGCTCCAGCCCTGTACCTGCTGGCGAATTCGTCGAAATGCAGGAATTGCTGTTCCAGCAGAGCCTTGAGCACCGCTTCCTTGTTGGGAAACTGGTGCATCAGGCCGCCCTTGCTCAGCCCGCTCTCGCGGGCGATGGCGTCGAGCGTCAGCCGCCCCGGACCATCGCGGGCGATGATGGTGAGGGCGGCGGTGAGCGCGGCCTTGCGCGACCGCTCGGAGCGTGAAGGGTTGTCCATCGAAGTCTGCGAAGTGCCCGGACGGTGCACGAAGGTTGCGAGCAGATGATGCCCCGAAGACCGGGGCGGCTCGGCCATAGGGGCGAGCCGCGCTCCTCTGTCAAGAAGAGCTCCGGAAAAACGCCGCTTAGGAACCATCTGTGCGGGATTGGATTTCCGGTATCGCCTTTCGCGGGTGGGGGACGAAACGAGTTCAGACTGTGGCAACATTGTTGTCACATCTCACCTAGAACTCCTGCTTATCCCCAGAAGTCACTGGTCTTCAACTTGATTTCGTCAGCCGCTTTTGTTGCAATTGAGGCATCGGGGGACAAGCGTCATGACGTGGAAGGAAGAGCGTGATGCGCTGATCGCGCAGACCATGGCCTTTGTGCAGTCTGTGACCGGCAAGCCGGCCGACTTCGCCCAGTTCGAGCTGCCTACCGTTCCGGTCGGCACCCCCATCACACCGCAGCAGGCCGGGGCCGGTCGCCCGACGCACGCCGCTGTCGAGCACGTGATCGCCAACACCGTTGAAACCGAGGCACGTCGCGGCGGCAACGTGCAAGTCGCAATCCCCAATGCCGTGGGGGAGCCTGCAAGGCCGAGAGCGCCCGACGCCATTGCATCCGAGGCTTCGTTCGCCGCCCCGAGCCCGGTCCCTGCGGAGCGTTTCACCAGCATCGCCTCGCAGCTCGATCTCCAGCGCGACATGCAGGCGGAGATTCGCGCCCGCGTCGCGCGCTTCCGGGCCCATCAGGAGCGCTTCAATCGGGAGCGTCAGGAATATTTCAGCGCGACACTCGCGCGCCTGAAAGCATCGGCCGGACGGAGCGCCCTCCCTGAGGACTAAAGGCGACCGCGCTGAGGATCTATGGCCGAGGGTACACAAACATATCCGCAATCGCCGCGCCGGCTCACAGCCAGGCGCACAGCAGCGCCACATTGGCGACGAAGGCGAGCAGCAGCCCAAAGGCGAGCGTCAGCTGGATCCGCCCGCAGAAGATGTGGAGATCGGTTCCCATGGGCTTAACCATCTGGCGATTCTAGCCCCGGAGTCCCACGGATTCTTTTTTCAAAAATTTAGGACTCGTTTACGACTCGGCCGCCCGAAAAGGCCCCTTTCCTGCCCCAGGCGCGCCAGTGTCTCGCTGCACGTGCCGTTCATTCTCGGTTCATCCTTCGCTTCTCTGGAGCTGTTTGGAATGCCCTACGCGCTGTTTTGCAACGACGCCAAGTTGAGCAAGGCCTATCCGACCGAGGGGGATGTCTGGCGGCTGGCGCGGCAGAGCGGGCTGGTGGTGGACGTGATGATCAATGCGCGATCGACCGCGCATCTGCAGCTCGACAATGATTACGAGATCCGGCCCTGCGCCGCCGAGCCCGAGGAAGATCCCTGGCAGAACCGTGCCGAAGCCGAGCAGGAGTTCAACATCCCGTTCGCATCCTGAGCGGCTGCGGCGGAAGCGCGCCGCGGGTGATACTTCTCGGGTGATACTTATAGTCTCTGTGCGCTGCTGTCCCCGAGCCTCGCCGTGCCTGGACGGAAGCCGCCGGCAGAAGACATTCACGTCTTCATGCCAGTCCGGTCCCGCGGACGACTTGCCTTCATCAAGGATTTTTCGACAGACAGACCCGCGATCAGCGGGCAGCCGGAGCTGCCCGCTGGAAGGTCGCCATGAAGCCCGTTCTCAGGGCGTCGCCGTCGCCAGCGATGCCGTTTCGGCCGGAAGGGCGACACAGGCACGCTTGCGGCTGACACCGCGGATCGCACCGGTCACCTTCAGCACCTTGCCCGACGGGCAGGACGCGGTTTGCACCAGCGCCACCTCGTAGGGGGCCAGCATCAACGGTTCGGTCTTCAGAACGGTCTGGGCGGAGCACGGCAAAACAGCCGCCGACAACAACAGCACGGACACCAAGATACGCATGTGGGATGATCCATCAAACCGGCGCACCGATAATATCAACTGATGGCGAAAGTTTCACGAAGGTTTGAAAATTTTTTCGCACTGCGTGAGCGATCGCGAAACCATCGCCAGCCAACCACCGGAGAGCAACACGCCCGCACCAGACGGCGCGGGCGTGTTGGAATTGAGGCGTGATCCGCTTCCAGCCGAACGCCGCCGGCCGCGGGCTCGGCGATCTCGCTTAGTACTTGCTGGCGGCTGGTCCGCCCCAGCCGAAGCGGTAATTCACGCCGACCTTGACCGTATGCTCGTCGCTGTTGAAGCGGCTGCCCACAACCGGAGCCGGCCCACCCGTGAAGGTCGTATTGCCGAAATTGTAGTACTGGTATTCAGCCTTGGCCGACCAGTTCGGCGCGAACATGTATTCGAGGCCGGCGCCGACGGTGTAGCCGTCCTTGGTATTGCCGGACGTGCTGAAGCCCGTCGGCACGCCGGCGACGCTCACCCCGAGATTGTTGCCGTCCCGCCAGGCATAACCGCCCTTGGCATAGAGCAACGCCGGTCCCCAGGTGTAGCCGAGACGGCCGGTGACCGAGCCGAGCTGGTTGGCGCCGGTCGAGGTCACGACCGCAGCCCCCGGGAAGCCGAAATTGGTCGTATTGCGATCCATCCAGCTGTACTGGGCTTCGATGCCGAGCACCCAGTTCGGGGCGAACTGGTAGTCGAAGCCGCCCTGCACGCCGCCCAGGAAGCGGCCGTTGTTGCCTTCCAGGCTGTTATTGCCCGCGAAGGCGCCGCCGAGGTGACCACCGAGATAGAAGCCGGTCCAGTTGTAGATCGCCTGAGGCGGCGTGTAGACCGGCGCCTTGGTGTAGGTGCGCGGAGGCATATCGGCGGCGAAAGCCGGGGCAGCCAATGTGGTCAAAGCCACTGCACTGAACAAAAACCGCTTCATGGGACGTCCCCGTTATTCGTTTGCGACATCTATCGAACATCATGGCCGCATTTGGGTTGCCCGGTGGCGGTGACGCAGCTGTGATTGCCGCTGCGGTGTCACCAGAGGGCAACAAAGGCCTTTTGTTCCATAGGCTTCCCGAATATTTCGTGAAGCTGACGCCTCGCCCGATATTTGGTCGCCGCGAGGCGACAAAGCGTTCGGTCCATCCCCGATTTGTGATCGGGCAAGCGGCTTGGCAAGGCGCTGCGACGACGTGGCAATCCTTCGAAAACGCCGGGACCTGAAAACGCCGCGGTCTAGCGCGTGAGGCCCGCCAGCTCCGGGAATGGCGCGTAAGTCGACCCGGCACAGAGCTCGCCGGCATCCTCGACCAGACGGTCGAACCGGCCGTCGACGAACACCGCCGCGCGCTCCTGCGCCGGACGGTAGCTGCCGTCGGACTCGCGCGCCGCATAACGGAGGCAGCTCACATAGCGCAGCCGGCCACCGACCGTCCGTTGCACCGGCTCCGCCATGACGCCGTCGCGCACCCCGACCGGATTGTTCAGGTAGGTCCTGAGATAGGACAGGATCTCGCTGCGGTGGTTGGCCGGAAACGGCTGGCTGCCGACGCCGCGATCGCCGGTGTAGGAGATGCCGCGATTGTCCTCGCTCATGAACGCGGCGGGACCTCCGCTGGCGCACCCCGCCAACAGCAGCGCCAGCGCGGTTGCCGGCCACCAGCTCGTTCTCCCCATCCCCAGGCGCCCAACTCTTGAAAGCCAATCCCGCGGCCGTTCTAGCTCAAAGCCAGAGGCCGGGAAATCCGTCCCGGCTCACGCCTTCGTCAAGCCGCTGCCGCCGGAGCGCTCTGGCGCGCTCCGGCGGTCAACGACCAGATCGGCTCTGCGCGGCCTTGGCTAGATCAGCCGCGGCGGGTCGCCGGCGTCACGCGCTTGAAGCTCACCTTGTTGTGATGGCCGAGATGCGCCACGTGGCGATGCTTGTGGCGGACAAGCGAGGCATGCGGCTTGGTCTTCGTCTTGCCGACGGTGGGCTTCATCTCGTTCGCCTTGTCGCCGGCCTGCGTCGCGCCCGGCTTGGTGGCGTTGGTCTTGGCCGCATCGGTCTTGCTCACATCGGTCTTCGCGGTGCCAGTGGTCTGGCTGGACTTCGCGGACGTATCGGTTTTTGCAGCACCAGCAGCGAATGCGGGCGCAGTCAGGATCGACGCGGCGAGCAGCGCAACAGACATTGACTTCAGCATGGTCGTCTCCGTGATGTGAAGATCTGGAGGCACCATCCAGTCTGGATGGGCTCGTGATCATGGAGACGACGATAGGGAACCGGCACTGAACCCACCCTGAAGTAAAGCGCTGTTTTCGGTTCATGGACATGAAGGGATAGTCATCGAGGTGACTGGTCTGTCATCATGTCGTCCGTATAATGCACCGATCGCGGCGCAAAATCCGCGCAAATGGCCGGGAATATTTCGCAGCTGCGGGAGTTCTTCCCCGTACGCAGTCACCTGTTGGATCGACAACTCGGGAGATACGAATGAAAAAGTCTGCGCTCAGGATTGCCACGCTGGCTCTGTTCTCGATGGCCGTGGCCTCCGGGCCGCTGCTTCTGTCGAAGGCCTATGCCGCGGGCAGCGATACCCCGTCGTCGCCGCCGGCGTCGGATTCGGGCAAGAAGAAGAAGGACAAGAGCTCGAGCATCGAAGATCCGAAGTTCCTGGCGGCCTATCGCACGGCCTATACCTCGATCTATGATCGCGGCGACTACGCCACCGCGATCCAGCAGCTCAAGGCGCTGAACCGCGAGGACGTCGCCGACGTTGCCAATCTGATCGGCTACTCCTATCGCAAGCTCGGCAACTACCAGGCCTCCAAGCAGTACTACGAGCAGGCCCTGGCGGATGATCCGAACCACGTGCGCACCTGGCAGTACTACGGCCTGTGGCAGCTCGAACAGGGCAACCGCGAGCAGGCCAAGTACCACCTCGACAAGGTCGCGCAGCTCGCCGGCACCAACAGCCCCGAATATCGCTCGCTGGCCGACGCGCTCGAGAAGCAGCCGGGCACCGGCCTCGTCTACTGACGACGCGATCGGACCAGCTCCGATCTCGAAAGTGGCGCAACCCGAAAGGGTTGCGCCATTTTCGTTTGTCCGCTGTCGTTGATCCGTTATGGATGAAACCTCGTGCAGACCATTTTCATCAGATTTTTGAATGGGAGATTGCCTCGTGGAGTCCTGGCTTGGCGCAGCACTCGATTACATCAGGGATTGGCTGGCCTTTCAGGTCGCGGTCTCCGAGCAACCCGGTTGCATTATTGCGATCGCCCATCGCGGTGAGATCGTCCTGGAGGCGGCCTTCGGGCACGCCAATCTCGACAGCGGCGAGAAGCTGACGCCGCGGCACCGCTTCCGCATCGCTTCGCACACCAAGGCGTTCACCGCCGCCGCCATCATGCGCCTGCGCGAGCACAAGCGGTTGAAGCTCGACGACACCGTCGGACAATACGTCAAGGATCTGCATCCGGATGTCGCCGCGGCCACACTGAACCAGCTGCTGTCGCACACGGCAGGCCTGATCCGTGACGGCAAGGATTCCGGCCAGTTCACGGATGGCCGGTCCTATCTCGACAAGGACGAACTGCTGGCCGAGCTGAAGCAGCCGCCGGCGATCGATCCCAACAGCCGGTTCAAATATTCCAACCATGGCTACGGCCTGCTCGGCATGGTCATCGAGGCGATCACCGGCGAGCCCTACCCGGCCTGGCTGCAGCGCGAGATCATGACGCCGCTGGCTTTGCGAGAAAGCGCGCCCGACATGACGCTGCTCGGCAAGAGTGTCCCATTCGCGCGCGGCCATTCACGCGTCGTCCCCGTGGGCCGCCGGGTCGTGATTCCCGGCGACAATCCGACCAACGCGATCATGCCGGCAGCGGGCATCGTCGCGACCGCGGCCGACACCGCCCGCTTCTTCGCCCAGCTTGCCCCGAACGCGAAGAAGAGCCTGCTGTCGGTCGCTAGCCGGCGCGAGATGGTGCGCCGGCAATGGCGCGTGCCCCAGGACGTCGAAGAGGCCTATTACGGCCTGGCGCTCATGAGCGGGACAACGGCCGGCTTCGACTGGTTCGGCCATGGCGGCGGCTTCCAGGGCTACATCTCGCGGACGTCGGTCATTCCCGCCCGCGACATCACGATCACCGTGCTGACCAATGCCGTCGACGGCTGGGCACCCGGCTGGGCCAATGGCGTCAAGTTCATCCTGCAGGCCTTCGCCACCCACGGCGCGCCGTCGCGCAAGACGCGCGACTGGACCGGCCGCTGGTGGACGCTGTGGGGCGCCGTCGATCTCGTCCCGTTTGGTGACAAGGTCATGGTCGCCAATCCGGTATTCATCAACCCGTTCCTCGATGCCGCCCGCATCGAGGTGACCGGACGCGACACCGGGCGCATCGTGCACGCGGCCGGCTATGCCAGCCATGGTGAGGCGGTGCGGCGCGTGCGCACCAAGTCCGGCGTCAGCGAGATCTGGCTCGCCGGCGCACGGGTGCGGCCGGAGCGCGTGGTGAAGGCCGAGATGGAGCGGAAATATCCCAAGGGCCGGCGCAAGAAAGACTCATAGCCCGGGTGTCGCTGCACTCATCGGGCCTCCTCCCTGCCCTCCTTCATCAACGCCTCGGCCTCGCCGCGGAAGGCTTTGCGCGCATCGTCGCGGGAATAGAACATGTGGCCGCCCGGATAGACCACGAGCTTGACCCGCGGCGGCCGCGCGAAGGCCGGCAATTGGTCGAGCAGGATCTTCGAGCCGTAATATGGCGTGGCGAGATCGAACAGGCCGTGGCCGACCAGGAGTTTGAGCTTGGGATCGAGCGCGAGAATCTGCCGGAGTTCGCCGGTGGACTCCGGCGGGTTGGTGCCCTTTCCGAAATCCCATGACCGGTTCACCGCCCCGCTCAACAGCTCATAGGAGCCGTCGGGGTGCCAGTTCAGCTTGCGTGTCGTCAGCTCGACCGCGGCGCTGGTCAACGGCGCGGTGAGCACGTCCCCGGATGGATCGGAGCTGCGCGAGCGGCTCGAATCCGGATAGGGATCGATGCCCAGCACCGAGCCGTCATAGCGCCCGGTGATGCGGCCGTTCTTGCGGTCGAACTCACGGCGAAACTCCGAGACGTCGAAGCGGCCGGCCAGCCTGCGGCTGACCACCTGGTCGATGCCGGTCAGGGTCGCGACCCTGTCGGCGAGCCGATTGGTGGCTTCCGTATCGGCCTCGCCTTTGACGAGATCGAGCAGGAAGTCGCCGCTGGCGTAACGCTCGACATCGGCAAGATCGGCGCGGGTCACCGGCCCCTTCATCTGCTTCGCGACGGCCGCATAGCTCGGCAGGCTCGCGACATATTGCATCAGGCTCGAGCCGGAATAGTCGCGAAAGTCCATCAGCGGCGACAGCAGGATCAGGCCGCTGATGCCGATGCCCTGGTCATGCTGCAGGTTGTTGACGATCTTCGGACCGCGAATGCCGCCATAGCTCTCGGCCGTGATGAATTTGGGCGATGCGAGACGGTCGTGCTTCTCCAGCCAGCGACGCACCACGAGCGACAGCGAACGCACGTCGCCGTCGACCGAGAAGAACCGTTTGCGCACCTCGTCGCCGGTTGCGACGAAACGGCTGTAGCCGGTCCCGACGGGATCAATGAACACCAGATCGGTAAAGTCGAGCCAGGTGTCTGCATTCGGCATCAGCTCCAGCTTCGACGACGGCGTCACGCTGGCCGCGTCGATTCCGATCCGCCACGGACCGGCATTGCCGAGCTGCAGATAGGCGGACGAGGCACCCGGCCCGCCGTTGAAGAAGAAGGTCACCGGGCGGCTGGCGCGGTCGGCGCCATCGAGCTGATACGAAGTGTAGGCGATGTCGGCCTGCGGCTCGCTCTTGTCGTCGAACAGGCGGATCGAACCGGCAGTCGCCGTGAACGACAGCGTGCGGCCGGGCAGTTCGAGCTTCTGTGTCGTGGTGGAGTCCGGCGGCAACTTGTGCTGCTCGGCGGTCGATGCTGAGCCGGGCGGGCTGGCGGCGCGATTTCCGGCCGAGCCGGTGCGATGCGAGCCCGGCGCTGCGGCGTCGTGCGCCGCCGGTGGCGCATCCTCGGCGTGCAGGGCCGGGCTGGCGAGCAGTGCCGTCACGGTCAAAGCCATCAGTCTCGGCCACGCGACGGACGATCTCATCCCTGCCATCAGCTCACTCCCCTAGGCGCTTGGCGCAACACGCCACCTCTGCAAGGGCATGAACCGCGGCTTGGGAGCAAGCTCAAGCAACTCTTCCGTGATCCAAGTCACATCCGCACCAGTGCCTGTTCCCCTCAGGTGTGTTATGGGCTCGAACCTCTCCATCGCCTCCGACGTCCCATCACTGGGACACCCAGGTTTGGGGCAAGAGGCCGCCGCCGATTGCGATCACGGAGTTCATCATGAAGTTGCCGACGCTCATCATCGCAGCCCTCTCCGGGCTCGCCGGACCGGCCGTGATCGGATCGCCGGCAGCCTGGGCCGGTCCGCCAGCGGCGCTGGTCGAGGACGTCCAGGGTGATGTGGCCGGCGCCGAGCTGATGGACTATGTCGCGCCCGGCCAGGTGATCAAGCTCGGCCCGGATGGCGCCGTGGTGATGAGCTACCTCAAATCGTGCCGGCGCGAGACGGTCAACGGCGCCGGCAGTGTCACCGTCGGCCCCGGCGAAAGCACGGTCGACGGCGCGACGCTCAAGAGCGACATCGTCAATTGCGACGCCAGCCATGCACAGGCCACCTCGCGCGAGACCAGCGAGGTCGCGGCGACGATCGTGCGCAGCGTCGGACCGGACAGCGCGCCGGTGGCGCAGGCGATCATCTACAGCGCGTCGCCCATCTTCGAGGCCAAAGGGCGCGGCACGCTGACCGTCGAACGCCTCGACCAGCCCGGCGAGCGCCAGCAGGTCGAGCTCTCGGGCCGGCAATACAAGGGACGATTCTACGATTTCGCCGGCACCAGTCACCCGCTCACGCCCGGCGGCACCTATGTCGCGAGCTTCAGCAACTTGCGCATCGTGTTCAAGGTCGATGCACAGGCCAAGGCAGGCCCCGGCCCTGCGGTCGGGCGATTGATCCGGTTCAACTGAGCCGAAAGCTCTTGTCGGTGGCGATCGGACGCCGGACGCGCGACGCGCTTGCCGTCATCGCCATCGCGCTGGCGTGCGCGGGCCTGTTCGTGTCGCCCCTCTTCGAGCGCGGCCGCGGCCTGTCGCTGGATGCACTGACATGGCTGCGCTTCGAGACCTTCGGCAACCGTCACGATGCAGCAGCGAGTCCGGCGGTGGTGATCGCGGTCGACGAGGAGAGCTACCAGGCGCCCCCCTTCAAGGGCGCGCCGCTGTTGACCTGGACCGGCGAGATCGGGCGCGTGCTGACGGCCGTCCTCGACGGCGGCGCCAAGGTGGTCGGCTTCGACATCGTGTTCCAGACTTCGATCGAGCAGTCGGAGATTCCGCTCGGCGACAGCACTCTCGGCGAGAAGACGCGCGGCTTCGATCGCGACTTCCTGCGTGCGCTCGCGGCCGCGGCCGCCGGCGGCAAGGTGGTGCTGGGCGAGATCTTTGCCGAGCCGCCGATCCTGCCCGCGCCCGGACAGCGCATCGCGGTGCGCCAGCAGCAGAACCTTCGTCCGCTCAACACCTATACCGACAGCGACGATGTCGTCCGCCGCCATCCGCTGACGCTGTCGGTCGACGGCAAGGCCGTTCCGAGCATGGCGTTGGAATTGGCGGGGCGCGCAACCGGCACCGCGCCGGTCATTGCCGCCGATGGCGTCACACTCGGTGCGTACATGGTGCCCGGCAGCGTGCCGAGCACCATGACCCTGAATTTCGCCGGCGGCGCCCAGGACATTCCGACCTATTCGTTTGCCGACTTGCGCGCCTGCGCGCTCAAGGGCGACAAGGACTATTTTCACCGCGAGTTCGCCGGCAAGGTCGTCCTGCTCGGCACCGTCGGGATCGAGGATCGGCGGCTCACCTCGAAGCGCTTCGCAACCCGCGCCGAGGGCGGGCGGCGGCCGCGCTGCGTTCTGGACGAGCGCAGGATTGCCGAGACGTTCGCCCGCAGCACCATTGCCGGCGTCTACATCCACGCCACGGCGGTGAACAATCTGGTGCGGCAGGATGCGGTCACCGAACTCGGACGCCCAGCGATCTTCGCCATCGCCGCAACCATCGCCCTGCTGGCTGCGCTGCTCGCCCGATTGCTGCGCCCCGCCTCTGCAGCGGCAATCCTGGCAGGGCTCGCGCTGCTCTACACCGCGCTTGCCACCGCCCTCTTCGACCATGCCTACGGGCTGCCCTTGACGGAGCCGCTCGCAGCCGGCGCGCTCGCGCTGGCTGCGACCACCGGCTATCGTTTCATGGTCACCGACAAGGACCGCAGGCTGCTGCAGAAGAGCTTTGCCTATTACCTCGCACCGCACGAGATCGACCGCATGCTCGCCTCGCGCCGGCTGCCGCAGCTCGGCGGCGAGACCCGCGAGGTCACCGTGTTCTTCTCCGACATCGAGGGCTTCTCGCGCCTCGCCGAGCAGATGGCGCCGGAGCAGCTCATGGCGCTCACCAACGAATATCTCTCGGCCATGACCGACGTCATCGAAAGCCACGACGGCTATGTCGACAAATACATCGGCGACTCCGTGGTCGCCGTGTTCGGCGCTCCGCTCGACGATCCCGACCATGCGCGCAGCGCGGCGCGTGCAGCGCTCGACTGCAAGGTGAGGCTCGCCGAGCTCAACCATTCGTCGACGGCGTTCCAGGGCATCAAGGTGGCACAGCGCATCGGCATCAACAGCGGCGCCGCGCTGGTCGGCAATTTCGGCTCGCAACGCCGCTTCAACTACTCCGTCATGAGCGACGCCGTGAACGTGGCCTCGCGGCTGGAGGGCGCCAACAAATTCTACGGCACCACGATCATCGCCTCCGAGAGCACGGTGGCGCTGGCCGGCACCGAGTTTGCCTGGCGCGAGCTCGACACCATCCGGGTCAAGGGCCGCGAGCAGTCACTGAAGATCTACGAGCTGCATGGCCGCGCAGCCGAGCTCACGCCGGAGGAACAGGCCCTCCTCACCAGCTATGCCACAGGCCTTGCGCACTGGCGCGCCGGCGAGCTGCCGCAAGCAGTCGACTGCTTCGCGCAAAGCGCACTGAGCGATCCGCCAAGCCACTTCTTCGCCGAACGCGTGAAAGCAAGCTTGGCGACCGGATCCCTGGCCTGGGACCCAGTGCGCAGCCTGCAGGAAAAATGACGCCACGATGACTTCCGTGCGTGCGCGCACGTCCGGGCCATATCAGCCTCATCCCGGCCCCATTGCCCCAGGATACCGGCCGCGATGGACAAGCACGGGCAAGGTCGGCTAGACGACACGGCGCCTGTCACCGGCCAACCGACCAGCGAGCCCTGCGACGCATGACCACGTCCAAGCGATATGAGCGGATCGCCTTCGTCGCGAGTCCGAGTGCCGAAGCCCAGGCCGCACTGACGCAGCTCTCCGCGCTGTACGGCAACTCCGATCCCGACCTGGCGGACGTCGTGGTCGCGCTCGGCGGCGATGGCCTGATGCTGCAGACGCTGCACGACCACATGCGGTCGGGAAAGCCGATCTACGGCATGCATCGCGGCACGGTCGGCTTCCTGATGAACGAATTCAGCACGATCGATCTGCACGGACGGCTCGAAGCGGCGCAGGAATCGGTGATCCATCCGCTGCTGATGCGGGCGACCGATGCCGCGGGCGTCGTTCACATCCACCACGCCATCAACGAGGTCTACCTGTTCCGCCAGACGGCACAGACGGCGCGGCTGCGCATCCTGATCGATGAGCGCGAGCGCATGCCGGAGCTGATCGCCGACGGCGTGCTCGTCGCCACGCCCGCAGGCTCCACCGCCTATAACCTCTCGGTGCAGGGCCCGATCCTGCCGATCAACGCCGCACTGCTGGCGCTGACGCCGATCAGCGCGTTCCGGCCGCGTCGCTGGCGCGGCGCCCTGCTGCCGAACACGGCCTATGTGATCATCGAGGTGCTCGAAGGCGACAAGCGGCCGGTCGCGGCGGTGGCCGACCATGACGAGGTCCGCAACGTCCAGCGGGTCGAGGTGCTCTCCGACAAGACGATCTCGATGCGGATGCTGTTCGACGCCGGCCACAGCCTGGAAGAGCGGATCCTGAGCGAGCAGTTCGGCTACTGACATCGGGCGGTTTTCCGCGCCTTTTTGCTCCGTGGCCGCGCTGCGCAACGCTTTGTTAACCCGCGGCTCCGTATGGTTAATGTGGGTATACCGCCATCACCGGTGATCCCTTCGGGCCGGCCAAATGTACCGCATCGACTTCAACAAGCTGCGCTTTCTCGTCTGCGACGACAACCCGCACATGCGCCGCATCCTGCGCACGCTGCTGCATTCGTTCGGCGCCCGTGAGGTCAACGAGGCCGAGGACGGCGCGACCGCGCTCGAGATGTACACTCATTTCTCGCCAGATATCGTCATCACCGACTGGGCAATGCCGATCTTTGACGGCCTCGAGCTCGCGCAGATGATCCGGCAGCCGGAAGCCAAGGGCAATCCCTACGCGCCGATCATCATGCTGACGGGACATTCGGAGAAGCGCCGCGTCACCGTCGCGCGCGACGCCGGCGTCACGGAATTCCTCGCCAAGCCGATCTCGGCCAAGGGCCTGTATCAGCGCATCCTCAACGTGGTCGCCAATCCGCGGCCCTTCATCAAGACCAAGACCTATTTCGGCCCGGACCGGCGCCGCAACACCAACACGGCCTATATCGGGCCGGAACGCCGGATCGGCGGCGAGGCGGAGATCTTCCAGCAGCCGTCACTTCTGGATAAGGCGCGCTCCGCAGTTTAGGGGCGCGGCAGTGAGCCCGCGTTAACGCAATCCGGGGATCGGCGCCCAGAGCGCCAAGGTCCTCGGCTATGAATCGGGGAAGTGGGTCGATTTGCGTTGATCGGCATCATCAGGGGATATCGAGATGGCGAAAGACAAGGCCCCGGCGGTCCAGGTCAAGACCTACGCCTCGCATCACGTCATCACCCAGCCCAATCCGCTGAAGAAGGTGCTGCGCCGCGCCGAGGAGAAGGATCTCGACGATCCGATCGCACGCGCGGAAGCCGCGCTGGCCGGGCTGTCCGGCGAGTTCAAATCGTGGATGGACACCGAGGCCGATCGTCTGACCGAGGCCTATGCAGCAGTGCTCAAGACCGGCTTCGACGACGACGCCTGCGAGGAGATGTTTCGCGCCGCCCACGACATCAAGGGCGACGCCGCGACCTTCGGCTATCCCGCCGCTGCCGAGGTTGCCGATAGCCTGTGCCGGATCATCGAGCACGCGCCCGACCTCGAAAAGGTCCCCGCCGAGCTGTTCGAGCATCACGTCAACGCCATCCAGGCGATCGTGCATGATCATACGAAGTATGACAGCGCGACGGTCGCAGGCGAATTGAGCCGCCGGCTGCGCCGCGTGGCGGACGACTATCTGATCCAGGTCAACCGCAACCGGCCTGAGCATCTCGAAGCGATCCTGGCGCCGAGCCTCGTGCCGAGCGATCAGCCATAGGCCGGCAGGCCGCTCACTATCCATGCATTCCATCGCAGGATCGTTGGCCACCATCCATCCTGGCGTCATTTCGGGGCATCGCGCAGCGATGAGCCCGGAATCCATCGCCATAGAATGGAATGTGAGGCGCGCGAGCGGTGACAGCTTGCCTCGGCACGTTGCCCTGTGGTTACGGATTCCGGGCTCGCGCTTCGCGCGCCCCGGAATGACGGGCGGAGAGAGGTCGGCCTTAATCTGCTGAGGAATCCGCGGACGAACAGGCGAGCTGCGCTAGGCCGCGATCAGTCCGAACTCCAGCCCGGCGACGAAATCCTCCGCCATCACCTCGTCGCAGAACTCGCGGGCCTCGTCGCGCGCGGATTCGGTGGCGAAGCGGCGCAGCAGGATCAAGAGCGGCGCGGCCGCGTCGCGGTCGGTGGCGCAATGGGTGAGCACGCGCTCCACCATCTTGCGACGCAGGATCGCTGCTCCGCTCAGGGTGTCGGCAAAGCCGTTCTCGCGGCAGACCTCGAGCGCGATGCTGAACGCGTCGAAGGTGGTGTCGGGAATGCCGGCCTTGCGCAGCAGCCCCTGCAGGCTGGCGCGACCGCGATCGTTGAGCAGCGCCGACACCCGCGCCCGCGGCATGTCGGCGAGCTCCGATAGCGCGATCTCGAACAATTCGACGTTGCCGGAGAGAAGCGCGCGCAGGATCAGGCCCGCGGTGAGTTGCGAGGTTGCGCGCAGATGCTGGACCAGCCCGCGCAGCTCCTCGCCGCGCGAGCGCGCCGCGATGGTGATGGTCGAGCGGTCGCGCGCCTCATTGGTGATGCGCCCTGCCCTGTCGGCGCTGAGCCAGTTCCTGGCGACGACGAACTGCGCCAGCGTCTCGGACAGCTTGTCGACCAGCGCCGCGCGCGTCGCGGCCGGCAGGTCGTCCAGCACCAGCATCGCTTCGCGGATGGCGGCGAGGTGGCCGTGGCGCTCGACGATGCGGTCCCAGGAGAACGGCGCGAGCTCGGCATAGGCATTCTCGATCAGCTCGAGCGCGGCGGCGGCGCTGCCGACCTCGGCGATCGCGGCGCACACCGGCGCGGGCAGGCCGACGCGGCGCGCGATCGCGCATTGCGTGTCGGAGTTGCCGGTCGCGACGATGTCGACGAGGTCGGCATCGATCAAGAGCGGCGAATGTTCGAGGACGATGGCGGCCACGGAAGCCTGGTCCGTGGCGAGCGCCTGGACGATGGCGGCCGGCGCCTCCTCCGAGCGGGCGAACACCTCCGCCATCGCCTGCCGCACCAGCGGCGACGGATCGTCCAGCAGCATGAGGAGCGCGCCCTCCGCGGCGCCGCGATCCTCATCGCAAAGATCCGACAACAGCCACGCCCGCGCGAGCGCCCTGGTGGCCTCTGCCCGCTCACCGGCGGGTGCGGTTCTGACCCAACTGAGAAACTGCCGAACGATCATGGTCTTTCCGGCTTACGCAACTTGCAGACAAAGGCCACGAGGGCCTCAACAGCACCGAAAATAAACCACGACGCTTAACAAAGCGTTCACCATAAGTGGCTGGTTTTGTTGATGTTTTGTTAAGGCGGCAAGTTGTTTACATACTATGGTACCACTCAACGCCGCATTTGGCCGTAATCCGACGGGGGAAATGCGGCCGCCGCCAGCGGCGCGAGCCGCGGCGGGACTTCAAAATAGTTCTTTTTGATCAATGGTTCAGCGACGAGCGCGACCGCCTTCGCCGGTGCATCAGCCCGAGAAGGTGCCGTGCGGATCGCTGAACAGGTCGAGCCTGCGCTGACTATTGCCGCTGGCATCGATACTGCCGCTCTCCGACGGGGTCGCGCTGGCAACCGATGAATGGCCCCACAACTCGCGCACGGTCGGCGAGACCGCCTGGCTCGACTGGCCGTCAACCTGGAATAGCGAACGAAACATCGGATCTGCCGGCCGGTTGACCGCCGACGCATCGGCCGTCGTCGAGGAGCCGGACCGGGATGAACCGCGCGCATCCGGAAACATCGACAGGAAGGTTGCGGTGTCGGTGGTCGGCAGCGCGCCGCCGCCGGCCGCATTGGCCGCGACATTCGTCCCACCATAGAGTGCAAGCGCGCCCCTGGTGGCCGAGGAATTGGCGGCGCCGGCATAGCGCGTGTTCAGGACCGCATAGACCTGGGACACGCTGCGGGCTTGTCCGTCGCGATCGTAGAAGATCGGCCGGTTGGCCGCGGCGGCGCTGGGAAACATCCGCGCAGCCGATGCATTCGGAGTTTCCTGGGTGCTGGTGATCAGCTTCGCGGCGCCGCCAACGCCCATGAAGTGCGCCATGTAGAGCTCGGCGTCGGTCGGCCGGCGGCCGATCTTGACGGTGAGCTGGAAGCTGTTCGATTGCGTAAGCGCCGCCGCCATTGCGGACGACGCCTGCGGGTCGTCACGCAGCTTCATGATCGCCTGCCGCATGGCGGGATCGCTGACCGTGTAGTCGCCCGACGGTGTCCGGGTGATTGCGTCGGCATATTGGCCATAGCCGAGATCGGCGCCGGCTTCCTTCACCGTGCCGAGCCAGGTCTGGTCGATGAACTGGTAGAGGCCGCGCGCTGATGACGTCGAGGCGCCGGCGGTCGGATTGAAGTCGGACTCCATCTTGGCGGTCGACAGCAGATATTCGAAGCTGGTGCCGACGCTGTCAGCGGCCTGCTTGATCGCGCCGGCGACCTTCGCCCGGACGCCATCGAGGAAACCGGTGGACGATGAGTTGGATGCGTCGACCGACATGGGAAGACCCGCTGTTTGCAGATTCGCTGGCAGACGAACGCGCCGGAAACGTCCGGCAAAATGCGGCGGGCATGGTTAATGGCGAGTTAATTCGCCGGGCCCGGCCGGGCCAATGAACGACCGGACAGACCCGGAGGCAGGTCGCTGGCCTACTTGCGATAGACCTCGGCGGGATCGAACAGCCTGTCGGCATCGACGAAGACGAGCCGCGAGCCGCTGCCGTCATCCGATCGCTCGACCTTGCGATAGAAGCAGGAATGGCGGCCGGTGTGGCACGCCGCGCCAGCCTGCTCGACGCGCAGCCAGACCGCGTCCTGGTCGCAATCGGTGCGCATCTCGACCACGCGCTGGGTCTGGCCCGAGCTCTCACCCTTGCGCCACAACGCATTGCGCGAGCGACTGAAATACCAAGCTTCGCCGGTCGCCACCGTCTTGCGCAGGGCCTCCTCGTTCATGTGGGCGACCATCAGCACGTCGCCGCTCACGGCATCGGTCGTCACACAGGTGACGAGGCCGGCCGCGTCGAACTTGGGCAGGAAGGCCAAGCCCTCCTCGCGCTCAACTGAGGATGAAGACACGAAACTCTCTGCTCAACGGGTTGGCAGGCTTACCGTTGCGGCGACCGCACCATGGACAGGAAGCGCGACTGCTCGGCCGGATTGTCCCTGAACATGCCGGTGAAGCGGCTGGTGAAGGTGATGGCGCCGTGCTTGGCGACGCCCCGCACCGACATGCAGGTGTGCTCGGCCTCGATCATGACGGCGACGCCGCGCGGCTTCAGCACCTCGTCGATCGCAGCCGCGATCTGGGCGGTGAGATGCTCCTGGGTCTGCAGGCGGCGGGCGAAGATGTCGGTCAGGCGCGCCAGCTTGGACAGGCCGACCACCCGCTCGACCGGCGTATAGGCGATATGCGCGCGGCCGTAGAAGGGCATCATGTGATGCTCGCATTGCGACGTGAACTCGATGTCGCGAATCAGCACGAAGTCGTCATAGCCGGCGGTCTCGCCGAAGGTGCGGTCGAGCACCTCGGCCGGGCACTGGTGATAGCCCTGGTACAATTCATCATAGGCCTCGACGACCCGGCGCGGCGTGTCGACCAGCCCCTCGCGGGTCGGATCCTCGCCGATGTAATTCAGGAGCGTGTAAACCGCGGCCTCGGCTTCCGCGCGCGACGGCCGTGGCCGATCCGGCCGCACGGCGGCGGCGAGAAAATCGGCAGGATCGAGCTCTGCAGCGCGGGGGTCAGTCAGCTTGGCGTCTAACGGCTTGCCCTCGGGCTTGTTCGCGCGCAACGTCTTGATCAAAGTGTCCATCTCAACTCCGTTCGACCGGTCGGCGGTCCGACCGGAGTGTCACCGGCACAGCATCACCTTGAGGGCGTCACCTGCAGAGGTGCCACACGCAGGCTGAGCGCCTCTCGCGCCGGACGCCTGTGGATGTGGCTGGAATTCCTGCCAATCGTTTCCATATACTCGCAATATAGGGCGATGAAACCCGGCCGCCAAGGCCGCCACGCCGGTAATTCCGGGACGTCAGGCACATGCTGAACGACATCTACAACAAGCGCATCATCGAGCTGGCTGGCAACATTCCGCGGCTCGGACGGCTGGACCACCCGGACGCCACCGCCACCGCCCATTCCAAGCTGTGCGGCTCGACCGTCAAGGTCGACCTCAAGATGGACGGGCCCGTGGTGACCGACTTCGCCCACGACGTGAAGGCCTGCGCCCTCGGCCAGGCCTCCTCCTCGATCATGGCCCGCCACGTCATCGGTTCCAGCGCCGCGGAGCTGCGCGAGCTGCGGGAGACGGTGAGAAGGATGCTGAAGGAGAACGGTGCGCCGCCGGAAGGCAAATGGGCCGACATCGCCCTGCTCGAGCCGGTGCGCGACTACAAGGCCCGCCACGCCTCCACGATGCTGACCTTCGATGCCGTGGTGGATGCGATCGGCCAGATCGAGGCCAAAGCCAACGGCGAGCAGCCGGCCGCGGCCCAGGGCTGAGGCGGCATCATTCCCCCGCACGTCAAAATCGCATAGCCAGCTCGCGCGAGGGTGACGGCACCTGTCGCCCCTTTCGGACGCTGGCGCCGGTTCGCCAGCGACGTCGCTGCCTATTGCGGCGGCGTCGCCGCCACCGTCGCCGCCGGAAGCGCTTCGGCGGTGCGGGAGAGTTGCTTGTCGAGCGCGGCCGGGAAGCGGTCCTGCTGCTTGTCTCTGGCCTGCGGCTTCGGCGCGAGCTCGGCGACGGGCACCGCCCCCTTTGGCGGCAGCACCTCGGCGACCAGATCCGTGGTCACGATATTGGTGAGCCGCAGCTCGGCGCGCGACAGCTCATGCAGGTCCTCCCAGGGCGGCACGTTCAGCGCCAGCGACAGCAGATCGCCCGCTCCGCCCATGTCGAAGGTGTATTTGGCGAGACGCCCGATGTCGCGCTCGACGATCATCAGGTCCTGCGCCGAATAGCTCGCCGCCTTGGCGTCGTCGGCGCGGTCTCCCATCCAGATCTGATGAACGCGGACATGGGCGGTGTCCGGAACATAACGCGTGGTTCCAGCCAACAGCAGGAACACGCACATCGACTCGCAATAGGCCTCGGGCACCACGCGCGGCCGGTCACCCGCGCGGCTCGGACGCTGGGTCATGCCGACCGTCGTGCGCATCTTCAGCCCACGGAACCGGCGACCCAGGGTGATGGCGTCGTTGACCGAACCGCCGCTGGAGTCGAGCACCAGGGTGGTGCCCGTCAGGTCGCGATCCCTCGCGAAATCCTCGAAATCCTTCGGCGTGTCGCCGGTAACGATCCCGACCGCGCTGACCCAGCCGCAATTCGGCTCGCAGGCGACCCAACCGAACCGCATCGGGAGTTTGCGCTCTTCGAGCGCGCCGCCGGCGCGCGCCGTGTTGGACATAACGGTGATCGCCCCACCGACCACCAAACCAAGCGCTGCCACACCGAGTAGCATCCAGCGCAATTCATGCGACCGCAGCAATCTCACGCGCAATCCGTCCCCCTCGTATAGCTCGGTACGCAGTTCCTCGGTTTTCTTGCGGAAAGACCTGACAAGCTGGCCTCAAATCCGTTATTAGTCTGTCACATCCTTGTCGGGAAACGTATCCGGGCAATCACCGACCGTCCAGCTGCGGCGTGCTGCGGCGCCGCTGAAAACTGGCCATTGTTGCATCACATCACCACAAATGAACGAGAGCAGGGTTCCCAGCGAAGAACCGGTCAGAAGCTCGCACATCCATCTGGCATTTCGCTCATGAAGCACTCATGCTCCGACATCGGCTGCCATTCTGCGCACATCGGGTCGCTGCTGGGGCGACTCCCGCGCCGCGCGGCTCACGCGCTGATCTGGCTTTATCGCCACACATTGTCGCCGCTGGTCGGCTACAATTGCCGGCACCTGCCGACGTGCTCGGTCTATGCTGATGAAGCCATCGAGCGCTTCGGGCTCTGGGCAGGCGGCTGGATGACGCTCGCCCGGCTGCTGCGCTGCCAGCCCTTTGGCACCTCCGGCATCGACAACGTCCCAACGACGGCTCCTGCGCGCGCCCGCTGGTACCTGCCTTGGCGCTATGCGCGATGGCGCGGCGTCAACGGGCCGAACTGAGGTGCAGCGCAACAAGCACCGAATCGATCGATCGACCTCGCAGATGGCGCTGGCGAAATCCCACGCCAGGACTATGCTTCTGCAATGCGACGGCGCTGTCAGCAGGAACCGCGCCGCTTGGACTGGCATTGATGTGACGCTTCCTTCGGGAGGAAACAACGATGCGCTGGACAATCAGCCCCAGAAGCCACCGAGCGCGCAAGAGTGTCGGTCCCGATCATGCCGGCCATCATGACGCACGCCAGGTGGACCTGCTCTGCATCATCGCTTTGTTGATCGTCATTGTCGGTGCCTGGCGCTATCTCACGGACAGCACCGCCCTGCCCCCGCCGACGACGTCCTACATCGTGCCCAGCCAGAGCGTGCACTGGTGAGATTCGCCCCTACCATCTCGGCCAGAAGATGAAATCGTCGCGCCGCGGCGGCGGATAGAGAGGAACCGGCTCCGGCGCCCGCGGCACGCGCCGGGCGCGCGGCGGCGGCTGGTAATCCGTCTCTGGAAGGACGCTCGCTTCGGCCGAGACTGTCGCGTCGGCCGGAGGCGATCTCACCGCGAGCAGGACATTCGATTCACGCGTGCGCCAGCGATAGCCGATCCCGAACTCCAGCGGCTGCGCGCGCTCGAACAGCTTCGCATAGCTCCTCTGATACATGTCCGGAAACTTGTCGATCGGCCCGGCGTAGCGTCCGAACGGCAGGAAACGCCAAGCCCGCGCTTCGTAGCTTGCGAGCGGGATGCCGGAATCGTCCTGGATGATGGTGGCGCTGTTCTTCAGCAGCCAGCTACGGACCCGCCCGAAGCCGTTCTCATGCAACAGATAGGACGCGCTCTTCAGGAGACTGTCGCCCGGCCCCAGCGGCTCGCAGAACTTGAGCAACCCGCTCGCCTTCACGCCGGAATCGGAGAGATCGCTGGAGAAGTAGTAGAGCGTCTTGGCGACCCCGTCGGCGCCGGCAAACAGGATGCGCGCGCCCTTGGTCGCATTGCGCGTCGGCGCCTCGTCGTTGCCGTGCAATCCGCCGTTCTCGTCCAACCAGATCAGACTGGCCTCGCGGATCGTCTTGCCGGTGCGCGCCAGGAAGACGTAGAGGATCGGCAAGGTCCCTTCGAGCTCGCCTTCGCGCAAGTCGACCTTCATGTCCTTGGTGATGAAGAAGGAGAAGCTCAGGACCGATTGCAACGAGCGTTCGACATAGGACAGCGCCGGGCCGATGCTGCCTCGGGGCAATCTGGTCAGGTCCGGGATCGGGCCCGTCGGCTCGAGTGCCGCCAGGACATAGGTCGTTGCCTTCGGATGAAAGGCATCGGCATAGAGAAAATCCGGCCCCGAGAAGAAATAGAACATCGACGGCCGCGGCGCGGCCAGATTGGCATCCGCCCAGGCCCTGATCTTCGACAATTGTCGCTGCTCGAGCTGATTGAAGGCGTTGTCGAAGAACGCCGCGTGCCGCCGCCACGCCGGATCCTGCACGAAGGGCAGGAGCGGCGAGCCCGCTGCTGGCGGCATGCCCGCCAGCACCCGCGCCGTATCGTCCGGCGTGGTGGTCTGAGCCCGAGCCTCGAAGCTCATGGCAAGGATCAGACATGCGACGGCGAACCAGACTCTCGAGACCAACAGCATTTCAATCCGAACCCGATGCGAGCGTTGCGGCGATACGGCGCGATCGCGCGTGAGCGAACCAATAGATCACCAATCCCGACGCCATTGCGCCTGCGCCGAGCCCTGCCTGCAAGGGCCGCGTTGTGATGAGATAGTACATCATGAAGAAGGTCACGCTGAGGAAAATCAACGGCGTGACCGGATAGCCCCAGGCGCGGTAGGGTCGCGTGAGTTCGGGCTGCGCGATGCGCAGCTTGATCAGTCCGAGCACAGCGAGAAGCGAGCAGGACAACAGCGAGAACTGGACGACGTCCAGCACCGCCTCGAAGCTTTCCGTGAACAGCATCAGGGTGGCGACCGTGAGCTGGAACAGCACGGCATAGGCCGGCGCCCCATTACGCGAGCGCCGCGCAAACACCGACAGCGCCGGAATGTCCTCGCCCATCGTCATCAGCACGCGCGGGCCGATCCACATCATCGCGGCAATGGAAGGAACCAGTCCGACGCAGATCATCGCGGCCACGAAGCGCCCGCCGGTCTCGCCGAAGATATGACTGCCCGCGATGCTCGCGACCTGGAGCTGGCCTGCGAGAGCGTCCATCGGTGCAGCCCGCAGGAAAACAGCGTTGAGCGCGATGTAGAGTACCAGAACGATCACCGTGCCCAGCAGCAGCGCGCGCGGCAAGGTCCGCTCCGGCGCATGCAGTTCGCCGATGATGTAGGTCGCCGCGTTCCAGCCGGAAAACGCGTACATCACGAACACCAGTCCGGTTGCGAACGCCGCACTCGTCACGTGGCCGATATCGGCCGCGGTCGGCAGGAAAGTGACCGACTGCGGGGCGGCAATGGTGTAGCCTGCGATGAGAAAGGCGGTGATGAGCGCGAGCTTCAGCATGGTCGACAACAGCTGGAAGCGGCTCGACTGCCTGATGCCGCCGAGCTGCACCGCTGTCACGAGCCAGACTGCACCCGTGGCGAGCAGCATCGGCGGAGCACTGGTGATGACGGCGCGACCATATTCGCCGAACGCCATGGCCGCGAGCGCCACCGGCGCCGCGAAGCCCACCGTCGCCGAGACCCACCCGGCCATGAAGCCGATCGCCGGATGGAACGCCCGTGTGAGGAAATTGTATTCGCCGCTCGAGCGCGGAAACATCGTGCCGAGTTCGGCATAGGACAGCGCCCCGCAGATCGACACCAGTCCCCCGACCGCCCACAGCGCCAGAATGGAGAAGCCGGACGGGATGTCCCGGACCTGGAAGCCGAGGCTGGTGAAGACGCCGACTCCGATCATGTCGGCGATGACGATCGCGGTCGCGACCGGCAAGGACACGGATGGAACCCGGTCGCCGTCTGTCCGGCCCCGGCCGGGATCGTCCGCCTCGGATGCAGCCATCTCGTCGAGGGACGCCCGGCGCCCCTTCCTCTGCCTCAGCCCAGGTTCCCGCCGAAGCATTCAAACATCGTTAACGGGCGTTAAATATGACCTTCTTCAAGGGTATTTTTGAACCGATTTCGGCCGGGCTGGGCTGCGGCATTGCATCGGGCCTCCGGCCGTCCCACAATCGCGACACGTTCGCGTGGTGTGTCCCGGTACGCCCGGGGTCGACCGGACACGGTCCTTAACGCGACCTCAATTTCGGCGGCGCAGGTTGAACGAAATCCGCTGGTTGAAGAGCCGTGTTGCGGCTCGAACGCGTCTTTGGGGACGGATGATCGGGGAAGACGAGAAAGTGGTGACGTCTGTGCGCAGGGGCTCGTGCCTCTGGTGGCGCGCGGCATCGGCGCTGGCAATCTGCCTTTCCTTCACGCATTGCGGCAAGGCGCCTAATCCCGAGGCGTTGGCCGCCAACGCATCGACGGCCCAGGGGCTGACCTTCGACGATCGTTTTCCGGTACCTGAATTCAGCGACCGCTTCCCGTCCGCGCAGGAGAGCTTCCGGCTTCACACGCCCTCCGACTTCGCTCCGAAGCCGGCGCCCTCACAGATCGCATCGCTGGAGCCGCAACGGTCGGAACGGCGGCAGCGTGAGGATCTGACGACCCTCGTCAGCATGCAGTCGTCGGCCTTTCCCTATTTCGGTAACAATCCGGCATCCGACGCGCCATTCCTGAACGTCAGCAACGGTGAGCGCCGCGGCCACCGCAGCTTGTCCGGCCGCGTCTACTGGCAGGACCAGACCTACAACGACAGCCGTGTGCTGGTGCACGTCCCCGAACAATTCGATGTGCGCAAGCCGGGCGTGATCGTCGTGTTCTTCCACGGCAACGGCGCCACGCTGGAGCGCGACGTGCGCGACCGCCAGTTGGTGCCGCAGCAGATCACCGCGGCGGGCGTCAACGCGGTACTGCTCGCGCCGCAGATGGCCGTCGACGCCGCCGATTCGAGCGCCGGCAAGTTCTGGCAGCCCGGCGGCTTCAAGCGCTTCATGGACGAGGCCGCGGCCAGCCTCGCCCGCCTGACCGGCAATCCGGCCACCGCGAAGACGTTCGCCGGCATGCCCATCGTGATCGTCGGCTACAGCGGTGGCTTTCTCCCCACGGCCTGGAGCCTTGAGGTCGGCGGCATCGGCGATCGCGTGCGCGGCGTCGTGCTGCTCGATGCGGTCTACGGCCAGCTCGACAAGTTCGCCAACTGGGTCGAGCGCAACCGCTCCGGCTTTTTCATCAGCTCCTACACGCGCTATACGGCGCGGCATGATCAGGAACTGATGACGATGCTGCGCAATCGCGGCATCGAGGTCTCCGAGGACATGGAACGGCCGCTGCGCCCGGGCAGCGTCGTCTTCGTCGAGACCGACGAGGGCATCACCCATCGCGACTACGTCACGCAGGCATGGACCCGCAACCCGATCAAGGATGTGCTGGTCAAGATGGCGGCCGCCCAGCCGCCGATCCGGATCGCGGCCGGAGCCCAGGACATGTCGAACCGCGTGTCGAGCCGCTGAGACAGAGGCCGCCGCAATGCCTCAGGACTTCGGAAGCTT
This sequence comes from Bradyrhizobium sp. SZCCHNRI3052, assembly GCF_032484895.1. Taxonomy (NCBI): domain Bacteria; kingdom Pseudomonadati; phylum Pseudomonadota; class Alphaproteobacteria; order Hyphomicrobiales; family Nitrobacteraceae; genus Bradyrhizobium; species Bradyrhizobium sp. SZCCHNRI3052. The sequence continues at coordinate 651,194 of NZ_JAUETW010000003.1, read as the reverse complement.
CTCGACGAAGCCGTTGAAGCAGGCGAGCCGCTCATCCTCTTCCTTGGTGAACTTGCAGTCGCCGACCACCTTGGCCTTCATCGCCTTCGGCTTGGCTGCCGGCGGAATGACGGCGTCGTAGCAGTTCAGGCGCTCCTTGGTTCCGTCGTCGATCTCCAGGCAGGCCTGGAGCTTGGCGGCCGCCGATTGCGGCTTGGCCGGCGCGGCGGCGGCGGTCTTCGTCCCCTTCGGCTTGACCTGCACCAGCGGACGGTCACCGACCATCGGCGCGCTCTGGGCCAGCGCAGGGGTGCACAGCAGCACTGCGGCCAGGCTCAACATCATCTTCTTCATGCCATATCTCTCTCATCCGACCCGTGGGCACGCGAGGACGTCCGTCGATGCTACTCGCCGGCCGTGGCAGAATCCACGCCCCAGCAACCCCCACGACATCGGCCTTTAATCCGGTCGGGCCGGCTTTGCCAAGCGCCAACCCGCTGCTCAGGCCGGAACCGCGGTCCGCGCGCGCTGGCGGCTGGCCAGAATTGCCAGCAACGCCAGAGTTAGGAACATCAGTGCGACGTAGCCGGTGGCTCCGAGCAGGTCGCGTGCAAACAGGCTGCCGCCGATCGCGGAGCCGATGGCCTGGCCGATATAGAGCACGGAGGTGTTGAGCGACACCGAGGCCGAGGCAAGCGGCGGCGCGGCTGCCACCAGCCGAACCTGCTGCATCGAATTGGTGGACGCAAACCCCAACCCCCAGATGGCGACCGCCACCGCCATGAGGCCGTAGGTGCCCGCCGCCAGCGTCCAGGCCGACACACCGGCGAACATCAGGCAGGTGAACAAGAGCGATGTCCGGTAGGCCCCCCAGCCATCGACGATCCGGGTTGCGATGACGACGCCGAGAAAGCCGCAGGCGCCGTAGATCGCGAACACGAGCCCGATCTGGTTGGAGTCCGCGCCAGTCAGGCGCTTCAACAGCGGTCCCATGAAGGTGAAGATCACGAACTGCCCCGACATCTGCAGGGTCGTGACCAGGAGCAGCAGAACCACCAGACGGTTACGGCCGAGCTCGGTCCAGGTCTTCAACGCAACCGGCGCGCCCTTCAGGCCGGATGGCAGGCGCCATGTCAGCAGAACAAAGCTGACCGCGCCGGCCGCACCGACGGCGAGATAGGCAGCCCGCCAACCGGAATGACTGCCGATGAAGGTGATCATGGGCAGCCCCACGGCGGCCGCCAGCGACCAGCCCAGGAAGACATAGGCGATGGTGCTGCCGCGTCTCTCGAGCGGGCTGATCAGCGCCGCCGTCCCGGCGGCCTGCGGTGTATAGAGCGCGCCGACCGCGAGCATCACCAGGCGCAGCACCAGCAGGCTCGCATAATCGGGCGCAAACGCCGAGGCGAGATTGCCGAGCGTGAGCACCATGAGCGTCGCTGCGAGCAGACGGCGGCGATCGAAGCGGCTCGTCAGCCAAGCGGTCAAGGGCGAGCAGATGCAGAGCACCACCGCGCCGAAGGTGATCAGGAGCCCCGCCGTCTGAACGCCGACAGCGAGATCCGAGGCGAGCTCGGACAGCAGGCCGGCGGGCGCGAGCACCGAGCAGCCGGTGACGAGATTGCCGAGCATGAGCGCGGTCGGCGCAAAGCGCCCGGAAGCGGAAGTGGATGTCATCGCGCCTCAATAGCAGAGAATTTCATGCATTTGCATGAAAATGTCTCATGCCGCCCATGACTTTCTTTCGTCCTCCCTCCTTCGTCCTGGCCGCCATTCTCGTCAGGGCGCGGGGGCGGACTGCGCCGCCGAGGCCTGCGGCGAGGGAATCTGCGTCCACGGAACCGGCGTACTCGTCGGACGGGCGACGGCCTTGGACGGCGGGCAGCTCTCGATCAGCATCTTCAGAGCAGATTGCAGGCCTTCGCTGCTCACCGGAAATGTCGAGACATTGCGACGCGCGACATTCAACAGGGAATCGCTCAGCTCGGCCGACGGCATCAACGACAGCGTTTTCACCTGGCTTGCATTCAGGAACACGCCCCAGGTCTCGCGGTCGCCCGACCGCCGCGGCGGCGAGAGGAAATTGAGCCGCATATCTCCGCTCGCCATTGCCAGCGGACCCGGCGGCGAGCCGGCCGGCGCGATGCGCTCGACGTCGAGCTCGAAGCGGTCCTGATCGAAGCAGACCATCTGCAAGCGCGTGGTCTGGAACGTGCTCTCACCGTCCTTGCGTGCGAGAATGGTCTTGTAGGCAATCCCACGGCTGGCGGTCTCGAACATCCAGGGGCTTTCGACCCGCTGCCGCCTGTCGAGCGCAAACCGCGCGATCTCCTCCCGCGTCAGGATGCGCATGCTCTCGAACGGAACGGACCGCGCCACCGTGAGCAGAGCGGGATCCGCGCCGAGCTTGGTGATGTAGTCGAGCACCATCTTGTCGGCCCGCGCCATCGCCTGCTGCATCGCCTGCGCCCGCATCTCGCGGGTCGGCACGCCGCCGGTGAAGTTCAGGATGACGCGCGGCGAATGCACCGCGAGCGTCGCATCCGCTGCGATGTCACGCGTGGGCGCGCCGAGCAGCATGTAGGGACAGGCCGAATTGCACATCGCCCCCCGCGTCCAGACCTCGCCATGCAGCTCGCGCCCGGACAGCTTCAGCTTGGTACAAGCTTCGCCCTCCTGAGGCTCGAAGCCACACTCGCGCAAGGTGGTGCGTCCCACCCGCACGGCGGCCTTGCGCTCGCGCAGCATGTCGCCGATGGCGAGCGCCTGCTGCAGATTGCCGCCTGGAGAATTGAAGTAGATCGGCAGTCTGCGCTCCCCGATCTGCTTCATGAACTTGCGAAAGCGCGCCGCGGCGCCGCCGTCGATCTTGCCTTCGGCGGCGATCCAGCTGTCACAGCCATGTCCACAGGCGTCCGAGGAGCCCTTGACGAGAGCGAACGCAATCGGCGTCGAGCCGTCGGCGACCCGCGGCGGCGCGGCGCGGCGCGCGGCCGGCCTGGACTCCGTTGCAGGCCTGGCCGGGGCACCCGGCCTCGCATGTGCCGCGGGCTTTGGCTGGGTCGCCGGCTTTGGCATCGCCGGAACGGCCGCGAGCGACGACAGGCTCGACAACACGAACACGATCAGCGCGGCCCCAACATGAATGCCGCCGCGCCGACACACAGACAGCGGCGCCTCTCCTGCAGACTCCATCGCCAAACGCGTCCCCACGCCCCGAACACTTGAAGTTGTATCATACCGGCCCGCGGCGGCAATCTCCGCATCGCCGCACCAGCCGCAATTGGGCGGTTTTCCCGTCCCTCTCCCGGTTGCAGCCTGAAAATCCCCTGCTATACCCCTTGCTCCCGCTTACCTGCGCTCGTTCGCAGGAGTGAGCTCAAGGAGTGACCCATGTCCGATCCGAAATCGCCTGATTCCAAGTCCGACCAGCAAAAGTCCAATTTCCAATACAGCCTCAGCAACCTGAAGCCCGCCGCTCCGGTCGAGAAGATCACCATCAGCTTCCCCGACGGCGCCCGGCGTGAATATCCCCGGGGCACCACCGGCTTCGACATCGCCAAGGGCATCTCGCCCTCGCTCGCCAAGCGCACCGTCGCCATGGCGCTGAACGGCGATCTCGTCGACCTCAACGATCCGATCAATGAGGACGCCAGGCTCGAGCTCGTCGACCGCGACGATCCGCGCGCGCTGGAATTGATCCGGCACGATTGCGCGCATGTGCTGGCCGAGGCCGTGCAGGCGCTGTGGCCGGGCACCCAGGTCACCATCGGCCCTGTCATCGAGAACGGCTTCTACTACGACTTCTTCCGCAACGAGCCGTTCACGCCCGAAGACTTCGCCGCGATCGAGAAGAAGATGCGCGAGATCATCGGCCGCGACAAACCCTTCACCAAGGAGGTGTGGGACCGCGCGAAGACCAAGCAGGTGTTCCGCGACAAGGGCGAGGCCTTCAAGGTCGAGCTGGTCGACGCCATTCCCGGCGAGGAGCCGATCAAGATCTACTACCAGGGCGACTGGTTCGATCTCTGCCGCGGTCCGCACATGACCTCGACCGGCAAGATCGGCAACGCCTTCAAGCTGATGAAGGTGGCGGGCGCGTATTGGCGCGGTGACTCCAACAATCCGATGCTGACCCGCATCTACGGCACGGCGTTCGCCAAGCAGGAGCAGCTCGACGCCTACCTCAAGCAGATCGAGGAGGCCGAAAAGCGCGACCACCGCAAGCTCGGCCGCGAGCTGGACCTGTTCCACTTCCAGGAGGAAGGCCCGGGCGTCGTGTTCTGGCATCCGAAAGGCTGGAGCATCTTCCAGGCGCTGATCGCCTATATGCGCCGGCGCCTCGCCGGCGACTATGACGAGGTGAACGCGCCGCAGATCCTCGACAAGTCGCTGTGGGAGACCTCCGGCCACTGGAACTGGTATCGCGAGAACATGTTCGCGGCGCAGTCCGCCGGCGACGAGGCCGAGGACAAGCGCTGGTTCGCGCTGAAGCCGATGAACTGTCCGGGTCACGTGCAGATCTTCAAGCATGGCCTGAAGAGTTACCGCGACCTGCCGCTGCGGCTCGCCGAATTCGGCGTCGTGCACCGCTACGAGGCCTCCGGCGCCATGCACGGCCTGATGCGCGTGCGCGGCTTCACCCAGGACGACGCGCATGTGTTCTGCACCGAGGACCAGCTCGCCGACGAGTGCCTGAAGATCAACGACCTGATTCTGTCGACCTACTCGGATTTCGGCTTCGAGGGTGAACTGACGGTGAAGCTCTCGACCCGCCCGGAGAAGCGCGTCGGCACCGACGAGATGTGGGATCACGCCGAGCGCGTGATGGCGACCGTGCTGAACGAGATCAAGGCGCAGAGCAACCACATCCGCACCGAGATCAATCCGGGCGAAGGCGCGTTCTACGGGCCGAAGTTCGAATATGTGTTGCGCGATGCCATCGGCCGCGACTGGCAGTGCGGCACCACGCAGGTCGACTTCAACCTGCCGGAGCGGTTCGGTGCGTTCTACATCGACGCCGACGGCGCCAAGAAGGCGCCGGTGATGGTCCATCGCGCGATCTGCGGCTCGATGGAGCGCTTCATCGGCATCCTGATCGAGCACTATGCCGGCAGCTTCCCGCTGTGGCTGGCGCCGACCCAGGTCGTCGTCACCACCATCACCTCGGAAGGCGACGAATACGCCAAGCAGGTGCTGGCTGCGCTGCGCCGCGCCGGGCTCAGATGCGAGATCGACCTGCGCAACGAGAAGATCAACTACAAGGTCCGCGAGCACTCGCTGCAGAAGATCCCGGCCCTGCTCGTCGTCGGCAAGAAGGAGGCCGAGACGCATTCAGTCTCCGTCCGCCGGCTCGGCCGCGACGGCCAGACCGTGATGCCGACCGCGGAGGCCATCGCCGCCCTGGTCGACGAGGCGACGCCGCCGGACGTGCGGCGCCGTCAGCGCGAGGCGGCGTGACGTCGTAGCGCGTAGCCCGCACGAGCGCAGCGACATGCGGTGTCGCCGCGACAGCGCGTGAGATCCCGGATGTCGCTCCCGCCGTCGCCCTGACGGGCTCCGGCGCGCGCTCATCCGGGCTACGCGGCTACGCCGACAGACTGGCGACAGCATCCGCCGAACCTCTGTCTCGACCCGCGGCCTGCAGCGCCACGTCGGCGCATTCGGCCATGTAGAGAAACATCGTCGCGAGCATCCGCTCGATCGCCTCGCGCCCCAGCGGCAGAATGGTGATGGCGTCGGTGCTGCGGATGAGCAGGCGCTTCTCCTCTGCGTCTCGCAGCAGCGTCAGCACGTGCTTGCGCGACACCGAAAAGCGGGTCGCCAGACCGTTGATTGAGAACGGCACGGGGCCGTCGGGCGGGAATGGCTGGTCCGGCCCGGCGCCTTGGGCCAGGCTGAACAGGATCACCATGCCCGCGGTCCGTTCGGCAAACGGCTCAAGCTCCGGCGCTCCGTCGAGGATCCGGACGCCGGCGATGAAGCGACGGCCGAGCTCGAGCACGAAGCTCTTCACGAAGGCCGGATCGTTCAACGCAGCCCGGTAACCCACGGCGGCCGGCAGCACCGCGCTCATGGCGTCGAACTGTACGCCCCAGCGCTCGCGATGCAGCGCGATCAGCTTGTCGGTCGGGACCAGCGGCCGCCGCCGGCGGTCCAGATTCGAGGCCGACGCCACCAGCCCGGTCGCCCGCATCAGCGCCAGCATGGCCTCGCAGCGGCCGCCGCTGCACAGGTCGAGCCTGGCACACATCTCCTTCATGGCGCCGACGGTGAGACCGAGCTCGCCGTCGCGCTGCTCGGCAAAATGCAGATACAGCGCGACGTGCGGAAACAGCGCCCGCGCCCGGTCGCTCAGCAGCGCATTGAGGATGCGATCGCCCCGATACAGCCTGATCGCCGATGCCGTCGACGCCCGCATCGCCCGTGCGAAACCAGCCGTCCCGCGCAGCCGCGCGACGGCGTCAGGTGACGGAATCAGTGCGGTCATCGGCACGTCAGATCTTGCACTCGAGGCAACTCCCGGCGGATCTCTTAGCACTATGTTTTTACCGGCCCGCCCAAGGTTCGACAATTCGCTGGGAATATCGTGCTTAGGACAGATGGCCGCATCGGATATGCCCCGATCCGCGTCATCCCGCGCGAAGTCTTCGCCGAAACCCGCAAAGGCTGCAGCACCGGGTGCAGTAGAACCGATCAAAACGCCGTGCCGTGGTCTCGTTGCAGGCGGAGGCCCATGCTATCTGTCGCGCGTGCAACGAACGAGACCCACCGACGTGACCGACGCGATTGAACTGCTGAAGACCCGCCGCTCCGTGAAGCCGCGCGAGATGAGCGGCCCCGGCCCCTCGCCCGCCGAGCTCGACACCATCCTGACCATCGGCGCCCGCGTGCCGGACCACGGCAAGCTCGCGCCATGGCGCTTCATCGTGTTCGAGGGCGAGGGCCGCCGCCGCGCCGGCGAGGTCATCGCGACCGTGTTCGCCAGGAAGAACCCGCAGGCGAGCGCCGCCGAGCTGGAGGTCGAGAAGAATCGCCTCATGGAGGCGCCGCTGGTGATCGGCCTCGTCAGCTTCACCCGGCCGCATCCCAAGGTGCCGGCCTATGAGCAGGAGCTCTCCGCCGGCGCGAGCGCGATGAACATCCTGACCGCGGCCACCGCACTCGGCTATGGCGGCTGCTGGCTGTCCGGCTGGTTCATGTTCGACCGCGACGTGATGGACGGTCTCGGCCTCAAGACGGAGGAGAAGCTCGCCGGGCTCATTCACATCGGCAAGCCGGCCAAGCCGAGCGAGGACCGGCCGCGTCCGGCGCTCGCGGACATCGTGACGCGGTTCTGACGAAGGCACGCGCGGGACCGGCGCGACCTTGAGGACCAGACGCCCGGCGATCGCTCGGCTCATTGCCGCGCCACGCTCCATCCGCCCAACCTTGCGAGCGCAAACAATCCAGGATTCCTCCGCGGAGGCCGTCTGGATTGCTTCGCCGCGCCGCGCAATGACGTGCGGAGACGCCTCAGCCCCCAACTAATTGGCACTCCGAAGCCGCGTGCAACATTCCGTACGCTTCCCTCTAATCCTCACGCCGCCTTCGATGGTCTCGTGCCGAACTGCGCCAGCAGGCCCGCGATCTCAGAGGCCGGCTTGGCCGCGCTGAACAGAAAGCCCTGGACCTGGTTGCAGCCCTCGGCGCGCAGCCACTCGAGCTGATCCGATGTCTCGACACCCTCGGCGGTGGTGATGATGTTGAGGCTCTTGCCGAGGCCGGAGATGGCGCGGACGATGGCGAGGCAGTCGGAGCGCTGCGCGAGGTCCTTCACGAAGGAGCGGTCGATCTTGATCTTGTCGAACGGGAAGCTGCGCAGATAGCTGAGGCTGGAATAGCCGGTGCCGAAATCGTCCATCGAGATGCGGATGCCAAGCTGGCGAAGCTGATGCAGCGTCGCCAGATTGGCCTCGGTCTCGGCCAGCAGGATAGACTCGGTGATCTCCAGCTCGAGCCGCTCCGGCGCCAGCGCCGACTGCGCCAGCGCCTGGACCACGACCTGCACGAGGTTGCGGCTGCGGAACTGCACCGCAGAGAGATTCACCGCGACCTTGATGCCGTCGGGCCATCGCGCCGCCTCGTGACAGGCCTCGCGCAGCACCCACTCGCCGAGCGGCACGATCAGGCCGATGTCCTCGGCCACGGGAATGAAATCGGCGGGCGAGATCATGCCCTTGTCGGGATGACGCCAGCGCAGCAGGCATTCGAATGCGGAGATCGCGCCGGTCGCGACGTCGACCAACGGCTGGTAGTGCAGTTCGAACTCGCCCTGGGCGAAGGCACGGCGCAGATCGTGCTCCATGTCGCGGCGCTTCTGCGCCTGGCGGTCCATCTCCTTTTCGAAGAACCGATGCACGCGGCCGCCGTCCTGTTTGGCGCGGTACAGCGCCATGTCGGCGTTCTTCATCAGCTCCTCGCAGCTCGCGCCGTCGCCCGGCGACAGCGCGATGCCGATGGAGGCACCGATCACGAGCTCGTTGCCGTCGATGTCATAGGGCGCGCTGAGCGCCGCGATCAGGCGGGCGGCACACTCACTGGCGTCGCTGGCGCCGCAGCTCTGACTGATGATCACCGCGAACTCGTCGCCGCCCAGCCGCGCCGCCAGCTTGCCGCCATGCATCTGCTGTGTCAGGCGGCCCGCGACCGCCTGCAGCAGCCGGTCGCCCATCGGATGACCGAAGGAGTCGTTGACGGTCTTGAACAGATCGAGGTCGATGCACATCACCGCGATGCGGCGGTCGGCCGCCCCGGCGCCGTCGAGCTCCTGCGCGAGGCGCTGCTGGAAGAATTCGCGGTTCGGCAGGCCGGTCAGCCCGTCGTGGTGCGCCATGTAGGCGATGCGCGCCTCGGCGCGACGACGCTCGGTGATGTCGACGATCGCGACCAGCACGCCGTCGCGGCCATCGAAGGTGATCTCGCGGCCGTAGGTCAGCACCTCGATCTCGCTGCCATCGGCCTTGCGATGGCGCCAGTCGCGGTGAAACAGATCACCGTCGGCCAGCCGCAGCAGCGCGTCATCGAGGCTTTCCCATTCGCCCGGCGGCCAGAGATCCCAGACATTCATGCACAGCAGATCCGCCCGGCCGTAGCCATAGTGCCCGACCATCGCATCGTTGACATTGAGGATCTGCGCGGTCTTCGCATCGAGGATGCACATCGGCACCGGGTTGGCGTCGAACAGCAGCCGGAACGAGGCCTCGCGCCGCTTCAGCGCGGTCACGTCGGCAATGGTCAATGAAATGATGTCGCCAAAGGCGTGGGCGCCGAGCCTGAGACTGCGCGCCTCGCTGTCGAGCTCGAACTGGTCGCTCCGCCCGTGCGTGACGACGTCGAACAGCCGCGCCATCACCTCGGGCGTGCACAGCATGTTGCCGCCCTGCTTCAGCCGATGCCATTGCAGCGTCGCCGACGGCAGCCTGAGCAGGTCGGCCGCCGCGCGATTGTGATGAACCACCTGGAAATCGCAGGGCATGCCGACGCTGTCGCGGATGGTCGCGAGCGAGACCACGCCGTCGTCCGTCGTCGAGAAGATCGCATCGAGCAGATTATATTGCGCGTCGCGCTCGTTGACGTAGGTCCCGACCAGCGTACTGCCCCACCGCGAGTTGGTCGGCAGCGCCAGCACGTCATAACTGCGGACCATGCCGTCGCGGACGCAATGCGCATGAGCGAGATAGGGCTGGCCGCTAACGAGCGCGCAATTGGCCGCCTCCACCAGCACGGTGGCGCAATCCGGCGACACGGCTTCGACCGCGACGTCCCAGCGCTCGTCCTGCAGCCATTGCTGGACGTAGCGGCCGCTGCGCGAAATCTGGAGGCCACCGTCCTCGTTGTTGAGCACCGCGATATGATCGGCGAGACGGCCGAGGCTGCCCAGCATGACGTCCTCGTAGCGCGGCAGGCGCTGGCCCGGCTTCAATGCCGCCTGCCATTTGCGCCTGAGCACCGGCATGTCGTCAAACAGATCGCTGCTGATCGTCGTCAACGCCTTGGTCGTCGCGGCACGCATCATTCCCACTCAATCGCCACCCTGTCGGTCCCGACGGTATCTGAAGCAGACACGGCTTTAACGAGCTGTAAATGCATTGGCTTCGCGCCTCGCGCGCAGCGATTGTGACAGTTTTAAGTGGTTCCATGGTTATCGCGCATTAGCGACTATGACAGCATCGCTTCACGTTCGTCGCCGATGTCGCAACGGCGAGGTCGATACGGATACGGCATAGATGCGGACGTGAACCTGCGATCTCGCGACAATATCTGCCCGAGTTTTGCTAATCGAACCGCCCCCTTCGAACAGAGGGCGCAGGGAGAGCCGGACCTCGACTGAGGCCCGTGGCCCGCCTGCGAAAAAAAGCAGGCGGCAGGTACCACAGGTCAGCCGGAAACCCGGCCCTCCCTGCGCGATGGCTGAACGGCTGCTTCGCGTTCTCCCTGGTGCGCCGGGCTTTCTGGCCACCATCCCCACGCGAAGCGAAGCCTCAACGTGAGTTGACATCAGCATCGGGATATCAGGACCGCGCGACTTGACCGTGCGTGGCGAATTGTTCGTCGGCGCGAGCAACCCGCGCTGCAATCCACCACGCCCACCGCTCCCCGCCTCGCGTCTCGTGACGACCGCGATACGCCCCTCATCTCGAGGCGGGATGCGCGGAAAGATCCGCCTGATTTGCCCGACGGCGCAAGAACTAATAAGTGCGACAAATTAACCCGACGGGCAGATGTGCACGACTTGGCGAGTCGTGTCGCGCACCACTGCTTCGACAATCGCCGCTGTCGTCCCGGCCTTGAGCCTGGACCCATAGCCACCGGCCGCGGTGATGCGGGCCACTGACAGCTAGGTCTCCCGATAGCATCCGCGGTATGGGTCCCGCGTTCGCCGGGACGACACCCGTGGTCAGGCGCGCTCCTGCCAAAAACGCTGTTCTTGCATCAGTCCTCCTCCAGACGGATGCCTGCGTCGCTGAGCGCCCGCATGATCCGCTCGATGTCCTCGGGGTCGACTGTGTTAGCCGGGCAAAGTGCGTTCAGCTCGTCGAACGTGATCCAGCCCTTGCGCTCGCCGATCTCGATGGCCTGGCGGATGATGTGGGATATCTGCATGCGGCTCTCCCGGAGACTGGCTCTCATAGATAGCGGGGAGAGTCGGTGTCCTTCTGCGGGGCCATTTCGCGCGCGAGCCGCTTACCGCGCGAGCACCTCGACCTCGCCGTCAACGCCGTTGACGACGCTGAAGGAGCGTTCGAACACCTTGCCTTCGTTCTTGGCGATCGCGCGGTAGTCGCCTTCGGACAGCACGACCTTGGGGAAGGCGCCGATCGATTCCTTGATCACGTCGCCGCCGGGGTTGATGACCGACCAGGCGGTGTTGGCGAGCGCCTCGCCGCCCTTGTCGGAGACGAGCTTCAACGTGATGACCGCGGCGCGGTGCGTCACCGTGACGTCGGTGAGCTTGCCAGCCTGGACGCGGATGTCGGAGCGCACCACCGAGTTGGCGTCGCCATAGTTGGAGACGATGTAATAGGTCCCCTCCGGCAGCATCAGCATGTCGCCGGCGGCGACGTTCGGCACCAGCGGCGCCCGCTCGCGGCCGTCGAACTGGCTGCCCTTGTAGATGGCAAACGAGATCTGGTTCTGCGGGATCTTGCTGGTGCCGACCCTGCCCTCGAGGCGCAGGCCCCCGGCCGGCAGCACGAAGGATTCGCGATCGGTCTCCGTCTTCAGGTTCACCGACCTGACCGCGCTGACGAGGCCGAGCGCGACATGCACGACATAGGTGCCGGGCGGCAGCACGATGTTCGGCGTCGGGCCGCGATCCTCGCGCAGCATCTTGAAGGCGCCGGATTCGTCCGGTCGGTCGGCGAACACGCGCCAGACCAGACCGCCATTGATGTTCGGCAGGTCCTTTCCGAACCGCGCCGACAGCGACAGCACGCCCTGATTGGGAGCCGCGGCGGGTGGAGCAGCAACCGGCGGGATCGCAGCCGGCGCGCCGGGTGGGATCGCGGCGACGGGCGGTCCCGGCAGCACCTGCGGGGCCGGTGGCGGAATGGGACCGGCGGCGGGGCCGGAGGGTGGCGCCAGGCTCACCGCCGCCCCGGGATCGGGCACCGAAGCCGGCGGAATCGGCGGTGGCCGGTCGCTGAACAGTTGCGCCGCGGCCGGCGGCGTCACGAGCCCGGTCAGCGGCCACGACAAGGCGAGCACAAGCCATAGCCGCCCGCTGCGCCGGAATCTGGTGAACCCGCGACCTGTCGTCATCGTCTTGCTTTTGAACAAAAACGCGGCAAATTCAAGCCTCTACTCAACTGTCCCGGAGGAACCCCGTAAGCAGCGCGCGACTTGGTCGCATTCTCCGGCGGAGAGTTCAAATCAGCGGCATCCGGCGCTCCCGTCGACCCGGCATAAAGGATGCTTCTGGTAGGCTGGTGCTAGGCTGTCATGCGTCATGAGTCCGTTGCCGACTCGTTGCACACAGTTTGCGTAGGCGTGGAGATCTCGGTGCTGGACATTCTGAAAGGACGCCGTGCGAACGGAACCGAAGGTTCCGATGTCGGTCTCGGCACGATCCGCAAGCCGGTCATCGGCCTTGCGCTTGGCGGCGGCGCGGCGCGCGGTTTTGCCCATATCGGCGTGATCCGGACCCTGATGGCGCACGGCATCGTGCCCGATGTCGTGGTCGGCACCTCGATCGGCGCCGTGGTCGGCGGCGCCTATGCGGCCGGCCAGCTCGATACGCTGGAGGAATGGGCGCGCAGCCTGCAGATGCGCAACATCCTCGGCTATCTCGACATCCGCCTCAACGGCTCCGGCCTGATCGGCGGCGAGAAGCTCGCCGCCCAACTCGAAGCCTCGCTCGGCCGCGTCACCATCGAGGAGCTGCCGATGAAGGTGGCGACGGTGGCGACCGAGATCCGCACCGGGCACGAGATCTGGCTGACCCATGGCAGCCTCGTCGACGCGATGCGCGCCTCCTACGCCCTGCCCGGCATCTTCGCGCCGGTCCTGATCGGCGACCGCTGGCTGGTCGACGGCGCCATGGTCAATCCGGTGCCGGTGTCGGCGGCGCGCGCGCTCGGCGCCGAGATCGTGATCGCCGCCAACCTGTCGAGCGACGTGTTCACGCATTCGACGACGATCTACTCGCATGGCCAGCCGGTCGAGGTGCCGGAGACAGTGATGGAGAGCGCGCCGCCGAAGCGGCGCTTCCGCAGGCTGTTCTCGCCGGAGCGCGCGGTGAAGCGGCAGTTCTTCGGCGAGGGTGGCCGGCCGGGCATCTCGTCGGTGATGGTCGACGCCTTCAACATCATGCAGGACCGCATCACCCGCGCGCGCCTCGCGGGCGATCCGCCGGACCTTCTGATCTCGCCGCGCGTCGGCCAGATCGGCTGGTTCGACTTTCATCGCGCGGCCGACCTCATCGCGTTCGGCACGAGGGCGGCCGAACGTGCGCTGGATTCCATCCAGGAAGCGATCGGCGCGGTGACGCCGACCGGCGGCGGAGCGACTACGCCGTCTTGATGTACTGGCGCAGTGCTTCCTGCTCGGCCTCGTATTCCTGGACGCGCCACTTCACGACGTCGCCGATCGAGATCAGGCCGGCCACGACGCCGCCCTCGATCACCGGCAGATGGCGGAACTTGCCGTTGGTCATCATTTCCATGATCGAGGCGACGGTATCCGCAGGCTTGCAGCTCACCACCCGCCGCGTCATCACGTTCGACACCGGCTCGGTCAGCGCGGCGGCGCCGCGCTCGCCGAGCGCGCGGACAATGTCGCGCTCCGAGAGGATGCCCTCCATCCGGGAGCCCGACATCACCAGCACCGCGCCGATCTTGCGGTCGGCGAGCCGCTTGGCGGCTTCGGCGAGTGTGGTCTGGGACTCGACGCTCTCGACCTGATGGCCCTTGGTGTCGAGGATCGCACGTACTGTCATTGCTCGTCTCCTTGAGGGGCCGGTGTGCCTTCTTGAGCGAGGCGTCGTTGCGGCCGATGCTTCCAGCGATCGTCAGTCAAGCGAGTCTTCAATCAACAGTCTGGCAATGCAACGGATCCAATCCTTCTGATCGCGCTTTGGTTGCATTGCACTCCGCAAGCTGGCCTGCGCGGCACAAATCGCCTGCTTTCGTTCATCCGGAATCGTGCCCCGGTTGCAGTGGACGCAAATGATGAATGAAATCACCTGCGCTCGCAAGCGCAGGATCGCGGCACCTAACGGTCGACCACGTCGGACGGCAACGCAGGCGCAGCATCGTCACGCACATGCGGGGTGGGATCGAACAGCGCAAACAGGATCAGTCCGGCGATGAATCCGCCGATATGAGCCTGCCAGGCGACGTCGGCGCCCTCGGCGCCGAGCGTGATGCCGCCAATGCCGAACACGATGTTGACGCCGAACCACACTGCCAGAAAGCCGAGCACCCGCGGATTGCGCAGCGCACGCGTCAGCGACAGCGCCGGAACCCTGGCCGCCGCCTCGGCATCGCCGCGGGTGAACGACAGGAAGCTGCCGCTCACGAAGGCAAAGCGCATCGCCGCCGCCATGGTGCCGGACACCGAGGCCGAGGCGCCGATCATCGGCGCCAGCGCGTGCTCGTGCGTGAGCAGATGCGCCAGCGCACCGGCCGCCGCCGTCACCGCCATGAACAGATAGAACCGGACCGCCCCGAAGCGGCGCGCGAGCGCGCTGCCGAACGGCAGCAGCCAAAGCACGTTGAAACCGATATGCGCCAGATTGGCGTGCAGCAGCGAGTAGCTGAAAAAGGTCCAGATCTTGGCCGGCGTGCCGCCGGGAAACGCCCCGTCCATCAGGGTCTGGTCGTATCGTTTCGGGACGAAGGCGAACAGGTCGATGATCCAGCCGTTCCACTCGTCCGGCAGCAGCACACGCAGATGGATCACCGCGATCAGCAGGATGTAGGCGGTCAGTGCGCCCGGCAGATTGAGGATCGGCTCCCGCGCCTGCTGGAGCGGCGGATCCTGCGTGAGGTCTGACGAGGGGGAATCCAACGGAACGCACGCCTTCGACGAGAGGAACAGATCCGTCAGATAGGCGGCTTTGGCCGGCCTGTGCAAGCGCATGGCGGCAGAGTTGATGTGCAGCCCCGGGCTGCGGAGGCGAAAGGACAGCCGATCCGCCAAAAGAAAGAGGGAGGGTTCTGAGAAAACCCTCCCTCCGAGACCTGCCGGCCTTTGCCGCGTCCGGAGCGCCCGGGGTCGTTTTCCCCACCCCGCCCCGTCGCGACGACCAGACTTGTTTGACGCCGCCTGCGTGTAACTCACCGTATCGCGGCGGACCTTCCACCTTCCGGCCGCGATCTGATGAACGCATTGTTAACGATCGCTCGGCGGCCGCCAAGCTCATCGTTAATTTAACCTTAACGCGCGGAAGGCCGGGGGAAAGCCGGCACGATCGCACCATCGGCATGGACGCTGCACCACCCCTCCTGCGAAAACAAACCAGGGAGGCGCCTGGACGAAAGCGGGACAGCAATGTCCTCCGTGACGTCGAGGGCGCGAGGGATCACCGAGATGAAACATCCGTCCAATCGCGAGCTCTTCGCCTATTGGAACGACAGGCGCGGCCATGCCAAGGCGCCGGAGCGCTGCGACTTCGAGCCGTCGGCCGTGCGCGAGCTGCTCGGCGACATCTTCGTCTTGTCCTGCGATGCCGACAGCGGCTTTCCGTTCCGCATGGCGGGCACGCGGCTGTGCGCCCTGCTCGGCGGCGACGTCAAGGACAGGAGCTTTCCGGCGCAGTTCGCGCCCGCCAGCCGCCGCGAGATCGAGGAGATCACCGCGGTGGTCTGCGAAGAGACGCTGCCGGCGATCGCCGGCGTGACGGCGCAGGCGCCGGATCGCACGACCGCGCATTTCGAACTGCTGCTGCTGCCGTTCGCCGCCCGCGCGCATGAGCCGATCAGCCTGACCGGCCTGCTCGCCCCGTTCGAGACGCCGCAAGGCGCGCTCGGTCCGCTGGAGATGGTGTCATGGCGCTACATCCATCCGCCCGCCGGACCGATCGTGCCGCGCGCGTTGCGCAAGCTTGCGCTCGCCCGCGGCCTGATGGTGTATGAGGGACTGCGCTGAGTGCAGCGCCGATCTCGTGGCCCGGATGAGCGCCAGCCGGAGCCCGAAGGGCGCAGGCGAAAGCGACATCCGGGACAGACCATCCTTACATCGCGTGCCCGCGTCGAAGCTGTCGCACGCCGACGGTGAATCGCCGGCGGACAGACGTCCCCGCATGTCGCTGCGCTCATGCGGGCTACGGGATCTGGGCTGCCGTCCCGCCTCCTCAATGTGAGCCGGTCAGCGGCGTGATCGGACTGCCGTCGGGAGCAAACGCGGCGACCTGATCCGAGATGACGAACGACGAGAGATCGCGCCCGACCACGAGCGGGCCCTGATAGCTCGTCCGCGTGCGCGCGATCAGCGCCTCTTCGGGCACGTCCTGGACCGGCTTCACGGTGGCGAACACGATGTGCGAGTAGACCGCCAGCTTCGGCTTCGCCTCGGTGAAGATCCTGCCGGCCTCCTCCGGCGAGGTGTGATGGTCCTCGATCGCACGATAGTTCGGATAGGTCTTGATCAGTTCGGGATCGATCACCGCCACCTCGTGGATCAGAAGATCGGCGCCCTCCGCCGCCTTCTCCACCCGTGGATCGGGCTTGGTGTCGCCGGACAGCACGACCTTCTTGCCGTCGAATTCGACGACATAGCCGAGCGCCGGCTTGATCTTCTCGCCGTGATTGACCTCGATGGCGCTCACCCTGACGCCGTTGCGCTCGTAGACGACGCCGGGCCCAATGTCGGCCGCGGCGAAGGCGACGCCTTCCGGCGGATAGTGCTCGTCATCGATGCGGATGCGGATGTCCTCGGAGAAGGCCTTGGTGAGATTCTCCGTCATCGCCACTGTCCCCTGCGGTCCGAACACGACCATCGGCCCCTTGCGCGAGGCCCAGGGCGTGCCGATCCAGCCGCTCAGCCACATGTCGGGCAGTCCCACCACGTGATCGGAATGCAGATGGGTGAGGAAATGCGCGGTGATGCTGCCGAGCGGGATGCTCTTCTGGAACAGGCGGATCGTGGAGCCGCGTCCGAGGTCGAACAGCAGCCGCTCAGGCCCGGCCTCGATCAGGGTCGAGGCGCTGAAGCTCGACAGCCGCGGCGTCGGCGTGCCTGTCCCGAGCAGGGTCACCTTCATCTCGGCTGCCGCGGCCGGCGGCGATCCAGCCACCACGCAGACCACGACCGCCACGACGGCTCCCAACAAGCTCCGCATGAACGTCTCTCCCATCTCCGTTGGCGTCATTGGCGCGATGTCGCGCCTGCCCATTCTATCAGCTCGTCATGGCCCGCGGCAGAGTGCTGCAGGAGCACAACGTAACGCTGAATTAACCGTGAAGGACTTAGTTTCAACACTGGATCATCCGGCACGCTAAGAGCCGGCTTTGAGTGGCGAAACATGGCGTTGCCGAACAAAAAACTCTCTCTTCCGGCCGCCGAGGAGCGCCGCCGTTTCCAGCGGGTCAAGGTCCACCTGCTCGGCCGCTACATGCTGCCCGACCGGCGCGAGTTTCCCTGCCAGGTGATCAACATGTCGCCGGGCGGGCTGGCGCTGCTCGCGCCCGGCATCGGCAATGTCGGCGACCGCGTGATCGCCTATCTCGACCATATCGGCCGCGTCGAGGGCAAGATCACCCGCATCATCGACAACGGCTTCGCCATGACGATCGGCGCCACCGCGCGCAAGCGCGACAAGCTCGCCGCGCAGCTGACCTGGCTCGCCAACCGCGACATCCTCAATCTGCCGGAGGATCGCCGCCACGACCGTATCATTCCGCGCAACCCGATCGCGGTGCTGACGCTCGAGGACGGCACCAAGATGACCTGCCGCATCATCGACATGTCGCTGTCGGGCGCGGCGATTGCGGCCGAGACCAGGCCGCCGCTGAAATCGCAGGTCATGCTCGGCCGCGTCCAGGCGCGCGTGGTGCGAAATCTCGAAGGCGGCTTCGCGATCGAGTTCACGCACGCCCAGCTCGCCGAAACGCTCGAAGACAGCGTTACCGCGCGGTAAAGCCGCAAGCCTCTGAAATCCCGCAACTTCACGGAGCACACGGCGTCCGCCACCACGGGCGCCGTGTGGCGTTCGGCCAGCGCACAGGTGATCCGGCGCAGTTAATAGTTGACGGGAAAAGCGCAGGGGACCCTGCAACGGCAGTGGTTCCCGGCTTAATGCAGCGCATTCGATTCAACCGCGAATGATTCAAATTTTAGCTAGATTCGATTCAAGTGAAAGTCGAATAAGCCCTTTGTTTTACTTGGATTTGCGTCAAATCCATCGTGGCGATTTAGCGGCAGCGAAAAATCTTTGTGAGACACATGGTCCCAACGAAAACGGGGGCCAAAATGGTCAAGCGGACGGGACAGGCAACGGGGTGGGCGGTCGCAGCCTTCCTGATGGCGATGGGCGGGATGGCGCATGCCGGTGATGACCGGGTGCTCTATGCGAGCCTGGGCGACACCGCACGGGCGCCGATCGGCTGGGTCGAGTTCTGCACCGAGGCGCCCGAGGAATGCCGCGGCGGCGCGTCGCAGCCCCGCGACATCGTGCTGTCCCAGACCGCCTGGCGCGATCTGCTAAAGGTCAATCGCTGGGTCAACGAGAACGTCAAGCCCATCACCGACATGGACCATTGGGGCGTGGTCGAGAAATGGTCGCTGCCGACGGACGGCTACGGCGACTGCGAGGATTACGTGCTGCTGAAGCGCAAGCTGCTGATCGATGCCGGCTGGCCCCGCGAGGCGCTGCTGATCACGGTGGTGCGCGACAAGAAGGGTGAAGGACACGCCGTCCTCACCGTGAAGACCGACAAGGGCGAGTACGTGCTCGACAATCAGAACGAGAGCGTCGTCGCCTGGACCGAGACCGGCTACCGCTTCGTCAAGCGGCAGTCGCAGAGCGACCCCAACGTCTGGGTCTCGCTCGGCGACGGTCGCCCGGCAGTGGCCACCGCCAGCGCCAGAGAACGCTAAGGCGTCCGCAAGCGCTGATCAGAGAGGCGAGACACGAATTCGAGTTACGCGACCCGGTCACATCCCCACCCCTCCCCGTCCCAGACCGGTTCGCGCGCGGCCAGGCCTCCCCCAAGGCCTGGCCGCAACTTTTTTTGGCCTTGCTTTGACGATATGTCGCAGGCGGGGCGCGGCAACGGCCGGCCAACCTTGTTTTCCCTCGACCGTCGGGTTTAGGTTGTCGGCATGATGATGATCCTGCGAAGCGCGACCTTGCTGGCCGCGGCCCTGACCCTGGCGAACTGCTGCATGTCCGGCGCCGGCTGCTCGGGACCGCTGGCCGCGGCGGGCCCAGCCGCGCCGGCGATGGCCGCTACGCCCGCGGTGATTACCGCGCAGCCGACGAGCGCTGCGGCCGACTGGGACGGCCGTGTCGCCACCTCCGACGCCGACACCGAGATGGTGACGGAGCCGGACATCGGCACGTCGCGCAAAGGCGCGAAGCGCCGTGGCGACTCGCGGGTCGACGTGATGTCCGCGCAGTCGAGCTCCGGCTATCGCGGCCGGATGAGCTGGGAGGAGGAACAGGCGGCCGACCTCGCCGACGAGGCCCGCCTCAAGCAGAAGCTCACGATCTGCCGGAACTGCAGCGCAACGCAGTAAGCATTTGTCCGGCCGCAGTTTTCGGCTGGTCGCGACCGCGCCCCGGAACCGGCGTGGTGCATGCGGCGGGCGCGCCATTTCGGGCTTGCAGGCCTCGCTTTTGTCGGATTTCCTAATCAAAACCTGACGACTTGGTTCGTTCGCCAGATGCACGATTTGCGGGCTGGGCGGACAGCGTTCTCTGCTCGAGTTTTTCGCCTCTCCCAGTTTTCGGGAGGAGCATCCGAAGCTTTTTCAATTTGGGTGGTTTCGTGATGAATCCGGTGACGCGCGACACCAGACGCTACCCCGAGAAGCTCAGCCCGGCCCCCGTCAAGGGCGCCCAGCCGATCGCGCTCGCAGCCGCGACGCTCGTGGTGCTGATCGCGGGCATCGGCGGCATCATGTTGTGGCGTGCCTATGGCGGCGCGCCGGAAGCCGAGCGCGGCGCGGTGACGCGGCAGTTGCAGGCGCGCACGGTGCAGGCGTCCGAGCAGTTGGTGGAGAAGACCAAGGGCCTGGAGGCCACCCAGCAGGAATCGATCGACCAGTTGCAGATGATGCAGGAGCAGTTGCAGAGCATGCGCCGCCTGCTCGCGGCCCAGCAGGCCGACACCAAGCGCCTGTCGGACCAGGTCTCGACCCTGAAGGACTCCATCGATGGCCTGCGCCAGTCGTTCGCCAGCACGCAGAGCTCGGAGCAGGCCGCGCCTGCTCCACGCAACCGCAGCATCCGCGCCCGCGCCCATGCCAGCCGCGGCGGCCATCGGCATCGTCGTAACCGATCCTGAGACGGCCGGTCCCGACGCCTGCTCGTAGAAAGCCCGCCGAATATTCCCAGGATCCTGTGAAGTGCTTCACAGATTGAAACCGGGAGTCACGCCATCCTGCCTTCACCGGATGGCGAGCCAATTTCAGGATGGCACAGGGCCAATTTCAATATCCGGGGCTGGCAAGGTCGTTGGCGCCATACTGCGCCGACGGCCTTGTTTTTTGTGGCGGCGCGTTCGACCGCCCGGAACGGATCCGACGCCGCGGCTCTCCGGCTGGTGACTTGCTTTTCCCCGTCAATTCTCGGCTCAATGCGCCCGTAAGACGCAGAGGAGCCCCCATGTCCGCCGATCCAGCACTGACGTCCGATGTCATCGGGCTGACAAAAGTCGCCCCCTTCTCACGCCGCGGCTTCATGACCGCGTCCGCTGCCGTGACGGCCGGCTACACGCTGGCTGCCGGCCCGGTGCGGGCCGAGGTCATTACCACCGACACCAGCGGCCTGAATGCCGGAGATGCGAAGATCAAGGTCGGCGACCGCGACATGCCGGCCTATTTCGCGCGCCCCGCCAGCGCCAGCAATCCGCCCGTCGTGCTGGTCGCGATGGAGATCTTCGGCCTGCATCAGTACATCAAGGACGTGACGCGCCGTCTCGCCAAGCTCGGCGCGCTCGCCGTGGCGCCGGACTACTACTTCCGCAGCGGGACCGACCTCACCAAGATCACCGAGATCAAGGACCTGCTGCCGATCGTGAATGCCAAGCCCGACGCGGAGCTGCTGTCGGACCTCGACGCGACGGTGGCCTGGGCCAAGTCGCAGGGCGGCGACACCTCGCGTCTCGGCATCGTCGGCTTCTGCCGCGGCGGCCGCACCGTGTGGGAATATGCGGCGCATAGTTCGGCGCTGAAGGCGGGCGTTGCGTTCTACGGCCCGCTGATCGATCCGCCCAATCCCGCCTGGCCGAAGAGCCCGACGCAGCTCGCACCCGAGATGAAGGCGCCCGTGCTCGGCCTCTACGGCGAAGCCGACACCGGCATTCCCGTCGCCAGCGTCGAAGCCATGAAGACCGCGCTCGCCGACAACAAGAAGACCGCTGAGTTCAAGATCTATCCCGGCGCGCCGCATGGCTTCCACGCCGATTATCGCCCCAGCTATCGCAAGGACGCCGCCGAGGACGGCTGGGCGCAGATGCAGGCGTGGTTCAAGAAATATGGCGTGCTGAGCTGACAGCCGCGGCCCGGGCGAGCGAACCCGTCAGACTGCGCCCGCGAGGCTTCCCGCATGTCGCTTGCCGCATGTCGCTTGCGTTCATGCGGGCGCCGGACCGTCGGCTGCTAGCGCAGGCGACGATCGTCGCGACGGATCTTCGCCAGCTGCCTGCCGCCCTGCTCGAGCTCCCAGGCCATCCAGACCAGCGCGGCGCCCAGGCTGACGACGACGCCCATGAAGACAAACGTGAGTTCAGGGGATGTGAGTGTGTTGATCATGCCTGGATCCCATGCAAGCGTTGCGCCAGCTACTTCTCCGCCGCCGCTCCGCCGATCGGAGCGGCAACAAATCGTCACGAGATGTCGTTAAGGCGAAGTGACCGGATCGGCCGGTCGCCTCGCCCAAGCTTCATTCACACACCTCGACGTTGCGGAAGCGCCAGCCGCGCGCTGTCCGCACACGCTTGCGGGCGACGTAACAGCCGCCGAGGTCCTCGTAGGTGTACGGGTAGTAATAGGGATAGCCTCCGTATCCGTAGTAGCCGGGATAACCAAAACCCAAGCCAAACCCGAGTCCAAAACCCGGGCCAAAGCCACGATGGCCGAAGCCATGATGGAAACCGCCCGGCCCGTGCGCCGACGCCATGCCCGGAATCATTGCGGCCGCGATCACGGCGCCCGCCAGCAATCCCATCAATCTCTTGCGCATCGATCCGTCTCCAAATTCAACCGGCATGAGAGCGTCATTGTACTCTGTGCTCCCAGCGGGATGTCTCTAAGCCGGATTTGGAACGGCGCGCGGGCAACCCCGCTCACATCTGCGCGATCTCGATGTCGTTACGTGACGTCCGGAGCCGCGGGCAATATTCAGCAACCGCGGCAGATGCTCTTCACCTTCCGGTCGACCGTCTTGTTCTCCTGCTGAACCTGCTCATCGGTATCACTGGCGCGGTTCGGTCCCGTCGCCGCGGTGCCTCCCGCCGCTCCACGACCCACGCCGGTCGTGACGCCGGAATTGCTCGACCCCACCCGGCTTGCGCCCGAGCCGGACGACTGCGCTGTGCCGAGGCTGTTAGTCCCGTTTGCAGCTGCCGCCCCCGGTTGCGACAGCCGCGAGGGATTGCTGCCGCTTCCGGCTCCGTTCTGCGCGTTGCCGAGACCGGCGACGTTCCCTGATCCTGCAGCGGTACCGGTCGTGCCGATGCCGGCGGCTCCCGCGCTCGCCGCGCCACCGGCGCTCGCTCCACCGCCAGCGCCTCCCGCACCGCCGCCACCGCCTTGCGCAAACACCGCAGTGGCCGTGCCGAGGCCTGCAATCACGATCAAAGTGCCCAATGAAAACCTGGCCATGGGACCGTCTCCCTTTACACTTCAACCCAACCGGACGGACCGCGTTCCGGAACGAATGTTGATCGGAGAGGATTGATGGGGCGAGGAGAGCAAGGAGCCGTGCGCAAGCTGATCGCCTTCGACGAGGACACGTTCGACAAGCTCAAGCAGCTCGGCGGCGATCAGATGCTGAGTCTGCAGGACCTCGCCGACGAGGCGTTCATGGACCTGTTGGAAAAGCACGGCGTACCGGCGGATCTGAAGGACGCGCTGCGCAAGAGCGCTGCGGAGGATGGCGATGGCGCAGGCAAGCCTGCGCGCAAACGCAAGAACGAGCCCGACGACAAGTCCAGAAACCAGTCGAAGCACAAGCCGAAGCAGAGGAGCAGGACGTCAGCATGAGCACCGACCCGTTCGAACAGGGCGAGCGCGCCGCGCGCGAGAACATTCCGGCCGAGGCCAATCCCTATCAGGACGGCAGCGAACAGCATGCGCTGTGGGCGAGCGGCCACGAACGTGTCGCCAGCGCAGCGGAGGCAGGCGAGTCCGAAGGGACGTGAAGAATCTCCGACTCCATCGGCCGTGATGTCAGCCGATCTTCTTCAGACCCTTGGTGTAGCGCGGTCCCTTGGCGACATAGGCCTTGGCCGCGATGCCCATGCGCTCGACCTGCGCCGGCTCCAGCGTGCGCACGACACGCGCGGGCGCGCCGACGATCAGCGAGTATTCCGGAAAATCCTTGCCCTCGGTGATGATGGCGCCGGCGCCAACGACGCTGCCGCGGCGGATATGCGCGCCATTCATGATGATCGAGCCCATGCCGATCAGGGCATCATCCTCGACGGTGCAGCCGTGCAGGATCACGTTGTGGCCGACGGTGACGTTGCGGCCGACGCGTAGCGGGAAGCCAGGATCGACGTGACAGGTGGCGTTGTCCTGGATGTTGGAGCTCTCGCCGATCTCGATCCAGTCATTGTCGCCGCGGATCACCGCGCCAAACCAGACCGTGACCTCCTTGGCGAGCTTCACCCGGCCGATCACGGTGGCATTGTCGGCGATGTAGTAGTTGCCGTCCGCCGGCAGCTCGGGCGCCTGCCCGTCGAGTTCGTAGATGGCCATCGAGGTCTCCCGTTCGCAGGCGACCTTGGCACAGCCCCCGGAGCGATTTCAAGCAAGCGCCGCTGCGGCGCCCGGCACGGGAACTAGGCCAGCACGCCCGCGGCGCGCAGCGTCATCACCACGAAGGTGCCGCACATCATGCTCCAGAAGCCGGCGATCACGGTCGCCAGCATCACGAACTCGAAGCGACGGCGCTCGATGCGGGCGCCGCGCAGCGTGTTGCGCATGATGATGAAAGGCGCGGCGAACACCAGGAATGGCACCGCGGCGAACCGCCGGGGCGTGACGCCCTCCTGCAGCAGCTCGAATCCCGGCGGACGTTCGGCATAGGCCTGGTAGCCGCTCGCCAAGGCGCCGGCCAAGGCGAAACCGATGAGGAGCGAGAACAGGGAATTGAACGCCTCTGCCGACATCGTACGCACTCACACACTTGCAGAACTGACCGATGCTGGTTTGGCAAAAAGCGACCGCGCCCGCCACATTATCCTTAAGGAAGGGTTAATGGCGGCCGCGGCCGGTGCGCGGCTCCCTGCAGGTAAGTTTCTGCAGAATGCCGCATCGCCATGGCATAGTCGGCGCTGATTCGGTCCTTGAGATCCCCTGCCCGCCATGACGATGTTTTCGGTCCGCAGTGCCCGCCCTTCGAACGGACATGGCCATGCCGTGCCGATCATCCTGGGCTGCGTGCTGGCGGCGGCGGCAATCGCGCTGGTCGCCTACCTGCTCTGGCCGACCTGGCGCGCCGGCACCTTCAAGGGACCCGAGCGCCTGCCGGTCAGCATCGGCGGCACCGTGTTCAACGTGCCGGCGGCCGCCATCCGGGTGAAGATCCAGCGCCATACGGGGCCGCAGGAGCGCGTCGATCTCGGCTTCGAATATCCCTCGCTCACGCCGCCCGAGGCGCCGCATCACGTCAGCGCCGACCAGATCGATCAGGCGCCGCACCCGATCGATCGCATCTTCGTCTCGATATCGGCGCATCACGACGCGATGTCGCCCGAGATGCGACTGAAGACGATCTATCCGCGCTATCTCAATCCGACGGCCGTGCCGGTGCAGGACGGATTGAGCATGCGAAGCTTCCGCGCGGGCACAGCGTACGACATGGAGGATCTGTTCACGGCCGAGCAGCCTTTGCTGGTCGCCCGCTGCACGCGTGATGCCGCCACGCCGGGCATGTGCCTCAGCGAGCGCCGCGTCGAGGGCGCGGATCTCGTGTTTCGCTACCCCCGCAGCTGGCTGTCGCAATGGCAGGACGTGGCGAGCGCGATGGAGCGGCTGACTGCGCAGATGCACGCGGTGAAGTAGGTCGTAGGCAATCGTTGAAATCGTGGCCCGGATGAGCGCAGCCCGCGCACGGACGTCGAATGTGAGAGCTGCCAAACTCTCTCCGATCGTCATTCCGGGGCACGCGAAGCGTGAGCCCGGAATCCATACTCACGAGCGGATGTTGGGGCGACCACATGCGCCACGGCCATCGCGCGTCTCACGCCGTCCTGGGGCTATGGATTCCGGGCTCGCGCTTCGCGCGCCCCGGAATGACGGCGTGGATGGAAGCTGGGCTCATCCGCGGACGGATTGCGTGCTGACAGCGTGTGCGTAAGCACGCTGGAGCCGGTCTGCGGGAGCTGCTCTCTCAACCCGCGCGAGCGCGCCCCTGGGCGCGCCTGCACCACGATTCGTTCTGGCAACGCCGCCATCTTCGCAAGCGTCCCCGCATGCGCTTCGCGCTCATGCGGGCCGCTGCATCCGGCAACTACTCGACCAGATCGTCTTCCAGGATCGCCATCTGGAACTGGAACGAGCGGTCGTCGTCCTCGTCGTCGACGAACAGCACGCCGATGAACTCTTCGCCGATATAGACCTCGGCGGAGTCTTCCTTCTTCGGCCGCGGCACCACACGGATCTTGGGATTGCCGAACACGCGCTTCAGATACGCGTCGAGCTTCCTGACTTCCTGAACGTCCACGGTGATCTCCAATCGACAGCGAGGTTTGCAGATGATGCGGACGTTGCAGCGCGAACGTCCGTGTCCTTATGAGTTCGACATTCCAGCCCATCGATCGAGGCAAGACGAGCCGGCGATGTCGAACGACCTGAAAGGGACGCCGTGGATCTCACATTCACTCCGCCAAGACAAACGGCGGATCGTCAAATCCACGGACGCCAATGTGTTCGCACGAATTTCCCTGGATGAGAAGGTCTTGACTTCGCTGTCGCCGACGCGCTCGCGGCTCAGATCCCGATCGCGTTGATCATCTGATCCATGGTGCGCGACGGCTCCGCACAACCGGCCTCGCCGACGATCTTCGCCGGCACGCCTGCGACGGTGACGTTGTTCGGCACCGGCTTCACGACGACTGAACCGGCGGCAATGCGCGCGCAATGACCGACTTCGATGTTGCCGAGCACCTTGGCGCCGGCGCCGATCAGCACGCCGTGACGAATCTTGGGATGCCGATCCTCGTTCTCCTTGCCTGTGCCGCCGAGCGTCACGCCGTGCAGAATCGAGACGTTGTCCTCGATGATGGCCGTTTCGCCGCAGACGAAGCCGGTGGCGTGATCGAGGAAGATGCCGCGGCCGATGCGCGCCGCCGGATTGATGTCGGTCTGGAACACCGCCGAAGACCGGCTCTGCAGATAGAACGCGAAATCCTTGCGGCTCTTGCGGTACAGCCAATGCGCCAGCCGGTGCGTCTGCAGCGCGTGAAAGCCCTTGAAGTAGAGCAACGGATCGATGAAGCGCGTGGTGGCGGGATCGCGATCGTAGACGGCGACGAGATCGGCGCGAAACGCATGGCCGAGGTCCGGCTCGTCGCGCAGCGCGTCGTCGAAGGTCTGGCGGATCAGGTCGCCCGACAGCGCGGAATGATCGAGACGATCGGCAACCCGGTGCACGACCGAATCCTCGAGACGGCCGTGGTGCAGAACGGTTGAATAGATGAAGGTCGCAAGCTCGGGCTCGCGACGCACGATCTCTTCTGCCTCGTGGCGGATCCGATCCCATATCGGATCAAGCGTCGCCAGCTTGCTGCCCTGCTGCGGATTGGTCTGATGCATAGCCATGGCTGCTTCTCGCAGTTTCAGTGGGCGGGCCTTATAGCACGGCGCATGGAACGATGTCCTCAGCGGGCTGCGCGAGGCCGGGGATCCATTCCAGCCAGCCTGCCTCCCAGAGAACACGGGATTGAGACATTTCCGTTACGCCCCGCCGGTGACGTCCCGGTTGCGCCGCCATGCCATTCGGCACCGCGTCGGCTCAAGGTGGGCAGCAGGAACCCAAAATCAAGACGATCACCGGGGAAGCAATCCGTTCCCGCCCCCTGGAGCACCCTGCGGGAGGGCGGGTGGGGCGGATACCGGTGGCTGCGGCAAAAAGGAACCACCCGGAGGATCGAAGGCCGGCGGCCCCCCGTTCGATCACGGGATCGGCTTTACCATCCATCGCTCTGCGTCTACTAGTGAATATCGCCCTGACCATACTTCGGCCACGGTGCTCCTGATCGGGGGGACACGGGTATCAGTAACACTCAGATCCTGGACGAACGCGCGACCGAGGCCGGATTGGCCTGGCTCCCCGTCATCGTCATCCCGCTCTTCCTGGTCGCGCCGGCGCTGTGGAACGGCTACCCGCTGCTGCAGTGGGACACCGGGGGCTATCTCGCGCGCTGGTACGAAGGCTATCTGGTGCCGAGCCGCTCGACCGTGTTCGGGCTCTATCTGCATTGGGGCGAGGGCTCGAGCTTCTGGCTCAATCTCGGCCTGCAGGCGCTGGCGACGCTGTGGATCCTGCAGCTCACCTTGCGCCTGCTGGGACTGGCCCAACCGCTGCGACTGCTCTGGATCGGCCTGCTGCTGATCCTGACCACCGCCCTGCCCTGGCTCGCCAGCATGCTGCTGACCGACATCTTCGCTGGCCTGTCGGTGCTCGCGCTCTACATCATGGTCACTCAGGCGCGCCGGACCACCGTCCTGGAAAAGTGCGCGCTGTTCGGCTTCGTCGCCTTCGCCTCCGCCACCCACAGCGCTACGCTGGGCGTGCTGTTCGGCCTGTGCTGCGCCGGCTGGATCGCCTATCCCTGGCTGCGCCGGCAGATCGCGCTCTCCGGCCTGGTCCAGGCCAGCATGACGATCGTCGCGGGTGCGGCGATGCTGCTCGCGGCCAACTTTGCCCTGTCCGGCCAGCTCGCGTGGACGCCGGGCGGTACCGGCGTCGCCTTCGGCCGCATGCTCCAGGACGGCATCGTGGCGCAATATCTGAAGGACCATTGCGCCCGCGAGAAGCTGAAGCTCTGCCCCTATCGCAACGAGCTGCCGCCCACCGCCGACGACTTCCTGTGGGGCAACAGCATGTTCAACAAGCTCGGCCGCTTCGAGGGCATGAACGACGAGATGGGCTTCATCGTGAAGCGGTCGCTCGCGGCCTACCCGCTGTGGCAGGCCAGGGCCGCCGCGGTCGCCACCGCCGAGCAGCTGGTGCATGTGGCGACCGGCGAGGGCACCAACGGCTGGCTGCCGCACACCTATGGCATCATCGAGCGCTACGTCCCCTCGCAGGTCAAGAAGATGCGCGCCGCACACCAGCAGCACTGGGAGATCAGTTTCGCCGTCATCAACTGGCTGCACGTGCCGGTCGCGCTGGCCTCGATGCTGGCGGCGGCGGCGATCGCAGCGCACGCGATCTGGCGCCGGCGGCGCGACGACGTGGCCCTGCTCGCCATCACCGTGACCCTGGCGCTGCTCGGCAATGCCGTGATCTGCGGCGTCATCTCCGGCCCGCATGACCGCTACGGCGCCCGGATGGTGTGGATCGCCACCTTCACCGCGCTGATCGCGGCGGCGAGGTGGTTCAGCGGCGAGCGTGTGGACGGCTCCGCCGCATGACGCCCCCGTAGCCCGCATCAGCGACAGCCGGCGCCGCAAGGCGTCGGGATAGCGACATGCGGGGTCTCGCGCGCTGTGCCGGAGACCCCGGGGGGTCGCTGCGCTCGCCCGGGCTACGGCTTCAGCGCCGTGACAGAAAGTCGATCACCCCGGCCTTGTAGACCTTGTCGCCGACCGCGCGCATGTGATCGCGATTGGGGATATCGAGCACTTCGGCACCGGGGATGAGCGCGCCGAGCGCCGGACCGGAGCCCGACACTTCGTCGGCCGTGCCGACCGCGACCAGCACCGGCACGGCGATACGGCGGGCGTCGTCGCGCGAGATCAGGCCGCGCGAGCCGCGCATGCAGGCGGCCAGCGCCAGACGGTCCGAGCGGGTCTGGTCGGCGAAGGCGCGGAAGGTGCGGCCCACGGGATCGGTCACGTTATCGATCGAGGGCGCCTCGAGCGCGGCGGCGACGTTCTCGCCGGGACCGCCGCCTTCGATCATCGCCATGCCGATGCCGCCGAAGATCGCCGAACGCAGCCGCTCTGGCGCGGTCAGCGCGATATGCGCGGCGATGCGGCCGCCGAGCGAGTAGCCCATCACGTCGGCGCTGGCGAGGCCGAGATGATCCATCAGCGCCGTGACGTCGCTCGCCATCTCCGCGATCGAATACAGCGTGGGGTCGTACAGCTTGGCCGAATCGCCATGGCCGCGGTTGTCGAGCGCGATCACCCGGCGGCCATCCTTGCGCAATTCGGAGATCCAGGCCGGATAGACCCAGTTGACGTTCTTGCTCGAGGCAAAGCCATGGACGAGCACGATCGGATCGCCCTCCCCCTCGTCGATGAAGGCAATTTCAACGGCGCCGTTGTGAAAGCTCGGCATCGGTCGCGAATCCCGGAACGCTGGAGTGAAGCTGGTCGGACGAAGTCTAGATCATGATGCGATTCCACGGAATCGCATCATGATCTTATCCCTTTGTTTGAGCATGATCTTTTCGGAAAACCGGCTTCCACTTTTCCGGATCATGCTCTAGCCGCAGGACGCGGTTGCGGCCAGTTCGGGAGCGACGGCCGCGGCCTGCATCCGGCGCAGGCGGCGCCGCCGGCTCCGGTCGAGCCAGGCCTGGGTGGC
This sequence comes from Bradyrhizobium sp. SZCCHNRI3052, assembly GCF_032484895.1. Lineage (NCBI taxonomy): Bacteria > Pseudomonadati > Pseudomonadota > Alphaproteobacteria > Hyphomicrobiales > Nitrobacteraceae > Bradyrhizobium > Bradyrhizobium sp. SZCCHNRI3052. Next base: position 621,082 of record NZ_JAUETW010000003.1, on the reverse strand, counting down.
CCGCTCGGTCATCGCCTTCAGCGATGCGACGAAGCTGAGCAGCGTCATCAGCGCGCCGAACAGCCAGAGCGCGAGATTGAATGCCCCCGCGGTCAGCAGCAGCGCGCCGCGGCCGAGCAGCTTCAGGATCGCCCGCGTCTGCCCGCCCTTGGCCTCCGCCAGGCGGGCCGCGCGGGCGATGTCCTTCGGTCCTTCGGCGAGCTTGAGCGAATCCAGTGCGCCGCGCGTGCCGGCCTTTTCGGTGATGCGGCCGACATCCTTGGCGAGCCGCACCAGCGCGCCGGCCTTCTCGGCGCGGAACGCCGCCCGGATCGCGGTCGCGGTCTGGCCCGGACGAAGCACCGAGCCCGAGGCCACCGCCTGCTGCAACAGCGGCGCATCGACCACCTCGCGCGCGGAGCGTCCCGCCCAGGCGGCGAGCCCCTCGCCGAGCCGGCCAACCTTTCGCGCATCCTTCACCAGCGTCAGCCCGGCCCGCACTGGCGCGGCGGTGCCGGCCGAGGCATAGGTTGCGGCGGTGACGGCAAGACCGGCCGTGGCCAGGCCCAGCACCAGGCGGTCGGTCTCCTCGCCCATCACCAGATGCTTGCCTTCGCGGACCGCGTCGCGGATGTCGCCGAACACGAAGAGATCGCCGGCCACCGTGCCGGACAGGCTCGCGACGTCGTCGGCCTGGCCGGTGACGAGCCCGGTCGCGAACCGCTTGGCAACGCTGGCCGGCGCCTTCTCGGCGGCCACCGCATCGCTCACGCGCTGCACCAGCACCTCGTCGAGCGCGACCTGCTGATCCCGCGCGAGCGCGACGAAGCTCTCCGCGAGATCTGGATCGCCGGCGGCGAGCGCGTCCTCGATATTGCCGATGATCCGCGCCGGATCGTTCTGCAGAACGGACGCGATCTGAAGCTCCGACAGCCTCGCCGGATCGTCCTGCGCCACGACGATGGCTCCGGCCCCATAGGCGTGCGGCCATATCGCAGCGCCGACCGCGGCGCTCACGGCGAGCCCGGCCAGCGCCAGACCGAGTCCCAGCTTGATTCGCTTCGAGATCACGCCGCCTTCACGTTTTCGCGGGAACGATGCGGAGAGACATAGTAATTCCCGTGCCTGGCACAACGGCCCCGACGAAAGAAGGGCTTCTCGGCGGCCCTGAGTTTGTGTCGAATCCACAGGCCACAACATAACGGCGTGCGTTGCACCAAACGCGGGTTCCCAGCACTAGGAATTGGCCTTAAGGCTCAGTATGGTCGCGCCGTTTTCGACGCGCGCGGCCGTGCGACCTCAGTTCCGTCCCGCTCCGTCGTGCTGACCGCATACGCTCCCGTTGCCACGCGAGGTGATACCGATGGCCGATAACATCGTCCCGCATTTCAACAACGATGCCGGAGTCCCCGTCATCGAGATCGGCTCGCATGAGTTCATGTGCGTGGGCGCCAATCCGCCGTTCGATCATCCGCACGTGTTCCTCGATCTCGGCAACGACAAAGAGATCATCTGCCCGTACTGCTCGACGCTGTACCGCTATGCGCCGGACCTCGCCGCCGGCGAGGCGCGGCCGCCGGAATGCGTGCTGAAGGACGTCGCCTGATCGGCGTGTCGTGGCATCGCGTACCGTCTATGTGGCGGGGGCCGGAATTGGCGGCCTGACGGCTGCGCTCGCGCTCGCCACCAAGGGCTTCCGCGTCGTCGTGCTGGAGAAGGCCGAACGGCTCGAGGAGGTCGGCGCCGGCCTGCAGCTCTCGCCCAACGCCAGCCGTATCCTGCTCGATCTCGGCCTGGGGCCGCGGCTGACCGCGCGTGCCGTGGTGCCCGACGCCGTCAGCATCATGAGCGCGCGGGCCGGCGGCGAGATCGCCCGCCTGCCGCTCGGCGAGGCCGCGAGCCAGGCGGCTGGCGCGCCTTATTGGGTGATCCACCGCGCCGATCTGCAGGCGGCGCTGGCCGCGGAGGTGATGGCGCATCCGGACGTCGAACTGCGGCTCGGCTGCCAGTTCGAGGACGTCGCCGCCCACGCTAAGGGCCTGACCGTGGTGCATCGCCGCGGCAATGAGCGCCGCCAGGACGTGGCGCTGGCGCTGATCGGCGCCGACGGCGTGTGGTCGGCGGTCCGGCACCACCTGTTTCCGCAGGTCCGCGCCGAGTTCTCCGGCCTGATCGCCTGGCGTGGCACGCTCGACGCCCGGCAATTGCCACGCGAATTGACGGCAGCGCGGGTGCAGCTCTGGATGGGCCCCGAGGCCCATCTCGTCGCCTATCCGATTTCGGCCGGCCGCCAGGTCAACGTGGTCGCGGTGGTGCCGGGGACCTGGAACCGGCCGGGCTGGAGCACGGAGGGTGATCCGAGCGAGCTCAAGGCGGCGTTCGCGCCGCCGCGCTGGCCCGCGACGGCGCGGCTGCTGCTCAATGCGGTCGACGGCTGGCGCAAATGGGCGCTGTTCGGCGTCCCCGAAGGCATCGAATGGACCGAGGGCAGCGTCGCGCTGCTGGGCGACGCCGCGCACGCCATGCTGCCCTTTGCAGCGCAGGGCGCGGGAATGGCGATCGAGGACGCGGTGGTGCTCGCCAAGTGCCTGAGCGAGGCGCGCCCGGACGGTCCGGGCGCGATCCCGGCTGCGCTGAAACGCTACGCCAAGCTGCGCCGCCCGCGCGTCGGCCAGGTGCAGCGCACCGCACGCAATCAGGGCCGCCTCTATCACATGACCGGACCGCTGGCGCTGGCCCGCGACCTCAGCATCAAGGCGCTCGGCCCGCAGCGCCTGTCGGCGCGGCAGAGCTGGATCTACGACTGGCGGCCGTAGGCGAAGTGGCCCGGTCTCAGTAGACCGAGCCGTCCCGCGGCAGGGTCGACGGCGTACCCGCACCGGAGGCCATCGGCCGCGCGGGACGCGCCGGCTTGACCGGCTTGCCGGATTTCGCAGCAGCCGGCTGCGGCGCCGGGGTCTCCTGGCACTTGTTGCGGCGCCAGGCCTCCTCGGCGAACTGGGTCTGGCCACGGATCGCGATATAGTCGTTGCGATAGGCGACCTCGGCCACCACCGCGCCGCCGGCTCCGGTCTCTGCCTTGGCCATCAGGCCCTGCAGCTCGGCTGCGCGCCCGGCCAGCGCCTTGCGCTCGGCCTCGAGCTGCTTGCAGTCATAGAGCTCATACTTGGCCGGATCCGCGAAGGCGGTCGACACGCTGTCGCTCATGCCGGCGCAGCCCGACAGCAACGATCCCACCCCCAGCAGTCCCGCGGCCAGCGCGACGCGAAGCCGATCGCTGGTCATGCAGCCTCGACCGTGCGGCGGCGTCGAGCCATGGGCTCGATCATGGGCCGATCGGCCGCGGACATCGGCCCGAACGGCGGCAGCATTCGTCTCTGCGATGGTCCTCGGATTCGTCACGCTCACCTCGCCCAACGACCGGCCCGCAAGGGATGCGGATCCGAATCGGATTCTCGTGATGGGTCCGTGCCTTACAACGGCCGCTTCGTCCATGTCTTGCACCACGTGATCCCAGACTTGGCAAAGCGCTTCAACGCGAAGGCATCTCAAAGCAGCTGGTGACGGCCGGATTGAGGCTTTACCAAGGCGCTCGCGCTGGCTTGAGCAGGAGCTTCGTCAGGCACGCCATTGCCGGACGCTTACGGTTTTCACCTTGATCCGGTCCCTTTCATGGTGCGGGCGGTCAATCGGTTTCGACACCATCCCCTCTTATCCCTTGCTGCGGGCGGCGGGACAGGTCGGCCCCGATCTCGCCGCGCCCAAGGGAGCGACGAGGAGGCCGCCCGAGCGAGAGAAACAAGCTTCGGGGCGGGACGGCGGCGCCGGCCACAGAGCGCCGCCGTTGGCGAGATCAGCGATCGGCATCACCGATGCGAATATAGATGCGCGATCCATTGCAGATCTGAGCGTACTGGTTGCCATCGGAACGGCTGACCAATTGGACGATCGGCGCGGGCTGGGCGAATGTGATGGTCCGCGCGCCCTCGCTGATCACCCCAGTCGCATCTGCAACGTCGGCGACTTGCGTCAGCCCGGCGATCGGGCCGGTCAGGATCGTGTGGCTGTACGTGCCCGGCACCGCCTTAAGCAACACCCTCTCATCGGAGGTGATCGTGTACGTGAACTTGTATGAGGTAACGCCGGTCTCGCCTCCGCCGGTGTCCACCGAGAAGTCCTGGACATCCATCATCCCGGTGCCATCGGCGCGAAGCACCATGACGCCTTCGACGGTGAAGGAAAAGAGCTTCAGCGGGCCGCCCTTTGGCGTGAAGTTCGAATTGAATCCGACAGCGGCCGGATTCCGGATGCACAACGATTTGCCAGCTAACGCATAGGTTCCGCGTAGACTTGCATGATCATTCGCAGACGCGGCCGTGCTTGCCGTCGCAGCGGCGGCCAAAATAAGAAAGCGGTGCATATGGTTTCCTCCCCAATCCGAACAATGGCTCGCCCTTACATCAGCGGTCGTCGTCGCTGAGGCGGGTCATGAGGAGAGATCCATTGCAGATCCGGGCAAACTGGGTGCCATTGGAACGACTGACCGTCAGGACGGTCGGCGCGGGCGGAGCGAGGACGATGGCCCGTGCTGCTTCGCCGATGAATCCGCTGGTGTCGGGAACATCGACGACTTGCGTCAACCCGGCGTTCGGTCCGGTCAGGGTCGTGGAGCTGTACGTACCTGGCACCGCCTTGACCGACAGCTTGCCACCGGGGTCGATCGAGTAGGTGATCTGGTACGAGATATCGCTGGTCGTCCCTTCGCCGGCGTCGACCGTGAAGGACCGGTTGTTCACCGTGCCGGTGCCGTCGGCGCGAAACACCATGACGCCGTCGACGGTGGTGGCGAAGAACACGACCGGACCCTTCGGCAAGAAGTTCGAATCGAATCCGATCGACGCCGAGTTCTGGATACAGTCCGATGCGCCCGTCATCGCATAGGTCCCGTGAAGCCGACTAGGGTGATCATGAGCAAACGCCGCCGCGCTTGCAGTGATACCGACGAGGACCAGAATAGAAGAGCGATGCAAAGTAGCCTCCCTGATCGAATGATCGCCCTTGCGTGGGCTGGAGGTACCATATGCCGCAAAGATGACGATTAGTCGTTGTTAGTAACAAAGCTGCAAAAATAGCACCACACCCGCAAGAGTTGAATGCTCTGCGGCAATTTCTCATGCGAACAGCTCGACTCCAGCAAGCGCAATCTTCACATCAGTCCCCGCTCCTCGTGCATCCACAACCAGCCGTGCCGGATCCGAGGTCGTCTCCCCGGTGGTGGTGTAGCTAGCGGTGGCGCAGCGCGTTCGCCGGGGAGAGCCGGGCAGGTCAGCTGGCGATTGCCGGGGCGGGAGCTGGGCCGCCACGGCTCATCAAAGCCTTATTTCGTGATCATCCGCCTCGGTGGCGCGGTCGGTGTTGGTGCTGCCGGCGAGATGACAAACGTCACCCAGGCGTTCCAGCCGTCAGGCCGGTTTTCCGCGGCAAATTCCTTGTAGGCCTTGAAGTTGAGGTAGCCTTGCATGTCACCAACCGGGAAGATAAACCCGACCTGCGGGCCGACACCCGCGACCTGCGAGCGGAAGCAGCCGACGCGATCGCCGGAGCCGCTATCGCAGCCAAGTTGCTTGTAGACGTAGCCCACCAGCCCGATCTGGACCTGCTTGCTCAGGAATTGCGAAGCGCCCCAGTCGAAGTGCATGTCGACGCCGCTTTGATACTGCGTGTCAGGATTTGTGAAATTGTAGGTGAAGCCTAGCACGCCGGAGAGCTCATGTCCGCTCTGTGGATTGAAATAGGTGTAGCCGCCGCCCGCATCGATCGTCCCATGCCCGATCCCGATATTGGCGAGGCGCGTGGACTGGTAAGCGCCGACAGGGATGTCACCCATCACGTAGGTCATGTAGTTGTTGACGCCCGCGTTCCAGCGCAGTGCGAATTGGGGGATCAAATCGCCGAAGCCAGTGATGGAATCGCTGACGGAATCAAAGCGCGAGAACGGAATTGAGCCGCCCGGTGTTGAAAGCGAGCCCGTCACCAATCCATTGAGCGAGGTTGTATTTGCGCCGTAGATTCCGATCAGGCTTGCAGACGCCTGACCACCGAGAACCGGTGTCGCGAAGACGTAGGTCGCGTTCAGCAGGCCAAGATCGACGTTCGCATTGACGTTTGCGTTCAAGGTAGCTGTCAGATTCGCAGGAATACGGCCGATCTGGATCTCACGAGCGCGCGCCACGTCCCTGCCGGCAGACACTGAGGTATGATAGTAAATTGACGCAGCCGACCAACCGGGCTGCTGAGGCGTGGCGGCAAGGCTACCGAATGTGCCCGGAATCCAAAAGCTGATGCCGCTCTCATCTGCCGAGACAATCGTCGGTACTGATGCAATGGTCGCAAATGCAATAGCGCCAAGCGCCCTCGTCATTCTCATGGCAATCTCCTGCCGAACCACAACCCTCGCTCATAGTGAGTGACGAGCATGATGCTGACAGCATGACAGGCCGTACTGCGCCGGGCGATAGCCGTCACGATGATAGGGAACAATTTGCAACCGGATGTTGCAAATGGAGCACAGTGTCGCGCTGGTCCGCCGCTTAGCAAAGAATTGCTGTTTGTTCCTAAGGAAATTCACGCGGCGCTTTGAGAGACAGGATAGCCTCGCGCGTGATCATGAGAGACAAACCTTGTCGCCGTTTGGGAAAGTGCCTTTTGGTTTCTCGTCTTTCAGGAGGCAGTTGCCAGCTACATCCATAGGGCCGCACGGCCTCCGCACAGCCATCTCCCAGGTCAAGACGATTGCCCTACTCGAGACGATCGCTCTTGATCGCAAGCCGATGCTTCGCAGAAAGCTTCTGCCAAGAAACCAACGAAACTGCTGCAACCAAGGTGATCGCGAGCGCGGCGCCGACGACGGGATGATTGAGCTTGTAGGCGAGCATAGCGTATCGCTGTCGATCCAGGAAGACCAGGAAAGCTTGCCCTTGACGGTTTGAGACTCAGAAAATGTTCCCCATTGATTTCGCTCAAGGTCCGTTATTCGACTTGTTCGGTGCAGCACGATGCCGAGCGTGTGCGCGTGTCCTGCTCTTCAGTATTTCTTCGATATTTGATGGTTCTTTGCAGATGCCTGACCGGCGTGAGACATCGGCAGGTCCATACAATAATACAATAGATGAGCGTGCCCCGCTGGTTAGCACAGCCAGGCGATCGCATCTGCCCTAGGCGCCTTCGCGCGTGGGTTGATCTGCGTCAACGTCGCTCCTTGCGCCGTCCTAGAGGATCACAAGTATCTGCGCGGTTGCGCGCACCTCTTGGGGAGGGCCTGCGATGAATTTTCGTGCGATTGCTTCCATATTGTTTTTGACGTCGGCGATATCCGCCCCCGCGTTTGCACAGCAAGCGCAACCGACTACGCCGCCGCTCGGCTCCCCGGCCGCGACCATCACCATTCCGGGCGACCAGCTTCCACCGCCACCGCCGAAATTCGGCGGCACGATCACGGAGGATGCGAAGACCTCGAAGCCGTGGTGGCCTCCGACGGTCGTGCCGCGTAAAGGTGCGCCGAACGTTCTGCTGATCATGACCGACGATTCCGGTTATGGCGTGCCGAGCACATTCGGCGGGGTGATCCCAACGCCAACGCTCGATCGCATCGCCAAGAATGGCCTGCGCTACACCCAATTCCACTCGACGGCGCTCTGCTCGCCGACGCGAGCGGCTCTGATCACCGGTCGCAACCATCACTCGGTCGGCTTCGGCCAGATCAGCGAACTGGCGACTGGATATCCGGGCTATGACTCGGTCATCGGTCCGGAGAACGCGACTATCGGCCGGATTCTGAGCGACAACGGATATGCCACATCGTGGTTCGGCAAGAACCACAACACGCCGTCCTTCCAATACAGCGCGGCCGGTCCGTTCGACCAATGGCCGAGCGGGATGGGCTTCCAGTACTTCTACGGCTTCATGGGTGGCGAGACCGACCAGTGGACGCCGTACCTGTTCCGCGACCACACCCCCGTTTACCCGTGGGTCGGGAAGAAGGGCTACAACCTGATCACCGACATGGCGGACGACGCGATCCGTTACATGAAGGAACTTGACGCCGCGGCGCCCGAGAAACCGTTCTTCGTCTACTACGTACCTGGCGCAACCCATGACCCGCACCAGCCAACCAAGGAATGGATCGACAAGATCAGCAAGATGCACCTGTTCGACCAGGGCTGGGAGAAGTTGCGAGACCAGATCTTCGCCAACCAGAAGCGATTGGGCGTGATTCCCGCAAACACGCAGCTCACGCCGTGGCCGGACGTCTTGCCGAAGTGGGATTCGCTCTCGGAGGTGAAGAAAAAGATCGTCATTCGCGAGGCCGACGTGTTCGCGGCCTATACCGCCTATGTCGACGATGAGATCGGCCGGGTGATCCAGGCGGTCGAAGACATGGGCAAGCTCGACAACACGTTGATCATCTACATCAACGGCGACAACGGCACGAGTTCGGAAGGCTCGATGATGGGTACGCCAAACTGGCTGACGGTCGCCAATGGCGTGCTCGATTTGCCGGAGGTCGAGTATCTTCGATATTACGAATCCTGGGGTTCGGACCAGACCTATCCGCACATGGCCGTGCCGTGGGCGTGGGCGTTCGACACGCCATTCAAGTGGACCAAGCAGATCGCGTCGCATTTCGGTGGGACGCGGCAGGGTATGGCTATCTCGTGGCCCGGCCACATCAACGATGTCGGAGGCATTCGCCCCCAGTTTCATCACGTGATCGACATCGTGCCCACAATCCTTGAGGCGGCCGGCATCAAGGCGCCCGACATGGTCGACGGCATCAAGCAGAAGCCCATTGAAGGCGTTAGCATGGCGTACACGTTCGACAAGGCAAATGCCAACGCACCGTCGAAGCGCACGACCCAGTACTTCGAGATGTTCGCCAACCGCGGCATTTACCACGAAGGCTGGTACGCCGCGACCACACCACCCGAGCCGCCGTGGCTTGTCGGCACGAAGGCGCTGCCGCCGGTCGAGCAGTACAAGTGGGAGCTCTACAACCTTGCCGAGGACTTCTCGCAGGCGGACGACCTTGCGGCGAAGAATCCCGAGAAGCTCAAGGAACTGCAGGCGGTGTTTGCGGCGGAGGCGAGCAGGTACCAGGTGTTTCCGCTGGATAACTCGGTGCTCCCGCGACTTCTCACGCCGCGGCCGAGTGGGACGGCGGGGCGAACGGAGTTCACCTATGTCGGTGAGAACGCTGACATTCCGATTGCCAATGCTCCCAGCCTCCTGAACAGGGACTACACGATCACAGCCGAGATCACCGTGCCCAGTGGCGGTGCCGAAGGGATGATCGCTACAATGGGCGGGAGGTTCGGTGGCTACGGCCTTTACCTGCTCAAGGGTAAACCGGTCTTCGTCTACAATCTTCTCAATCTCAAACGTTACAGCTGGGAGGGCGGCGTTGGAGCCGATGACTGGCTGGGCCAGGCGCTCAGTCCGGGTAAGCACAAGATCGTCTTCGACTTCAAATACGATGGACCCGGACTCGGCAAAGGCGGCAGCGGTGTCCTTTCGGTTGACGGCCGGGTGCTGTCGCAACAAAAAATGGAACACACGATTCCATTCATGATGGCGATCGATGAATCCATGGACGTTGGGCTCGATACCCGCACCGCGGTCGATGATAGCTATACGCTGCCATTCCGATTCACCGGCAAGATCGACAAACTGACCTACAACATCAAGCCGGAACAGTTGGCTGAGGAAGATCGCAAAGCCATGCAGAAGGCCGCGACCAAAGCAAACGACTAGCCTGGTCATTCCCAGCAAAGCAGTGGGGAGCAAAAGCTCCCCACTCTCAGAATCCGATATGTTCCGGGCGTCATCTGCGGTGGTCTCCCTCTTCCACGGCTTGCGACCGAAAGACGGGACGTTTCGAGCTTAGGTCAAATATGGGTCGAGCGGCGCGTTAATGAAAAGGAGATCGCTCATGAATTCATCTGCTGGACAGGAAGGCATTTCGCTTGATCGCCGCTGCCTGCTCACGACCGCACTCGGTGCCGGGCTGGGCACAGCCTTGTCATCCACAAGAAGCGAGGCGGCCGGCCCGCTGCTGCGCGCACTCGGCGACCTGAAGGGCGATGTCGAGGAAGAACTGGCGTATGTTCTTGCGTTGGAATGCTATGTCTACGGCTTTCCGCTTGTCATGATGGACGCAACCCGAGCGGTGATGACGGCCACGTCGAAGTCCGAACAGTATAAAGCGCCTGTCAACCAGTTCGGCAGGATGCGGACTTATGTCGATCCGGATTTCAAAGACTGCGTCCGCATCAGCGTCAACTCCCTCTGGGCGTTTTCATTCATCGACCTGGACAAGGAGCCGTTCGTCTATTCTCAGCCCGACACTCAGGGGCGATACATCATCATGCAGGCGCTCAACATGTGGACCGACGATTTCGCCTCGGCGGGCAGTCGGACGACCGGAACTGGCGCCGGAAACTTCCTGATCGCCGGCCCCAAATGGAACGGTGTTGCGCCCAATGGCATCAAGCAAACGTTCCGTTCGACGACCCGCTACGCATCCGTTCTGGTCCAGATCGCATGCGACAGCCCCAAGGAGTTCGTTGCAATCAACAAGCTGCAGGATGAATTGCAACTGACGCCGCTCAGCGCCTGGGGCAAGTCCTACACGCCACCCTCCGATGTGCCGATCGACACCAGTGTCGATACAACGGCGACGCCGTACGATCAGGTGCGGCTCATGACCGGCGAGATGTTCTTCAAGCGCCTCGCCGCTGCGTTGAAGGACAACCCGCCTTACCCTGACGACGCCAAGACTATCGACAAGCTCAAGCGCATCGGGATCGAGGTCGGCAAGGACTTTGAACCGTCCAAGCTCGATCCGGCCGTTCTGCGGGGGATCAACCGGGCGCCGGCCGAGGTCTGGTACAAGCTGGAAACAGGCCCCTACACTGCGCCGACCGTCAACGGCTGGCAGGGCGCGCTGAATATCGGTCGCTTCGGTACCGACTACACCACGCGGGCATTCATCGCCTGGTTTGGATTGGGGGCGCTGACATCGGACGATGCGGTCTATCCAACCGCCTTTGTCGATGGCGACGGCAACGTGCTGGACGGCGCGGCGAAGTATGTTCTCCATCTGGAGAAGGACGAGATATTCCCATCCGAAGCTGGGGTCTGGTCGGTCTCGCCCTATCGCGAGAATTTCTATGTTCGGAACGCGATCAACCGCTACGGCATAACTTCGGCGATGCCGATCAAATACAATCCAGACGGCTCGCTCGATATCTACATCCAGGCGCAATCACCAGGCGCCGACAAGGAGACGAATTGGCTTCCGTGTCCGCCGAGCCTGCCCTTCAATCTCAGCGTCAGGGTCTATCAGCCCAAGACTGCCCTTAAGGATGGCACGTTCAAGATCCCGCCCATCCGGCGCGTTCGCGACACCTGAAGAACTTGCAAGGACTGCGCGAGGAGATGGACAGTGTAATCCAGTTAGTGCCGGTAACGCCTTCAATCGACCAGCTGGCACGGATCATCGGCAACGTGGCGGCCCCGGCTTTCCTGCTGGGAGCCGTCGCGTCCTTCATCTCGGTTCTTATTTCCCGCATCAACCGTGTGGTCGACCGGGCCCAGTTCCTTCACGGCATCACCGATGATGATGCTTCAAAGGCTTACCTCAAGACGGATATTCCCCGGCTGCGGCACCGGGCTTCGCTCCTGAACAGGTCGCTGTTCTGCTCCATCCTTTCTGCGATCCTCACCGCCCTCATCATCATCGTTGCCTTCATCAGCGCCCTGTTCGATGTTGCCCACGAATATGGCGTGGCGCTGCTGTTCATGGCTGCGCTGCTGACGTTCTGCGCTTCTCTCATCGACCTCGCCCGCGAAACCCGAATTGCACTTCACGACAACGACCTGCGCGTGTAAGTCTTCCAGGGCAGTCGAGGGGTGATCGGATGTGACGAAGAGGTCTCGGAAGAGGCGCGGGCGTCAGAAGGCCACCGCGACGGCCCGCCGTGGAGCTCCGAGAAGCTCATGCACCGTGAGCCATTGGCTGCGCGAGAAGGAGCGCGAGGGCCTGATCGGCGCCGGCACCACCCTGCACGGCCTCCGCGTCTCCTACGCGGCCTGGTGGAAGCGCAATGGCGCGACGGACGCGGAGATCGCCGACCTGCTGGGCGACAAGTCGCAGCGGATGGGAACCCACTATACTCGGCACGTCTCCCGGGAGGACAATGTAGTCCGGGCGTTCAAGCGATTGAAGAATATGGATTAATCGTCTGGGTATTCACACGGAACTGAAGAATGATCCGCGCTTAAGCTATGATCCTTCGGCCTCACCGCCTTCCGAGATCTCAGCAGCTTTCATGCGCGCGAGCCGAAGCTCTTCCTCTATCAGAGCCTCCTGTTCACGCTGGCGCTGTGCAACGGTCATGCGCTCCTCCCTGATCGCTCGGGCGCGCGCCCTTAGCTCTTCTTCGGTCAAGGTGCGCACGATCTCGCCCGAGGGTAACCTTCCTAAAGCTCTTTGGATAGTTTCGTAATCAGCTGACGGAGGGGCACGTCGTCTGGGTGACGTCAGTCTTGCTGTAATTTCATCGACAAGAGGAGCAAAGAATTTCTCCGGCGAGGCCAGCACCAGATTTTGTTGACGCAACAGCGCCATCATCTCCTGCGCCAGTTCGGCGTAGTCCGGTGGTCGATCAGCGGCCGCCGCGGGTTGTGCCATCGAGGATTGTTCTAGCAGAAGCTAAACTGGCTTTTCGATACTCGGCCAAAGCATTGGAAAGAGCTGATCCAACTCGTCGTCGGAACGGCGTTGCTCGGGCTCGACCGCCTCGTTTATATCACCAATAAGCTTCCGGAAATCCTGTTCGCCAAAGACCGTTCCCTGGAAGATTCTTAGCGGCGCTTTGACGTCAGAATGCCCGATGTCGAAGAGGACGGTCGCCCCCCGGCCAGACAGGTGCTTGGACAGGGCACCAGCCTCGAACGCAATCCATTGAGAATCCAGGTTTTCTCGCGTGAGAACAACCAAGCCGAAGCTGGATTTCTCAAGTTCGTCTCGAATCACCCCCTGCCATTGAGCTCCCTTCTCGATGTCAGTTGTAGTGATAAACGGCTTGACCGCAGGCAGAATTAACGGAGACCATTTTCGGAGCTCGTTGGCGATTTGTTGGCTCGACTGCCCTGACCAGCTAATAAAAAGCTTCATTTGAAATCTCCGGGCCTCGCGACGCGCCGTAGACTGATTGCCAGCGGGACGGGAGGCACCCCACGACCAAGCGCCCGGCCCTGCGCCATGATCAGATCATCATCGGCAAGCCCGACGAAGCTCACCTCGAGCTCTCTCAGCGGACCGAAAGCGCTACTGAGCGCTCCGGCATAGTGCACCACGCGAATCTTACCCGTGACGCGATTTCCGTCCTGTTGATATGATCCATAGTAGTAGTAGCCGCTGTCGCCACCCGACAAATTGCCATCCTGGATGGTCATCACCCCCACACCTTCGCTGAGAGCTGCGAACTGAGCGGTCCAGAGGCCATTTATGTCCATGACGGCTCCTTCAGAGGCAAGGCTCTCTACCATTGGCATATAAGATCACGCTCACTCGCAATGCTGGGGTAGTGCGGCTGAGGAACATAGATTATGGAGATTGCAGGGAAAATGCTCACCTGGGAGACTGCACAAACGACCCTCACTTGGCTATCTGTGCTCGCCGGTGGCGCAGCGGCATATCTTTGGTACCGCGCCTCTGTCGTAGTGGTGTGTGAAGGCGATCCCAAAGACGTCCCCGGGTACTACCTTGGCATGAACCATCCTTGGGCAAAAAAGGCAGGAAAGCAGATCAGCGTGCTGGGGACTTTTGCTGAAGGATCTCGCCTAAATCAGAGAGCCGCCATCGTCACGGGGATTTCTATCGGGCTCCAGGCGCTCGCAGTTGCCGCTGGCTACTTCGTGTCGAAGTGAACGAGAACAGAACGAGTTTTGTCTAACACTGGGCGGTTCCCGTCTAACGCTTGCCGCGGCAGAGGAAAAAGGGTAGCGCAATCAACAGGCGGGCGTGGCGGAATTGGTAGACGCAAGGGACTTAAAATCCCTCGATGGCAACGTCGTGTGGGTTCGAGTCCCACCGTCCGCACCAGCTATGCTCACCTTCCTTGACCGCCCTGCCCGGCTCAGTTCAACGCCGCCAGCCGCTCGAGCTCGGCGAGATCGGTAACCTCCAGCCTGCCCTCCGAGATCGTCAGGATCTTGCGATCGCGAAACAGCGCGAGCACGCGGCTGACATGGACCGAGGTCAGGCCGACGGCGTCGGCGATGTGCTGCTGCTTCAAGGGAAACGGATAGCGGTGGTGCTGGACCACACCGTCCACCGCGACGCGCCGCATCAGGCTGAGCAGCAGATGCGCGATCCGACGCTCGGCCGGACGCTGGCCGAGCACGGTGATGAGCTCGTAGGAGGCCCGGCCGTTGTCGCCGAGAGAGCGGAACACCTCCATCATGACCAGCTCGTCGGCGCGGCACTGCTTGCGGACCTCCTCGCCATCGAGCCGGCTGACCTGGACCTGGGTCAATGCCTTGGCCGAGAAGCTCATGCCTTTGGCGAAGATCGCCGCCGGCGAGAAGATGTCGCCCGGCAGTAGGAAGCGCAGGATCTGGCGGCCGCCATCCGACAACTGGATGTAACGGAATGCCCAGCCGCTGCAGAGTACGAGCACATCGTCGCGCGCCTCGCTCTGGCATTTGATCTGCTGGCCGGCCCGGACGGTGAAGAACTGCTGATGGAGCCGCGGCAGCGCCGACTGCGCCCGGCAGGCCTTGAAAAGCGCGGCACAGAATCCGGAATCGACGTGGGTGCAGGAGACGCAGCAGCCGGGGAGATCGGGTTCTGATCGCAGCATCAAGGGGTGCGCGCTTGTGTCCAATCCGTCCCGCCGACCCGGCTTCGTCATTCGGTCATCGGGACGCTGTGGCGGTCGATCGGGTGCGGCGGATGCCGAGGCCCTTCGACCTACGTCGCAGCTAAAATGGAACCGGCCCGCAGCGATATAACCTGGATTAATCAGACGGCTGAAAGTCGCGCATCCATCCCGGCGGCCGTCGCGGCGCGATCGCTCGCTTGGGCTTTGGATCTCACCCGAAGCATGATTGACGCCACGTGCCTACGCCGCTCGCGCTCGCGCCGTCAGCTCCGCCATGGTGGTGGACTTGAAGCTCGGCCGCGCCTCCAGCCGTTCGATCCAGGCGACAAGGTTGGGATGGCCGGCGGTCAGCTCCGCCCATTCCGGCGTCAACGACAGGAAGCTCGCCTGCGGCGCGGCCTGCAGATCGGCCAGCGACAGATGATCGCCGACCATGAACGGCTGCTCGCCGAGCAGCCGCGACAACTCCGCGATGACGGTTCTCGCCTGCGGCATCGCGCGCGCGATCGCGGCTTCGTCGGTGGTCGTGCCGAAGAATTGCGGGCCGACGATGCGCTGGAAGATGATGACGTTGCAGACGCCCTGGAACAGGTACCAGTCGCTGATGTTCATCACCTGGTCCATGCGCGCGGCCTGCCTGATATCCGCGGGCGTCAGGGCCGGCTCGGGCAGCACGCGGTCGAGATAGCGCAGGATCGCCTGGGTCTCGTACAACACGAAGCCGTCATGCGCGAGCACCGGCACGCGCCCGAAGGGATGACGCGCCAGATGCGCCGCGCCCTTGGAGTCGCCCGGCGCCAGCGCCGCGAGCCGATACGGCGCGCCTTTCTCCTCCAGCGCGATCAGCACGCTGCGCCCGAACGGGCTCCCCGGCACGGAATGGACGACGAACTCGGACATCACGATCTCCCCCACGCAGATGATGAACTGCTCATGATGACGCCGGCGGCCGCTCGGCCTCGGCTACGAAGCGCTGCAGCAGCCCCGGCCAGCCGCCGTCGACATCCCGCCGCATCGACGCGCCGGCCTCGCGGCCCATGGTTTCGAACTTGTGGTGCAGCAGCTCGACGCGGGTCACGTCCGGGCCCTCGGCAACGAATTGCACATCGACCTCCGAGCGCATCGCCGCGTCCGGCTTCCACTGCGCATCGATCTGCCACAGCATGACGAAGCGATGCGGCGGCTCCCATAGCGTGATGGTCGCGACCGTGGTCGCCGTGCCGTCCTCGGCGATCTCGAGCCAGCGGCCGCCGAGCTTCGGCTCCAGCATCACCTTCTCGATCGGCTTGCGGCCGACCCCATGCGTATGCGGCCACCAGCGCGTCAGGCCGCGCGTGAACACGTCGAACGCATGATCGATCGGCGCCCGGACATGGACGAGCTTCCGCACCGGCGCGATCACGGCCCCCTCACTCATCGATCCCCCCTTTCGTCTGCCGATGCGTGCGCTCCGCCTCGATCTTGAAGGCGAGCAGCGCGTCGTCCCAGAAGCTGTCGAGCCAGTCGCGCAGCTCGGCCAACCCCTCACGGCGCAACGCGTAGATGCGGCGCACGCCTTCGCTGCGCTCCTCGACCAGCCCGGCATCCTTCAGCACCTTCAGATGCTGCGAGACCGCCGGCCGCGACACCGGCATCCCGGCCGCGATCGCATGGACCGGCCGCGGTCCACCGCGCAGCCGTTCGAACACCTCCCGCCGCGTCGGGTCCGCCAGCACATTCAGTGTCGTTCCGTAAGTCATGGCTTACTGTAAGCCACTACTTACATAAACGTCAAGGCGGCAGGCCGGAGAACGCGAGAGCCCCGATCCCTGCAGATCTCGCCACCGCCGGTTGCAGGGAGAAACCCGCCATTAACCATAACCGAACCAGGGTGGAACCAACGGTTGCCGGCGTCCGGGCGGGTTGTGCGACGTCGCTCAGGCTGGCCGGGGCTCGCCATCAATGAGAGGCACGATGCTGGGATTCCGCCGAAAGAACGAACCATCGGACGCCCCGCTTGCGTCCGACACCTCCGCACACGACGCCTTCCAGGACGCGCTGGCGCAGTGCCTCGGTGACTGGGCGGACGGCAAGCTCAATCGCGATATCGGAGGCGTCGATGCTGCCGCGCTGCGCGCCCAGCTCAAGCCGCAACTGATCGAGGCCATCCATCGTCTCGGCACCGCGCTCGCGGCCCGCGCGTCCCAGGATCTCGATTCCGTCGTCGACATCTGCATCAACAGCAACGAAGCCTCGATCAGCGCGGCGCGCCTGATCGGCGCCTCCAACAATCAGTCCGAACGCTGTCAGAGTCTCGCTGCCGCATCGGTGGAGATGCAGGCCTCCGTGCACACCATCCGGTCGACGTCGACCGAAGCCGCTGCCGAGGCCGCCGCGACGCGCCAGGCCGTCGAGAACAGCGTGACAGCGGTACAACGGACGTTGCAGACGATGAACGGCATCGCCAGCTCCGTGCGCGACACCTCGGCGAAGATCGCCGATCTCAGCGCCGCCTCCGCCGAGATCGGATCCATCGTCGGCACCATCGACGCGATCGCCAACCAGACCAACCTGCTGGCACTCAATGCCACCATCGAGGCGGCGCGCGCCGGCGAATTCGGCAGGGGCTTCGCGGTGGTCGCCGCGGAGGTCAAGAACCTGTCGCAGCAGACGACCAAGGCGACGGAGGACATCAAGGGTCGCATCGAGCGGCTGCAGGCCGAGATGAGCGGCATCGTCGAGGCCATGGCCGGCGGCGCCAAGGCGGTCGAGGTCGGCATGTCCGAGATGAACGATCTGGCACAGGCGATCGATCAGGCCGGCACCCGGACCGCGGTGGTCAGCACCAAGATGGACGAGATCTCCGGCATTCTCGCCGAGCAGTCCGCCGCGACCGACGAGGTCGCGCAGGGCATCACCATCATCGCCGATCTCGCGACCGCCAATGCCAACGAGGTGATGTCGCTCGCGGACACCATGGGCAAGACGGACGCGAAGGTCGGCAAGATGCTGGGCGAGATCGCCAAGCTCTCGCTCGACAACCAGGTGGTGAGACTGGCCAAGGCCGACCACGTGATCTGGAAAAAGCGGCTGGTCGACATGTCGGTCGGCCGGCTGCAACTGCGGGCCGACGAGTTCTCCGATCATCACACGTGCCGGCTCGGCAAATGGTACTATGGCGAAGGCGGTCGGCAATTGGCCGGGGATCCGGCATTCCGCAACCTCGAACGCCCTCACGAGGCGGTGCACCGCCACGGCAAGGAAGCCGCGCGCCTGTTCAGCTCAGGGCGCATCGATGAAGCGCTCAACGAGATCGGCAGGGTCGAGGTCGCTTCCAGCGAGGTGTTGGCGGCGCTGGACGAGATCAGGGCCTCATAGCTACGAGGCTGCTGCCGACGTCACGTCACTCCATCCTCGCGTCATTCCGGGGCGTGCGCAGCACGAGCCCGGAATCCATAGCCACAGGACAGGGTGTGGTGTGAGATGGCCGTGGCGCTTGTCTTCGCCACATGACGGCGCGTGGATATGGATTCCGGGCTCATCGCTGCGCGATGCCCCGGAATGACGGCGAGAGAGCCGGCCCCGTCGGCAGTCGTGTAGCCCGGATGAGCGATAGCGACATCCGGGTCTCCTCCACAGCGCGTTTGAACCCGGATGTCGCTATCGCTCATCCGGGCTGCGGCTACGGGCCGCGGCCGACATCTCGTCACTCGCTCTTGTCGACGTTCCAGAACACCGGCACGGCCTGCCCTTCCAGGACGCCGGTGATCGATTTGCGCCAGGCGCTCGGCATGAACCATTGGCCGAGCGGCACGTAGATCACCTGGTCGTAGACCTCCTGCTGAATCTGGGCGGCGATCCGCTTCTGGTCCTCCGGCTTCGTGGCCTTGGCGAAGGCGTCGCGCAGCTCCTCCATCTTGGGATCGTCGGGCCAGCCGAACGGGCTCTTCTGGCCGCGTGCGCCGACGAAGGTGCTGCCTATCGGATTGCCGGAGTCGGCGATCACCGAGTTGGTGAAGAACATGTTCCAGCCGCCCTCCTTGGGCGGCTTCTGGCTGGCACGCCGCGTCACCACAGTCTGCCAGTCCGTCGTCTGCAGATCGACCTTGAAGCCGGCCTCGCGCAACAGCTGCGCGGCGACCACCGGCTGCGCCTTCAGGGTGATCGCATCGCCCGGCGCGAGGATCACGACGGGCGTACCGTCATAGCCGGCCTCGGCCAGCAGCTTCTTGGCCTGCTCCATGCCGTTGCCCTTCACCAGCGTCTCCGAGCCGATGTCGGATTCGAGCGGCGTGCCGCAGCCGAACACGGCGCCGCAGATCGTGTAGTACTTGGCGTTACCGACGAGCGCGTCGAGCACATCCTTCTGGTTCAGCGCCAGGAACGCCGCACGGCGGATCTTCACATTGTCGAACGGCGGAAACAGGAAGTTCATGCGTCCCAAGGTCTGGTAGCCGAACTTGTTCAGCACGTTCATCGAAAGATCGGGATTGGCTGATAGCACCGGCTCGAGATCGAGCGGCGGGAATTCCATGAAGTCGATGTCGCCGGCCTGCAGCGCGTTGACGGCCGTCTGCGCATCGGGCATCGAGACCCACTCGACGCGGTCAACCTTCACCACCTTGCCGCCGGCCGTCCAGCTCGGCGGCTCCTTGCGCGGCACGTAGTCGGTGTTCTTCTCATAAACCGCCTTCACGCCCGGCTGGAATTCCGCCTTGACGAACTTGAACGGTCCGGAGCCGATCTGCTCCGAGATCTGCTGGTTCGCGGGCGTCTCGGCCAAACGCTTCGGCATCATGAACGGTACGTAGGAGGACGGCTTGCCGATCGACTCCAGCACCAGGCCGTACGGCTCCTTCAGCTTCAAGGTGATGGTCTTGGCATCGGTGGCCTCGAGCGAGGCCGTGGCCTCCATCAGCTTCTGGCCCATGCTGTCGTTGCGGCTCCAGCGCTTCAACGAGGCGACGCAATCTTCGGCGGTGACCGGCGCGCCGTCGTGCCACTTCAGGCCGTCGCGCAAGGTGAAGGTGTAGGTCAGCTTGTCGTCCGAGACCGTCCACTCTGCCATCTGCGGCTGGATCTGAAACTTGGCGTCGGTCCCGAGCAGGGTGTCGTATACCATGTAGCCGTGGTCGCGCGTGATGTAGGCCGGCGTGAACACGGGATCGATGACGCGCAGATCCGAATGCATCACCGCCGTAATCGTCTTCTTGCCGGCGGCGAGGGCCTGGGTCGTCACGCCCGCCATCGACACGGCCATGACCGAGGCGACGAACCATGAAACGAGCGCGGATGCGGTCCGGCGCGGAGTATGTGACATGCGATCTCTCTTGACGTGGGCTTCCATCCGAGGGCCCCGATACCGATCAAGGCCTGACGAGGCGTCCTGCGTCGCGTCTGCAAACGCTCAGCAAACAGTCTCGGCGAGGGAGACTTGCAGCAGTTCCATCGGAGGTCAATCGCCACGGACGCATGGGTCACCGCATCACGCGGCTGCACACATCGTGACTGCCGACGATGGCGTCCCGCCATCTGGAACTCGGCTGCGCCTCGTCCGTTATGCGCAGCAGCAAGGAGCCTGATGATGCCGAATGAAGTCACCAAGCCGCGGGACAGCCGACATCCGGCCATGCCGATCCGCACCGATAAGAACCCGTCCCAGGATCAGATCAGCCCACCCTTGATGGTCGAGGGTCTCGAAGCCGTGCGCGATCCGCACTGCTGAAGGGCGCTAACGCACGGGCGAATGCAGGAACAAAAAAGAGACGCGGCGAAGTCTCCACTTCGCCGCGTCTTTGTTTGCGTCACGAGTGCGTCCGCCGCCTACTCGCTCTTGTCGACATTCCAGAACACCGGCGTCGCCGGGCCGTCGAGCACGCCGGTCAGCGATTTGCGCCAGCCACTCGGCAGCAGATATTGTCCGAGCGGGATGTAGATCACCTTCTCGTAGTTCTGCTTCTGGATTTCGGTGGCGATCTTCTTCTGCTCGTCGAGCGAGGACGACCGCGCATAGGCGTCGCGCAGCTTCTCGATGTCGGCATCCTCGGCCCAGCCGAACCAGCCGCCCTTGGTGCCGCGGCCGCCGACCGAGACGTTCGCCACGGGATTGGCGACGTCGGCGCCGACCCAGTTGGTGAAGAACATGTTCCAGCCGCCCTCCTTCACGGGCTTCTGGCTGGCGCGCCGCGTCACCACCGTCTGCCAGTCGGTGGCCTGCAGGTCGACCTTGAAGCCGGCCTCGCGCAACAGCTGCGCCGCCACCACGGGCTGCGCCTTCAAGGTGGTGACGTCGCCCGGCGCCATGATCGCGATCGGCGTGCCGTCATAGCCGGACTCGGCAAGCGCCTTCTTGGCCTCGGCCATGCCGTTGCCCTTGATCAGCGTCTCGGCACCGACGTCGGTCTCGAGCGGCGTGCCGCACACGAACACGGCGCCGCAGACCTTCTGGTACTTCTCGTTGCCGACCAGCGCGTCGAGCACGTCCTTCTGGTTCAGGGCGAGGAAGGCCGCGCGGCGCACCTTCACGTTGTCGAACGGCGGGTTGAGGAAGTTCATGCGGCCGAGCGTCTGGTAGCCGAACTTGTTCAGCACGTCGATCTTGAGCTCGGAGTTCGACTCCAGCACCGGCAGCATGTCGTAGGGAAGGTTCTCCATGAAGTCGATGTCGCCGGACTGCAGCGCGTTCACAGCGGTCTGCGCGTCAGGCATCGTGATCCACTCGACGCGGTCGACCTTCACCACCTTGCCGCCGGACGTCCAGCTCGCCGGCTCCTTGCGCGGCACGTAGTCGGTGTTCTTCTCGTACACCGCCTTCACGCCCGGCTGGAATTCCGCCTTGACGAATTTGAACGGGCCCGAGCCGATCTGCTCGGGAATCTGCTGGCCCTGCGGCGTCTCGGCGAGACGCTTCGGCATCATGAACGGCACCAGCGAGGACGGCTTGGCGATCGACTCCAGGACGAGTCCGTAGGGCTCCTTCAACTTGAGCACGATGGTCTTGGCATCCGGCGCCTCCAGGCTCGCCGTGAAGTCCATCAGCTTCTGGCCCATGCCGTCATTGCGGCCCCAGCGCTTCAGCGAGGCGACGCAGTCCTCGGCGGTCACGGGCGTGCCGTCATGCCATTTCAGGCCGTCGCGCAGGGTGAAGGTGTAGGTCAGCTTGTCGTCGGAGACCTTCCAGTCCGCCATCTGCGGCTGGACCTTGAAATTCGAATCGGTCGCCAGCAGCGTGTCATAAACCATGTAGCCATGGTCGCGGGTGATGTAGGCCGTCGTGAATCCGGGATCGATGACGCGCAGATCCGAATGCATCACCGCCGTGATCGTCTTCTTGCCGGCTGCGATGGCCTGGGTGCTCAGCGCCGTCGAGAGCGAAAGCATGGAAACGGCGAGGCTCGTCGCGAGCGTCAGACGTTTCCAGCGCGGGCTGTGGAACATTACGAGGTCTCCTGAGTGGATGGCTTGACCTGAAACTCATCAGATCCAGACCATTCGTTGGGCGTGCAGATCAATCCTTGTGCGAACTAACATGCTGTAAGTCGCGAGCTTTCGACAGTTGCAGACGTCGCCTTTCGCGTCAATCCGCATTCAGCGCATGCGGCCCTGGGCTGAGAATGCCGTTAACGTCTGCGTAGCTTTCGCTTTACAAGACGTGCGCAACTCCGTCTCGTGTCATGAGATCGCGACAAAGCCTTGAGAGAGCACAAATGAATCCAGCCCATCTTCCCTTCGATACCGACATCATGCTGCAGGGCTTGCGCGGCTGGGTCGAATGCGAAAGTCCGACCTGGGACGCCGCCGCGGTGGAGCGCATGCTGGATCTCGCCGCGCGCGACATGGCCATCATGGGTGCGACGATCGAGCGCATCGCCGGACGCCAGGGCTTCGCCGGCTGCGTGCGCGCCCGCTTCCCGCACCCGCGGCAGGGTGAGCCGGGCATCCTGATCGCCGGCCACATGGATACCGTTCACCCCGTCGGCACGCTGGCCAGGCTGCCTTGGCGCCGCGAGGGCAACAAATGCTACGGGCCCGGCATCTGCGACATGAAAGGCGGCAACTATCTGACGCTGGAAGCGATCCGCCAGCTGATCAAGGCTTCCATCGCGACGCCGCTGCCGATCACCATCCTGTTCACGCCGGACGAGGAGGTCGGCACGCCCTCGACCCGCGACATCATCGAAGCCGAGGCGCAGCGCAACAAATACGTGCTGGTGCCCGAGCCGGGCCGTCAGGACAACGGCGTGGTGACCGGCCGCTATGCCATCGCCCGCTTCAATCTCGAGGCGATCGGACGTCCGAGCCATGCCGGCGCGCGGCTCGGCGCGGGCCGTTCCGCGATCCGGGAAATGGCGCGACAGATCCTCGCCATCGACGGCATGACGACGGAGGACTGCACCTTCTCGGTCGGCATCGTGCATGCCGGCCAGTGGGTCAACTGCGTCGCCACCACCGCCACCGGCGAAGCCCTCAGCATGGCGAAGCGGCAGGCCGATCTCGACCGCGGCGTGGAGCGGATGCTGGCGCTGTCCGGCACCACCGACGACGTGACCTTCAAGGTGACGCGCGGCGTGACGCGGCCGGTGTGGGAGCCGGATTCCGGAACCATGGCGCTGTACGAGAAGGCGCGCGGCATCGCCGAACAGCTCGGCCTGTCGCTGCCGCACGGCTCGGCAGGCGGCGGCTCGGATGGCAACTTTACCGGCGCGCTCGGCATTCCGACCCTCGACGGCCTCGGGGTGCGCGGCACCGACATGCACACCCTGAACGAGCACATCGAGATCGACAGCCTCGCCGAGCGCGGCCGCCTGATGGCGTGCCTGCTCGCGACCCTGGCGTAGGATTGCCTCCGGGCAAGATCTCGTAGCCCGCATGAGCGCAGCGACATGCGGGGTCATCGCCGCAGCGCGAGACCCCGGGGTCGCTTCGCTCTCCCGGCTACGCACCGCCTGCTGCGCAGCAGCACGGTTTCATTTTCCGGGACCAGGACGGTGAGTAGACAACGGCTCCACGGCGCGCGCATGATGGCATGCGGCTTGCAAAGTTTCGCGCAGGGTTCGCCGCAAAGTGCTGCGACATTGTTCGCAAATGCGACGGTTCGCGCGGATCACGAACACCGTGTCATCGCGCGTGCACGAGCGGACGAGCGAACACCGGAGACCTTGAAAGCGATGGATATCGGTGACATGCACACTCTCTCACGACGTTGCGCGCGTCGCCCCAGCACCATGAAGGCGGTTCTCTCAAGATGATCGGTTATCTGCTTCGCCGCATCCTCGCATCCATCCCCGTGATGGGCGTGGTGGCGCTGTTCGTCTTTCTCCTGCTGCGGCTGACGCCGGGCGATCCCGCCGCGATTCTCGCCGGCGATAACGCGACCCCTGAGCAGCTCGAGCGCATCCGCACCACGCTCGGACTGAACGAGCCGCTCTACATCCAGTTCATCACCTGGATCAATCAGCTGCTGCATGGCGATCTCGGCGTGTCGCTGATCTCCAAGGTGCCGGTGCTGCAGATGATCGGCCAGCGCATCGAGCCGTCGATCTCGGTCGCGGTCTCGACCATCATCCTGTCGATTCTCGTCGCTGTCCCGCTCGGCGTCATCGCGGCCTGGAAGCACGGCACCTGGATCGATCGTTTCGTGATGGCGCTCTCGGTGATCGGCTTCTCGGTGCCGGTGTTCGTCATCGGCTACATCCTGATCCAGCTGTTCGCGATCAACCTGCGCTGGGTCCCCGTCCAGGGCTTCAAGAGTCTCAGCGCCGGCTTCGGCCCGTTCTTCGAGCGCATCATCCTGCCGACCTGCGCATTGTCCTTCATCTACGTCGCGCTGATTGCGCGCATGACGCGCGCCGCGATGCTCGACGTGCTCGGCGAGGACTTCGTGCGCACCGCGCGCGCCAAGGGCGTCAGCGAGATCGCGGTGCTGCTGCGCCACGCGTTGCGCAATGCGGCCGTGCCCGTCATCACGGTGATCGGCTCCGGCTTCGCGCTGTTGATCTCCGGCGTCGTGGTCACCGAGAGCGTGTTCAACCTGCCCGGCATCGGCCGCCTCACCGTCGACGCCGTGCTGGCGCGCGACTATCCGGTCATCCAGGGCATGATCCTTCTGACCTCCTTCATCTATCTCGCGGTCAATCTCCTGATCGACCTCGCCTACACCCTGCTCGATCCACGCATCCGCTACTGAGGCCCTTTCCGATGGCGATCGTCACCACCCCTGAGCCGTCGATCCCGGTCACCACGCGACTGGGGCCCCGGTTCGGCTTTCTCACCTCGACCCCGATCATCGCCGTGGCGACCGTCTGCCTGTCGCTCATCGTGCTGATATCGGTCCTTGCACCGCTGCTGGCGCCGCACGATCCCGTGCTGCTCGCGCCGGCGCAGCGGCTCAAGCCGTCGAGCGCGCAGCACCTGCTCGGCACCGACGCCTATGGCCGCGACCTGCTGTCGCGCACGATCTATGGCGGCCGCATCTCGCTTCTGGTCGGCGTCGGCGCCGCGATCATCTCGATCGCGATCGGACTCGTGATCGGCCTCGTCTCCGGCTTCTTCCGCTGGGTGGACGCCATCCTGATGCGCGTGATGGACGGCCTGATGGCGATCCCGAGCATCCTGCTCGCCATCGCCGTCGTCTCGCTGTCGGGCGCCAGCGTAGGCACCGTGATGATCGCGATCACCATCGTCGAGATCCCGCGCGTCGCGCGCCTGGTCCGCTCGGTCGTGCTGACGGCACGCGAGGAGCCCTATGTCGAAGCTGCGATTTCGCTGGGGACGTCGATGCCCAAGATCATGTGGCGGCATCTGATGCCGAACACGATCGCGCCGCTGATCGTCCAGGGCACCTACATCTGCGCCGCCGCGATCCTCACCGAGGCGATCCTGTCGTTCCTCGGCGCCGGCATCAGCCCGGAGACGCCGACCTGGGGCAACATCATGGCCGAGGGCCGCTCCTACTTCCAGATCAAGCCGTCGCTGATCTTCTGGCCGGGCCTGCTGCTGTCGATCGCGATCCTCTCGATCAACCTGATCGGCGACGCCGCCCGCGACGCGCTCGACCCGCGCATGAAGCAGCGCGAGGCCGGCAAGTGACGGCCCTTCGTAGCCCGGATGATCATCTCACTTTTCGTCATTGCGAGCGAAGCGAAGCAATCCAGGGCCACGCCCGGAACTCTGGATTGCTTCGTCGCTTCGCTCCTCGCAATGACGCTGGAGAAATGAACACATGACCGACACCATCCTCGACATCGACAATCTCGTCGTCACCGTCGGCAAGACGAAGAACCCGAACGGCCCGCGCATCATCGACGGCGTCTCGATCAAGGTCGAAAAGGGCGAGACGCTCTGCGTCGTCGGCGAAAGCGGCTCCGGCAAATCGGTGACCTCGCTGACCACGATGGGCCTGCTGCCGAAGAACGCGCTGCATGCCGTCGGCGGCAGCGTCAAGCTGGTCGGCGAAGAGCTGCTCACCGCGAGCGATCGCCGGCTGCGCGAGCTGCGCGCCACCCGGATGGCGATGATCTTCCAGGAGCCGATGACCGCGCTCAATCCGGTCGTGCCGGTGGGCCGCCAGATCGACGAGGTCCTGCGCGCGCATACGTCCCTCGATGCGCGGACGCGGCGCAAGCGCATCCTCGACATGATGGAGCAGGTCCACCTGCCCGACGTCGAGCGCATTTTCGGCTCCTATCCCCATCGCCTGTCCGGCGGCCAGCGCCAGCGCATCATGATCGCGATGGCGCTGGTGCTCGAGCCGAAACTCCTGATCGCCGACGAGCCGACCACCGCACTCGACGTCACCACGCAGAAGCAGATCCTCTCGCTGATCCGCGAGTTGCAGCGCGATCACGGCACCGCCGTGCTGTTCATCACCCACGACATGGGCGTCGTCGCCGAGATCGCCGACCGCGTCTCGGTGATGCGCCAGGGCCGCCTGGTCGAGACCGGCGCGCTCGACAAGATCCTGCGCAGCCCCGAGATGGACTACACGCGCAACCTGCTCGCCTCCGTCCCCAGCCTGATCCCACGCCCGCCGCGGCCCGAGAGCACCGAGCCGGTGGTGCTGGAGACCAACGAGCTCGGCAAGGTCTATCGCGAGCGCTCGTTCCTCGGCAAGGCGCGCGAAGTCGTCGCGGCGCAGAACGTCACGCTCACCCTGCGCAAGGGCCGCACGCTCGGCATCGTCGGCGAAAGCGGCTCCGGCAAATCGACCGTGGCCCGCTGCATCGTGCGGCTGATCGATCCGACCTCCGGCGGCGTCCGCCTCGCCGGCCACGAGATCTCGATCCTGACCCGCCGGCTGCTGCAGCCGCACCGCAAGCGCATCCAGATCGTGTTCCAGGACCCCTACCGCTCGCTCAACCCGCGGCTGACCGTCGGCGAGAGCATCGCCGAGGGACCGGTCAACTACGGCACCTCGCATGACAAGGCGATGGCGCGGGCGCGCGAGCTGCTCGAGCTGGTCGGCCTGCCCGCGGACGCGATCTCGCGCTACCCGCACCAGTTCTCCGGCGGCCAGCGCCAGCGCATCGCGATTGCGCGCGCGCTCGCGCTCGATCCCGACGTGCTGGTGGCGGATGAAGCGGTCTCCGCGCTCGACGTCTCGGTGCAGGCGCAGGTCCTGGAACTGCTCGACGAGATCCAGCGCCGGCTCGGCATCGCCATCCTGTTCATCACGCATGACCTGCGCGTCGCCGCGCAGATCTGCGACGACGTCGTCGTGATGCAGAAGGGCCGCATCGTCGAACAGGGCCCGGCCGGCGAGATCCTGACGCATCCGAAGGAGGCCTATACCAAGTCTCTGCTCGAGGCCGCGCCGGGACGGAACTGGGATTTCGCGAACTTCCGGCCGGTGGCGGAGGCGGTGGCGTAGCAGCGTCACCCACCGCTGTCATTCCGGGGCGAGCGCAGCACGAACCCGGAATCCATACCCACCGGCGGGTGTGGTGATATCGGGTGGTCGACAGCCTGCTTCCCAACGACCGTCTGTGGGTATGGATTCCGGGCTCATCGCCGCGCCATGCCCCGGAATGACGCGCGGAGAGAGTCCGTGCAGGCCGGCGCGCCGTCATCGTGGCCCGCATGCAAAACGGCATCGCTCCTTCGCTTGCCTGCGCCGCGAGGGCCGGTCTAACGTCATGACACGTTCAACGGCCTCAGGCGAAGTAATGACGCGCGTCGCGATCGGCGGCTTTCTGCACGAGACCAACACATTCGCACCGACGAAAGCGGACTACGACGCGTTCATGCATGGCGGCGGCCGCGCCTCGATCGCCGATGCGGCCTCCGTGCTCACGACGATGCGCGGCATCAATGCCGGCCAGGCCGGCTTCATGCCGGTCGCAGAAGCCAACGGTTGGGACGTCGTGCCCACCATCGCCTGCGCGGCGAGTCCCTCCGCGCATGTCACCAGGGATGCGTTCGAGCGCATCACGGGCGTGATGGTCGACCGCATCAAGGCCGCCGGCCCGCTCGACGGCGTCTATCTCGACCTGCATGGTGCGATGGTGACGGAGCATCTCGACGACGGCGAAGGCGAGATCCTGGCGCGCGTGCGCGAGGTGATCGGCCCGAACGTGCCGCTCGTCGCGAGCCTCGACCTGCATGCCAACGTCACCCCCGAGATGATGGCACATGCCGATGCGCTGATCGCCTACCGGAAATATCCGCACACCGACATGGCCGACACCGGCCGCGCCAGCGCCGAGCACCTCGCGCTGCTGCTGCGCGCAAAGACGCCGCTGGCGAAAGCCTTCCGGCAGTTGCCGTTCCTGATCCCGATCAGCTGGCAGTGCACCAATGACCAGCCGACCAAGGGCATCTACGAGAAGCTTGCGGCGCTGCAGAGCGAGGCGGTGCCGACGCTGTCGTTCGCGCCCGGCTTTCCCGCCGCCGATTTCGCGCATTGCGGCCCAAGCGTGTTCGCCTATGGCCGGACGCAGGCCGACGCGGACGCCGCGGCGGATGCGATCGCGGCGATCGTCGCGGGCCACGAGGATGATTTCGACGGCCGCATCTACACGCCCGATGACGGCGTGCGCCATGCGATGACGCTGGCGAAGACAGCGACGCGTCCGATCGTGATCGCCGACACCCAGGACAATCCCGGCGCGGGCGGCGATTCCGATACGACCGGCATGCTGCGCGCGCTGGTGCGCAATCGCGCCAGCCGCGCCGCGATCGGCATGATCTACGATCCGCAAGCGGCGATCGCCGCGCATGCGGCCGGCGAAGGGGCCACCGTGACGCTGTCGCTCGGCGGCAAGAGCGGCATTCCCGGCGATGCGCCGTTCGAGGAGAGCTTCATCGTCGAGAAGATCTCCGACGGCCGCTTCGTCGCACCCGGCCCGTTCTACGGCGGCCGCAAGATGGAAATGGGACCGTCAGCGTGTTTGCGCATTGGCGACGTCCGCGTCGTCGTGGCCTCGCACAAGTCCCAGCTTGCCGACCAGGAGATGTACCGCTTCGTCGGCATCGAGCCGACCGCGCAGGCGATCCTGGTCAACAAGAGCTCGGTGCATTTCCGCGCCGATTTCGAACCGATCGCCGAACATCTCCTGATCTGCGCCGCGCCCGGCGCGATGCCCGCCGATCCCTCCACCCTGCCCTGGACCAGCTTGCGTCCGGGCATCCGCCTCAAGCCGAACGGCCCGGCGTTCAAAGCTTAACCCGACAACGGAAACGCCCCATGCCCACCATCGATCGCATCCAGGCTTACGCCGACGAGCTCACCGCCATCCGCCGCGACCTGCACGCGCATCCGGAGATCGGCTTCGAGGAGACGCGCACCTCCGGCATCGTCGCCGAGAAGCTTGCGCAATGGGGCATCGAGGTGCATCGCGGCCTCGGCGGCACCGGGGTGATCGGCGTGCTCAAGGGCAAGAACGACAGCGGCAGGAAGATCGGCCTGCGTGCCGACATGGATGCGCTGCCGATGGAGGAGAATACGAACCTGCCGTGGCGCTCGACCATCCCCGGCCGTTTCCACGGCTGCGGCCATGACGGCCACACCACGATGCTGCTCGGCACCGCGCGCTATCTCGCCGAGACCCGCAACTTCGACGGCACCGTGCACTTCATCTTCCAGCCGGCGGAGGAAGGCCTCGGCGGCGCACGCGCGATGATCAAGGACGGCCTGTTCCAGAAGTTTCCCTGCGACGAGCTCTACGGCCTGCACAACGCGCCGGACTTGGAGCACGGCGAGATCGCGATCCTGCCCGGTCCGGCAATGGCCGGCGCCGACTTCTTCGACATCCGGATTTCCGGCTACGGCGCTCATGGCGCCATGCCCGAGCGTTCCAAGGATGCGGTGGTGATCGCGACCACCGTGGCGCAGGCGATCCAGACCATCGTCAGCCGCAATGTCGAGCCGCTGCAGGCCGCGGTCGTCTCGATCACGCAGATCCACGCCGGCTCGGCCTACAACGTCATTCCCGGCGATGCCTGGCTGTGCGGCACCGTGCGCGCGTTCTCGGACCCCGTGCGCGCGTTGGTGCGCGAGCGCATGCGCGCGATCTGCGCCGGCATGGCAGCCGCCTTCAATTGCGAGATCGATGTCGACATCCGCGACACGTTCAGCGTGCTGGTGAACCAGGAGGAGCAGTCCAAGGTCGTCGAGCAGGTCGCGCGCACCGTGGTCGAGCCGTCCAAGGTGCTGACCCGCTCGACGCCGAAGATGGGCAGCGAGGATTTCGCCGACATGCTGCAGACGATTCCGGGCGCCTATTTCTGGGTCGGCCATGACGGCTCGGTGCCGGTGCACAATCCCGGCTACGTGCTCGACGACAAGATCCTGCCGATCGGCGCCAGCATGTTCGCCCGCATCATCGAGACGCGGCTGCCGGCGGCCTAGCGCGACTGACATACGTCAATGAGCGGGCGGCAGATCGAGATGAACTTCGGCGTGGGAGTACCAGCATGCACAAGCCCGTCTCGGATGACGTCACCTCGCTTCACGATCTCTCCGCCGTCGACCTGATCGCCGGCTATCGCGCGCGCCAGTTCTCGCCGTCCGAGGTGATGGACGAGGTCCTGGCGCACGTGGCGGCGTGGGAGCCGCACATCAAGGCGCTGTATCTGCTCGACGCCGACGCCGCGCGGGCCGCGGCCGAGGCGTCGACCGCGCGCTGGGCCAATGACGAGCCGGCCGGCGTGCTCGACGGCGTACCGGCGACGGTGAAGGACAATCTCGCCACCAAGGGCCAGCCGATGCCGCTCGGCGCAGCCAGCGTCACGCGCACGCCGCTCGCCGCCGATGCGCCGCCGGTGGCGCGGCTGCGCGAGGCCGGCGCGATCATCTTCGCCAAGACCACGATGCCCGATTACGGCATGCTGTCGTCGGGCCTGTCGAGCTTCCATCCGCTGACGCGCAATCCATGGGATCTCCGCATGAACCCCGGCGGTTCGAGCGCCGGTGCGAGCGCCGCAGCCGCCGCGGGCTGCGGTCCGCTGCATGTCGGCACCGACATCGGCGGCTCGATCCGGCTGCCCGCATCGTGGTGCGGCCTCGTCGGATTGAAGCCGAGCTTCGGCCGCGTGCCGATCGACCCGCCTTATGTCGGCCGCGTCGCCGGTCCGATGACGCGCATCGTCGACGATGCCGCGCTGATGATGAGCGTGCTGTCCAAGCCCGACCGCCGCGACGGCACCAGCCTGCCGCCGTCGGACCTGCACTGGAAGGTCACGGAGAAGCCGGTGCGCAAGCTGCGCATCGGCCTGATGCTCGATCTCGGCGGCGTCGGCCAGCCACTGGAGGAGCCGGTGCGCGCGACGACCCTGGCTGCGGCGAAAGCCTTCGAGGACGCCGGCGCCGTGATCAGCGAGGTCAAGGGCTTCCTGACGCGCGAGATGCTCGACGGTCTCGACAATTTCTGGCGTGCACGGCTGTGGGACGATCTGGCGCGGCTGGCGCCCGAGGTGCGCGCGATGACCCTGCCCTACATCCTGCGCTGGGCCGAACGCGCCGCCGCGCTCTCCGGCGTCGAAGTCGTCAGAGGCTTCAACGTCACGATGGCGCTACGCGCCGCCGCGGCAAGACTGTTCTGCGACTACGACTACATCATCTCGCCGGTCTCGCCCGGCGTGAAATTCCCCGCCGAGTTCGCCTCGCCGGTCAACGATCCCGAGAGGCCGTTCGAGCACATCACCTACACCGTGCCCTGGAACATGTCGGAGAACCCAGCGATCTCCGTCAATGCCGGCTACGACCCCGACGGCTTCCCCATCGGCCTGCAGATCGTCGGCCGCCGCTTCGATGATGTCGGCGTGCTCGGGATGGCCAAGACGTTCGAGGGATTACGCGGCGAGCAGCGGCCATGGCCGATACCGCCGGCCTCCTGATTCGCGTCACCCCACTCCTTCCTCCGTCATTGCGAGCGAAGCGAAGCAATCCAGAGTCCCGCCCACGACTCTGGATTGCTTCGCTTGCGCTCGCAATGACGGGGAAAGAGCGTGGGCCACATCGCTGCCGGATCGCGTGTTGGGAGACCAATGAAAAGCGCGGCGCTTTGCCCGCCATGCGGAATGTCGTCACGATTTGACGCGGCCTCTCGCTGAACTATTGTACTCCCTATCGTCGATCCCAGTCGTCGTCATTCCGGGGCGTGCGAAGCACGGGCCCGGAATCCATACTCACGATGGTGGTTATGGATTCCGGGCCTGCGCCCAAGAGGGCGCATCCCGGAATGACGGCGGAGATTGTGGCACGAGCAAACAACTAATAAGCGCCACGACAACATCAGGAAGCGCCAATGGCTTATCAGACCATCCTCTACGACGTCGCCGACAAGATCCTCACCATCACGCTGAACCGGCCGGAGAAGCTCAACGCCTTCACCGGCACCATGATGGAGGAGCTGATCGACGCCTTCGATCGCGCCGACAAGGACGACGGCGTCAGGGCGATCATCGTCACCGGATCGGGCCGCGCGTTCTGCGCGGGTGCTGACCTCTCCTCCGGGGCCGACACGTTCGATCGCGATGCCAAGCGCGGACCGGTGAAGCGCCACGCCGATGGCCGCGTCGACTATTCCGATCCGCAGGTGCGCGATGGCGGTGGCCAGGTCACCTTGCGCATCTACAAGTCGCTGAAGCCGGTCATCGCCGCGGTCAACGGCCCCGCCGTCGGCATCGGCGTCACCATGCAGCTCGCGATGGACATCCGCATCGCCTCTGACGCGGCGCGGTTCGGCTTCGTGTTCTCCCAGCGCGGCATCGTGCCGGAGGCGGCGTCGAGCTGGTTCCTGCCGCGCATCGTCGGCATCTCGCAGGCGCTGGAATGGTGCTACACCGGCCGCGTGTTTCCGGCGCAGGAGGCGCTCGCCGGCCGCCTCGTCAGCAAGGTCGTGCCGCCGGATGATCTGCTGCCCACCGCCCGTGCGCTGGCCCGCGAGATCGCCGACAAGACCGCGCCGGTGTCGATCGCGCTGATCCGCCAGATGATGTGGCGCATGATGGGCGCCGACGATCCGATGGAGGCGCACAAGGTCGACAGCCGCGGCATCTACGCGCGCGGCCGCTCCGACGACGTCAAGGAAGGCGTGGTGTCGTTCCTGGAGAAGCGCCCTGCGCAATTCAAGAACACGGTGACGGCCGATATGCCCGACTATTTCCCGTGGTGGGATGAGCGGGAGTATAAGTAGCGCCACGGCCCCAGGACACCATTTGGCAAAGAACGGCGTCCAGAGCGCCACGCGATAGATGGCGCGGTATGGATCCTGGCTCAAGGCCGGGACGACACCGCGTGGGCGGCGACTGCAACGACTCCATCACCAGCACCAGGATCGCAATCGACCCCGGCAGCCAATCACCGCCGCCAATCACATCGCCACCAATCACATCGCGTGCGACCGCTCACGCCGCCTTGATGCCGCGAATGAAGTCGTCGACATGGCGGCGCATGCTCTCGGACTGACGCAGCAGCTCCGCCGACGCCCCGAGCACCTGGCTGGCGGTGGCGCCGGATTCGTTTGCGGCGGCCGTGACCTGCTGGATGTTCTGCGAAATTTCGTCGGTTCCCTTGGCTGCGTGCTGGACGTTCCACGCCATCTCGCGCGTCGCGGCGCCCTGTTCCTCGACGGCATTCGCGATCGACGACGCGATCTCGTTCAGCTCGCCGATGGTCGTGGTGATGCCGCGGATGGCCCGGACGGCCTCGCTCGACACCTCCTGCATTCCGGAGATCTGCGCGCGGATCTCGCCGGTCGCCTTGGCGGTCTGCTCGGCGAGCAGCTTCACCTCGCCGGCGACGACGGCAAAGCCGCGGCCGGCTTCACCCGCCCGCGCGGCCTCGATGGTCGCATTGAGCGCGAGAAGATTGGTCTGGCCGGCAATGTCGCTGATCAGCCGCACGATGTCGCCGATCCGCTCGGCCATGCTGGAAAGGCCCTGCACGGTCTCGTTGGTCCTCTGCCCCTCCGCGGCCGCCTTCTGCGCCATGTCGGCCGACTGCGTCACCTGACCGCCGATGCCCGCGACCGAGCTCGACAGCTGGTCCGTCGCAGCGGCCATCGTCTGCATGTTGCTCGACGCGGCCTCGGTCGCCTGCGCAACGCTGCTCGCTTCACTGCAGGTCCGGCTCGCCGTCCGATTCATCACGGCGGCCGTCGATTCGAGCTGTGCCGAGGCTGAGATCACGCTGTCGATCACGGCCGCGATGTCACCGCTGAAACGGTCGGTCAGTTCGCCGACGCGCTTGGCTTTTTCGGCGCGCTGGCTCATCGCCTCCGCATCCCTGGCAGCGAGCTCGGCGCCATGGATCATGTTCTCCTTGAAGACCTGCACTGCCCTCGCCATCAGGCCGACCTCGTCGCGCCGATCGACCGCGTCGATTGCAGTGCTCACATCGCCCTTCGCCAGCCGCGTCATCGTATCGGCAAGGGCGTTGATCGGCCTGGTGATGCTGCGCGCCAGCGCAACGACGATCGCGAGGCTCAGCGCCAAGGCGACCAGCAGCAGCGCGCCGACGGCGGCGAGGCTGGCCGTGGCCGCGGCCTGCTTGCCGGCCATCAGCTCGGACAGCTCGACGGCCAGAGCGTCTTCGATCTGCTTCAGCAGATCGATCCGCAGCGTGGCCGCATCGAACCAGGCCTTGCTCGCGAGCCCTTTGAAATCACCGCTGACGCCGCCCTGCTCCACCACCTTGCGCATGGCAACGACACCGTCGATCGCCGGTCCCGTCATCGCCGCATCGAACGCCGCACGTCCTTTCGCCGAGGCGGCGGCGCGAAAGGCCGCGAAATAGCTGTCCTGCGCCGCAGCCAGCCCTATGGCGCGCGCGTAGGCGGCCTGCTCGAAGCGACCGGCGGCAAGGCCTCCCGCCACGACCGCGCGCTCCAGGCCGGCGCGCTCCTTGCCTTCGGTCAGATTGCCATAGGCAATGATCGCCTTGGAGATATCGTCGTCATCGCTGAGCCTCGATATGCCGCTGATCAGGCTGATCAGCCGGCTGACGATCTCGGTGAGCGAGCTGACCGCTGCCGCCGGCGTGACGGCTTGGACATCGATGTCGCCGCGGCGGCGATCGAGCTGCGTCAACGCCTGTTCGCTCGCCTGCGCCGCCTCGGCCAGTGCGGCGCTCCGGCGCAGCCCGTCCAGCGCGGCAAACGCGTGCGCGCGCTCGCCATCGGTCAGCTTGCGCTGCTGATCCAGCTCGGCACGCATCTGCGTGCCCTTGCTGCTCAGAAATGCCGACGACATGCCGCGCTCACGCTGCAGCTCATGAACGAAGCGGCTGAGCCTGGCGACGGCGTCCGCCGCCGGCTGCATGCGCGTCATCTCGACACGCACCGCCCATTTCGTGGAAATCTCGTAGGCCGCCAACGCGGCCAGTGTGACGATGGGCAGCAATGCAGACAGGGCTATGCGGTGAAGTATCTTCGACGTCTTCAACATGATCGGCCTCGACCTGTCCGATCACTCTATGAATCCAGTGGTAAAAAAATACACAGCCCCATCCGCCGAATTTTTGGGCAGACGCCTGCCAACTAATCCATCACCAGCGCGACGCGTCCGATCGCCTTGCGATCGATCAAAAGCCGCATCGCCGATGCGTAATTGTCGAACGGCACGCGGTGGGAGACGTTGGGCCGCAGCTTGCCTTGCTCGGCGAACGCGAGCAGTGCAGCCATCCGTCGCTCGCCCAGCTCGGGATCCTTCCGCACCGCCTCGCCGGCGCGAACGCCGAGCACGCTTGCGCCCTTCATGAGGATCAGATTGGTGCGTGCGAGCCCGATGCCGCCGGTGAAGCCGATCACCAGCAGCCGCGCGCCCCAGGCGATGCAGCGAACGCTGTTCTCGAACACCTCGCCGCCGACAGGATCGAACACGACGTCGACGCCACGGCCATCGGTGATGTGTTTGACGGCGTCGCGGAACGGCCCGCGTGAATACAGAATGAGATGATCGGCGCCACGCGCGCGTGCCACCGCGAGTTTCTCCTCCGACGACGCCGCCGCGATCACCGTTGCGCCGAGCAGCTTGCCGATCTCGACGGCGGCGAGGCCGACGCCACCGCCGGCGCCGTGCACCAGCAGCGTCTCGCCGGGCTTGAGCTGGCCGCGATCGACCAGGGCGTGATGGGCGGTGCCGTGGCCGGCCAGATAGGTCGCGCCTTCCGCGTAGTCGAAAGTCGACGGCAGCGGCGTGAGCTGGCTGGCCGCAACCACCGCCTCCTCCGCATAGGCGCCGAAGCGCATGCGGACGATCACCTTGTCGCCGACGGCGCGGCCGGTCACGGCGGCCCCGGTTTCGACGACGTCACCGGCTGCCTCGACGCCGGGCGTGAACGGCAGCTCAGGCTTGAGCTGATACTCGCCGGCCGCCATCAATATGTCCGGAAAGTTAATGCCGGCAGCGCGGATCTTCACCCGCACCTCGCCGTCACCGAGTGAGCGCGGCGGTAGGGCCTCCAGCCGCAGCGTCTCCGGCGGACCGAGCTCGCGGCAGACGATCGCACGCGGCATCAGGCGCGCCCCTTCGCCCGCGCCAGCGCCTCGCGGATCAGCGGCAGCCGATCATTGCCGAAATACATGTCGGTCACGTCGAGGAAGATCGTCGGCGAGCCGAAGCCGCCGCGCTTGACGACCTCCTCGGTGTTGATGCGCAGCTGGTCCTTGATGCCCTGCTGCGCGATCCCATCGAAGAACGCCTTCGGATCGACGCCGACGCGCCGGCACACCTCGGTCAGCACCGCATCCTGCGAGATGTCCTGGTCCTCGCCCCAATAGATCTCGAACACGGCCCGTGCGAACGGCACCATGTCCTGGCCCAGCCAGATGCAGCCGCGCATCGCCTTGACGCTGTTCACCGGAAACACCGATGGCGGCATCTTGATCTTGAGCCCGGCCGAGCGGGACCAGTCGTCGAGGTCCTTCAGCGTGTAGGCCGCCTTGGCCGGCACCGGCTTCTCGCGCTGCGCATAGACGCTGGGATTGACGGTGTTGAAGATGCCGCCGACCAGGATCGGCCGCCAGACGATGTCGACGCCGAATTCTTGCGCGAGCGGTTGGATGTTGTGGAAGGCAAGATAGGTCCAGGGGCTGGAGCAGTCGAAGAAGAATTCGATCATGTGTGTTTCCTCAAGGTCTCGATAAGTTCGCCTTTGCGCGCGCAAAAATCCGGAGTGTGGTCGTGGCCCTGGATTGCTTCGCTTCGCTCGCAATGACGGAGAGAGTTGGTGCAAACCACTCTCTCCGTCATTGCGAGGAGCGTAGCGACGAAGCAATCCAGGGGCTGCAACATACGGTCTGGATGGCTGATCCCCATGCTCCTCGCGATGCCGCGGAGCTCGCTCACGACCGCCCCGTCATCTCCTTCGCGCGCGCGCCGAACATCACATGACGCGACTGCTCGTTGAACGGCTCCTTGACGAACTTGCCGATCGCCAGCCCCGCCTGCAGCTTGGGCCGCGCGCGCAGGTCCGCGTACCAGCGCTTGATGTCGGGATAGTCGTCGAGCGTGAATCCCTGGGCCTTGTGCGTCATCATCCAGGGAAAGCAGGCGATGTCCGCGATCGAATAGTCGTCGCCGGCGACATAGGCGCCGGTCTTGCCGAGCTGCACGTCGAGCACGTGGAACAGCCTGGCCACCTCGTCGCGGTAGCGCTGGATCGCGTAAGGGATCTTCTCAGCCGCATAGAGCGCGAAATGGCCGTGCTGCCCCATCATCGGCCCCAGTCCGGCCATCTGCCACATCACCCATTGGATGACACGCGAGCGCGCCCGCG
This sequence comes from Bradyrhizobium sp. SZCCHNRI3052, assembly GCF_032484895.1. NCBI lineage: Bacteria > Pseudomonadati > Pseudomonadota > Alphaproteobacteria > Hyphomicrobiales > Nitrobacteraceae > Bradyrhizobium > Bradyrhizobium sp. SZCCHNRI3052. The sequence continues at coordinate 582,958 of NZ_JAUETW010000003.1, read as the reverse complement.
CCTCCTGCGGCAGGAAACGGCCGGTCTTGTCGGCGAGATAGATCAGGATGGCACCGGTCTCGAACACCGGGAACGGCGCGCCGCCATCGGCCGGCGCGTGATCGACGATCGCGGGAATCCGGTTGTTCGGGCTGATCGCCAGGAACTCCGGCTTGAACTGGTCGCCGGCGCGGATGTCGACGGGAATGACGGTATAGGGCAGCCCGAGTTCCTCGAGCATGATCGAGATCTTCCAGCCGTTCGGCGTCGGCGCATAATGGAGATCGATCATCCTTCCACGATTCCTTCCCCTGACCATTATGCCGCGCTGCGGAACACGCGAGGCGGCTTCGTTCTTCTGTACCTGAAGGGTAAGCCATGGCAGACAGGCGCTCAAGCCTGACCGCCTTTATGCTGGAGAGTTCGACCATGCTGTTTCCATCGACCATCGCAGGCTCGCTGCCGAAGCCGGAATGGCTGGCCGAGCCCAACGTGCTGTGGGCTCCGTGGAAGTCGAAGGGCGAGGAGCTGGCGCGTGCCAAGCGCGATGCGACGATCCTGGCGCTGAAGCTGCAGGAGGATTCCGGCATCGACATTCTCACCGAGGGCGAGCAGTCGCGCCAGCATTTCGTGCACGGCTTTCTCGAGCGCGTCGAAGGCATCGACTTCGCCCACAAGGTCGAGATGGGCATCCGCAAGGACCGCTACAAGGCGATGGTGCCGCAGGTGGTGGCGCCGCTGTCGCTGAAGGGCCGTGTCCATGGCGACGAGGCGCGGATCGCGCGCACGCACACCACGCGCGCGCTGAAGTTCACGCTGCCCGGACCGATGACGATCATCGACACCATCGCCGACAACTACTATGGCGACCGTGTGAAGATGGCGTTCGCCTTCGCCGAGCTGCTGAACCAGGAGGCCAAGGCGCTGCACGACGACGGCATCGACATGATCCAGTTCGACGAGCCCGCCTTCAACGTCTACATGGACGAGGTGCGTGACTGGGGCATCAAGGCGCTGGAGCGCGCCGCCGAAGGGCTGACCTGCCCGACTGCCGTGCACATCTGCTACGGCTACGGCATCAAGGCCAACACCGACTGGAAGGAGACGCTGGGCGGCGAGTGGCGACAGTATGAGGAGACCTTCCCGGTCATCGACGCCAGCACCATCCAGCAGGTCGCCGTCGAATGTCGCAATTCGAAGGTGCCGATCGAGCTGCTCGGCCTGCTCAAGAACAAGATCGTGCAGGCCGGCGTCATCGACGTCGCCAGCGACGCGATCGAGACCGCCGAGGACGTCTGCAAGACCCTCGAGGACGTCATGAAGGTGGTGCCGAAGCAGAACATCATCGCCACCACCAATTGCGGCATGGCGCCGATGCGGCGCGAGATCGCCGAGGCCAAGCTGATGGCGCTCGGCACCGGCGCAAAGCTGGCACGGCAGAGGTTTGCCTGACTCAGATGTCAGGTCAGACCCGAGGCAAGGGCGTCGACGGCTCGCCGCCCCCCGAGGCATCGCGCTCGGGGCCCTGGCTCAATCGCGATCGCGCCGAGAGGCGACACGCACACGGGCCTGGAATCAAAGTAAGAGCGCATCCGAGGTGAGCACGGCCTCACCACGCGCGATTCGCCGCAACAGCACGGCCGCGCCTTTGCTGCCCCTGCACGACCGCCGCGATGGCCACGTCAGCCTTTCATATGCACTGCTCTGTGTTTTGCGGCAGATCGCAGCGATCATCGATCACGGTCGCCGGATGGGGAAAATCTATCCTTGGTAGCAAAATACCAGACGCACAACATTCCCGACGCTGTGTGTCTTTGCTGCGCTTGACAGTATGTGTCCTAACATTTCATTTCTTGGCCACAAGTGTGGCGTGAATTTTTTGCTGCTTAATCCAGTTCGTATCTGACCTCCGCTTTCATTATTGGGGAATGCAATGGCTTGCCTTGCGAGAACGATGTTTGCTGCGCCGAAGTCGCGGCGCTGGCTGACCCTCTCGGTTCTTCTTGCGGGCACCATGTTGAGCACCCAGGCCCTGGCGATCGATGTCGCCAACCAGACCGACTGGAATACGGCGGTGGCAGCGGTCGCGGCCGCCGGCGCCAACTCGACCGTCACCATCAACATCACCAGCGGCTTCACGCTGTCGAGCTCGCTTGCGCAACTGCAGGCCGCCAACAGCAACGTCACGGTGAACATCACCGGCAACGGCCAGACGATCAACGGCGCCTCCTCGTTTCAGGGCATCGTCGTCAACGGTGCCAACGCGCCGACCGTGAACATCTCCAGCCTGGCGATCACCAACACGGCCGCGATCGGCGGCAACGGCCAGAACGGCCAGAACGGCTATTATAGCGGCGGTCTGGCCTATGGCTCCGGCGGCGGCGGCGGTGGCGGTCTCGGTGCCGGCGGCGGCCTGCTGGTCGGCAGCGGCGCCAACGTCACGATCGCCGCGGTGACCTTCACCAGCAACAGCGCCACCGGTGGCGCCGGCGGCAATGGCGGCAGCGCACAGAATGCGGCGGCCGACCCGGTGAATGGCGGCAACGGCGGCGCGGGCGGTGCCGCGAACAACGGCGGTGCCAGCGGCGGCGGCGGCGCGGGCGGCACCGGCGGACATACCGGCACGCAAGGCACGGCCGGCACCGCGGGCGCCGCGCTCGGCGACGGCGGCGGTGGCGGCGGCGGCTCAGGCACCACCAACAGCAACACCTACACCAACAACAATCCGGGCGGCACCGGCAACGCCAATGGCGGCAACGGCGGCACCGGCGGCGACGGCGCGACGAATGCCAGCGGCGCGGGCGGGCCTGGGCCCGGCTCCGACGGCGGCGCCGGCGGCAATGGCGGCGCAGCCAATGGCGGCGCCATCTATGTCGCCACCGGCGGCACGCTGACGATTCTCGACTCGCCGATTTCGGGCAACACCGTCACCGGTGGCGCCGCCGGCACCCCCGGCATCGGCATCGGGCCAAGCGCCATCAACGGGTTTTCGGCAGCGGCCGGTGCAGCGCAGGGCGCCGGCATCTTCCTGAGCGGCGTGACGGCCAATATCAGCGTGTCCGGCGGCACCGTGACCTACGGCGACTCCATCGGCGGCACCGGACTGACGACCGGCGGCGTCAACACGGCGATCAACAAGACCGGCATCGGCACGTTGGTGCTGTCGGCGACCAATACGTTCACCGGCAACGTCAACATCAGCGCCGGCACGCTCTCGGTCGGCGCCACCGCCAATCTCGGCAACGTCGCCAACGACGTGATCATTTCCAATGGCGGCACTTTGGCGGTCACCGGCACGACGACGTTCGCCAACGGCCGCGACTTCAAGATTGCCGGGCTGTCGACGATCGACGTAGCCGGCGCGACCACGACCACGTTGCAAGGCATCGTCGGCGACGGCGCCTCCGCCGGCACCCTGGTGAAGGCGGGCGGCGGCATCCTGCTGCTCTCGGGCACCAACACCTACACCGGCGCGACCAATGTCGACGCCGGTACGCTGCGCGCGGGCTCGGCCGGCGCGTTCGGCGCCAGCACGGTGTTCAGCGTGCTGTCCGGCGCCACGCTGGATCTCAACGGCTTCAACAAGACGTTCGGCACGCTGAGCGGAGATGGCACCGTCACCGGCGCCAACGCGACGATCTCAGGTTCGTTCGCGCCGGGCAACGGCACCCCGGCGTCCTCCATGGCTATCGTCGGCAACCTCGCGTTCCAGTCGGGCGCGCAATACCTGGTGCAGGTGAATCCGAGCACGGCGTCGTTCGCCACCGTCACCGGCACTGCGACGCTCGGGGGCGCCGCCGTCACCGCGACCTTCGCAAACGGCAGCTACATCTCCAAGCAATACACCATTCTCACCGCCACCGGCGGCGTCAGCGGCACCTTCGGCGGCGTCACCAACACCAACCTGCCGGCGGGCTTCAGCGCGACGTTGAGCTACGACGCCAACAACGCCTTCCTCAATCTGACGATGGGCTCGTCGGGGAACATCAACCAGCAGAACGTCAGCAACGCGCTCAGCAACTACTTCAACACGAACGGCAGCATTCCCGTCGTCTTCACCGGGCTGACGCCAGCGGGGCTGACGCAGATCTCGGGCGAGACCGCGACCGGCTCGCAACAGACGACGTTCAATGCGATGACGCAATTCATGGGCGTCATGACCGATCCGTTCATCGGCGGCCGCGGCGACCAGGGCTCTGCGCCCAGCGGCGCGATCGGCTACGCGGAGGAGACGCTCGCTTTTGCGTCCAAGCGCAATCCGAACGACGCGCTGGCCGCGATCTACACCAAGGCGCCGGCCGCGCCCGTGGTCAGGCCGGGCTGGAGCGTGTGGGCAGCCGGCTTCGGCGGCTCGCAGACCACCGATGGCAACACCGCGCTCGGGTCCAACAATACCACCAGCAACATCTACGGCACGGCCGTCGGCGCCGACTACCGCTTCTCGCCGTCCACGATCGCCGGGTTCTCGATGGCCGGCGGCGGCACCACGTTCAGCGTCGCCAATGGCGGCAGCGGCCGGTCCGACCTGTTCCAGGCCGGCGCCTTCGTCCGGCACACGGTCGGCCCGGCCTATATCTCCGCGGCATTGGCCTATGGCTGGCAGAACATCACCACCAACCGCACCGTGACGGTGGCCGGCGTCGACCAGCTGCGCGCCAACTTCGACGCCAACACCTTTGCCGGCCGGGTCGAGGGCGGCTATCGCTTCGTGTCGCCCTGGATGGGGTTCGGGATCACGCCCTACGCCGCGGCGCAGTTCACGACGTTCAGCCTGCCGGGCTATGCGGAGAATGCGGTCTCCGGCGCCAATACCTTCGCGCTACGCTTTGGATCGCAGAACGTCACCGATACGCGGTCGGAACTGGGCCTGCGCACCGACAAGGCCTATGCGCTGGCTGATGGCGTTTTCACGCTGCGCAGCCGCTTCGCCTGGGCCTATGACTTCAACCCCAGCCGGTCGGCCGGGGCCACGTTCCAGACCCTTCCGGGCGCATCCTTCGTCGTCAACGGCGCGCGGCAGGCGCAGAATTCAGCGCTGACCACGGTCTCCGCTGAAATGAAGTGGCGGAATGGCTGGTCGGCCGCCGCGAGCTTCGAGGGCGAGTTCTCGGATGTGACCCGCAGCTACGCCGGCAAGGGCATCGTGCGCTACACGTGGTGACGCGCGGAGCTCCGCGCGGCACATCCGCGCGGCGCCCCGATCACCCGACGGTCAGGTCATCGCGCTCGGATGCAGCACCGGCGCATAGCCCGCCTGGATCGCGCGCAGCGTCGAGGGCGGGGTCAGCAGCAACGCGTCGGTGATCCCTGCGCGTGGCGCGTCATAGCCCGCCGCCGACCAGGGCAGCGCCCTGCCTTTTCGGATCAGAAAGCTCTCCTCGCCTGCCTGCACCATGGCCCCGTCAGGCAAGGCGGCGAGCGGCGTCGGCAGCGGATGCAGGCGCTTGCGACCGCGATCGAGGCGCTCGCGATGGAGCACGCGATCAATCTCGGAGATGCGCAGAGCCCCGACGCCGTTGCCCTCTTGCCATGCGGCGCGAAACCTCTTGGCGTCGTCGCGCCGGCAATAGAAGCAGGGGCGATGGCCGGCGGCGAGCGCGGTCGCCTCGTCAAGGAAGAACAGCTCGGTCCAGCTTTGCGTTGCCATGACCTTTCGGCGCTTGCCGCGAAACTCGCACAGGCAGACCAGCCAGGCGGGGCTCGACCAGCGCTTCCGCAACAGCGTCTTCGTCGCGGGGTCGTGGATGATGCCGCGATTTCCGGTGAAGAGGCCGCGATGCGGCGCGGCGACGATATCGCCCATCGGCGTGACGCGGTTCTGCAGCGGCATGGCGAGCCTTCGGCTGGCGAATAGCGAATGGGGAGTAGCGAATAGCGAACGCCTCGCCCACCCGAATTCCCTATTCGCTACTCCCTATTCGCCACTCTCCGGGCTTACGCCGCCCCGTCGCGCAGTGGCGGCGCGAACGACAGCGCGGTGTCCCAGGGGAAGAAGATCCAGGTGTCCTGCGACACCTCGGTGATGAAGGTGTCGACCAGCGGTCGGCCCTTCGGCTTGGCATAGACGGTGGCGAAATGGGCGTCGGGGAGGATCTCGCGGACCATGCGTCCGGTCTTGCCGGTGTCGACGAGATCATCGACGATCAGGAGCCCCTTGCCGGTGCCGCCGCCGAGTTGCGCCGTGTCGGCCGAGATGCCCTTCAGGACCTGCAGCTCGCCCTGCTTGGTGTGGTCATAGCTCGCGATGCAGATCGTATCGATGACGCGCACGCCAAGCTCGCGCGCCACGATCGCCGCCGGCACCAGTCCGCCGCGGGTGATGGCCACGACGGCATGAAACGGCCCGATCTCGTTCAGCCGCCAGGTCAGCGCCCGGCAATCGCGATGAAACTGGTCCCAGGACACCGGGAAGGCCCGGCCCGCGCGCTCCTCTGCACTCAAAGTCTTGTCTGGCATCTCATCTCGTCCGTGAGTTCTCGACAGCTGCACCTGCTTTAGCGCGTCACGTCGAGCCCGGCGAGCATCTCCTTCACGGCCGCCATCGCGGCCGACAGCTTGTCCTGGTCGCGCGAGCGCACGACGAGATGCGTGTTCGGCTTCTGGTCCTCGTCGATGAAGGGATAGCTGCCGATGATGGTGTCCGGATGCGCCTTGGCGATCTCGCGCAGGGGGCCGCCGATGTCGCCCTCGCGGGCATTGGCGCGCACGGTCTCCGACAGCATGCGCACGCCCGATTTCAGCTTCGGCGCAACGATGTCCATCATCGCCTGCATGATCGACGGCACGCCGGCCATGACGATGACGTTGCCGAGCTTGAAGCCGGGCGCCAGGATGGTGGCGCTCTGGATCAGCTCGGCGCCGTCGGGGATGCGCGCCATGCGCAGCCGCGCCTCGTTGAGCTCCTGCTCGCTCCAGCGCTCGCGGAAGCGCGCCACCACCTCGGGATGGTGGTCGATGCCGACGCCGAACGCCTTGGCGATCGCATCCGCGGTGATGTCGTCATGGGTCGGACCGATGCCGCCGGTCGTGAACACATAGGTGTAGCGGTGCCGCAGCGCATCGAGCGCCGCGATGATGTCCGGCTCGTCGTCCGAGACCACCCGGACCTCCTTGAGGTCGATGCCCAGATTGGTCAGGTATTCGGCGATGAAGCCGATGTTCTTGTCCTTGGTGCGGCCGGACAGGATCTCGTCGCCGATGACCAGCAACCCCGCGGTGACGATCTCGCTCATGGTTTCTCCTCGCATCTGTCGTCTCTTTTGGCCCGCCACGGCGCCAATGTCATCCGGAACGTCGCAGTCTATGCCGCGGATTTGAGCACCACGCAGCCGGTTTTTCGGGCACGGCCTTCGCACCCCCCACGAAATGCCGCAGGAGAATGCATATCGCGCTGGCCCGCCCCTTGCTACCATCCCGAGGAGTCATGCAGTGTATGGCGAGGCTGGGACACACGGGCATCTATGGCAGTTGCGTTCGACGAAATGAACGGGCCGGGCGGCGAGGTCCGTCAGGCTTATCAGGAGCTGTCGCGGTGGCTGAAGGAAACGCCGCCGGAGGCGCTGGAGTATCGCCGCCACGAGGCGGAGCTGCTGTTCCGGCGAATCGGCATCACCTTCGCGGTCTACGGCGAGGCGGAGGCGCAGGAGCGGCTGATCCCGTTCGACGTCATCCCGCGCATCCTCTCGGGCAAGGAATGGACCCTGCTGGAGAAGGGACTGAAGCAGCGCGTCAAGGCGCTGAACATGTTCCTGCGCGACATCTATCATGGCCGGGACATCCTCCGCGCCAACGTCATCCCGGATGACTTGATCTTCCAGAACCCGGTGTTCCGCCCGGAGATGAACGGCCAGGACGTGCCGCACGACGTCTACGTCCATATCGCCGGCATCGACATCGTCCGTGTCGACGCCAACGACTTCATCGTGCTCGAGGACAACGCGCGCACGCCGTCGGGCGTGTCCTACATGCTGGAAAACCGCGAGATCATGATGCGGCTGTTTCCGGACCTGTTCGCGCGCCACCGCGTCGCACCGGTCGAGCGCTATCCGGACGAATTGCTGTCGGCGTTGCGCTCGGTGGCGCCGCTCAGCGCCTCGGCCGAGCCGACGGTGGCGCTGATGACACCGGGCATCTACAACTCCGCCTATTACGAGCACTCGTTCCTGGCCGACAAGCTCGGCATCGAGCTGGTCGAGGGCCGCGACCTCATCGTCAAGAACGACGAGGTGTTCATGCGCACCACCGAGGGGCTGAAGCGGGTCGACGTGATCTACCGCCGCGTCGACGACGACTTCCTCGACCCCCTCACCTTCCGCCCGGACTCGGCGCTCGGCGTGCCCGGCCTGATGTCGGCCTATGTCGCCGGCAACGTGACGCTCGCCAACGCGGTCGGCACCGGCATCGCCGACGACAAGGCGATCTACTCCTACATGCCCGATGTCGTGAAGTTCTATCTCGGCGAGGAGCCGATCCTGAAGAACGTGCAGACCTGGCGCTGCCGCGAGCCGCAGGATCTGTCCTACGTGCTCGACCATCTCGGCGAGCTCGTCGTCAAGGAGGTGCACGGCTCGGGCGGCTACGGCATGCTGATCGGCCCGGCCGCGACCAAGGCGACCATCGAGGCGTTCCGCGACAAGCTGAAGCGCGAGCCGGAGGGCTTCATCGCGCAGCCGACGCTGGCGCTCTCGACCTGCCCCACCTGCGTCGCGTCTGGCCTGGCGCCGCGCCATGTCGATTTGCGCCCGTTCGTGCTGACGGGACGCGACCGCACCACCATCGTACCCGGCGGCCTCACCCGCGTGGCGCTGAAGGAAGGCTCGCTGGTGGTGAATTCCAGCCAGGGCGGCGGCACCAAGGACACATGGGTGCTGGATGAGTAAGCCTCGCCGCCCTCGCTTCACGCGCTTCGTTCCCGTGCATGCCTTCCCCGTCGCAGGGGCGGGTTCACATCGCACCTCATAGATTGCCCATGCTGTCGCGCACCGCCGAAAACCTGTACTGGCTGGCCCGCTACGTCGAGCGCGCCGAGTACCTCGCCCGCACCATCGACGCCACCCTGCGCGTCACGGCGCTTCCCGCGGCCTATATCGGCAAGACCAATGAGTGGGAATCGGCGCTGATGACCGCCGGCGTCAATGTCAGCTTCTACGAGCATTACTCCGAGGCCAACGAGCAGAACGTCGTCGAATATCTCTCGTTCAACCAGTCGAACCCATCCTCGATCAAGAACTGCATCGAGGCCGCCCGCCTCAACGCCCGCTCGGTGCGGACAGCGCTCACATCGGAGATGTGGGACACCCTCAACGGCTCCTGGATCGAGCTCCAGGAGGTCTGGAGCAAGGGCACCAAGACGCGCGAGGAGCTGGCGCGCTTCCTGCGCTTCGTGCAGGAGACCTCGCTGCGCTTCGACGGCTCGGCCTACCGGACCATGCTGCGCAACGACGCCTACTGGTTCTCGCGGCTCGGGCTGCATCTGGAGCGCGCCGACAACACCGCCCGCATTCTCGACGTCAAATATCACGTGCTGCTACCCGAGGAGGAGCACGTCGGCGGTCCGCTCGACTACTACCAGTGGACCTCGATCCTGCGTTCGGTCTCGGCGCTGACGGCCTATCACTGGGTCTATCGCGAGACGCTGAAGCCCTGGCTGATCGCGGACCTGCTGATCCTCAACGACACGCTGCCGCGCTCGCTGGCAAGCTGCTACGGCAACCTCGTCCGCAATCTCGACCAGATCGGCGTCGCCTATGGCCGCCAGGGGGCCGCGCAGCGCCATGCCCGCGGCGTCCGCAACCGGCTCGACCACTCCAACATGGACGACATTTTCCAGCGCGGCGTGCACGAGTTCATCCAGGAGTTCATCGCCGACAATTCACGGCTCGGAGAGATCATCACCAAGCAGTATCTGATCTGAGCGCCTGGAGCGCGGCGAATACGGCGATGGGCGGCCGTCGGACTGTGACTGCGAGACCACGTCCGGCACCCGGCCCCTACCCTCCGCCCGAGGGATCCTCCTTCCCCCTTTCAGGGAGAGGTGAAACGAGCTACCGCGGACAGTACATCTGACGAAGACTGGTCGACCGCCATGCGCCTGCGTATCTCCCATTCCACCACCTACCGCTACGAGCCGGCGGCGACCGGCGCGATCCAGATCATCCGCATGACGCCCGGCAGCAATGACGGCCAATATGTGGCGGAGTGGCAGATCGACGTGTCGACCGATTCCCGCCTCGACATGCACGAGGACGCATTCGGCAACATCACCCACGTGATCACGCATGGCGCGCTCGAGGACCTCACGATCACCGCCGAAGGACTGGTCGAGACCCACGACACCGGCGGCGTGCTGAAGGGAGCGGACGAACGCTTCCCGCCCAGCTTCTTCCTCCGGCAGACGCCGCTCACGGCCGCAAATGCGGCCATGGCCGCCGTCGTGCGCGATCTGCGCGCGGAGTCGGAGAGCGACGTACTCGGCCTCCTGCACACGCTGATGATGCAGGTCTACGAGCACATGACCTTCGACGAGGATCCGACCCACAGCGGCACCTCGGCAGCGGAAGCCTTCGTGCTGAAGCGCGGCGTCTGCCAGGACTATGCGCATATCTTCATCGCCTGCGCGCGCGCCGCCGGCATTCCCGCGCGTTTCGTATCCGGCCACTTCCTGCGTTCCGATGGTGCAGTGCACCAGGAGGCCGGCCATGCCTGGGCGGAAGCCTATGTACCGGATCTCGGCTGGGTCGGTTTCGATGCCGCCAACTGCATCTGCACCACCGACGCTCATGTCCGGGTCGCGATCGGGCTCGATTATCTCGGTGCGGCGCCGGTGCGCGGCACACGCTATGGCGGCGGCACCGAGACGCTCACCGTGAAAGTGAAGGTCGAGCAGGTCGGCCGCGGCGGTCCGTCGCAATCCCAGTCGCAGCGGCAGTCCTGAATTCTGGAACGCGCGCTCCACCCATGGTGTCGTTCCGGGGCGCGCGAAGCGCGAGCCCGGAATCCATCGGGTGGCAGAATGCACGGAGGGATGGATTCCGGGCTCGTCGCTTCGCTCCGCCCCGGAATGACGACCTTTTGTGGAGCGACCACTCATCCCGGCTTCGACATTGGCGGGGGTGGACGGGAGGCCGATTTTCGCTAGTAATTCGCGCAAAGGCTCGAGGGGACTGAGATGACTTATTGCTGCGGAATTCTGGTGCGTGACGGCCTCGTCATGATCGCGGACACCCGAACCAATGCCGGTCTCGACAACGTCTCGACCTTCCGCAAGCTGCACATCTTCTCCAATCCGGGCGAGCGCATCGTGGCGGTCGCCAGCGCCGGCAATCTCGCCATTAGCCAATCCGTGCTGTCGACCTTGACCGAAGGGATGGAAGACCCCGACACCGGCGAGGTCGAGACCCTGATGAACGCGCCGACGATGTTTCAGGCCGCACAGCGCATCGGCAAGGCGATCCGCATGGTGCACGCCACCGAAGGCCCGGCGCTGAAGGCCGAAGACATCTCGTTCGACGTCTCCTTCCTGTTCGGCGGCCAGATCAAGGGCTCGCGGATGCGGCTGTTCATGGTCTACACCGCCGGCAACTTCATCGAATGCACCACCGACACGCCCTATCTGCAGATCGGCGAGCACAAATACGGCAAGCCGGTGCTCGACCGCGCCATGCATTACGACGTCGAGCTCTACGAGGCGCTGAAGACGGGCCTGATCTCGATGGACTCGACGATGCGCTCCAATCTCGGCGTCGGCCTGCCGATCGACGTCCTGGTCGTGCGCGCGGAGGCCTGCGAGGCAGACCTCAATCATCGCATCGAGGCCGGCGAGCCCTATTTCCACGATCTCCGCTCGCGCTGGTCGGCGGCCCTGCGCGCTGCGCATAACAACATTCCAAGGCCGCCCTATAAGACTCAGAGCGAGTCAAAACACTGAAACTGCAAAACACTTGAACTGAAGGTGAGGAAACATGGCTGAAGCGGCAAAGAAGATCGCGCTGGTGACAGGCGCAGGCACGGGGGTCGGCCGCGCCGCATCGCTCGCGTTGATGAACTCCGGCTTCACCGTGGTGCTGGCCGGCCGCCGCAAGGAGATGCTGGAGGAGACCGCCAAGCTCGGCCCAGCCGGCATGAGCCTCCCCGTCTCCGCCGATATGATGGACCCCGCCTCGATCGCGACGCTGTTCGACACCGTGAAGTCGACCTACGGCCGGCTCGACGTGCTGTTCAACAATGCCGGCATGGGCGCGCCACCGGTGCCATTCGAGGACCTCACCCTGCAGCAATGGCAGTCGGTGGTGGCGACCAACCTCACTGCGCCGTTCCTGTGCACGCAGCACGCCTTCCGCATCATGAAGGATCAATCGCCGCGCGGCGGCCGCATCATCAACAACGGCTCGATCTCGGCGCACGCGCCGCGGCCGTTCTCCTCGCCCTACACCTCGACGAAGCACGCGATCACGGGTCTGACGAAAGCGTCGAACCTCGACGGCCGCGCCTATGACATCGCGGTCGGCCAGATCGACATCGGCAACGCCGAGACGCCGATGACCGAGCGCATGGTCGGCGGCGTGCTGCAGCCCGACGGCCGCATGATGCCGGAGCCGCGCATGGACGTGAAGGCCGTCGGCGACGCCGTCGCCTACATGGCCGGCCTGCCGCTCGACGCCAACGTCCTGTTCATCACGGTGATGGCGACGAAGATGCCGTTCGTGGGACGGGGGTGATCACTTCTTTCAGATCGCGCTCCCTGCTCTCTCCACTCGTCATTCCGGGGCGCGCGAAGTGCGAGCCCGGAATCCATAGCCACACGCGGTGGTGTGGCGCGAGATGGATGTGGCATTTATCTTCGTCACACGACGTCTCATGGTGATGGATTCCGGGCTCATCGCTGCGCGATGCCCCGGAATGACGGAGAGAGCGCGGCCGGCTCGCCCTACTCCAACCGCTCCACCTTCCGCAGCTCGGGAAACAGCTTCATCCACGCCAGCGCGATCGCGATGGTGCCGACGCCGCCGAGGATGGCGGCGGGCATGGCCCCTAACAGCGCGGCGGTGACGCCGCTCTCGAACTGGCCGAGCTGGTTGGAGGCGTTGATGAACAGGAAGTTCACCGCGCCGACGCGACCGCGCATCTCGTTGGGCGTGGCGAGCTGAACGAGAGAAAAGCGGATCACGACGCTGACGGTGTCGGCGGCGCCGAGAACGGCGAGCGCAGCGACCGAGATCCACATCACATGCGAGACGGCGAACACGACCGTCGCCGCACCGAACACGATGACCGCCTGGAACATGCGCAGGCCGACGCGCCGCCGAATGGTGTAGCGCGCCAGCACCGCCGTCATCGCCAGCGCGCCGACCGCGGGCGCGGCGCGCAGCACGCCGAGCCCGAACGGCCCGGTGTCGAGAATATCGCGCGCGTAGATCGGCAGCAGCGCAGTGACGCCGCCGAGCAGCACCGCGAACAGATCGAGCGAGATGGTGCCGAGGATCGCCGGATTGGCGCGGATGAAGCGGACGCCGGCGAACAGATCGTCCTTGCTGCCCTCGAGCCGCTCGGCCGGCACGTCATCAGGCACCTGCATCAGGCCGGTCAGGGCCATGCCTCCGATCCAGAACAGCATCATGATGCCGTAGGGCACACCGGGCGCGACCGCATAGGCGAAGCCGCCGATCGCAGGCCCCGCGATGGTCGCGAGCTGCGCTGCACCGCTGGACAGCGCGCTGGCCCGCTGCAAGGTGCCGGACGGCGCGATCAGCGGCAGCAGCGCCGCCGTGGCCGGGCTTTCGAAGGCGCCGGCAATGCCGAGCACGAAGACGGCCGCGAACAGCTGGAATTCGCCGAGCTGACCGGCGTAAGCGCCCCAGCACAGATAGAGCGCCGTCAGCGCCTCGACGAGCTGACAGAGCTGCACGACGCGCTTGCGCTGGAATCGGTCGGCGGCGCTGCCGGCGACGAACACCAGCAGTGCCGTTGGCAGGAACTGGATCAGCCCGACCATGCCGAGATCGAAGGCGCGCCCGGTCAGATCGTAGATCTGCCAGCCGATCGCCACCGCCGCGATCTGGCTCGCAAAGCGCGACAAGCTGCGGGACGACAGGAAGAACAGGAACGCGCTTTGCTTCAAGAGATCGCGCGCGCCGATCGGGACGGTGGACGACATGATGGCGACTGCGTGACGCAGCCCTCACTGCTTGTCAATCGCGGGCCCCGCATGGCCGTGCGGCATTGCACGCGGCAGTTCCCTGCGCCCATAATGAAACGGGGTTCGGGGGATCTGATGCTTCAGCTGCAATCGGCGTTCGGGATAATCGCACTGCTCGCGATCGCATGGGCGCTCAGTGAAAACCGGCGCGCGGTGTCGTTGAAACAGGCCGGGCTCGGGCTGGTGGTGACGCTCGTGACGGCCATCGTCCTGCTCAAGGTGCCTGCGGTCGCCCGCGCGTTCGGCGCCATCAACGACGTCGTGGGCGCCATCTCGTCGGCCTCCCGGGCCGGCACCTCCTTCGTCTTCGGCTATGTCGGCGGCGGCGACCTGCCCTTCGAGCTGAAGGCGCCCGGTGCCGATTTCGTGCTCGCCTTCCAGGCGCTGCCGATCGTGCTGGTCATGAGCGTGCTCACGACGCTGTTGTTCTACTGGCGCGTGCTGCCGCCCTTGGTGCGCGGCATGGCCTGGCTGCTGGAGCGCACCCTCGGCGTCGGCGGCGCGGTCGGCCTGTCGACCGCCGCGAATGTCTTCCTCGGCATGGTCGAAGCGCCGCTGTTCATCCGGCCGTATCTGGCGCAGATGACGCGCAGTGAATTGTTTCTCGTCATGACCGGCGGCATGGCCGGCATCGCCGGCACCGTGCTGGTGCTCTACGCCACGCTGCTGGCGCCACTGATCCCGGATGCCGCCGCGCATTTCGTCATCGCCTCGGTGCTCGGCGCGCCGGCCTCGATCCTGGTCAGCCTGATCATGGTGCCGGAGACGTCGAAGCAGCTCACAGGCGGCGCGCTCGGCGATCCCGGGACCGAGGCCACCTCGACCATGGACGCGATCGTCAAGGGCACCAGCGCCGGGCTCGAACTCTTGATGAACATCGTGGCGCTGCTGCTGGTGCTGGTCGCGCTGGTGCATCTCGCCAACGCGATCCTGTCGCTCTTGCCCGCCATCGGCGGCGCCGACATCTCGCTGCAGCGGCTGCTCGGCCTCGTGATGGCGCCGGTGTGCTGGCTGATGGGCCTGCCGTGGTCGGAGGCCGTCACCGCCGGCAGCCTGATGGGCACCAAGACGGTGCTGAACGAGCTGATCGCCTATGTCGAGCTGGCCAAGCTCGACGCAGGCGCGCTCGATCCGCGCGCGCGGCTGATCATGCTGTACGCGATGTGCGGCTTCGCCAACTTCGCCAGCCTCGGCATCATGATCGGCGGCCTCGGCACCATGGCGCCGACCCGGCGCGACGAGATCAACGCGCTCGGGCTGAAATCAATCGTCTCCGGCACCCTCACCACCTGCCTGATGGGCGCGATCGTCGGCGTGCTGACGTGAGCTGAGCTCGGTCGTCTTCGGGAGAAGCAGCGGCGCGATCCGGGCCATCACGAGCTGCGAGCCCGCCGCCGTGAGATGCGCGTGGTCGAAGGACAGCGGGACGTCGCCGACCGTGAGCGGACAGCGGCCGCTCTCGCAGACCGCCGACAGGATCGAGACGTAGGAAAAGCCCTCGTCGCTCGGCAGCGCCGCCTGCATGGCCGCATCCAGCGCGAAGATGTCCGAGCGGACGAAAGCCACGGGATCCGGAGTCGCGCCGCGCAAGGTGGCGCGCGCCAGCATCGACGGCAGTCGCGCGCGAAATTGCACGGAGGGGCCGAGCAGCACCACTGGAATGCCGGCGTCACTGAGCCGAGACAGGGCCGACCTGAGGTCGCGCACCATTCCGGCAAAGCGCGGCGACCGGGCATCTTCGAGCCAATCGGCTGACATCACCACCAGGTCGGGCCGGTGTGCCGCGAAGTAGTCGCGCATCTGGGCCGCCAGCGCGCGGCAGGCGGCCACGCCCTGCGTCTCCGCGCTGAAGGTCGGCATGCAGGTGGGCTGGCTCGCCTGCATGATGTTGACGGTGTCCGGATCGAGCTCGGCCTTGAGGCCGTGATAGTAGTGCGCGGCAAAGCTGTCGCCCCACAGCAGCAAGTTGGTCTTGCCAGGCACTGGACGGAGACAATCCTCGGGCACGCGCCCGTCCGGCGTCGTGAAGCAGGTGCCGTAGCGATAGACCGGCTTCATGTCGTAGGCGTTGTAGGCGTCCAGCCGCTGCGCCGCGCGGTCGGCGTCCGACACGGCGCCGGCGCGCAACAGACCCACGCCGCTGCCGGCCAGCAGCAGCAGGCTTGCCAGCGCCGCAAGACCGAAGGCCGCGCGCGGGGTCACTGCGAGTTTGCGATGGCGGAACGGCTGCTCGATGAAGCGCCAGGACAGCGTGGCGACTGCGACCGTGAGCGCGAACAACGCCACCCGCTCCCAGCCGTCGAGTGCGAGGCCGGGTTTGGCGAAGCGCGCGAAGGCGAACAACGGCCAGTGCCACAGATACAACGAATAGGAAATGCGGCCGAAGAACGCCGCCACGCCGAGCGGCGATAGCGGGCTACGCGGCACGTTGGCCACGCCGGCGCCGCTCCACAGGAACAGCGCGGCACCGAGGCATGGCGCCAGCGCGTCGACGCCGGGGAAACCCGGTCCGGGGCGCAGCGCCAGAATCGGCACCGCCATCAGCAGCAGCGACAGCGCGCGGGCGCCGCGCCGGGCGACACCAGGCCGCGGTGCGGGAAGGCCGGATATCGCGACCAGGCTGCCGAGCAGGAATTCCCAGGCGCGCGGCGGGCTGAGGAAGAATGCGCTCGCGGACGCGCCCTCGCGCATCAGCAGCAAACCGAGCGCGAACGAGCCGGCAGCCAGCAGCGCCAGCGTGAAAGTCAGCGCCAGCCTGCGGCCGCGCGCTATCAGCAACACGGCCCAGACCACGATCGGCAGCACCAGATAGAACTGCTCCTCGACCGCGAGCGACCAGGCGTGCAGCAGCGGCTTCTCCACCGCGGCGTGGTCGAAATAGCCCGACTGCTGCCAGAAGAAGACGTTCGAAGTGAAGGTGACGACGGCGGCCGCGGAACGGAAGAATTCGGCGCGCTCGGAGCCCAGCATGTCCTGCGACGCCGGGAGCGCCGCGAACGCCACCATGGCGTAGAGCGCCGGCAGCAGCCGCCGCACCCTCCGCTCGTAGAATTGCACGAACGAGAAGCGGCCCGCCCCGATCTCCGCGGCGATGATGCCGGTGATCAGGTAGCCGGAGATGACGAAGAAGATGTCGACGCCGACGAAGCCGCCGAAGATCGCCGGCGCCTCGAAATGGAATGCGACGACGGAGAGCACCGCGATGGCGCGCAGCCAGTCGATGTCCTCGCGATGTCCTACACCCGAAGCCGAGCCGGCGCCCGCGCTGGCGAAGCGGGGCTGCATCGATGCGCGCGTGCGAGGCGCGCGCGGGATCGTGGGAGCGAACTGGACGACGAAGCGCGGCAACGGGACGGGTACGCCTTTACGCAAGCCCGCGGCGAACACCTCTTACGGATTCGTCGCCGGCCCATCCGTCCCAGTGACGCGAGACCGGATGTCAACACACACGCGCGATGGGACCGCCGTCCATCGCACGCGAATGTTTCCATCCATTTCTGTCGGCTTTACGTCGACAGTTCGACGGTTTTGAAGTCGGCCGGCAGGATCACTTCCAGCAGCTCGACGTCGTCGGAATAGTCGAGGATCATGTGCCGGATCTTCGGCGGCTGGGTCCAGCAACTGCCCTCCTGCATCAGCGTCTCGCCGACGCCTTCGAGGTAGCTCTTCACCCAGCCCTTGAGCACATAGACCATCTGGAAGTCGACCGCATGGGTGTGCAGCTTGGAGACTTCCTGCGGATTGCACGGCGGCAGCATGCGGATGACATGCGCACGCGCCAAACCGCGCGTCGCGTCGGCGATGCCGAGGTCGCGGTAAACAGCATAGGCGCGCAGGCCGTCGGCCTTGAAGTCCTCCTCGCGGTGATGGCTGATCGCGACCTTCTGTTTGCGGCGGCGCGGCGCCGGCGCTGGTCGCCCCTTGCTCGCCAGCGCCTTGCGCGCCGAGGGCGCAGCCGCCCGGCCCGGCTTGGCGGGCGTCTTCGCCAGCGGCTTGGCGCTAGTTCTCGTAACGGCCTTCGCCGTCGCCTTGCTGCTCTTGCCGGTCTTCAGCGCCGCTGACTTGGCGGCGGCGCGTGATGCGGGCTTGGTCGTCCGGCTCTTGGTGGCCATGGTGCTCTCCCTGCGTATCCTCGTCGCGAGGGTAGCACATATTGGAGAGTCCCAGCAGCCGCTCCAACAAAGGTCGTCATTCCGGGGCGTGCGAAGCACGAGCCCGGAATCCATTCCTCCGCGCGTTCTGCCGCCCGATGGATTCCGGGCTCGCGCTTCGCGCGCCCCGGAATCTCATGAGGCGGCAGCGGTGGCTGTCAGCCTCAATGCAGCCGGAAGACGCCGTCGACGGCGCGCAGCTCGGCCGGCTTGATCAGCTTGGAATGCGCCACCGTGACCGAATACAGCGGACCCTCGATCTTCTCCTGCCAGAACGCCAGGAAGTCCTGCAGCGCCGGGAATTTCGGAAACAGGTCGTAGTTCTGCCAGACATAGGTCTGCAGCAGCGAGCGATGGTCCGGCATCCGATACAGGATCTGCGCCGTCGTCAGCCCGTAACCCAGCACCTGTTTCCGAAAGTCCTCGGAAACCTCAACCTTCGACACCATGCCAACCTCCGTTTCTGGAGCGCATGTCCGTGTGGCCATCCGGGATGGAGCCACCCGGCAAAGATGCGCTCACTGCCTAGAAATGTGACGCATGTCCTCAACCCATCTCAAGCTTAAATGTTTAACGACATGTTGAAAAATGCTGCATTAGCAGCCACTTAGCCCAGGTGCTAATACGGGGTTTCACGGTCCGTTCCGCTCCCGTTAACGCTATCGGAACGCTTTGGCAGAGCCCGCAGTTGACTGCTAATTTTTCTGCTACAAGCCCTTGCCCGGCTGAATGCTCTCCCCTAAATCCAGCCTGCGTGCTGGCACTCGCCGGCGCCGACTGCCAAATTTCCAGAAACTGACAATCGCCTCAATAGCTTAGGAGGACTGTATGGCTTTCCGTCCGCTTCACGACCGCGTCGTGGTCAAGCGCATCGACGCCGAAGAGAAGACCGCTGGCGGCATCATCATCCCCGACTCGGCCAAGGAAAAGCCCTCGCAGGGCGAAGTGATCGCGGTGGGCCCGGGCGCCCGCGACGAGAGCGGCAAGCTGGTCCCGCTCGACGTCCAGGTCGGTGATCGCGTGCTGTTCGGCAAGTGGTCGGGCACCGAGGTCAAGATCGACGGCCACGAGCTGCTGATCATGAAGGAAAGCGACATCATGGGCGTGCTCACCGACACCGCGTCGAAGAAGAAGGCCGCCTAAGCCAACCCGCTCAACGCTCACCCTGAGGAGCGCCTGCGGGCGCCCTGCCCAGGGTGAGACGACCAATTCAACTCAGGGAAACCCAATATGTCAGCAAAAGACGTAAAGTTCGGCGTCGACGCTCGCGACCGCATGCTGCGCGGCGTGGACATCCTCGCCAATGCCGTCAAGGTCACGCTCGGTCCGAAGGGCCGCAACGTCGTCCTCGACAAGTCGTTCGGCGCGCCGCGCATCACCAAGGACGGCGTCACCGTCGCCAAGGAGATCGAGCTCGACGACAAGTTCGAGAACATGGGCGCGCAGATGGTGCGCGAGGTCGCCTCGAAGTCCGCTGATGCGGCCGGCGACGGCACCACCACCGCGACCGTGCTGGCCCAGGCCATCGTGCGTGAAGGCGCCAAGGCGGTTGCCGCCGGCATGAACCCGATGGATCTGAAGCGCGGCATCGACCTCGCGGTCGAGGCGGTCGTTGCCGACCTCGTCAAGAACTCCAAGAAGGTCACGTCGAACGACGAGATCGCCCAGGTCGGCACCATCTCCGCCAACGGCGACGCCGAGATCGGCAAGTTCCTCGCCGACGCCATGAAGAAGGTCGGCAACGAGGGTGTCATCACCGTCGAGGAAGCCAAGTCGCTCGAGACCGAGCTCGACGTCGTCGAGGGCATGCAGTTCGACCGCGGCTACATCTCGCCCTACTTCGTCACCAACGCCGACAAGATGCGCGTCGAGATGGATGACGCCTACATCCTGATCAACGAGAAGAAGCTCTCCTCGCTGAACGAGCTGCTGCCGCTGCTCGAGGCCGTGGTGCAGACCGGCAAGCCGCTGGTGATCGTCGCCGAGGACGTCGAGGGCGAGGCGCTGGCCACCCTGGTCGTCAACCGCCTGCGTGGCGGCCTGAAGGTCGCCGCCGTCAAGGCTCCGGGCTTCGGCGATCGCCGCAAGGCCATGCTGCAGGACATCGCGATCCTGACCGGCGGCCAGGCGATCTCGGAAGACCTCGGCATCAAGCTCGAGAACGTCAACCTCTCCATGCTCGGCCGCGCCAAGAAGGTGATGATCGACAAGGAGAACACCACGATCGTCAACGGCGCCGGCAAGAAGGCCGACATCGAGGCGCGCGTTCAGCAGATCAAGGCGCAGATCGAGGAGACCACCTCGGACTACGACCGTGAGAAGCTGCAGGAGCGTCTGGCCAAGCTCGCGGGCGGCGTCGCGGTGATCCGCGTCGGCGGCGCGACCGAGGTCGAGGTCAAGGAGCGCAAGGATCGCGTGGATGACGCGATGCATGCGACCCGCGCGGCTGTCGAGGAAGGCATCCTGCCGGGCGGCGGCGTCGCCCTGCTCCGGGCGTCCGAGCAGCTCAAGGGCCTGCGCACCAAGAACGACGACCAGAAGACCGGCATCGAGATCGTCCGCAAGGCGCTCTCCGCCCCGGCCCGCCAGATCGCGATCAACGCGGGTGAGGACGGCTCGGTCATCGTCGGCAAGATCCTGGAGAAGGACCAGTACGCCTATGGCTTCGACAGCCAGACCGGCGAGTACGGCAACCTGGTCTCCAAGGGCATCATCGACCCGACCAAGGTGGTTCGCGCCGCGATCCAGAACGCCGCCTCCGTGGCCGCGCTGCTGATCACGACCGAAGCCATGGTCGCCGAGCTGCCGAAGAAGAACGCCGGCGGCCCCGCGATGCCTCCGGGCGGCGGCATGGGCGGCATGGACTTCTAAGTCCAGCCTCCTCGCGAAGACACCAAGGGCGCGGCGCAAGCCGCGCCCTTTTTGTTTGCCACGGAGCCAGATGAGCGAAGGCCTGCGCCCTCTCAGGGCGCAGGCGGAAGCCACGTCTCGCATCTCACAAGCTGTGCTGAAGAGTACGCATGTCGCGAGTGGGCGGCCGGACGCGGACTACTTCACCATGGCCCCGATCCGCTCGAAGCGAACCCGCGCCGAGGCGCCCTCACCGTCGCGGGAGAAGAAGATCATCCCGATCCGGCCGATCAGGTTCTCGAACGGGATATAGCCGACCGCCGACAGCATCCGGCTGTCGGTCGAGTTGTCTCTGTTGTCGCCGATCGCGAACACGTGCCCGGGCGGCACCGTGTAGACATTGGTGTTGTCATAGAAGCCATGGTCGACGCAATCGAGCGTCTCGTAGCTCACCCCGTTCGGCAAGGTCTCGCGCCAACGCTTGACCCGCGCCACCTCTTCCGAGCCGCACGCGCCGGTGCCGACGAAATCGGCCACCTTCTCCCGCGCGACCGGCGTATCGTTGAGATAGAGCTGCCCGTCCTTCATCTGCACGCGATCACCGGGCAGCCCGACGATGCGCTTGACGTAATCGGTCCGGTTGTCCTTTGGCAGCCGAAACACCGCGACGTCGCCCCGTTCCGGCCCGCGCGCGAGAAGGCGCCCGGCAAACAGCGGCGGCGAGAACGGCAGCGAGAAGCGGCTGTAGCCATAGGCGTACTTCGTCGCGAACACGTAGTCTCCGACGAGCAGGGTCGGCATGTTCGAACCCGACGGGACGGTGAACGGCTGAAACAGGAAGGTTCGGATGACCAGCGCCACCATAGCCGGAGCCAGCAGCGACGCGACGCCATAGGCGAGCAGCGATCTGCCGGCACCCAGCTTCGCCGTTCCCCCGAGCATCAGCACCGCAATGATCAATCCCCACAGTCCGAAGGCACCGCCGATCACCTGCAGCACGGCGCTGTTCACCGCCGGCGCCAGCCCCGCCAGCACCAGACCGAGGACCAGACCGAGAATGCTCGGCAGCATCGAGAACGCGAGCACCGCCCGCATGCTCGCGGCCGAGGCATGGCCGCCGAGCCAGCGCGTCACTGCGCTCAGGATGAAGGCCGACACGTAAAGATTGAGGATGCCGAGACATGCCCCGAGCAGGATCGTGCCGGTCAGGACACGCCAATCGGTTATCTCCGCCCCGACGCCCTGCCCGACCAACCAATTGATCGCCGCGGCTGTGCCGCCCAGAGCCACGAGCAGCACGATCAACCAAGAACTTGGCGTCACCGCTGCGATGGCTTCGCCGGTCTGGCGCGGCGCCCCCCAAATCGACAATAGAGGCGAGCGCTGCGCGCGCGCCGACGTTTCCTCAGACATGACTACTCCCTGGCCGACGCCGTCCGACTAACAGCAGTTCGCGATCGCGACCAGTGCCATTGCCGTGCGACGCAAGCGAAAGGCCAAGCCCCCAAACAGAATCCCTCCCCGCACCCTCAATCGTCCGCCCGGCGAACAACGCAATGGACCCGATCGGACACAGCTCGACCTCGTTGATCGCCTGCCTCGGATGAGGAAGGCCTGCGCCCGTTGAGGCGCAGGCCGGAGCGGCATCCTGGATCTCGGGAGTTGCGCGGTGAAGCCGCATATGGCTGACGCTCATACGGGCGACTTGCTGCCCCTTATAGGAGCCTCGGGGCCTTCACCGCCCCTTCCGCCACGGCGCGTCGGCTTCCCAGTCACCGGCCATGATCGAGCCGTAAGGGATCACCTCGTCGGTCACCTCGCCGAGGCCGTAGCGTGCGATCTGCGCCCGTACCGACGCCGCGTTCTTGTAGGCCTGCGGCAGCTCCGACAAATCAGGCTTGCCGCAATAGAACCGCGCATCGATGCCCTCGGGCATCTCCGGGCGATGCGCGCGCAAAAACGCCTTCCGACCGAGATTACGGCCAGCGCCGTGCGGCGCGAAGCCGAGCGCATCCTTGTTGTCGCGATGCTTCAGGATCAGCACCGGCTCGGCCATGTTGAGCGGCACGATCGTGCGTCCGTCATCGTCAGCCGAGAAGCCGGACCAGTTCGGCGTCGCGCCCTTGCCGTGGTAGTACAGGCCGTCGCTCTTCTGGAAGACGAAGTTGTGCTCGTTCCAGAACCGGTCCGCGACGGCGTTGCCGAGCTTCGCCGCAGCGAGATCGTGAATCGCGTGGTGATTGGCCCTGGTCCACAGCCGCGCGACCTGCAACGCCTCCCAATAGGCGCGGCCGTCGTCGCTCGACGCCTTGATCCAGGCGCTGTGCTCCGGGACCTTCGGCGCATGGATCGCGGTGTGCCGCTTCGCCACCGCCATGCCGCGCTTGTAGAGCTGTGCGCCGAAGCCGCGCGAGCCGTGATGCGTCACCAGCGCCGCCTGCCCGGTCGACCTGAGATGGCCGACATAGGCGAAGTGGTTGCCGTCGCCCTGCGTGGCGAAGTGGCCGATCGCGAAGCGCTCGAGCCCCTTCAGGAACGGGTTGCCGTCAAAGCCTTTCATCACCTCGCCCGGCGGCTGATGCAGCCGGTCGCGTCCGCCGGGACCGAAGTGGGTCACGGCGTGGACGGCGTCAAGGATGCGCTTCGGGTCGTCCCCGCGGTTGAACACGGTCACCGCCACTGAGCAGCAGATGTCAGAGGAATGGAAGCCCGGATGGATCGCGTCCTCACAGGCGACCACGCCGCCGACCGGGATGGTGCCGAGCGCCGTTCCCGACGGACAGGCGTCCGGCATCACGGCGCCGGCTACGATGGTCGGCACCCGCATCAACGCATCCATGTGCTGGGTCACCGCCGCGACATTGGCGCGCTCCAGCTCGTTGTCGGCCTCGATCAGCATCGCGAACGGCACGCCGTTGGTGCGCATCAGCGTCTCCGCCGGCTGCAGTTCCTGCAGCGCGGCGAAGATCGCGTCATCATCGGCGCCATCGGCCCGCATCGCATTTGCCGTCGCCAGTCCCTCCTTGAACCAGCGACCGGGCCTGAAGCCCCAGGCGATCAGGGTGTTTCCGTCGATCATCGCTCGTCTCACATTCCAATCAGGTCAGTTCGTAACATCCAGCGGCAGCTGCGTTCATTCGCCGCTCGTAGCGCGATGAGTGGTGGCTGTGCGTGCGTAGTTCGTGACACCAAGATGCTGCGCTCATCGCGGGCCAAGCATATGGCATCCGTCGATGATCTATGCCCCCGACACTGTGCTGGCCCAGAATGGCGGAGGAAAGAGCGCGTGATCTCTCGATGCGTCATTCCGGGGCGCGTCGGCAAGCAAATGGCAAAGCCATTTGCGCAGACGGCGCGAGCCCGGAATCCATACTCCCGACGATCAGTGTGAGGCACCGTCTCAACCACAAATCCCCGGATACAGATCGTCCCAATTCGGGTTGTTCTCCTCGATCAGCCTGATTTTCCAGTCGCGCCGCCACTTCTTCAGCTCCTTCTCGCGCGCGATGGCCGTGATCGCGTTGTCGTAGATTTCGAACCAGACGAGCTTGCCGATGTCATAGCGCGAGGTGAAGCAAGCCCGGAGCCGCCTTGGTTCGGTGTTCGTAGACGCGTCGAATGAGATCATTCGTGACGCCCAGATAGAGCGTCCCGTGTTTTTTGCTCGCCAGTAGATAGACGTAGTATGCCATCCGAGAGCCGTGGTTATGGATTCCGGGCTCAGCCGCTACGCGGCTGCCCCGGAATGACGCGTGGAGAGAGGTGTGATCTCTCCTCCCGTCATTCCGGCGCTCGCGCAGCGAGAGCCCGGAATCCATACTCACGAAACCCAGCAGCTTTTTCAATTCTGTCCCACGCTCCCTCCATCGCAAGCGAGAAGCCGCCCGTGGGCGGCCTCCCTTGTCCATCACGCCGTCTCCGGCGCCTTCAGCCGCACCAGCCGCGTCAGCAGCGCGTCGAGGCCGGCGCCGTCGCCGGCGTGCAGGTCGATACGGCCGACCTTCTCGACCAGGCGCTCCAGCGACTCCAGCTCCTTGAGCCGCAGCAGCAGCGGGTTCTCTTCCATCAGCCTGGCAGTGTTCAGGAGCGAGCGCGTCGCCGCCGTCTCCTCCTGGCGACGGATCAGGTTGGCCTTGGCCAGCCGCTCCGCCTCCACCACCTTGTTGACGAGCTCGCGGATCTCGCCGGGCAGGATCACGTCCTTCACGCCGAGCTCCGTCACCTCCACGCCCGAGCCGCCGAGCCGCGCGCGCACGTAGTCGCGCAGTTCGGCATCGAGCGAGGCCTTGGCGGCCAGCACCTCGTCGAGCGTGCGTGACGCCACCGCCTCGCGGATCGCGAACTGCACCAGCCGGTACAGCCACGCATCCACATCGGGCGTGGTCGCGACAGCCGCCTCCGCGTCGGCAATCCGCCGGAACGCCGTGAGCGTCACCCGCAGCGCGATGCGATCCTTGGTCAGCATCTCCTGCGCGGTGATCTCCAGCACTGTGGGCCGCATATCCAGGCGCTTGACCTCGATCTTGCGGCCGACCGCCCAGAAGGCGTGCCGGCCCGGCGCCAGCCGCTCCGTCAGCTTGCCGTCGACATGGAGCAGACCGGCCTCGTGGTTCTCGACCACGACCTCGGTCACAACGCTCGGCCGGTTACGCTCGATCATCGCCAGATGCCGCGCGCTCACACGCACGTCGCTTGCGATGTCGATGCGCTCGACCTCGACCTGCGTCGCCACCTTCCAGTAGACACGTGTCTGCCACGGCGTGAGCAGATGCGTCGGCCGGCCGTCGAGGCTGACGATCGCGATCTCGTTCGCGCCGGTCTCCACGGCCTCGAAGAGTTCGGCGGCGAGATCGGGCCGCGCGGCCTTCAGCACCGCGTAGCGCTCGGCCGGGTATTCGGCCCTGACCACGTCGTACACTTGCACCATCAGCCGGTGCAGCGGATCGAGCAGCGCATGACGGCCAGGACCGAGCACGCGCACGAGCTGGCCGTCACGCCACACCAGCGCCCGCTCGCCATCCTCCACCGTCACGGTCTTCGTCACCAGATGCCAAGTCACAACACACTCCCACAGCTTGCGTCCGGCCCATCGGCCGAAACGCGATTCATTGATCAAAGGACGTGAGGACCGGACGACGCTTCCTGCGTGAACCGAGCGGACCGAGGCTTGAGCATCTGACGATGCCGGGCGCACGCGCGCGGTCACACGAGCTATCAGCCCGAGCGTCCTTGCGCAGCCTTCCCGGCATCTTCAGACGCGGTATCCACCGCGGCACAGAGCCGGTTCTGCAGTGTCTTGATCTGGTCGAAATGCCCTAGAACTTTCTTCTTGGGCAAAACGGCCGGACCGCGACTGAAGCGCGCGTCCGGTCCTCGTCAGAGGCGATTAGCTTTTCAGGCTAAACCGAAGCGCTGGAGCGGGAGTCGAACCCGCGACCCGATGATTCACAGTCATCTGCTCTACCTAACTGAGCTATCCTTTGGTGGTGTCGATCGGAATCGAACCGATGCCTTCGGGCCTTCAACCCGACGCTCTCCATGAGCTACAGACTCCTTGTTCTTTGCGACGACGGAACACGGGACCGGACACCGGCCGCGCCAGTCGGGATCTCAGCGAGCCCGAACCAAAGTCATCACGAAGGACCGTGCTACTACACACAATCAACGGCACGCGCAAGACGTAGACATCGATTATTTTCGAACGATCTCATTCCGTAACTAATCGTCTACATATCGATCTACTCATAACGACGTCGCTCGCATGCAAATGCGGGCGACGCAATTTCGTAGCCCGGATGTCGCTTACGCCGAGGCCCGCTGGACCTCGGCGCACGCTCATCTGGGCCACCTCTCCTCACCGCTCCAGCTCCACGTCCCAATAGAGATAATCCTGCCACGTCTCGTGCAGGAATCTCGGCGGAAACAGGCGCTGCGCGGCCATCAGCTCGTGCCGCGTCGGCTCGAAGGGCGGCCGTCGCGGCTTGAGATAGCGCCGGTCCTTGCGCGCGTTGCATGGACTGCAAGCGGCGACGATGTTGGTCCACGACGTCTCGCCGCCATCGGCCCGCGGTACCACGTGGTCGAACGTCAACTCGCCGTGCAGATAGCGGCCGCCGCAGTACTGACATTCGAAGCGATCGCGCAGGAATACGTTGAACCGCGTGAAAGGCACGCGCATCGCGGGCCTGACGTAGTCGCGCAGCGCGATCACCGACGGCAGCCGCATGGTGACGCTCGGGCTACGAACGACCCGGTCGTATTCCGCGACGACGACGTGAGAGCCGCTGACGACTGCCCTAATCGCATCCTCCCAGCTGACCACTGACAGCGGGAAGTAGCTCAGCGGCTGGAAGTCGGCGTTGAGAACCAGCGCCGGACTTGTTGCTGACATCGTCGACCTCCTCTCTTCGCTTCAACCGCCTGGTCGTTTTTGGCGCCCATGGCGGGAATCGAACCCGCCTTCCCGGATCGACGGTCCGGTCCCTTCGCCAGATGGGGACATGGGCCTCATGGTCTACCCGGCGCACCGCTCGACGCTCGCCGGCCATCGCGCCCGCCGTCCGCCGAGTGCGGATGAAACGCGTCCGGATCGGTGCGATTGAGGTAGTCGAGATAGAGCTGCCGCGCGCGCGCCTCGGTCACGCCTCGGCACGTCATGACGATGCGCACGAAGGCTGCTGCCACCGGTGAATCCAGTGCGCGCGCAATGTTGCAAGTCTCGGGATCTTCGCCTGACGTCCGGGTCATCCAACCCTCCGCTTGGTGCGCGGAGGGTGCAGTCCCGCCGCTGTTATGCTCTTGCTGAAATCTGGAGTCCCGGTCGGGCCAGGATTTTCACGAGATCGCTTGGACCCTGACAGGCGACGCGCAGACCCGACCAATCGCTCGACCGATTAAAGGGTCGTTCGTTGGTGGCGGCGTTCGCGAGATGTGAGCGTAGGCTCAACACGGTCGTAGTCCTCAAGAGCGCGCCGGTGATGATCGGCGGCCGATTGCGATGGGGCAGAGCTATGCGCAGAATTTTCCGAAACCGTCAAGACCAAAGCGTGATGCGATGACGTTGCCGGCTTCCGCAATGCGACGGATCTGCAACAGCTGGACTGCTCGTCGGGCAAATCAGTTGCGCATTTTCGCGCACGACAACAGCACTGTCGCCCGCTCGAACGATCGAAGACGCGCGCGCGCGAAAGCTGATTTGTTGAGCCGGGTCAATCAGATCGCCCCGCTCGCCTCCTGTGCCTCGCATTTTCTTGTTTCCAAAAATCGGAAATCATGCATTCTATGCCGGTCCCGCCCTCATGAGAGGGGCGCTTCGCGATCGTCATGAACGTGGAGGGCGGGATGCGGTGGGCGCGTCGGGTTGCAGCGTGATCTGATCACGCGGACGAACGATCCGGTGCGCACGGCGAAGTCGTGATGTCCTGACACCCCGATGCTGGCGTCAAGGTCGAGAGAGACGAATGCTCCGACCGATGGTGGCCAGAAAGCCCGGCGCACCAGGGAGACCACGTATAAGCCGTAGGTCCATCGCGCGGGGAATGCCGGATGATGCGGCTGAACCTGTGGTGACTGCCGCCTGCTTTTTCTTCTGCAGGCGGGCCATGGGTGAGGCCCTCACCCGGCATTCCCCGCGCCCTCTCCTGATTTACGAGGGCGATGTCGCTGGCAAGCCTCGGGCGTCATTCGCCGCGAGAATGCGATGTCGTGTCCAGGAGTGTTCGAGCTGTGTATCCGTTTTTCCTTCTTCCAGTGCGATCGCATGAAGCGGTCGCCCGGAGCGACGCCGATCCCGAAGCCGCATCAGAAATCGTGCGCTCGTGACTGCACGGCAGCCAACGGATTCTCGATCTTGTGGCTCTGAAAGTGCGTGCTCTAGGAGATTGGGAGATCGGACGAGCGCTGCAAGTGAATGCGCCCTCTCCCACAAGGGAAGAGGGCGCTGTATCGCGCAGCGTAGTAGTTGGCGATATAGCACTCGTGCGACGGGATTCACGGCGCACCTTTGCACGCCCTACAGTTCGGAACTACTGCTGAGTGTGAGGGCGACCATGCAGATCCCACCTCAACGCCGCCTGTCCAGCTCACTCGATGCGGGCGAGCACGGCGAGCTTGCGGATGCCCTTGTTCTTGTAGGCATCGAGGAACGCATAGTAGTCACGGAACGAGACGCAGCCGTTGGAGTCGCCGTTCGGGCCGAGCATGAAGGTGTGCGCCAGCAGGCCGTTGCGACCGTGGATGGCGTCCTCGCCGCCGATCGGGTTGAGCCGCAGCGCCGGCACGCCATGGAACAGCGCCTCGCGCGGCTTCAGCTCGTAGATGTGCGGCGGGGTGACGCCGCGCATCTTGATCTTCTCCGAGCTCGGCTTGTCGAGGTTGTCGCCGAGGCCGGAATGCGCCTCGAGCTTGGTGCCGTCGGGCAGATACACCGCCTTGGCCGAGATGTCGTACACGGCCGTGCTCAAATCGTACGGCGGCCGGCCGCCGCGGGTCGGATCCTTGGCGATGCTGGCAGTGATGTTGGAATCAGCCGAGGCATAGGCCAGGAGCCCGCCATCCTGGTTCTCCGGCTTGCCCCAGAGCTTTTCCTGGATCGAGTGGCGCTCACCCGCGATCGACAGCACCGCCGCCTTGGCACGCTCGGTCATCGCGCGCAGCGAGAAGCCGCTGCTCTTCGGCGCATTGGCCTCGGCAGCCTGCGCCGGCGTCGCGGGCTGCGCGGCCGGCCTGGTGTTGGCGAGCGCCAGCTGCATCGGCGGCCGGGCATCCTTCTTCGACGCCTCGGCGACCTTCGCAGGCTCGGCCGGCTTGGCCTCGGCCGACTTGGTCTCGATCTGCCTGGTCTCGATCTGCTTGGGCGCGGCTTCGGCGAGCTTGGGCAGCGGCGGCGCGCCGTTCGCGGCGTTGGAGGCGACGCCCTGCGGCACGGCCGCGCCGAAGCGGTCGTTGAACATCTGCGGCGTGATGGCGGCGGCCGTGGTGACGGGCGGAGATTCCGGGAATGCCGAGAAGGCCTCACCCACAGCATCGGCGGCGCTGCGCGTCGCAAGCCGCGGCGCCGGGCGCACGACGGGCTCATCCTGCTCGATGCTGCCCAGGGTCGGATAAGCGTCGGCCGCGATGATCTTGGTATAGACCGTTACGGCGCAGCCCCCGATCAGGCATGCGATTGCCGCGCCACCGATCAATTTGTGAGAGAACGCGATCAGGGAGGACTTCCTGCGATTTCGTGCGGCCAACGCAGCTCGACTGTTACTCATTCACTCACGCCCGAACGAATACTCGACAACTCTCGCTCGATGCGCCACGGACACCCGCTTTGCATCTCGCAGAAGCACAGAGCTTCATTAAGGCGACTTTTAGTTAAATGCTGATTAAGTTTTGGCGGATTAGAGGCGGGTTAACCATCAGGGGCTGTTTTGCCGGGAAAGAGGGCAGAAACAGGGCAAAACCGCAGCCGGAAGCAATATTGCCGTACCGGGAAAATCGGGAGAGGCAGCATCCGTCGGCCGCGCCGATCCGTAAAACAGCGCACGCCGCGTTAACGATTGGGCCTGGGCGGCGGCGAGCGATCGATGATCTCTCGTATGCGTGCGCTGACGAGGTAAAGGCCACAGGTCTCGCCAGTCGAAAGCCCCTGCTCCGGCAGGCCGGGTGCGCGACAAGCGCATCCGTAGCAACCCGGAGTTACAGGCGCTGTGGCCGCTGGCGACAGTATGGTACGGGACGATTCTCTGCGACACGCCGTCGGCGAATCGTACCGCGTCCGCTCCCGGCCAAGACGACACGAGAGGACCTCTCCATGCAGATCCCCGGCCGGAAGCTGGCCTTCGTGCTGGCCTCGACCAATCAAGGTACGATGATCGTCAACCGGCTCGACTATCGCATGATCGACGCCAACCGCGGCTACGGCGTCGGCTTCCAGATCCTCAACACCGGCGCCTTCGATCCGGGAGAGGTGCAGCTGGCCGTCCGCCTGCTCGGCGTACGCCGCAGGCACCATGGGGACGGCGCGGTCGCGATCGACTGCGGCGCCAATATCGGCGTCCACACGATCGAATGGGCGAAGGCGATGACCGGCTGGGGATCCGTGCTCTCGATCGAGGCGCAGGAGCGGATCTACTACGCGCTCGCCGGCAATATCGCGATCAACAACTGCTTCAACGCGATTGCGATCCATGCCGCGGTATCCTCCGAGCGCGGCGTGCTCAACATCCCGAGCCCGAACTATCTGACCCCGTCGAGCTTCGGCAGCCTCGAGCTGCGCCAGCGTCCCAACACCGAGTTCATTGGCCAGGCCATCGACTATGAGAACGACACGGTCGAGGTGCGCAAGCTTCCGCTGGACGATTTCAACCTGCCGCGTTGCGACCTGATCAAGCTCGACGTCGAGGGCATGGAGCTCGAGGCGCTCGAAGGTGCGGCGGCGACGATCGAACGCTGCACGCCGATCATGCTGGTCGAGAAGATCAAGACCGATGCCGACCAGTTGCGGCAATGGTTCGATCGCCGCGGCTACAAGACCATCGACGCCGACATCAACATGGTCGCGATCCACGGCGGGGACAAGGCGCTGGCGGACATCATTCCGCAGCAGGCCTGAGGCGCGTGTCAGCGCTGCAGCTCCGGCGGCGGCGTGCGGTCGAGGAGATCGCCCTTCGGCTCGCTGAGCGCGTAGAAGGCGTAGGTCTCGATGGTCAAGGACCCGCGCTTGCGCGCGGCCTCGCCGACCTTCTCGATGCGGCCGAACGTGTTGCTGACGTAGACCCGCGTCGCGATCTGGGCCTCGTCGACGAAAAGCTGCGTGCCCGCGAGCTTGGCCGGATCCGGCTCCGGGAAATTGACCCAGCGGATGCGCTGGATCGGCTGCAGCACGCAGGTCCCCGGCGGCAGATAGAACGACAGCCAGGCGGTGGTGCCATAATCCATCGCCAGCACGCAGGACGCGTCGGCGCGCACCCGCGCCGCCTCGATCTCGGCAGCCAGCGGCCGCCAGCCGACGCCGACGCTGCGCACCGTGGCATCGCGCCGGTAGCCGGACAGCAGGCCCGTGTTGGCCTGCACGATCAGCGCGACGAACATCACGACGCCGGCGGGCACGGCCCACCGCAGACAGAAGGTCGCGGTGCGCTGCTCGCGCGCCGACCAGGCGACGAGATGGGCCGCCGCCGCGGCAGCCACCACGAACGCCGGATAGACCGGCGCGAACCAGTTGGCCTCGACCCGGGCATGCAGCGAATGCCAGACGAAATAGGCGACGATGACCCAGACCATCGCCTCGATCAGGACGCGCGCCGCCGCATCCCCTGCCCTGCGCCGGGCCAGGCCGTAGAGGCCCATCAGGCCGAGGATGAAGACCAGCGGCGTCGCGAAGGCGAACTGCGTCGGGATGATCTCGGCGATGTAGACAGGCCTGACCGCCTCGACCCTGGCACGGCCGAGCTGCTTGATGAACGACACCCATTGGTGATCGGCATTCCACAGGATCACCGGCGCGAACAGCGCGAATGCCACAAGGCCGCCGAGATAGGGCCAGGGCGAGGCCAGCCAATGGCGCAGTTTCGGCACGGCGACGAGCCAGATCAGGATCGCCGCGCCGAAGAACATCGCGGTGTATTTCGACAGCAGCGCCGCACCGACGGCTGCGCCGACCGCGAGCCACCACGCGCCCCTCCCCGTCTCCAGCACCTTGGCGCAGAAGAACAGCACGAAGCTGGAGGCGACCAGCAGCGGCGCGTCGGGGGTCACGATCAGTGTGCCGACCGCCGCCATCAGGGTGACGTTGAGCAGCAGCGCCGCGGTCGCCGCCACGCGCACGCCGCCGAACAGGATCTCGGCCGTGCGATACACCGCATAGCTCATGGGCAGGCCGAGCAGGATCGAGACGAGGCGCACGCCGAGCTCGCTGTCGCCGGCGATCAGCGTGCCCAGCCGGATCACGACCGCAACCATCGGCGGGTGGTCGTAATAGCCGCCCGCGAGATGCTTCGACCACATCCAGTAATAGGCTTCGTCGAAGGTGATCGGCGTGACCGCGGCCGCGATCAGCCTGACAACGACGAGGCCTGCGATGGTCAGCCAGACATTGCGGACCAGCCGGGCGTCCTCGGCACCTGCCGCAGATGTCATCGCTTGCGCCAGACGAACAATCCGGAGATCGCGTAATTCCACACCACGCCCATCAGCGCGCCGGCGGCGCCCGCCAGCCACCAGATCGGCTCTTGGTCATAGACCGAGAAGGCGACGCCGACATTGGCCAGCAGGCCGACCGAGCAGACCAGATAGAAGACGAGCAGGCCACGCAGGATGGCAAAGCCCTTCAGCCGCTGGTCGCGATAGGTGAGAAAGTTGTTGAGGATGAAGTTCGAGGTCATCGCGACGAAGGCGCCGAGCGCCTGCGACTCCGCGAACGGAAGGTCGAACAAATTGAGACCGAGGAACAGCGTGGCGAGATGGACCACCAGGCCGGTGCCGCCGACCATCGCGAACAACAGGAAGCGCAGCGACACCACGTCGTTGGTCATCTTGGCCAGCACGAGGCCGAGGAAGTCGAGCGCGACCATCGAGTCGAGCTTGCTCTCGCCGTGCAGGCGCGAGCCGAACGTATAGGGCACCTCGACCGTCTTCAGACCACCCTCGGCGCTGGCGATGATGTCGAGCAGGATCTTGAAGCCCTGCGTGGAGAGCTTCGGCGCGATCGCCTCGAAGCGGTCGCGGCGGATCATGAAGAAGCCGCTCATGGGATCGTTGACCTCGACCTTGAGCGCGCGGCGCGCGATCTCGGTGGCGAAGGCGCTGGCCCCCGCCCGCTTGCTGTCGAAGCTCGCGGCGCTGCCGCCCTCGATGTAGCGGCTGCCGACGACGAGCTCGGCCGCACCGCTCTGCAGCAGCGACAGCATCTTCGGCAGCTGGGTCTCGTCATGCTGCAGATCGGCGTCGATCACGGCGGCAAAGGGCGCGCTGGCGGCCAGGATGCCCTCGATGCAGGCGCCGGACAGGCCGCGCCGGCCGACTCGGCGGACGCAGCGGACGCGTTTGTCGCTGCGCGACAATTCGCGCACCACCTGCCAGGTGCCGTCCGGGGAGTTGTCGTCGACGAACACCACCTCCCACGGCACATCCTTGAACGCCGCCTCCAGCCGCCGGTACAGCGTGGTGACATTGTCGCGCTCGTTGAAGGTCGGAACGACCACCGAAACGATCGGAATATCAGCGGTTTGCGGCGGCGCGGGCATGGCCGGTCGGAGGACATCGTTCATGGTGCGGATGCGTATATCTGCCGCGTTCCACACTGCCAAGCGCAACGGCTGAAGGAAGACGCAAAAAGCCCGGACTGTGGTGCCGGCGTGCACCGCTGCCGAACGGGCGGCCCAAAATGCCAACGACCACAAACAAAGGGCGCGCGTACATCCGGCGCAACCGCTCTGCCGTGGTCGTCTCGGTGCCGGAGCCGTTACAGCTCGACGTCACCGTCCCGACCAAAATGGGGTACCTCGGCAGGATTGCAAGGGGTCCCTGGCCGGCCTAGTTCGGAACCTCCCGGACCACGGGTCCGCGTACGGCCGGAGCCACCGGAACCGTCTGCACCGGCGTGGGCGGCACCTCGACCTTGGCCGGCTGCATCTGACGGGCCATCGGCCCGACGGGAACATAGTAGAAGGCTGCCGCAAGCACGACAGCGGCGACGATTGCCCCCAGCAGGCCGCCGACCGATTCCGCTCTCATTGTCATATCTCCCCTTCCCGGCCCCGGCCCTGGATACACGAGGCTCCGGAGCACGGGAAGAGCGACGGCGCGACCGCGCCGAACTGGTCAGAACCGGCCCGGTTGACTATCGTCTCCCCTACCGCAACACCCTCGGCAATCAGCATCGGAATTGGTCCGTGAGCAAAGCCCCCGCACGCGCCTCGCAATCCAAGAGCCACATCTACATCGGCATCGGCGGCTGGACCTTCGCGCCGTGGCGCGGTGTGTTCTATCCGGACAAGCTGCCGCAATCGAAGGAACTCGAATACGCCGCCTCGAAGCTGACCTCGATCGAGATCAACGGCACCTATTATGGCTCGCAGAAGCCGGAGAGCTTCCGCAAATGGGCGCGCGAGGTGCCGGACGGTTTCATCTTCTCGCTGAAGGGGCCACGCTTCGCGACCAACCGCCGCGTGCTCGCCGAGGCCGGTGATTCCGTGAAGCGCTTTTACGACACCGGCGTGCTCGAGCTCGGCGACCGGCTCGGGCCGGTGCTGTGGCAGTTCGCGCCGACCAAGAAGTTCGACGAGGCCGATTTCGGCAAGTTCCTCGAGCTGTTGCCGCGCGAGCTCGACGGCCGCAAGCTGCGTCACGTCGTCGAGGTCCGCCATGACAGTTTCTGCGTCCCCAGCTTCGTCGCGCTGCTGCGCGAGTTTGCAACGCCGGTCGTGTTCGCCGAGCACGGCAAATATCCGGCGATCGCCGATGTCGTGGGTGATTTCGTCTATGCCCGGCTGCAGAAGGGCAATGACGAGCTTGCGACCTGCTATCCGCCGAAGCAGCTCGACGCCTGGGCGAAGCGATTGCAACTGTGGGCTGGCGGCGGCGAACCGAACGATCTGCCACGGGTTGACGACAAGCCGGCGAAGAAGATGCCGCGCGATGTGTTCGCCTATGTCATCCACGAGGGCAAGGTGCGCGCGCCAGCCGGCGCGATGGAGCTCATCGAGCGCGTGAGCTGACGCAGGAGGCGCATGATGGCCAAGAGCAAGACCCTGTTCACCATCGGCTACGAGCACACGCCGGCCAAAGCCGTCCTCGACGAGCTGCAATCGGCCGGCGTCAAGCTGCTGGTCGACGTCCGCGCGGTGGCGGCCTCGCGCCGGCCGGGCTTCTCCAAGAGCCAGCTCGCCGCAGGGCTCGACGAGCGCGGCATCGGCTATGTGCACCTGCGCGGGCTCGGCACGCCGAAGGAAGGCCGCGAGGCGGCCCGCAGCGGCCACTACGACACGCTGCACAAGATCTACAGCGCGCATCTGAAGACGCCGCAGGCGAAGGAGCAGATGGACGAGCTGGCCTCGCTCGTGAAGAGCGCCGGTCCCGTCTGCCTGCTCTGCTACGAGCGCGACCACGCTCATTGCCACCGGCAATGGATCGCCGAGATCATCGAGGAGCGCGACCATGTCCGAGTCGAGAATCTGATCGCGCCGCAGGTCTGACGTTTCACTCCGCCGCGCAGGTGAAGGATGACGCCTGCTCGACGTCGCCGCCGACATATTTGGCGAATTTCGGCCACGGGCACAGCGGCCGCGTCCGCTGCGGGCTCCATGTCGATGGGAGCTCCTTGTTGGCCGCATTGACCGAGGCCGTGATCGCCTCCGGCGCCTTGCCCTTCTCGACCCAGTCCATCAGCGCGCCCAGCGCATCGAACTTCTCCAGCGTGACGCCGCCGCCGCAATGGGTCTCGCCGGGCAGCGCAAACAGCCGCGCGAAACCGTCGGCCTTGCCCTGGACGTTGGCGTTGAGCTTCTCATACCAGCGGATCGTGTCGTTGATTGAGAACACCGGATCAGCCTGGCCGTGGTAGATCAGCATCTTGCGGGCACCGTTCTGGAACGCCGGCAAGGTTGGGTTATCGACCGCGGGCGGGGCCATGAAGTCCATCGCCGACTCCGTGAAGGGGCCTTCCTTGGCGTAGATCTTCGGCGCGTCCTTGTCGAAGTCGTAGGTCTGCAGCTTCTCGACGAGCTTGTCGGGCGAGCCTTCGATCTCGACCGGCGGCGTCGAGAAGATGTAGTTGAGCGAGGCGCCGCCCATGGTGGCAATGATCGGAAGGTTGTTCCACGGCGCCACCGGGCTTTCGACCTTCCAGGCACGCCAGTTGCCGGTGCCGACGCCACCATCCACCGGCCAGTCGGAATACAGCGGCTCGCCCTTGGAATTGTGCGGGCCCGCGAAGACTTTCTTCAAGGCATCGACCTTGGCGGCCGGCAGACAGGCTTCGGTTGCCCCAGCGGCGCAGCGCAGGCTGTCGAAATCGAACGCCTTCTGGCAGGCTTTCAGGTTGGCCGTGAGGCCGTCCTTGGCGCCGTCGAGCCCGTCGCAGACCTCCGTGATCTTGGAAGCGATCAGCTTGGCATCCTCCCGCGTGATCGACTTGCGGATGTCGACGTCGGCCTTGGTCAGCGCCTGCACGTCCCAGGCGTGCTGCACGGCAGCGCGCGGCAGGTTGAAGCCGGGATTGCCGACCAGGAAGCCGTCATACTGCTCGGGCATGCGCTCGGCAGCCACCATGGTGTGGCGGCCGCCATTGGAACAGCCGGCGATGTAGGAATAGTCCGGCTTCCTGCCGTAATGCGCCGAGATGATCGCCTTCGCGATCGGCGCCAGCGTGATGTCGGCCGAATAGCCATAGTCGCGGCGCGCCTGCGGATCGAGCCCGAAGGCTGAGCCGGACGCAAGCCCGCGCGGCTTGTTGGCGGGATCGCTGCCGGAGTGGCCGCTGTCCGACGACAGCACGGCAAAGCCGCGGGCGAGCGGCGTCACACCGCCACCGACGAGACCGTCGGCCTTGTCGCCGAGCGCCGGCACCACCAGGCCGTCATTACCGCCATTGACCTGATGCAGGAAGCGGCCGTTCCAGGTCTCCGGCAGCCTGATCTCGAACTGGATCGCATAGGCATGGCCATCGACGCCGGTGCGCTCATTGACCTTGCCGGAGAGAATGCAATGCCGCGGCAGCCCGTCGGCGGCCTCCTGCAGCTTCGATCCCGTCAAGGTCAGCCCGGGGACCTTCAACGCCTCGGCCGTCACCTTGCTGCAGGCAACATCCTCAGCCCGCACCGCCTCCATCCCGGTTACGCACAAGATCCCTGCTGCGGCCAAAAACGACGCCCCGGTTCGGATCATGCATTCCCCCTGATGATGCTTCTCGTTGGGGGCAGTTAAACGCGGAGGCCAGCCAATGTAAATCTCCGACATCGCGCGCCGTATCGCCTGCGTCAGTGCAATTGCCAGATCTCGAACGGCCGGTCGTAGCCGCGCACCGACACCGCGCCGTGGAAGACGGCGTCGCGCGCCCCGTCGCCGGCCGCCTGCCGCACCTCGCTCGAGATCAGGAGCTGCGAATCGAACTCCTTGTTCAGCGCCTCGAGCCGCGAGGCGAAATTCACGGTGTCACCGATGACGGTATACTCTTTGCGCCGCGGCGAGCCGATGCTGCCGGCGACCACCTCGCCCAGATGTATGCCGATCCCGATCCTGAGCTGCCAGGACGACGATGCGTTGACCCGCTCCATCGCTGCCACCATCTCGCGCGCAGCCATGACCGCCTGCACGGCGGCATCGCGCGCCTCGAACGGCGCGCCGAACAGCGCCAGAAAACCATCGCCGAGGAATTTGTTGACGATGCCGCCATGACGCTCGAGGATCTCCACCAGCACCGCGAACGCTCCGTCGAGACGATCGACAACCTGCTGCGGCGTCTTCGACCGAGCCGCCGCGGTGAAGCCGCGGAAGTCGACGAACATCACCGCGACCTCGTGGATGTCGCGCGCCTCTGCCGTCCCCTCCTTCATCAGGCGCTCGACGACCTGGGGCGAGACGTGCTGGCCAAACAAATCCGTGACGCGGTCGCGCGCCGACGCGGCCTCGATGCTCGCCGCGAACTGGCGTCGCAGCTGCACGCTGACGGCACCGGCGAGCATCCCGCACAACAGGATGATGAAGCTGCGCTCACCGTGATAGTAGACCTCCGGATTCTGGCTGAGATCGATCGAAGGCCGGTCGAACAGCGCCACCACCAGCAGCTCCACCGCGGCAACCAGACCGGTGAAGCTCGACAGCCAGAAATCGAGACGAAGCGTCGAGAGAACGATGAAGATGAAATAGACCAGCGGCGCGCCGAAGCCCAGCGCCTTGTCGTGGCCGATGCCCTCGATCTGCAGGATGAGGACGAACGTTGGCAGCGAGGTCTCGACCAGGGCGCTGACATAGCGCCAGATCACCGGCACGTCCCGGCCGTGGCGGATGTCCGCCTTGATCCTGAACAGGATGAGAGTCTCGAAGCTGATGAATGCGACGATGATCGCGTAGACGTAGAGGACCCCGATCCGGCTCGGCCAGATCCACTCCGAGATCCTGGGCTCGAAGATTTCGACCAGCACCGATATCACGAGAAACAGAGCCGCAGTGGCGATCAGCGCCCTCACCCGCAGCAGCTCGGTGTTCAACGTCTGGCGCATCAGCGCCTGGTCGAACTCGGCCGGCGCTTCGTTCGCCTGTCCTGCTCCTCCCACGATCTGCATCTTGCCTCAGCCGTTCCTGCTCCCGGCCGCCATTGTGCCTCAATCGAGGG
Source organism: Bradyrhizobium sp. SZCCHNRI3052 (assembly GCF_032484895.1). Lineage (NCBI taxonomy): Bacteria > Pseudomonadati > Pseudomonadota > Alphaproteobacteria > Hyphomicrobiales > Nitrobacteraceae > Bradyrhizobium > Bradyrhizobium sp. SZCCHNRI3052. The sequence goes on along the minus strand of NZ_JAUETW010000003.1, from coordinate 543,465 downwards.
TGCGGCGGAAGCGTAGGACGGCGACCGTCATGGCGAACAGCATGAGGCCGAACAGGGCGATCGTATCATGCTGCAGGTTCTGGAGCGTCGAGCCCTTCAGCATGATGGCGCGGACGATGCGCAGATAGTGCGTCAGCGGCAGGCATTCACCGAGCACTTGCGCCCATTGCGGCATGCCAAGAAAGGGAAACATGAATCCGGACAACAGGATGCTCGGCAGGAAGAACATCATCGAGAGCTGCATTGCCTGCAGCTGGTTCTGCGCCAGGGTCGAGAAGGTGTAGCCGATCGAGAGGTTGGTCGCGATGAACAGAGTCGACAGCAGCGCCAACAGCAGCAGGTTGCCCATGATCGGAACGCCGAACAGCAGGACGCCGATGCCGATGATGATCGTCGCCTGCAGGAAGCCGACCATCACATAGGGGATGATCTTGCCGAGCATGACCTCGACCGGCTTGATCGGCATCGACAGCAGGCTCTCCATCGTGCCGCGCTCGATCTCGCGCGTCACCGAGAGCGCGGTGAAGATCAGCATGGTCATGGTCAGGATGGTGCCGACGAGGCCCGGCACGATGTTGAGCCGCGACGAGGCCGCCGGGTTGTAGCGCGCGTGGGCCCGGATCTCGAACGGCGTCGTGACGGGATTGCCGGTGTACAGATCGTGCGCCAGCGCGGTCTGCACGATCATGCCGAGCGAGGACAGCGCCGATGACGCCGCGACCGGATCGGTCGCGTCGGCCGCAACGAGCAGGGCCGGCCGGTCGCCGCGGCGGACCGCGCGCTCGAAGCCGCGCGGGATCTCGACGCCGAACAGGACCTTGCCGGACAGCAGGAGATCGTCGAACTCGGCGACGCTGCTGACCTCCTGGGTGAAGCGGAAATACGCGGTGTTCTCCATCGCCTTCAGGATCGAGCGGCCGAGATCGCTGTCCTCCTGCAGCAGCACCGCCGCCGGCAGATGATGCGGCGTGGTGTTGATCGCGTAGCCGAACAGCATCAGTTGCATCACCGGGATCATCACGATCATCGCAAACGAGACCCGGTCGCGCTTGAGCTGGATGAACTCCTTGACCAGCATCGCGTAGGTGCGCCGCCAGAAGCCGAAGCGCGGCTCGGAAGACGCGTGATGGACGGCTGCGTCGCTCATTGGAAATTGTCCCGTGAACGGTTCATCAGGTCGATGAAGACGTCCTCGAGCGAGGGCGCGGCGGGCTGCCAGTGCAGATCAGCCTTGTCGCGCCAGGGCGCGATCGCAGCGTCCAGCGCGTCGCGGTCGCGGCCGGACACGTGCAGGCTGGTGCCGAACGGCGCCACCATGTCGACCCCCGGCTTGCCGGTGAGGTCCGCCGCGAGCTCGCGCAGATCGTCGCCGCTCACCGTATACGTGGTGAGCGCCGATTGCGCGATCACCTCCGAGACGGTGCCGTGCACCAGCAGATGACCATAGGCGATATAGGCGATCTCGTGACAGCGCTCGGCCTCGTCCATGTAGTGGGTCGAGACCAGCACGGTCAGCCCTTCGCCGGCGAGCGCATGGATCTCGTTCCAGAAGTCGCGCCGCGCCTTGGGATCGACGCCGGCGGTGGGCTCGTCGAGCAGCAGCAGTTGCGGATTCGGCAGGGTGCAGGCCCCGAGCGCCAGCCGCTGCTTCCAGCCGCCCGACAACTCGCCGGCGAGCTGCCGCTCGCGGCCGGCAAGCCCGAGCCGCTGCACCATGTCGCGCGCGGCCCGGCGCGGATCGGACATGCCATAGAGGCGCGCCACGAATTCGAGGTTCTCCCGCACCGAGAGGTCCTGATAGAGGCTGAAGCGCTGCGTCATGTAGCCCACCCGGCGCTTGATCTTGTCGGCGTCGCGACGGATGTCGAAACCGAGGCAGGTGCCCTCGCCGCCGTCGGGTGTCAGCAGGCCGCACAGCATCCGGATGGTCGTGGTCTTGCCCGAGCCGTTCGGGCCGAGAAAGCCGTAGATCGAGCCGCGCTTCACCTGCATCGACAGATCATGCACGACCTCGCGGCCGTCGAAGGACTTGGTCAATCCCTGGACGTCGATCGCGATCTCGGCGGGACCCGTTCCGTTCATTGCTTGTCCGCCACCGGGGTCTTCGGATCAGGCGTCCTGGAATGCGGATAGATGCTCACCGGCTGGCCGACGCGCAGCGCATCCGGCCGCGACGGCCGCGCCTGGATCAGATAGACGAGCTTGTTGCGCTCATCGAGGCTGTAGATCACCGGCGGCGTGTATTCCGCCGAGGTCGCGAGGAAATAGATTCTGGCCGTCAGATCATCAGCACAGTTGTCGCAGGTGACGCGGACCTCGTCACCGATCGCGAGCTTCGGCAGATCAGGCTCGGGCACGTAGAAGCGCAGCTTCATGTTGCCCGGCGGCATGATCGACAGCACTGGCCGTTGCGCCGCGACCATCTCGCCCTCGCGGAAGTAGATCTGCTGGATAGTGCCCGCGACCGGTGCCACGCCCTTGCGCCGTGCCAGCCGCGTCTGCGAGGTCACGAGATGGGCCTCGGCGACGCGCAGCGCCGAAACGGCGGAGTCGAGCGTCGCCTGTGTCCCCGCGCCCGTCTTGCTCAGGGCCGCGGCGCGGTCATAGGTCTGCTGCGCGTTGGCCAGCGTCGCCTTGGTCTGGTTGAGATCGGCCTGCTGCAGATCGTCGTCGACCGAATAGAGCGGATCGCCGACCTTGACCACGTCGCCCTCATGCACGTTCAGCTTCGTGATCCGACCCGCTTCGTCCGGGCTGACGAAGATCATGTCGGCCTCGACCCAGCCTTGATAGCCGGGATCGCGCGTCTCCTTGCAGGCGTTGAACGTGAAGGCCGTGACCAGCACGGCGAGGCAATGCAGCAGGCTCATGTCGGCCTCCTCGTGCCAAAGATCAGATCGAGATGGGTCTGCAGCATCGCTTCGGCGTCGAGCGGCGCATGTCGCTCGAACAGGCTCTTCCACAGCACCGCGACCATCATTGGCGCGATCATCAATTGCGGGTGTTGCACCAGCTTGGGCTCGCGGATCTCGCCGCGCGTGATCGCCAACTGGATCAGCGCGCGCATGGCCGCGAGACCGCGGGAGACGACCTCGCGATAATAGAAATCGGCAATGGCCGGAAAGCGCGGCCCTTCCGCGATGATGAGCCGGACGAGATCGGCCCGCCGGGTGCCGGCGACCTCCTGCAGGAACATGCGCGCCAACGCCTCGACCATGTCGCGCACCGAGCCGCCGGCAGGCGGCGGTGCGGCAAGACGGCCGACGAAGGGCACGATCGCGGTCCGGATCAATTCCTCGAACATCGATTCCTTGTCCTTGAAGTGCAGATAGATCGTCCCCTTGGCGACCCCGGCCCGCTTGGCGACGTCGTCCAGCCGGGTCGCCGCGAAGCCTCGGGCGATGAACTCGTCCATCGCCGCCTGCACGATCGCCGCGCGGCGCTCGGCGGAGCGATCCGCCCGGCGCGACGCGCCAGCTCCCGCTGGCTTGGCGGCCTGAACTCTGCGCTCGGACAATTTCGACGGCTTCGACATGGAACAATTATGACTGACTAGTCAGTCATTGTAAAGAGGCCTCGCAGATCTATCGGCGCGGGTCAGGAGCCCTACCCGACCGCGCGCGGCCCCCTCGTCAGACGAAGTCGGCGCGATCACGCACAGGACCTGATGTAAGGCCGATTGACCTCCCAGAGCTCGTCCACGATCTGGCGCGCGGCGGCCGCCGAGTTGACGACGGGATCGATGAGCAGCGCCTGCAGCGCGAGATCCTTGGAGGCGGTCATGGCCGCCTGCACCGCCAGTTGCTGAACCTGAACCTGGACCGACATCAGCTTGGCGACGGCATCTGGAAGCGGGCCCAGCGACACCGGATGGATACCGACGCGATCGGCGACAACGGGCACTTCGACCGCGGCCTCGGCAGCCAGGTTGGGAATGACGTGACGGTTCAGAACGACGCCGGACTCGATGACCTGCTTCCGATCGTGCAGCACCGAGCCGATCACGGTGACCGCGCGCTCTCCGGACGGCATTCGCCACCAGTCCGGCATGCCGGATTTGCCTGCCAGGACCTCGTCGATCTGCCGGATCAGCTTGGCCCGTTCCGCCTCGTCCCAGGCGAAGTCGTACCCGCTCTCGCCCGCTTCCCAGCCATAGGCGAGATATTCGCCGACATGGCTGTCGCCGCAGCCCAGCCAGAAGCCGAAGTCGCGCAACAGCGCCCGCGTCAGCGGCGCGACCTTGGGGTCGTGGCTCCCAGCCTTTTCGCGGAGCAGTGGATAGAGATCGGCCCCGGTGTCGCGATCCCGGATCTGCATGAGACATTGGAAATGGTTGAGCCCGGCGCCCCACACGTCCACGCGCTCCTCGGCCAGTTCCAGAATGGAAGCCACCTGGCTGCGCGCGATGAAGATGCCGTGGCACAGGCCGATATGCGCGAGGCGGCTGTGAAGCCCCAGCGCGAGGATGATGCGGCTCTCAGGATTGGAGAAGTTGATGAACAGCGCGTCCGGACAGCGCCGCTCCATCTCGCGCACGAAGTCGAATACGACCGGCAAGGTGCGGAGCGTGAAGAACAATGCGCCCGGCCCGCCATTCTCGCCCAGCGTGTGCCGGATGCCGTATTTGCGCGGCACCTCGAAATCGAGCTTCCACAAGCGGTTGCGGTCGATCGCGGTGGCATGGATCACGAAGCCGGCGCCGTCGAGCGCCGCGCGCCAATCCGTGGTCGCCTCGATCTTAAGGCCGGCGCCGGAGAGGTCGTTGAGCAGCCGGGCCAGTGCTTCCGACCGGGCAAGCCGGATCGGGTCGCGGCCGACCAGCACGAGCGTCGAACCCGCGAGATCATGCGTCGAGAACAGGTCCCGGAACACGCTGAGTCCGAAGGACGCGCTGCTCGCGCCGAGGAAGACGATCTTGGTGACGGCTGCCATGAGCAATTTGTGCCAGCGCCGCGCGTCCCCATTCCTGATCCAGATCAAACCGCCGCCCCAATGTACGGCACGGCGGCGCGTCGATCGGTCTTGCGATCAGCCGAAGTCGAGCACCACGCGACCGTCGATCTTGCCGGCCTTCATGCGGTCGAAGACGGTGTTGATCTCCGACAATGGCGCTGTGGTCACCTCGGCCGTCACCTTGCCGTCCGCGGCGAACGCGATGGCTTCGTCGAGATCACGCCTGGTGCCGACGATCGAGCCGCGCACGGTGATGCGCTTCAGCACGACATCGAAGATCGGTGTCGGGAATTCGCCCGGCGGCAAGCCGACGAGGCTGACCGTCCCCTTGCGGCGGACCATGTGCAGCGCCTGGGCAAAAGCCGGCGTCGACACCGCAGTGACCAGCACGCCATGCGCGCCGCCGCCGGTGATTGCGATCACCTGCGCCACGGCATCCTTGTCGAGCGCGTTGACGGCATGTTCGGCGCCGGCCTCCAGCGCGAGTTTCAGCTTGTCCTCGGCGATGTCGAGACCGATCGCCTTCAGCCCCATCGCCTTCGCATACTGGATTGCAACATGACCGAGGCCGCCGACGCCGGAGACCACCACCCACTCGCCCGGCCGCGCGTCGGTCTCCTTCAAACCCTTGTAGGTGGTGACGCCGGCGCAGAGGATCGGGGCGATCCTGGCGAAATCCACATTGGCCGGCAGACGCGCAGCGAACGCCGCGGATGCGATCACGTATTCGGCAAAGCCGCCATTCACGCTGTAGCCGGTGTTGTGCTGGTGCTCGCACAAGGTCTCCCAGCCGGTCTCGCAATACTCGCAGCGCAGGCAGGCATCGTGCAGCCACGCCACGCCCACGGCGTCGCCGACCTTGAAGTCGGTGCCCCCGGGCCCGAGCGCCGCGACGATCCCGGCCGCCTCGTGTCCTGGGATGAATGGCGGCACCGGCTTCACCGGCCAATCGCCGGAGGCGGCGTGAAGGTCGGTGTGGCAGACGCCGCACGCCTTCACCCTGACCAGAAGCTCGCCGGGTCCCGGCACAGGAATCGGAACGTCCTCGATGTCGAGCGGCTTGCCGAAGGCTTTGACGACGGCGGCTTTCATGGTCTGCATCTGTCTGCTCCTCATGTCGCGGCGCAAACTAACGACGTCGGCGTATTCCGGGCTTGATCGGCATCAAGCCGCGCCGCTGCATGAAGTAACAGTTTGATGACAGCGCAATGTGCCCATGGCTGTCAGGCGTGAAATTTGAGTCCGTCGACGACCTTGTCGACCACCTTGCGCTCCGCACGAAACGCCAATCCCACCAGATTGAGATCGGTGCGCGCCACCGCCTTCACGACATCACGGTTGGCCTCGTCATGCGTGGTCTTGAACATGTCATCGGTGTAGAGCGCCGGCTTCACGCTGCGCGACAGCGCCCGATCCAGAGCACGCGCCAGCGCGGCACGATCCGGCGCGCCGTAGATCAGGATCGGTTGCCCGATCAACGCGTGATACAGGGTTGCCGAGCCGTCCTCATAAGGTGCGCCGATGCATTCGGGAAATGCCGCGGCGATGCCGCTGGAAAGAAACGCCGCGACGTTGAGCTTCTGCCAGGCCTTGAGATCGTTGCGGATGATCAGCGCGATCTTGGTGTCGAATTGCATGCCACTTCCAGGGTTCGATGTCATCGAACCCCGAGAATAGCCGAGCCGTTCTCAGGGTGAAGCATCGAAATGAAAGCGGACGCGGAACCCCGGCAGCGGAGCCGCTGAGATCATCAGACTTGAATCAACCCTTGGCGTCGCATACCCAGGCGCGGATGACGCATTCCTTGCCGCCATATTTGTAGCATTCCCGGGTCGCCTCGTTGAGCGAGGTCGAGATCGTCGGCCGAACAGCATAGCCGTGGGCGCCGCAGGGATTGGTGAGATCGACCGCGAACGCCGCGCAGGCCTTCTTCATCGTCACCGCGGTGCAGTCGCCCTTGCACTGCTTGAGCGCCGCGGCCTTGGCGAGATGCTCCGCCGGATAGTCGAACGCCTGGCCATAGGCGGCGCACTGGCCCATGGCGAACGCGCCGGCCGCATGCGCCGGACTGATGGCGCTGGTGTCTGCGATGCGCGCGGCACCAACGATCACGGTCAATCCAAATGCAAACAGCGCGAAACGTCGCGCGGCGGTCGAAATGATCACTCTCTCCTCCCCCGAGGCCCAATGTCGGCAAATCTAGCCGGGGGTCGTTGAAACTTGGTGAATGAGAGGTTGAGTCGGAGGGAAGTCGTAGCCCGCATGAGCGTAGTCGAAATGCGGGCTCTCACGCACGGCGTCGGTGAACCCGCATGTCGCTTACGCTCATGCGGGCTACGGGCTTCAACCGCGCCGCGCGGCTTCCAGCGCCTGCGGCGTGTCGATGTCGAGAAATGCACTGTCACCGTCGACCGGCACCTCGGCGACAGCCTCGGTGTGCTTGGCGATCAGGTGCCGCGCGCCGACATCGCCGTCCAGCGTCATCAGCTCGGCGAAGAAGCGGCGCGACCACAGCACGGGGTTGCCGCGGCGTCCCTCGGACACAGGCACCACGATCAAATTGCCGCGATCGGGCGCGAACGCGCCGATCAGGCGGTCGAGCAGATCCGAGGACACCATCGGCATGTCACCCAGGCACACCACCGCGCCATCGACGCCCTCAGGCACCGCGGCAATGCCCGATTTCACCGAGCTGGCGAGGCCGCCGGCGAAATCCGGGTTGCGGACGAAGCGGACGTTGAGGTCGGACAGCGCCTGTTCGACCAGCTCTGCCTGATGACCGGTGACGACGATGACCTCACCGGCCTTGGAGGCCAGCGCCTGCTCGGTCACGATGCGTACCAACTTCTTGCCGTCGAGCTCGGCCAGCAGCTTGTTCGGTCCCCCCATGCGGGTCGAGCGTCCGGCGGCGAGCACGACGGCGACGACCTTGCGTTCGCCCTCGGCCTCCGGCGTGGCGCGCGGCTGCGGCCGCGTCACGATCTCCATGAGGAGGCCACCCACACCCATGGCCGTGAGCTCGGCGCGGCTGACCTTGATGCCGGCGAGCAGCCGCATCAGCACCCAGTCAAAACCGTTCTCCGCCGGCGAACGGGCGCAGCCGGGCGCGCCGAGCACCGGCACACCGCCGGCATTGCCGATCAAGAGCAGATTGCCGGGATCGACCGGCATGCCGAAATGCTCGATGGCACCGCCAATGCCGGTGATTGCGGCTGGAATGACGTCGCGGCGGTCGGCGATGGCGGACGCGCCGAACACGATGACGAGCTCGGCGCCCAGCGCCAGCAGCTCCCTGATCGCAGCAGCCAGCGCGGCCTGCTCATGCGGCACGCGGCGCTCGGCGATGATGGTGGCGCCGGCCGGAGCGAGCCGCTCTGCGGTGACGCGCAGCGTCTTGTCGATGACCTTGGGTGCGAGCCCCGGAAGAAGCGTCGAGACCACGCCGACGCGCTTGATCACATAGGAGGCGATGCTGAGCGCGCCCCTGCCCGCCGCCGCGACGGCGGCATCGCGCAGGCGGCCTTCGACGCCGAACGGGATCAGCTTGACGGTGCCGACCATCTCGCCTTCGACCACCGGCTTGAACGCCGGCAAGGTCGCAAAGGTGATGGCCTCGTCGACGCCGTTGATGCGCTCGACCGCGGCGCGGTCGATCATCAGCACGCCGGCCTGCGCCGCGAACAGATTGGCGCGCCCGGTGAAGGCGCGATCGACGTGAATGCCCGCGCCGGCGACGACCTTGGCGACGTCGGCGGCCGCCTCGTCCTCGGAGACGTCGCCGGCCTCGAGCCGGACGACGACGATCTCCTTGACGCCTTCCCGGACCAGCGCCTCGACCTCCGCGGGACCGATCAGCGTGCCCTTCTTCAGCACCAATGATCCTTTGCGCAGGGTGTGCACCGTCACCCCGCCGATCGCCTCGGCTGGACTGGCAGGACCGAACTTCATGCCGCCTGCTCTTTCTCCTTGGCCGGCAGCCGCAACGTGGCGGTGATCTCGGCCATGATCGAGACCGCGATCTCCGACGGCGACACCGCGCCGATGGCGAGCCCGATCGGAGCATGGATGCGGGCAATGTCGGCATCGCTGGCGCCCTGCGCGCGCAGCCGGTCACCGCGCTTGGCGTGCGTCTTCCGCGAGCCGAGCGCGCCGATATAGAAGCAGTCGCGCGAGAAGGCGTGCAGCAGCGCCGGATCGTCGATCTTCGGATCATGCGTCAGCGCGACAAAGGCGGTGTAGTGATCGACGTTGAGCGGGGGCAGCGCCACGTCGGGCCATTCGGCGATCAGCGGCACGTCAGGGAAGCGCTCGGGGCTGGCGAAAGCCGTGCGCGGATCGACGACGGTGACGTCATAGCCCAGCGACTTGGCGATCGGCGCCAACGCCTGGCTGATATGGACGGCGCCGACGATCACGAGCTTGGCGGTCGGCGCGTAGACGTTCAGGAACAGCCGCTTGCCGTCCACCTCGACCATGCCGCTCTTGCCCATACGCAGATGGGTCGACAGCTCGTTGCGCAGCGGATCGTTGGCGATGGCGGCGGCCCTGACCAGGCGCTGCGCCCCGGAGCCGACGTCGGTGACGAGAATCGCCGGGCGACGCGCGGCACGCTCGGCGTTCAGTTCGGCCAGCGTTGCAAGCTGCATGGATCAACCCACCTTCTCGACGAACACGCGGATGGTGCCGCCGCAGGACAGCCCGACATTCCAGGCCGTCTCGTCGGCGACGCCGAACTCCAGCATCTTGGGCTGGCCGCTGGAGATGACGTCCAGCGCCTCGGTGACGACGGCGCCCTCGACACAGCCGCCGGACACCGAGCCCAGGAAGGTGCCCTCATCGTTGATCACGAGGTTGGAGCCGACCGGGCGCGGGGCCGAGCCCCAGGTCTCGACCACCGTGGCGAGGGCCACGCCGTGACCGGATTTGTGCCAGTCCTCGGCGGCCCTGAGGATGTCTTCGTCGCGGTTGAGCATGGTCATCTCCCTCTCAGGCGGCGGGCCGGATCGCGCTGCGCTGGTGGGGCGGCAGCGGCGACGACAGCGCCGAGATCAGCGTCTCGATCGAAGTCAAGTTATGTACCGGGCGGAATTCGTCAACGTGGGGCAGCATGGTTTTGATGCCCTGCGCCTTCGCCTCGAAGCCGGAATAGCGCAGCAGCGGATTGAGCCAGATCAGCCGCCGGCAGGAGCGGTGCAGCCGGTCCATCTCGAAGGCAAGCTTGCTGTCGGCCTCGCGCTCCAGCCCGTCGGAGATCAACAGCACGATCGCGCCCTGCCCGAGCACGCGGCGCGCCCACTGCTTGTTGAAGGTCTGCAGCGAGGTGGCGATCCGGGTCCCGCCGGCCCAGTCCTCGACATTGGCCGAGCAGCTCGCCAGCGCCTCGTCGGGATCGCGCTGGCGCAGCGCCCGGGTCACGTTGGTCAGCCTCGTGCCGAACAGGAACACCGAGACGCGCTTGCGCGCGTCGGTGATGGCGTGGAGGAAATGCAGGAACAGGCGGGTGTACTCGCTCATCGAGCCGGAGATGTCGAGCAAGGCCACGATCGGCGCCGGCTTCTCGATCCGCCCCAAGCGATGAAAGTTGATGATCTCGCCCTCGGTGCGCAGCGCCTGACGCAGCGTCTTGCGCATGTCGATGCGACGGCCGCGCGGATCGGCGGTGTGGCGGCGGGTCTTCAGCTCGGCCTGCGGGAGCCGCATCTTGGCGATGGCGCGCGCAACCTCGGCGATCTCCGCCGCGCTCATCTGCGCAAAGTCCTTCTTCTGCAGCACCTCGCGGTCGGACACCGCGAGCCGCAGGTCCTGCTCCTGCGCCTTCGGCTCCTCATGGGTCTGCGGCTGCGACATCGCCTCCTGGACCCGGCGCGAGGCCGGCGGCGGCTTCTTCTTGGCGTGATCCGGCAGCGGCACCGAATCGAGCATCGACTTCCACTCCTCGGCCGGGCGGAAGAACAGGTCGAAGGCCTGAGAGAAGATCAGCGCATGCTCGTGGCGCTTGACGAAGATCGATTCGAGCGTGGTGAAGACGTCCGCACGCTTGCCGATGTCGATGACCTCGAGCGCGGTCATCGCGTCGATCACGGCACCCGGACCGACCGGCAGGCCGGCGGCCCGCAGCGCCCGCGCAAAGCCCGCGATGTTGTCGGCGATGCCGCCGGTCGGCGGCGCGAGGTGATTGATGCTTGTGGGCACGTTCTGATCCCTCGTCCGCTTCGCACACGCCTCAAATTGAGCTCGTCATTCCGGGCGCCCGGAGGGCGAGCCCGGAATCCATACTCACGATCGTGGTTATGGATTCCGGGCCTGCGTGCTGCGCACGCATCCCGGAATGACGACCTTTATTTTGGGCACCGGCGTGAACTACGTCTCGTTGGTCGCGTCCTTGATCGCCTTCTGCAACGCATCGCCCTGCATGCGGGCGATGTCGTCCTGATATTTCAACAGCGCGCCCAGCGTGTCGCCGACGACCTCGGCGTTCAGCGAGCGCGCATCGAGCTCCGTCAGCGCCGTGGCCCAGTCGAGCGTCTCGGCGACCCCCGGCGACTTGTAGAAGTCCTGGTCGCGCAGCGCCTGGACGAAGCGCACGATCTGCTGCGACAGCCGCTGCGAGATGCCGGGCAGCCGGGTTTTGACGATGGCAAGCTCGCGCTCGGCGGAGGGATAATCGACCCAATGATACAGGCAGCGCCGCTTCAGCGCGTCATGGATCTCACGGGTCCGGTTCGAGGTGATGATGACGATCGGCGGATGCGGCGCCTTGACGGTACCGAACTCCGGGATCGTGACCTGGAAGTCGGAGAGGATCTCGAGCAGATAGGCCTCGAACGCCTCGTCCGCGCGGTCGAGCTCGTCAATGAGCAGAACCGGCGCGCCGGCGACATCCGGCTCCAGCGCCTGCAGCAGCGGGCGCTTGATCAGGTAGCGGTCGGCGAAGATGTCCGACGTCAATTGATCGCGGTCGACCTCGCCGCCCGCTTCCGCCAGCCGGATCGCGATCATCTGCGCCGCTGAATTCCATTCGTAGACGGCGGAGGCGACGTCGAGACCCTCGTAGCACTGCAGCCGGATCAGCTTGCGGCCGAGCGCCGCCGACAGGACCTTGGCGATCTCGGTCTTGCCGACGCCGGCCTCGCCTTCGAGGAACAGCGGCCGGCCCATGCGCAGCGACAGATAGGTCACCGTCGCCAGCGATCGCTCGGCCAGATAGCCGCGCGAGGACAACAATTCGAGCATCGCGTCGACCGATGCTGGCAGGGCCGGAGCACTCATGGGCGAGACCGCTTCCTTCTTCACGCGTCCGTCACGAAGCCGGAGCCTCGGGTTCGGCGGCTCCCTCCGACGCGGTTGAGGCCTTGGCGCCGGCATTGGCCGCATCGACCGCACGGCGCGCCAGCACGCCGATCAGATGGGCACGATATTCGGCGCTGCCGTGGATGTCGCTGTTGAGGCCTTCGGCCGAGACCGGAATGCCCTCCAGCACCTTCGGCGAGAAGCGCTTCTGCAGCGCCTCCTCGAAGGCGGTGACGCGGAACACGCCATTGCCGCCGGCCCCGGTCACCGCAACGCGCACGTCGGACGGACGGCGGGCGACGAACACGCCGACCAGCGCGTAGCGCGAGGCCTGGTTGCGGAACTTGACGTAGGCCGCCTTCTTGGCCAGCGGGAAGCTCACCTTGGTGATGATCTCGTCCGGCTCCAGCGCGGTCGTGAACAGACCGAGGAAGAACTCCTCGGCCTTCAGCTTGCGCTTGTTGGTGACGATGGTGGCGCCGAGCGCGAGGCATGCGGCCGGATAGTCCGCGGTCGGATCGTTGTTGGCGATCGAGCCGCCGATGGTGCCGCGATGGCGCACCGCGGGATCGCCGATCAGGCTCGCCAGATGGGCCAGCGCCGGAATCGCCTCGCCGACGGTTGCGGAGTTGGCGACGTCGGCGTGACGCGCCATCGCGCCGATGACGAGGTTTCGGCCCTTCACCTCGATCGTATCGAGCCCCTCGACATGGGAGAGATCGACCAGATGCGGCGGGCTCGCGAGCCGCTGCTTCATGACCGGCACCAGCGTGTGGCCGCCGGCGACCAGCTTGGCGTCTTCGTTCTTGGTGAGGAGATTGGCGGCCTGGCGCACGGTCGCCGGCCGATGATATTTGAATTCGTACATGGGGGAATGTCCTGTGCGCAGCGGGCCGACTAAGGCAAGGTCAGACGTTTAGGCGAGGTCCGATTTGGCCATCGCCTTGGCGCCGGCGGCGATCGATTGCACGATGTTCTGATAGCCCGTGCAGCGGCAGAGATTGCCCTCGAGCTCCTCGCGAATGGTCTCGTCGCTGAGCTCATGTCCCTTGCGGTGGACGAGGTCGACCGCGGTCATGATCATGCCCGGCGTGCAGAAACCGCATTGCAGGCCATGATGCTCGCGAAACGCCTCCTGCATCGGATGCAGCGGCGCGCCGTCGGCAGCGAGTCCCTCGATCGTCCTGACCTCATGACCATCGGCCATCACGGCCAAGGTCGTGCAGGACTTCACTGCCTTGCCATCGAGATGGACGACGCAGGCGCCGCATTGCGACGTGTCGCAGCCGACATGGGTGCCGGTGAGGCGCAGATTCTCGCGCAGGAACTGCACCAGCAGCGTCCGCGGGTCGACGTTCGCCGTGACGGGATTACCGTTCACAATCATGGAAATCTTGGCCATTCAGGACTCTCTATTATCCGCGCGACAGCGTTGCACTGCAGCGCAGCCCAGCAAAATCAGTCGAAAACCATCATATGGGCGCTCCCGGCGGCGGGCAACCTCGCCCCCGGCCGCGCATGGGTCGGTTGCGGTCAGCCTTGAACGGCCTTGGCGAAGTTGGCGAAGAATTCGTCGGCGAGCTTCTTTGCGGTGCCGTTGATCAGCCGCTGGCCGAGCTGCGCCAGCTTGCCGCCGATCTGCGCTTCGACATTGTAGGTCAGCAGCGTGCCGCCGTCCTTGTCCGCCAGCGCGACGACCGCGCCACCCTTGGCGAATCCGGCGACACCGCCCTCGCCTTCGCCGGAGATCTTGTAGCCGTTCGGCGGATCGAGATCGCTCAAGGTCACCTTGCCTTTGAAGCGCGCAGAGACCGGTCCGACCTTCATCTTGGCAACGGCGCGGAGGCCGCCATCCTCGGTCCTCTCCAGCTCCTCGCAGCCGGGAATGCAGGCCTTGAGCACCTCCGGATCATTCAGCTTGTCCCAGACCTGCTCTCGCGGAGCGGCCAGCTGGACTTCGCCCGTCATCGTCATAGCCATGTGCATCTCCCCCCGATTGGCGCGGTTAGAGGCATTCAAGTAAAGCACCGAACGCCCAAAAGGAAGGGCGAGCAGCGCCCGGAAGCGTTGCAGAAAAGCCGGGCACCGCAGCATTCCGGACCTCGCCGCCGTCGGGTTTTGATTGGCAGACGGCGGCGGCGGTGGTTAGTTCGCCATCAAATCTGCACGATTCCTCCGGCGGCGCGGCCGCCTGCGACAAGGATTCCGCCCATGCCGATGATCGATGCCGACGGCTGTCTGTTGAATGTCACCGTCGAGGGCCGCGACGGCGGGCCGACCCTGATGCTCTCGAACTCGCTCGGCTCGACGCTGCAGATGTGGGAGCCGCAGATGCGCGCCTTCACGCAGGTGTTCCGCGTGATCCGCTATGACCGGCGCGGTCATGGCAAATCGCAAGTGCCGCCCGGGCCCTACTCGATCGAGCGATTCGGCCGCGATGCGCTGGCGATTCTCGATGACCTCAACATCGAGAAGGTGCACTGGTGCGGCGTGTCGATGGGCGGCATGGTCGGGCAGTGGCTCGCCGCTCATGCTCCTGAACGCATCGGCAAGCTCGTGCTCGCCAACACCACCTGCTACTACCCCGATCCGGCAATCTGGGACGCCCGCATCAAGGCGGTCGAGGACAGCGGACTCGCTGGAATCGCCGACACGGTCATCGCTGGCTGGCTGACGCAGGAGTTTCGTGATCACAATCCTGATGTCGCCGACCGGATGAAGGCAATGCTCGTGGCCACCCCTGTCGGCGGCTATCTTGCCTGCTGCGCGGCGCTGCGTGCCCTGGACCTGCGTGAGGATCTGCCGGCCATCAAGAGCCCGACCCTCGTCGTGGCCGGCCGCTACGACAAATCGACGCCGATCGCGATGGCGGAAGCAATCCGCAGCCGCATCCCCGGCGCCAGCATGACCATCGTCGATGCCGCGCACATCTCGAATGTCGAAGCGGCGGGCCAGTTCAACGATGCCGTGCTGGGCTTTCTGACCCAGCACTGATGCACCGAGATGGATCGGGGCGTCATGCCTGCTGCGGCGACGGCGTCGCCGTGGGCTCCATCTTCGGCGAAGCGGATGCGGAAGACGGCGAGGCTTGCGTCGTCGGCTTCTCCACCAGCATGACGATGGCCGTGCCGAGCAGCATCAGGAGTTCCGTGGCATGCAGACGCAACGCCTGGGGCTCCCCGACTTTGGCAGCCATGATCATGCTGAAGAAGGCGAGCATGCTGCCGAAGCCGAGCCCGATCGACAGCGCCTCGACATAGCCGGCCACTTTTCGCACCCGCGGAACCAGGATCAGCACCAGGAACATCGCGAAGAAGCCTGCGACCGTCAGTCGCGCCAGCGCAAGCAGCCAGGCGGCGCGAACCGTCTCGATGCCCGACAGCTGCAGGTGGTCGCTGATGAACAAGGCCACCGCGATATTCGGCCGCGCGAACAACCCCTGGATCGGCGACACCATGATCTGAAACGCGATGATGGTCCAGGCGGGCACGAAATAGAGCGCCAGCAGCACACCGTTGACGCAGCTGAGCCGCCAATTCCTGATCACGCAATCCTTGATCATGTCACGCCCACCTTTGCATCCCACAAACCGCCCGTCCGGCCGATTTCCAGACGAGCTAACGCCCGGCAAACGCGCCCGGCAATTTAAACCATTCGTTTACCTTAACAGGGGGGCGACGGGCGCGAGAGCCCACCGTCCAATCGCCGCAGAGACCGTGCTGATGACCTCGCCGATCAGGCCCCGAATTCCCGCGTGATAGCGGCCCTTCCGGCCATCGACGCCTCCTCGAACATCTGCACCGCATCCGACATTGCGTCCGTCGGCGGCCGCTGATTCACGTCCATGCGCCTCGCAACTCTGTGCGCCACGCCATCGGTGTTCTTGACTAGCGTCAAAGTAGTCTAAAACAGATATACTACCTTAGAGGTGGACGCCGCTGCGTTTCGCACAGCGGGATCGTGATGCGGCAGGCAGCTGCCGAGCGGGAGTACCGCATGAGAGTAGCTCGGATCTTCATCGGCATCCTCCTGCTGGCCGGCGGCCTCTACATCCTGGTCGGCGAGCATTTCGCCGGAACTTCAGGCGACGCGACCGTCAATGCCCGGCTTTACGTCGTGCGCGCGCCGATCGAAGGCCGCGTGACGCTGGGGGTGAGCAATATCGGCGCCAGGGTCAATGCCGGGGAACTCGTGGCCGAGATCGTCGACGACCGGTTCGACACCACGCGCCTGCTCAATCTCGAGCGCGACCGTGACGAGCAGAAGATCGCGCTCAAGCGGGTTCCGGCGCAGCGTTCGGCGCTCGAGCAGGCGCGGGCCGCCTTCGCGGCCCAGTCGGCCAACTACAAGACCGGCCGCGTCCGCCAGATCGCGGCGCGCATCGCCGAGGCCAAGGCGGCGGAGGATGCCGCGGCCGCCCGGCTGAAGCTCGCGGATCTCACCTTCACGCGGGCCAACGAGCTGAAGGAACGCGGGGTCCAGACGGTCGCCGGCCTCGACCAGGCCAGCGCCTCGCTCGATATCGCCAAGCAGGATTTGGAAAGCGCGAAACAGCGCACCAACTATGTCGAGACCGAGCTCGGCTCCGCGCAATCGGGGGTCTTCATCGGCGACTCCTACAACGACGTGCCGTTCTCGATGCAGCGCATTCACGAGCTCGACCTGCGCCTCGCCGAACTTGCCGTGGACGAGCAGCAGATCCAATCCCGCCTGGTCCAATACGAGCAGCAGATCAACGCCGAACGCGTCCGGATCAACCGGCTGACCTCGGCGACGCTGAGGGCCCGCGTCCTGGGCATGGCCTGGGATTTCCTCGTCGACGATGGCGAATATGCCCGTCGCGGTCAGGATCTCGTCAAGCTGGTGGACTGCAACAGTCTCGTGGTGACCGCGAGCGTTCCCGAAAGTCTCTACGCCCGCCTGTCGATCGGCGCCCCGGTGCAGTTCCGTCTGTTCGGAGACGACCGGATATTCGATGGGACGGTGACACGTCTCGGCGGCTCGGGCGCCTCGCAACTCTACGCCAATCTCGCCGTCGGCCCGACGCCGCAGCACTTGCAGCGGTTCGACGTCACCGTTGCGGTGCCAGATCTCGCCAAGCAGCCGGATCTGTCCTGCGCCATCGGGCGCACCGGCCGGGTGATCTTCACCAGCGGACCGATCGCGGCATTGCGCGGCTTCGTCGCCCGGTACGGCTACTGATGCCGACGCTGTCACCATTCCTGTCCGCGTTCGCAGTCGTTGCGATCATCGTAGGGCTGCGCGTCCTGGCATTGCCCCTCCTGGACCCGAAGATATGGTACTGGCGGACCCTGCTCCTCAGCGGCTCGATCCTGCTGGCCTGGCGCTATGTCGCCTGGCGCTTCACCGAGACCCTTGCTCCGCCCGGCCTCACGCCGGATGGGATCCTCAGCTGGGGCTTCGCCATTCTCGAAGCGCTCACCGTTGTTTCGTCGTCCTTCGCCTTCCTGATCCTGACCAGGACCAAGGAGCGGACGACGGAGGCTGATCGCCATGCCGGCTGGTGGCTTCCGAGGCTGCCGCCTCGGGTCGACATCTTCATCACCACCTACAACGAGCAGCTCGAGGTCCTGGAGCGAACCATCGTCGGCGCCAAGGCGATCACCTATGCGGCATTGCGCGTCTTCGTCCTCGACGACGGCAGCCGGGCCTGGCTCCGGGATTACTGCACCGAGCACGGCATCGGCTATGTCGCCCGCACCGACAAGTCGCACGCCAAGGCCGGCAACATCAACAATGCCTTGCGGCTGCGCGCGGCGGATGCGGACCGGCCGGAGTTCGTCGCCGTTCTCGACGCCGACTTCGTGCCTCATCTCGACTTCGTCGAGCGGACGCTCGCGTTGTTCCACGATCCGGCTGTCGGCCTCGTACAGACGCCCCAGCACTTTTTCAACCCGGACCCGATCCAGCACAATCTCGGCATCGGCGCGTCCTATCCCGACGAGCAGCGCCACTTCTTCGACAACGTCGAGCCGGCGCGCGACGCCTGGGGCATCGCAATGTGCTGCGGCACCTCCTCGATATTCCGCGTCTCCGCCGTGGAGATGATCGGCGGCGTGCCGACCGAGAGCGTCACCGAGGATTTCCTGCTCACGCTGCGCCTGTCCGCGCACGGCTACCAGACCGTGTACCTGAACGAGGCGTTGTCGGAGGGATTGGCGCCGGAAGGCCTTGCGGAATACGTCACGCAGCGCGGTCGCTGGTGCCTCGGCCTCATGCAGATCGTGCGCAACGTCTACAATCCATTCGGCTCCCATGGTCTCGATTTCTTCCACCGGCTCAGCGTGCTCGACTCGCTGCTCTACTGGACGTCGACCTATCCGTTCCGCCTCGCCGCGCTGATCTGTCCACTGCTCTACTGGTGGGGCGGGGTGACGGTGGTGAACGCCTCGATCGCCGACATCATCCGGTATTACGGCCCCTATTATCTCTCGATCATGTACACGCTGAACTGGCTGTCCAAGGGACTGTTCATTCCGATCGTCAACGATGTCTCGCAGATCGTCGCCGCCTGGCCCGTGCTCCGCGCCGCCGCTCTCGGCCTGCTCTCCCCCGGTCCGCACAAATTCTCGGTGACCGCCAAGGGCGGCGATCGCGCCAAGATCATTGTCCAATGGCCGCTGATGCGGCCCTTCCTGATCCTGATGGCGCTGACGATCGGTGGCATGATCGTGTCGCTGACGTCCGATTTCGTCTTCAATACCACGGGGACCGCGGGAGACGGCGTCATCGTCGTGATGTTCTGGACGATCTACAACATTCTGGTGCTGTCGGTGGCGATCGCCGTGTGCATCGACCGTCCACGCTACAACCGGCCGCAACGCCAGATCGTCGAGCCGATAACCCTGACGGTCGACGGCGAGCCGCAACGCGGTTGGATCGTCAATCTCGGCCCCGGCGGCGCACGCGTCAGCGGTCCGGTCGGCCTTGCGACCGGCGCCATCGGCACGCTCACCCTGCCCCTGATCGGCGATATCCCAACCAAGGTCGCGGCTCCGACGAACGACGGCTACCGGCTCATATTTGCGGTGACGCCGCAGCAGCGCGCCCAGATCATCGAGCGGCTGCACACCGCGAGTGGAGTGCCCGGCGCCGACAGCGGCGATCTCGGCCGCATGCTGAAAGAAATCGCGCGAGCCGTGGCCGATTGAGGAGAAGACAATGACGAGGCGACGGTGGAGCTTACAGACAGCGGTGTTCCTCGGCGGCACGACACTGATCGTCGTGACGGCGCTGGCCGTTGCCATCCTCTATTCGGCGTCGCTGCAGCGGCGCGGCGAGGAGCTCGCGATCGAGCAGCTGAGGACGCGCGGTGAGCTCAGCGCAAACCTGCTGGCGCGACAGTTGTACGGCACGTGGAGCGACGTGTCGCGGCTCGCCGCGATCATCGACCCCGCCGACGTCGCCGAGGCGCGCCGGCAGATCCAGTTCGTGAGCCAGTTCCAGCCGCGCTATGCCTGGCTCGGCATCGCCGACTCCGGCGGCAAGGTCATCGCGAGCAAGGACCGGATGCTGGAAGGACAAAACGTCGCCGACCTGCGCTGGTTCCGGCATGGACTCGGGGTGCCGACGGCGGTCGATGATCGCGAATCAGAGGCCCTGGGCCGGATGTTGCAGGCCGCTTCGGGACCGGACCGCTTGATCGCAATGTCGGCTCCGCTCGTGCACGACGGCGCCCCCGCCGGCGTCATCGGGGCCCAGATCGATTGGAAATGGGTGATCGAATCCGTCGCGGCGCTGGCGTCGCGCGACATCGATCTGGTGTTGCTGTCGCGCGAGAGCATCGTGCTGTTCGGCCCGCCGGATCTCGTCGGCAAGCAACTGACGATCGGCTCGGCGCAGGCCGCAAGCCGCGGGGCCTCGGTCGCGCTCATCGAGCGATGGCCCGACGGCAAGGATTATTTCACCCTCACGTTCCCCACCGTGAAGTACGCCGATCTGCCGAGCTTCGGCTGGTCCCTTCTGATCCGGCAGGACGCCGTTGCCGCGATGGTGCCGACCCGCCAGCTTGTGCGCTCGTTTTGGTTCAACGTTGCCGGTGGCGTGTTCTCGATCCTGGTGCTGCTCAATTTCGCCGCGAAATGGGTGGTGACGCCGATGCGCCGTCTTGCCCAGGCCGCCGAGACCATGGTGAAAGATCCGTTTTCTGGCATGGTGGCGCGGGAAACCCGGTACGATGAGGCGACGCGGCTGCGCGACGCCTTGGTCAGGCTCCAGTCGAAGCTGATGGCAAAAGTGCCTGGTTCGACGGAAGACAGCGGTAGCGGCATATAGCGGCGCCAGCAATCGGTGCGAGAACCCTCCTTTTCGGCGCTACGTGCTGGGTTCCCAAGCGGTCATTTGATGGCGACGGCCGGCCCCGAGGAAGGCAGGGGAACCGCGCCATCAAAGGAGGCGGGATAAGCCCGCAATTGTGGCACTGCACGCTGTTGCGGCACCCGGTTCCGAACTGTTAGTACTGCCGCACGCGTCGCCTTGGGCGCGGGTGCGTCTCCAGGCATACCGGCACCCGCTCTACAAGGCCCCCGCCGCGTTGCGAACCGGTATCGGCAGTCTCACTCACGGCAGTTCATGGATTATTTCGCGCAACAGCTCATCAACGGCCTCGTCCTTGGCTCGATCTACGGCCTGATCGCCATCGGCTACACCATGGTCTACGGCATCGTCGGCATGATCAATTTCGCCCATGGCGACATCTTCATGATCGGCGGCTTCATCGCGCTGATCTGCTTCCTGGTCCTGGTGTCGCTGGGCCTGACCGCGGTTCCGGTGATCCTGCTGATCGTGCTGCTGGTGTCGATGGCCATCACGGCGCTCTATGGGTGGACCATCGAACGTATCGCCTATCGCCCGCTGCGGCACTCGTTCCGCCTGGCGCCGATGCTGTCCGCCATCGGCATGTCGTTCGTCCTCACCAACTATTCGCAGGTGTCGCAGGGCGCGCGCGTCAAGCCGGTGCCGCCGATCATCACCGGCGGCTACACGCTGCACGAGGGCGCGGGCGGCTTCGTCGTCCAGCTCTCCAACATCCAGATCGTGGTGGTCATCACCACCATCGTTCTGCTCGCGCTGTTCACCTGGCTGGTATCCCGCACGCGGCTCGGCCGCGACATGCGCGCCTGCGAGCAGGATCAGACCATGGCGGCACTGCTCGGCGTCGACGTCGACCGCACCATCTCGATGACCTTCGTGATCGGCGCGGCGCTCGCGGCCGTCGCCGGCATGATGTACCTGCTGTATTACGGCCTGGTCGATTTCTTCATGGGCTTCGTCGCCGGCATCAAGGCGTTCACGGCGGCGGTGCTCGGCGGCATTGGCTCGCTGCCGGGCGCGATGCTCGGAGGCCTCGCGATCGGACTGATCGAGACGTTCTGGTCGGCCTATTTTTCGGTGGAGTACAAGGACGTCGCAGCATTCTCGATCCTGATCGTGGTGCTGATCTTCCTGCCAACCGGCCTGCTCGGCCGGCCCGAAGTCGAAAAAGTCTGAAGATGGAGTCCGCGTGAGCGCGTCCCTTCCCGCCTCGTCGAAAGGCTCCGAACCGGTCGGAGCCGCCTTCATCCTCAAGAAGGCCCTTCTCAGCGCACTGGTCGCTCTCGGTCTGTTCTCCCTGATGGTCGGCGTCCGCACCGAAGCGGGTCAGAGCGGCCAGCTCGTATACTGGACCCGCTTCGGCGACCTCGCCAGCCTGGTTGTGGCGGTGTTCGTCGGCTCGATCGCGGTCGAGCTGCTGCGGCTGTGGTTCGGACCGCGCGGCGGCCTCGGCAGCTTCGTGCCGCCGTCCGTGCGGAGCGGCATGTCGGTAGCCGGCCGCTATCTCGCGCCGGCGCTGCTGATCTTCACCTTGCTGGTACCGGTGATCTTCTACAATCAGCGTTACATTCTCGACCTCGGCATTTTGGTCCTGACCTACGTCATGCTGGGTTGGGGCCTCAACGTCGTGGTCGGTCTCGCCGGCCTGCTCGACCTCGGCTACGTCGCGTTCTACGCCGTCGGCGCCTATTCCTACGGCCTGCTCTCGACCACCTTCGGCCTGTCGTTCTGGGTCTGCCTGCCGCTCGCCGGCATTCTCGCCGCCTTCTGGGGCGTGCTGCTCGGCTTTCCGGTGCTGCGGCTGCGCGGTGACTACCTCGCCATCGTGACCCTGGCCTTTGGCGAGATCATCCGCCTCGTCCTCATCAACTGGCAGGACGTGACCGGCGGTCCCAACGGCGTCTCCGGGATTCCGCGACCGACGTTGTTCGGCATTCCGCTCGCACCGGGCGAAGGCGGCCTTGCATCGATGCTCGGCATCCCGTTCTCGCCGACGCATCGCATCGTTTTTCTGTTCTATCTGATCCTGGCGCTGGCACTCCTGACCAACTGGGTCACCATCCGGCTGCGCCGGCTGCCGATCGGCCGGGCCTGGGAAGCGCTGCGCGAGGACGAGGTCGCCTGCCGCGCGCTCGGCATCAACATCACCACCACCAAGCTGACCGCATTTGCGACCGGCGCGATGTTCGGCGGTTTCGCCGGCGCCTTCTTCGCCACGCGCCAGGGCTTCATCAGCCCGGAATCCTTCACCTTCCAGGAATCGGCGCTGGTGCTCGCCATCGTCGTGCTCGGCGGCATGGGGTCGCAGCTCGGCGTCGCGCTGGCGGCGCTCGCCATGATCGGCGGCTTCGAGCTGTTCAGAAGCCTCGAGGGCTACCGCATGCTGGTGTTCGGTCTCGCCATGGTGCTGGTGATGATCTGGCGGCCGCGCGGCATTGTCGGCCATCGCGCGCCGACCGTATTCCTGGAAAAATCCAAGAGCATCTCTTCGGACCTCGTCAAGGAAGGCCACGGATGAGCTCCGCTCCCATTCTCGCACTCGAAAACCTCACCATGCGCTTCGGCGGCATCGTCGCCGTCAATGCGCTGTCGTTCACCGCGCAACGCACGCAGATCACGGCCCTGATCGGCCCCAACGGCGCCGGCAAGACCACCGTGTTCAACTGCATCACCGGCTTCTACAAGCCGACCTCCGGCGTCATCCGCCTGACCCATGATGACGGCGCGCAGTTCGAGATGCAGAAGCTGAAGGACTTCAACATCTCCAAGCAGGCCAAGGTGGCGCGGACGTTCCAGAACATCCGGCTGTTTCCGGGCATGACGGCGCTCGAGAACCTGATGGTCGCGCAGCACAACGCGCTGATGCGCGCGTCCGGCATGACGGTGCTCGGGCTGCTCGGCGTGCCCTCGTGGCGCGCGGCCGAGCGGAACGCGATCGATGCGGCCGTGTTCTGGCTGAAGCGCGTCGGGCTGATCGACCGCGCCGACGACGCGGCCGGCAATCTCGCCTATGGCGACCAGCGTCGGCTGGAGATCGCGCGCGCGATGTGCACCTCGCCGGCCCTGCTCTGCCTCGACGAACCGGCCGCCGGCCTCAACGCGCGCGAGAGTGCGGCCCTCAGCGAGTTGCTGCTGTCGATCCGGGCCGATCACGCCACGTCGATCCTGCTGATCGAGCACGACATGAGCGTCGTGATGGAAATCTCCGACCGCGTCGTCGTGATGGACTACGGCGTCAAGATTGCCGAGGGCACGCCGCGCGAGATCCGCGACGATCCGAAGGTCATCGCCGCCTATCTCGGCACCGACGAGGAAGAGGCCGCAGCCGTGATGGAGGCCGAGGCGTGAGTGCGTCCCTGCTCGCGATCCGCAATCTGCGCGCGTCCTACGGCAAAATCGAAGCGCTGAAGGGCGTCGATCTCGACATCAAGCCGGGCGAGATCGTCGCGCTGATCGGCGCCAACGGCGCCGGCAAGTCGACGCTGATGATGTCGATCTTCGGCCGCCCGCGCGCAAGCTCCGGCAACATCGTCTACGACGGCAACGACATCACACAGGTGCCGACGCATCAGATCGCGCGGCTGCGCATCGCGCAGTCGCCGGAGGGACGCCGCATCTTTCCGCGCATGAGCGTGGCGGAAAACCTGCAGATGGGCGCCGACGCCGGCGAGACGACCGACGCGGAGCGGGCCAGCACGCTGGAGCGCGTCTTCGCCCTGTTCCCGCGCCTGAAGGAGCGCGTCGACCAGCGCGGCGGCACGCTATCCGGTGGCGAGCAGCAGATGCTGGCGATCGGACGCGCGCTGATGAGCCGGCCGCGCCTGCTGCTTCTGGATGAGCCCTCGCTCGGCTTGGCGCCGCTGATCGCCCGCCAGATTTTCGACGCCATTCGGACACTCAACCGCCAGGACGGTCTGACCGTGCTGATCGTCGAGCAGAACGCCAATCACGCGCTGAAGCTCGCCCATCGCGGCTATGTGCTGGTCAACGGCCTGATTACGCTGTCGGGCACCGGCACCGAGCTGCTGCAGCGACCGGAGATCCGCGCTGCCTATCTGGAGGGCGGCCGCCACTGAGGCGGGCCCTCAAAACGCGGTCAGAATGGCCTTAGTCCTTCGTAGGTGTGGTCAAAAATTGCCGGTGACTTCGCCGGAAAATCAGCCACAATGCGCGCGGTCTGCGGCCCGCCGTTCGGGCCGTTCCGTGTCGACCTACCCCCGCGAGGATTTCTCATGAAACCACTCAAACTCATCGGCTTGGCTCTGGGCGCATCGCTGGCGCTCTCGACTGCTGCCTTCGCCGAAGACATCAACATCGCCGTGGCCGGCCCGATGACCGGCAGTGAATCGGCCTTCGGCCGCCAGATGCAGAACGGCGCCGAGATGGCGGTCGCCGACCTCAATGCCGCCGGTGGCGTGCTCGGCAAGAAGCTCGCACTGCAGGTGGGTGACGATGCCTGCGATCCGAAGCAGGCGCGTTCGGTTGCCGAAAAGCTCGCCGGCTCCGGCATTCCGTTCGTCGCCGGCCATTTCTGCTCGTCGTCGTCGATCCCGGCCTCCGAGGCCTATGCCGACAGCAACGTGCTGCAGATCACGCCGGCCTCGACCAACCCGCTGTTCACCGAGCGCAAGCTGTGGAACGTGGCGCGCGTCTGCGGCCGTGACGACCAGCAGGGTCTCGTCGCCGCCAACTACATCGCGAAGAACTTCAAGGGCAAGAACATCGCGATCCTCAACGACAAGACCACCTACGGCAAGGGTCTCGCCGACGAGACCAAGAAGGCGCTGAACAAGGCCGGCGTCACCGAGAAGATGTTCGAGTCCTACAACAAGGGCGACAAGGACTTCAACGCCATCGTCTCCCGCTTGAAGCGTGACAACATCGATCTCGTCTATGTCGGCGGCTATCATCAGGAAGCCGGCCTCATCCTGCGCCAGATGCGCGACCAGGGTCTCAAGACCATCCTGATGGCGGGCGACGCGATGAACGACAAGGAGTTCGCTTCGATCACCGGTCCGGCCGCGGAAGGCACGCTGTTCACCTTCGGCCCCGAGCCGCGCAACAAGCCGACCGCGAAGGCGATCGTGGACAAGTTCAAGGCCAAGAACATCGATCCCGAGGGCTATACGCTCTACACCTACGCCGCGATCCAGGTCTGGTCGCAGGCCGTCAAGAAGGCCAACACCACCGACGCCAAGAAGGTAATGGACACCATCAAGGCCGGCGAGTGGGACACGGTGCTGGGCAAGCTCGGCTTCGACGCCAAGGGCGACATCAAGCAGATCGACTACGTCGTCTACAAGTGGGACGCCAAGGGCGGCTACGCCGAGCTCGGCGGCAAGGGATCCTGATAGGAACTTTGACCGTCTCGATCATCATCAGCAAAATGCAAACGCCCCGGTCCTGGACCGGGGCGTTCTGCTGAGAGCTTGTTTCGTCGCTGAGCCCCCGACCGTGGGGAACCACGTCGTACGGAGCAACAGACCGGCTCAGCCGGCACAGGCCGAAAGCGATGGGGTCCCCTTGGCCGCCACCGCCGCACGGGCCGTTTCGACGGCACGCATCAGCTCGGCCGGGCGGAACGGTTTCTGCAGGTAAACGACACGGGTCAGCTCGTCCGACATCGACGCGCCATCGAAGGCAGTCATGCCGGAGACGGCGACCACCGGAACGTCGGGAACCAGCGCGCGCATACTGCTGACCAGATCGAGCCCGTTGGAATCATCGAGATAGATGTCGACGATGACGGCATCGAATGCCTGGTCGCGGAACAACTGCAGTCCGGACGCAGCGGTTCCCGCTTCGACCACGTCGAACTGATTGACGCGCAGCACCATACAGATCATGGCGCGCACATCCTTCTGATCGTCGACCACCAGAATCCGTGGCATCAACTTCTCCAGAATTTTTCCGTTGGACAGCCTACAACGTAGAAAGAAATCGGACACAACTATGAGTATATTTATCTCATTTGCGGTAAAGGTGCGGTTACTCCAACTATTGACTCATTCTACAGAACGATCCGATCTGGTACCATACAACCTTCATTAGAACAGTGATTTTCTTCGCGCACCAGCTGTAAAGCCTCCCCTCTTGCACGTCGGCTCTGTTGCGCAGGACCCTTGGAGATGCAGAGCATCAAGGATCATCGCGAAGTCCTCCTGTCGACGTCCACCGCGACGCGCCGAGACCAAATCGCAGCACTCGCCGCGGTTGCGATCTCGACCTTGCTGTTTGCCGCCGCCGCTCCCTTTGCCAAGGTGCAGTTGCCGCCGGTGCCTGCGTTCGTCGCGAGCTACCAGTCGGCGCTGGCGCTGAACGATCTCATCACCGCGTTCCTGCTGTTCTCCCAGTTCGTGCTGCTTCGCTCGCGACCGTTGCTGTGGTTGGCCTCCGGTTACCTGTTTACCGCGCCAGCCTCGCTGCTGCACACGCTGGTGTTCCCAGGCCTGTATTCTCAGACCGGCCTGCTCGATGCAGGGCCGCAGACCGCAGCCTGGATCTACATGATCTGGCACGGCGCGTTCCCCTTGTTCGTTCTGGTCTATGCGCTGCACGACCGTCTCCGTCCGGCGCCCGTTGGGTCGGTTGCGCTGTCTCTCTCGGTCGCCGTGCTCGGCGTGGCGATTGCACTTGCGGCACTCACCTGGGCGGTGATCGCCCATGATACGGCGCTGCCTGCGCTCGTCCGCGATGACGCTGCCACTCCGGCTTTGAAGATCGTGGTCGGCGCCATCTGGTGCGTAACATCGGCTGCCCTGCTCGTCCTGGCGTTGCGCAGGCCGCACAGCATTCTCGACCTCTGGGTCATGGTGGCGCTGTGCGCCTGGCTGTTCGATCTCTCGATCTCCTCGCTGCTCAACGCCGCCCGGTTCGACCTCGGCTACTATGCGGGCCGCATCTATGGCTTGCTGGCAGCGAGCTTCGTCCTCGGCGTCCTGCTCGCCGACAATGTCAGGCTGCAGACGAGGCTCATGCGGCTGCTGCAGCAGCAGCGCCGGCAGAGCGAAAGCGAGCGGGCCCGTTTCATCGCGCGGGAGCGGCTGTTCAGCGCTGTGGTGGAATCCTCCAACGACGCCATCATCACGCTGACGCTGCAGGGCAAGATCACGTCCTGGAATCGCGCCGCCGAACACCTGTTCGGATACGGCGCAGACGAGGCGCTTGGCAACGACATCGGCCTGATCGTGCCCGCCGAACGGCGCAGCGAAGTCGATCGCATCCTGAGCCGGATCGGCGACGGCGAGAAGATCGAGCATCACGAGACGATCCGCCGCCACAAGGACGGCCGCGAGATCGAAGTATCGCTCGGCGTGTCGCCGATCCTCGACGCGCATGGTGTGATCATCGGCGCCTCGAAGGTGGCGCACGACATCACCGAGAGCAAGCGCACCCGAACCGCCCTGACCCGTGAGACCGAGGAGCGCCGCCGCATCTTCGAGACCTCGCAGGACCTGATCCTGGTTGCCAACTCCTACGGACAATTGATGCAGGTCAGCCCGAGCGCGCTGGACGTGCTCGGCTACCGGCCGGAGGAGATGGTCGGCCGCAATGCCAGCGACTTCGTCTATCCGCCCGAGCTCGAGGCGGTCCGTAGCCAGATGCGCGCCTGCCGCCGCGGCCGCGACGTCCGTAATTTCGAAGCGCAGCTCATGCACAAGGAAGGCCGCGGCGTCGTCCTGAACTGGATGGCGAGCTGGTCGGAGCCGGTGCAGCGCCACTTCTTCGTCGGCCGCGACCTCACCGAGAAGCGCGCGGCCGAGGCGCAGTTCCGCCAGGCGCAGAAGATGGAGGCGGTCGGTCAGCTCACCGGCGGCGTCGCCCACGACTTCAACAACATCCTCACCGTCATCACCGGCAGCATCGGCATTCTTGCCGACGCCGTGTCCGACCGGCCGGAGCTCGCCTCCGTCGCCAAGCTGATCGACGACTCCGCCGACCGCGGCGCGCAGCTCACGCGGCAGTTGCTGGCCTTCGCCCGCAAGCAGCCGCTGCAGCCGACGGATCTCGACGTCAACGCCCTGTTGAACGAGACCGCAGCCTTGCTGCAGCCGACGCTCGGCGCGCAGATCGAGATCGAGCGTATCCTTGACGCCGATCCCTGCACTGCGCTCGCCGATCCGAACCAGCTCGCCACCGCGGTCATCAATCTCGCGCTCAATGCGCGTG
This sequence comes from Bradyrhizobium sp. SZCCHNRI3052, assembly GCF_032484895.1. Lineage (NCBI taxonomy): Bacteria > Pseudomonadati > Pseudomonadota > Alphaproteobacteria > Hyphomicrobiales > Nitrobacteraceae > Bradyrhizobium > Bradyrhizobium sp. SZCCHNRI3052. Next base: position 514,719 of record NZ_JAUETW010000003.1, on the reverse strand, counting down.
ATGCGATGCCGCAGGGCGGCAAGCTCACGCTGGAGACAGCGAACGTCACGCTCGACCGGGACTATGCCGACGTCCATAGCGAGGTCATCGTCGGTGACTACGTGATGATCGCCGTGAGCGACACCGGCTGTGGCATTCCGCCGGCCTATCTCGAGAAGGTGTTCGATCCGTTCTTCTCGACCAAGGGCTCCGGCAAGGGCACGGGGCTCGGCCTCAGCATGGTGTTCGGTTTCGTCAAGCAGTCCGGCGGCCACATCAAGATCTACAGCGAGGTCGGCCACGGCACCTCGATCAAGCTGTATCTGCCGCGCTCGGCGTCCGCTCCGGCGGCCAGCGCGGGCTTGCAGGCGCCAGACGCGCGCGGCGGCAATGAGACGATCCTGATCGTGGAGGACGATCCGCTGGTACGCCAGCACGTGATCGCCCAGGTCGGCAGCCTCGGCTACACCACCCTGGCTGCAGCCAATGCCGCCGAGGCGCTCGACGTGCTCGATCGCCATCCGGAGATCGACCTGCTGTTCACCGACGTCATCATGCCCGGCGCCATGAACGGCCGCCAGCTCGCCGACGCCGCGCGGGTGCGGCGGCCGGCGCTGCGGACGCTGTTCACCTCGGGCTACACCGAGAACGCGATCGTGCACCACGGCCGCCTCGACGCCGGCGTGCTGCTGCTGCCCAAGCCTTACCGGAAGCCAGAGCTGGCCCGCATGATCCGTATCGCGCTGGAGCGCTGAAGCACGCGCCCGGATCGGCGTAAGCGACATCCGGGCCCACCGGCGCGGCACTTGAGACCCGGATGTCGCCTGCCCCTTCGCGCCCGCTGGACGCAAGCGGGGCGCTCATACCAGCGCCGAGGCGCGTGCCCTCCTGCATTGAGGCCTCGCGCCGGCCGCGCTATCCATCCGGCATCATCATCTGCAGCGAGGGACGATCGTGCAGAACCTCCTCACCGACATCCCCGGCGTACGCGTAGGCCATGCCCATGACGCCGCGCTCGCTTCCGGCGTGACCGCGATCCTGTTCGATCAGCCGGCGGTCGCCGCGATCGACATCCGTGGCGGCGGACCCGGGGTGCGCGAGGATGCGCTGCTCGATCCTGCGAATACGGTGGAACGGGTCGACGGCATTGCCCTGTCGGGAGGCTCGGCGTTCGGGCTCGAGGCCGCGAGCGGCATTCAGGCCTGGCTGGCGGAACAGGGGCGCGGCTTTGCCGTGCGCGACGCGCTGATCCCGATCGTCCCCGGCGCGATCGTGTTCGACCTCTTGAACGGCGGCAACAAGGCCTGGGGCCGCTACGCGCCGTATCGCGAGCTCGGCTACGCGGCGGCGGCGGCGGCCAGCACGACCTTCGCGCTCGGCAGCGTCGGTGCCGGGCTCGGCGCCACCACGGCCAACCTGCAGGGCGGGCTCGGCTCGGCGTCGGCGACGACGACAGGCGGCATCAAGGTTGCGGCCATTGTTGTGGTGAATGCGGTCGGCAGCGTCACTGTCGGCGACGGTCCCTGGTTCTGGGCGGCACCGTACGAGATCGACGGCGAGTTCGGCGGCCGCGGCCTGCCGGCCGCCTTCACGCCGGACATGCTGGCGATGCGCATCAAGGGCGGCCCGGCAGCATCGGCCTCCGAGAACACGACGATCAGCCTCGTCGTGACCGATGCCATCCTGACTAAGGCGCAGGCCAAGCGGCTCGCGATGATGGCGCAGACCGGCATGGCGCGCGCGATCTATCCGGTGCATCTGCCGCTCGACGGCGACATCGTGTTCGCGGCCGCGGCCTGCACCAGGCCGATCGAGCCGCTGGTCGAGCTGAGTGAGCTCGGCATGGTCGCGGCCAACGTCCTGGCGCGCGCGATCGCCCGCGGCGTCTATCACGCGAGCCCGCTGCCGTTCGCCGGCGCGCTGCCGTCCTGGCAAGGCCGCTTCGGCAGTTGAGCTTACGCGCTGACCGCGGTCGTTGAAGACGTCGAGGCCGACAGCATGTTGGACTGCCGCTGGATCAGCTTCTCGATCATGTTGTAGGACGAGGTCGCAGCGTTGGACGCGGTTGTGGCTGCCGGCGTCGTCAGCGTCACCTTGGAGCCGTCGGCATAGGTGATGGTGGTCGTGGTCGAGCCGTCGCTGTTGGTGGACGAGGAGCTCGACGCGCCCGACAGCGCCTGCATCAGCGCATCTGCGCCCGCGCTGGATGAGGTGCCCGAGCCGCCGCTCCCGCCCGCCACCTGGTGATGATGGTGGCCACGTCGCCCCTTGGCGCCCTGCAGCGCCGAGGACAGCTCGTCGAGGCTGACATTGCCGTCGCCGTTCGTATCCAGCTTGCCGAACACCTTGTCGGCATTGGCGACGTTGGTGCCGCCGGCGCCGAGCGCGCTCTCGAACTCCGATTTGCTGATCTGACCATCGCCATCGCCGTCGATCTGCGAGAACAGGTCCTGCAGCGGATTGGTCGATGAGCTTGCGCTCGACGACGCGCCCGACTGGCTCTGCGCTGCGAGCAGCGCGCTCATGGTCTCCGGCGCGATCTGCCCCGAGCTGCTGCTGCCGCCCGCGCTCGACCACGGGCTGAAATTGCCGGAGCCGCTCGCCCCCTTGGTGTCGAGGCTGAACGGACCGCCGCCCGACTTGCCGGAGCCCGACTTGGTCGAGCCGAGCGACTGCAGGCTGTCCAGGACCGACGAGGCAGCCCCCAGTGCAAACCACATGGCGAAACTCCCGCAAGGCCGCCCACGCGGCGGCAGAACATCTTCCCACCGCCGTCGCAATCCCCATGCCAGCGCCAAACCGCTGATATGTCCGGATATTTCGCGATGTTACGGTGGCCTGAACCCGGCAGATCGTGCCGTGCCCGGCAGATTTTTCCCGCTCGCGTTGCCGCAGCCGGCCCTGCATGATACGGCGACATCCCCGATCGTCCTGGAACAGCCGCCCATGACCCAGTCCTTCACGCCGCGTCCGCTCGTCATCGCGCCATCGATCCTGGCGTCGGATTTCTCCAAGCTCGGCGAAGAGGTGCGCGCCGTCGATGCCGCCGGGGCCGACTGGATCCATCTCGACGTCATGGACGGGCATTTCGTCCCGAACATTTCCTATGGCCCGGATGTCATCAAGGCGCTGCGCCCACACACCACCAAGATCTTCGACGCGCATCTGATGATCACGCCGTGCGATCCCTATCTCGAGGCCTTCGCCAAGGCCGGCTGCGACCACATCACGGTCCACGCCGAGGCCGGCCCGCATCTGCATCGCTCGCTGCAGGCAATCCGCGCGCTCGGCAAGAAGGCCGGCGTCTCGCTCAACCCGTCGACCCCGCTCAACGTCATCGAATATGTGCTCGACCTCGTCGACCTCGTGCTGATCATGTCGGTCAATCCCGGCTTCGGCGGCCAGGCCTTCATCCCCTCGGCGATTGGCAAGATCCAGGATCTGCGCGCGATGACCGCGGGCCGGCCGATCGATATCGAGGTCGATGGCGGCGTCGGCCGCGACAATGCCGGCGCACTCGCCGCCGCTGGCGCCAACGCCTTCGTCGCAGGCTCCGCCGTCTTCAAGGGCGGCACGATGGAAGCCTATCGCAGCAACATCGCCGCGATCCGCAGCGCCGCCGCGTTGGCGCGCGGCGAAGCGATCTGAGGCACGCGAGACGGGATGCACACGCTCACGCCGCAGCCGCTGACGAAAGCGGCCTTCGCTGCTTTCGGCGACGTCGTCGAGACCGATGGCGCCCAGCCCATCGACATCAACCAGGGCTTCGCCCGCCGCTGCAACGGCCTCGCTGCTGTCGACGTGACATCGGGCGGCGCGGCCGTGAACATCAGCCTGTTCGAGGCCAAGCCGCGGCCGTTGCCGATCGAGATCAAGCTGATGGAGCGGCACCCGCTCGGCAGCCAGCTGTTCATGCCGTTGCAGGACCGGCCGTGGCTGGTGCTGGTCTGCGCCGATCCGCGCGATCCCGCGAGCTACCACGCCTTCACGGCAACCGGCCGCCAGGGCGTCAACTACGCGCGCAACGTCTGGCATCATCCGCTCTTGGTGTTCGACGAGGCCTCGCGCTTCATGGTGGTCGACCGCATCAGCCCCGACAATCTCGAGGAGCTGTGGCTCGACGAGCCGCTCTACCTTGCCATTCCCTGATGACCGATGGCGCGCCGGTTGATCATCCGCGCCGTGGAGAGACGATGATGGACAAGCCGAACTACTTCGTGCCGCATGGCGGCCACCCGCCGCAGACCGACCTGCTGACCGGCCGCGCCGTGTTCACCGAGGCGTATGCCGTCATCCCGAAGGGCGTGATGCGCGACATCGTCACCTCGGCGCTGCCGTTCTGGGACAAGACGCGAACCTGGGTGATCGCGCGTCCCCTCTCCGGCTTCTCGGAAACGTTCTCGCAATACATCGTCGAGGTCTCGCCCGGCGGCGGCAGCGCCCAGCCCGAGCCGGATCCGGAGGCCGAGGGCGTGCTGTTCGTGGTGTCAGGCGAGATCATGCTCACCATCGCCGGCAAAGAGCATCGCCTGGGCCATGGCGGCTACGCCTTCCTGCCGCCGTCCTGCAAGTGGACGATGCGCAACGACAGCCAGGCGCCCGCGACCTTCCACTGGATCCGCAAGGCCTATGAGGCCGTTCCCGGCATCGCCGTGCCCGAGGCCTTCGTCACCAACGAGGCGACGATCGCCCCTGCCGCGATGCCGGAGACGCAGGGCCGCTGGGCCACCACGCGCTTCGTCGATCCGCTCGACGTTCGCCACGACATGCACGTCAACATCGTCACCTTCGAGCCCGGCGCCGTGATCCCGTTCCTGGAGACGCATGTGATGGAGCACGGGCTCTATGTGCTCGAGGGAAAGGCGGTCTACAAGCTCAACCGCGACTGGGTCGAGGTCGAGGCCGGCGACTTCATGTGGCTGCGCGCCTTCTGCCCGCAGGCCTGCTACGCCGGTGGCCCCGGCCGCTTCCGCTACCTGCTCTACAAGGACGCCAACCGGCACATGAAGCTGCGGCCGTTCAGGTGAAGGCCAGCAGCATCCGCTGAATGAGTCCTGGATACACGGCTGATGTCGACCGTTCCCGAACGCCTGGAGAGCTTGATCGAAGGGGAATTGGCTGAGCTGTCCGACAAGCGTGTGCTCTCGCATATCCGCGGCATGCTCGTCGCACCTCACATGGTGCTGCGCGATTGGGACTATGGCCAACCGGGGGAGCAATATCCCTGCTGGTTCGTGCTTCGCGATGCACAATCCGGTGCCGAGATCGCCTATTGTGAGCACGGCTTCGGACCGGGCTGCCCCTGGGGCCTGGTGAGTTCTGCGCACGAACCGGAGTTCCGCCATATGGGCATGGACTCCGGCTGGTTCACCTCGTTTCTGGATGCATTTTTCGATTCTTTCGCCTGCGTGGCGCTTCTAATCTGGAAGGTGATCAACATCGATGCTGACGGGACCCGGACCTGTCTGACCGCCGAAGGCGCGTGGGAGAGCACATGGCAGCGGGTCTACGAATTGCGCAATCATGATCCGAGCGGCCGCTATGAATGCGGCCACGACATCGGCTATCGCAAGACTGCCACCTGATGCGCTCGTCGAATCTTCGGCCGCAACCGCCGACGAAGAGCTTCTCCTCATCGGCCTCGAACACCGGGTCGATCGCGCGATCGACCAATCCACGCCGTACTCGCTCCCTCATTCTCCCCCTAGTGATCCTCCCTCACGCCCCCTGATACTCCACCTCTTCCGCCGTGCCGCGGTCGAGCACGGCCTTCGCCTTGGCATGGTCGAGGTCGTCCTCCCAGGCGGCGACGACGACGGTGGCGACGCAGTTGCCGATCAGGTTGCCGACGGCGCGCGCGATGCCGACGAACCAGTCGACCGACAACACGAGCACAAGTCCGATCGCGGGGATCGCCGGCACGGCGCCGAGCGTTGCGGCCAGGATGACGATCGCCGAGCCCGGTACGCCATGCGCGCCCTTCGACGTGACCAGCGACACGCCGAGCACCAGCAGCAGGTCGCTGACCGACAGCGGCGTGTTGGTGGCCTGGGCGATGAAGACGACGGCGAGCGTCAGGTAGATCGAGAACGCATCGAGGTTGAAGGAATAGCCGGTCGGGATGACCAGGCCGACGACCTCCTGCTTGACGCCCATCGCCTCGAGCTTGCGCATGATCTGCGGCAGCACGGAGTCGGACGACGCCGTCGCCAGCACGATCAGCAGCTCCTCCTTCAAATAGCGCAGGAACTTGAACAGGCTGAGGCCGGCCATGCGCATCACGAGGCCAAGCGCGGTCACGACGAACAGCGCCACCGAGACGTAGAACAGCACGACCAGCGCCAAGAGCTGCTTGAGCGAGCCGACGCCATATTTGCCGACGGTGAAGCCGATGGCGCCGAGCACGCCGAGCGGCGCGACGCGCACGATCAGCCCCATCGCCTTGAACAGCACCTTGGCGACGGACTCGATCAGGTCGACCACGGGCTTGCCGGGCTCGCCGACCAGCGCCAGGCTGACGCCGAAGATCACCGCGAAGAACAGCACCTGCAGCACGTCGTTGCGGGCAAAGGCGTCGAACGCCGTCGGCGGAATGATGTTGAGGATGAAGCCGCCGAAGCCGCCGCCCTGCAGCTTGTGGGCGTTGTCGGCGAAGCTCGCGAGCTGCTTGGCGTCGAGCTTGGAGACGTCGATGTTCATGCCGTGGCCGGGGCTGAAGACCAGCGCCAGCACGAGGCCGAAGGCGAGCGCGATCGTGGTCATGCCCTCGAAATAGACCAGCGACTTGACGCCGACGCGGCCGACCTTCCTGAGATCGCCGGCGCTCGCAATGCCGTGCACGACGACGCAAAACACGATCGGCGCGACCACCATGGCGATCAGACGCAGGAAAGCGTCGCTGAAGAATTTGAGCCCCTGGGCGGTCTCGGGCGCGAAGACGCCGATCAGGATGCCGAGCACGAGCGCAGCCACGACCTGAAAGAAGAGCGAGCCGAACAGGCCTCGCTTCGGCGCGGCTGTCCCCGCCATGCTCACATCCGTTGCCGCCATTGATCGTCCCCCCTCAGAAAAAAACCGACACGTTCCGCACGCGCCGGATCACTTTGGAGGGGGAACTTTCGAAACGCAACCGCAGCCGCGCCTCACTTTTCAGCCTGTGCATGCCGTTCTGACTGTCGTGCTTGGAGGCGCCGTGGATCTTCATCGCATGTCCATCATTCCCCCGACACGACCCTTGCCGGCGCATCATCATCGTCGCCCTCGGCTTCCCGTGCCGCGAGCCGTGTCCGCACCACGGTCACCGTACACCCCGCCTCCGCGGCGACCTTCGCCGAGACGCTGCCGAGCAGCGAGCGCAGCACGGAATCGCGGCGGGCGCCGATGATGATGTGGTCGACCTGGTTGGCCTCGGCGAATTCGATGATGGAGGCCGCCGGATCGACCGCCTCCAGCACGTGCACCGTCAGCCGGCTCGTGTCGAGCTTGAGCGGCGTCGCCCAGTGCTTCAGCGCGACCATGCGGTCGATGTGCTTGTTGTTGCCCTCCTCGTCCAGGGTGCGGTCGATGGTGAGACGCCCGAGCTTCAGCACGTTGACGCAGGCGAGCCGAGCCGCGGGCAAAGTGGCGAGGATGCGCTGCGCGGTCAGCCGCAGCGCGCCGTTGAGCTCCTCGCCGCCTTCCACGGTGTCGATCGCGACCGCCACGATCGGGCTGGAGGCGATCTGCACCGCGACGTCGGATGTTTTCTGTTCCGGCTGCACCAGGCCGCGGTTGAAGCGGCGGCGCCACACGGCCGTGATCGGGTCGCGCTTGACCTTCTCCGCACGCGCCGTCAGCTTGACCTGGTCGGGATGGCCGAGATCGAAGGCGAGCTGCGCCGCGGTCGGGTAGCGCCACACCGGCTCGATCTCCAGGCAGCGCAGCACGATCTCCTGCAGCCACGGCGGATAGTCCGGCTTCAGCTGTCGCGGTGGATAGGGATCGCGCCACAGCCGCCGGCGCATGCCGCGCAAGGTCTCGGTCTCGCCGAACGGCCGCACGCCGGTGGTGAAGAAGTAGAGCAGCACGCCGAGCGAAAAGATGTCGCTGCGCGGATCGCTACGCGTGCCCATCATGCGCTCCGGCGCCATGTAGGGCGCGGTGCCGTAAGGCAGGCGGAACTCCTCCTGCAAGAGATCCGGCAAGTGCTTGTGGCAGGACAGGCCGTAGTCGATCAGCACCGCCTCCCCCGTCGGCCGGAACATGATGCTGGAGGGCTTGATGTCGTGATGGATGACGTGCTGCCGGTGAATATCGGCGAGCGCGGTCGCGATCTTCGCAACCAGCACCCGCGCCTCCTCGTAAGCCAGCGGCAGCTCGGGCAGCCGCTTGTACAGCGTATCGCCTGGAATCTGCTCGATCACCACATAGGCCTGGGTGGCGAAATCGCCGGTGCCGAAACAGGCCGGCACGTGCGGTCCCGACAGTTTTGGCAGGATCATCTGCTCCATCTCGAAGCTGACGATCGCCGCAGGATCCTCGCCCTCGGAGACGCGCGGCACCTTCATCAGGATGGGCCGGTCGATGTCCGGATGGGTGACGCTCCACAACGTCGCCATGCCGCCGGAATGCACGCATTCACCCACCGTGAAACCGTCGATCACGACGCCCGGCTTGAGCCTTGATTTCGTCATGCTCTAGCGCCCCATCGAGAGCCGCTGCGCCAGCCAGGGCGGCAGGCCGTTGTCGCGAATGCGCTGCGCCGCCGCCTCGACGTCATAGGGCACGCGGCAATAGGTCAGCTCGCGGGTCCTGGTGTCGAAGGTCACGAACGACGCGGCGGGATCACCGTCGCGCGGCTGGCCGACCGAGCCGACCACGGCCAGCCATTGCCGGCCGCGCAACAGCTGAATGGGCATGTTGGCGGTCGGGGTGAAGCTCGTCATCTTGGCGGTGGCGGACATCGAGTACAGCGCCGGACGGTGGATGTGGCCGCAGAACGTCACTTGCGCCTCGGTCGCGATCATGCTGCGCGCGGCATCGGCCGACGACTGCACATAGCGCCAGCGCGGTGGGCTGGACGCCTCCGCGTGCACGAACAGGCGATCATCATCCCCAATGCTCATCGGCAGCTCGGCGAGGAAGCGGCGCTGCTCGGCGCTGAGCCGCCCGCGCGTCCACTCCATCGCCGCCTGCGCCTCGGCATTCATGCTCTCGCTCGCCGTCGAAACGGCATTGTCGTGATTGCCGCGCACCGCCAGCCCGCCCTCGGCGACGATCTCCATGACGGTGTCGACCGACCATTCCGGATCGGCGCCATAGCCGACGATGTCGCCGAGACAGATGAGACGATCCGCGCCACGCGCACGCGCCGCCTCCAGGCAGGCCGCGAAGGCCTGCCGATTGGCATGGATATCGGTGAAAATCGCCAGCAGCAACCCGTGTCCTCCGGTTCTCAAGGCTAGCGGCCGTGGCCACACGAGACTTGAGGAACATCAAACAAGATAGGCGGAGAGATGCGGAATGTCAGCGTTGCAGGTCCCCTGCAATGCGCCGGTGCGGCTCTCTTCCCTGGGTAAAGCCGAAGCCCAGGAACTTGCGGTGGTTCGGTCTGGCGACCGCGCTCTTGACCTTGTTGACCTTGAGCTCGAGGCGCCGTGCCAGGAACGTCCCGATGCTCGCCATCACCCGCGCGCGAGCTTCGCGCGGGAGGATACGGCCGCAGCCGCCTACTGCTCGTCCTTCGGCGGCATGCGCGGCGGCAGCAGTGGCGTGAACGAGACGCCGTCGCCGGCGTTCTTGGCGGCCTTGAACTCGCCGGTGGAGGGATCACCGCCGGCGGTCTCGATGATCGTCTTCGGCAGAATGTATTCGCGCGCGGCATCGATGACCCCGCCATCACCGGTGCCGAAATCGGCGGCGCGGCCGCCCTGCGGATGGCCCGCCGCGATCTGGTCGGCGGCGTGCTGCGCCTTGTCGGCAAGTGTGTCGCTGTAGGGAATACGATAGGCGCGCGGCACGCCGCTCGGACGGTTGTCGTCGTCCAGCGCCTCGACCCACAGATAGACCGCGCCGGGATCGCCCTCGACGGAGTGCGGATCGACGATCCGCACCTGCAGCACCTTGAAGCTCCTCGGCAGCCGGTCGACGCTGGCCCAGCCGAGCAGGCCGCGGGCGCCGGCGAAGCTGCCGACATAGAACGCACTGGTGATGACCACGGCGACCGCCTTGGCCTGCCAAGGCAGCCTTGCATAGACCAGCACCAGCAAGAGCAGCGCGCCGATCAGCGCGTAGCACGCGGACAGCGTGACGATGACGGTCTGCAGACTGCTCATCATCGCCTGATCACCCTGACGCCGGTCTTGGGATCGAGATCGGCGCCGTTGCGCCAATTGCTGCGGAACGTCTCCAAAAGCGATTTCGGTCGGCGCTGCACATCGATCACCTTGCCCTCGGCATTGAGCTTGAAGCGCAGCGCCGTCTTCTCGTCGCCGGAATGGTCGAGCACGACCTTGTCGTCGAAGATCACCTGCGCGGTCGGGTTGAGCTTCTGCACCTTCACGGTGGCCTCGACCGGCGCGCCGCTGACGTTCTGGAAATGCGAGATGTTGACGGTGTATTCGCCGGCGACGATGCCTCTGATGGTCACGATCTCCTCGCGGATCGGCGACGGGATCTTCAGACCGTTGACCAGGATGAAATCGTTGGCGCCGCCGCGGTCGTCGCGATCGAGGGTGAGGAAGCCGGCCTCGCGATGCCGGTACCAGGCGATGTTGCCGACAGGGTCCTGCACGAACAGGTCGAGATCGTCGGGATGGTTATCCGGCCAGTCCATCGTGATCAGGAACTCGGCCTTCGAGTCGACCTTGCCGTCCTTGGCGTCCGGCGAGATCGCGAGCACCGCGATGAAGAAGAAGAACGCGACGATCTGCAGCGCCTTGAATAGCATGACGCTGAACGGGTCGAACTGCTCCTCGCGCGGATAGAGCCCGAAATCGTCCATCATGCGCCCTGCTCCGGCGCGCGATCCATCGCGCGCTCGAGCCGCGGCGTCACCCGCGTCTCGGTGAGCATGACAGCGTCCGAAAACACGCGCCCGGTCGCCGCGTCCAGCATGTAGTACTGGATGCGCACCAGGATCGAGCCGACGAGGCCGGCGAGCGTCGTGTACATCGCCACCGCCATGCCGTCGCTCATCAGCCCCATCGAGGATTTCATCGCCAGCTTGTCGTTGACGTCGAGGCCGGCAATCGGCGCCAGCATGATGATGAAGCCGATGATGGTGCCGAGCAGGCCGAGCTTCATCAGCGTGTCCGATGCGAAGCCGCCGAAGCCGTTGGAGCCGCGCAGGCGGTCGGCGAGCGTCCGCAGCAGCAGCGTCTGGTCGAGCCGCCCTGCCCCTTGCGTCCGCGCCTTGGTGACGAGGCTGCGGATGTGGTTGGTGACCAGCCCTTTGGGAAGCAACTGCGCATCAGGTTCGAGCGCGCGCGCCGCATCGGGCCCGATCAGCACGGCGCGGCAGCGCCGCGCCGCATCCGCCTCGCGCGCGATCGCTCTGGTGCGCCAGAAGCAATGGCAGCACGTGGCGACGTAGAGCACGGCGATGACGCTGGAGATGTAGGTGCGGTCGGAGGCGACCATCAGATGGAAATAGCCGTAGCGGGCGAGCACCACGCCGGCGAATATCGTGAGGCCGGTGAAGATCATCCAGAGCAGCAGCGGCCCGCGCTCGGCTGCGTCGCGCGCAGGTTCCACTCGTTCGGCACTGCTGACCACGCTCATGCATGAACTCCCGATGCGCGCCGTTTCGTTCGGCGCTTCGCAGACGAGTTAAGCAGAGCAGCGGAACAGCGTCCAAAGACATCTGCCTCGAGGCTCTCGGGAAAATTTCCCAACCTGCCGCTTGCTGCAGTGCATTTGCTTGGCGGAGCACCAGCCCATTGTTACGCTGCGGCAAAAGCCGTGGAGAGGATCGCATGCGTCTCGTGCTCCAGCTCATTGCGCGCCTTGCGCTGATCGTGCTGCTGTGTCTGGCCGCCGCGGCCGTATGGGTCACCGTCGACGCCTATCGCAGCGTCGACCGCGCCACCGCGGCATCGGCCGACCGGGTCTCGCAGGCGCTGGAGGCGCTGTACTGGCGCGAGCTGCTGCTGCGCGGCAACCGATCGCGCGAGCGGCTGCTGCCGCTGCCCGACTGGCGCACGACCGAGACCATGAAGCTGATCGCGCCCGGCATCTGCGTACAGTTCAAGCCGGAGGCGGCGTTCGAGAAGCCGCTGTGCGGCCAGAGCAAGGGCCTCGGCGCCGCGCCGCCGCGCTGGTTCTCAAGCGCCGTGGAAGCCATCCTCGGCGATCACGCGGCGGTCGCGCAGCCGATCAGCGCGCGCGCCACCACGGCGGGAACCGTCTCGGCGATCGCCGATCCCGATGCGGCGATCCAGCTCGCCTGGCTGCGCATCCAGGACAGCTTTGGCGTGGCGCTGGCGATGGCGGTCGCGATCGGCGTACTGGCCTCGCTGGCGATCGCCCATGCGCTGGCGCCGGCGCGCAGCATCGTCTCGGCGCTGCAGCGGATGGCCGAGGGCGACCACCGCCCCTCACTGCCGCGCTTCCGCTCGATGGAGCTCGCGATGATCGGCCGCGCCGTCGGCGAGCTCGGCGACCGGCTGGCGCAGGCCAACGAGCAGCGCGCCGCGCTGACCGAGCGCCTGCTCGACATCCGCGACGAGGAGCGGCGGGCGCTCGCCCGCGAGCTGCACGACGAGTTCGGGCAGAACCTCACTGCGATCCTCGCTTTTGCCTCGACGATCGAGAGCGCCGGCAACGGCCGCAACGATCAGATCGCCCAGGACGCACGCATGATCACGCGATCCGTCAGCCATCTGATGGCGTGCCTGCGCGGCACCTTGAGCCGACTGCGCCGTCCGCTCACCGAGGAGCTCGGCCTCGCCGCAGGCCTGATCGCGCTGACCGAGAACTATCAGCACGCCGCGCGACCGGCGATCCGGCTCGACCTCCACGGTGATCTCGCCGACATCCAGGGCCCGGTCGCGGTCACCGCCTACCGGATGGCGCAGGAGTGCCTGACCAACGCCCTGCGCCACACCAGTGCGAGCGAGGTGTCGTTGCGGGTCGAGCGGCGCTCCGGGCCCGACAGTGCGCTGCTGATTTCAGTCGAGGACGACGGCGGCGGCGATGCGACACTGCTGGCGCAATCGAGCGGCTTCGGCCTGACCGGAATCCGCGAGCGCATCGCCGCGGTCGGCGGCTCGCTGTCGATCGGACCGGCCGCGCGCGGGCTCAGCGTCTCCGCGACAATTCCACTGGCCGCCTGAGACAACCGGGATGCCCGAGCGCACAGGCATTTCGATCCTGCTGGTCGACGACCACCCGGTGGTCCGGCAAGGCTATCGCCGCGTGCTGGAGAGCCAGGACGGGTTTCGAGTCATCGCCGAGGCCGACAGCGCCGCGGCGGCCTATGCCGCGTTCAAGGCGCATGCGCCCGACGTGGTCGTGCTCGACATCTCGATGAAGGGCGCCAGCGGGCTGGAGGCGATCCGCAACATCCGCGCTCGCGACAATCGCGCCTGCATCCTCGTGTTCTCGATGCATGGCGAGGCGCCGTTGGTGAAGGCGGCGTTCGCCGCCGGCGCGAGCGGCTTCGTCACCAAGAGCAGCGAGCCGTCGGCGCTGGTCCGTGCCATCCGCATGGTGATCAGCGGGGAGCGCGCGCTCAGCGACGACGTCGCCCATGTGCTGGCCGCCGACAGTCTCGATCCGCAGCAGACCGTGCTCGACCGGCTCGGCGAGCGTGAGATCGAAATCCTGCGCCAGTTCGCGTCGGGCCTGACCACCGAGCAGATCGCCACGAACCTGCACCTCAGCGTCAAGACGGTGCAGAACTATCATTATCTGGTGAAGGCCAAGACGGGACTGCAGACGGATGCGCAGCTGGTGCGGCTGGCGGTGACCAGCGGGCTGACGGATTTGTAGCCCGGATGAACGCGCGCCTAGCGCGCCTGAAGTCCACGGAGCAGCAGGGTCAGCACGGCATCGACGCGGGCCGAGCAGGTGCATTCGCCCCATTCGTCAGCGTGGGCGGGATGATGGAAGCTTCGGGTCGCGTCGAAGATCGCCGCGGCCGCGGTCTTGGGATCAGCGACATCGAACGTCCCCTGCGCGACCCCCTCAGCGATCATGCCCTCGACCTGGGCGATCAGGTTCTGCTTGTGCGCCTTGACCACCGAGCACGCCTCGCGCGCCAGGGTGAGATAGGTCGCGAACATCTCCGGATCTTCACAGACCCGTTTCTGCTTGGCGCCGAACAGCTCGCGCAGCCAGCGCTCCAGCTTCGCCGGCGCCGGTCCCGGCTCGGCCGCGATCTGCGCCAGCGGCGCGCTGACCCGCTCGAGCCAGCGCTTGGCAACCGCCTCGCGCAGCGACGCCTTGCTCGGAAAGTGACGGTAGACGGAGCCGTGGCTGACATCGAGCGCTCTCGCGACGTCGACGACCGTCGCTTTGGCGAGCCCATAACGGCGCAACACGTCCTCGGTAACTTCGAGGATGCGCTCGGATGTCAGAACCACGGCCTCATTCATGCGTGCACCATATCGGCGTCGGACGTATTCGCCTTGATCTGGATCGTCTCAGCCTGGTCGGCGGACGATGGCGCGCGAAACCTGGTGGCCTGGGCCTCCAGGTGACGCGCGACCTGGAGATTCAGCCAGTCCTGAAATTGTGAGTGCAACAATCGCTTTTCAATCTTCATCGAAGCGGTCCTTCGCAGTTGAAACCGCTGAACCCAAGGTCAGACAGTGGAAGTTGGTCTTAAGCAAGATGGCAGGGTCGACATACACCATCGCGCTGACAGATTTCAATATCTGTCAGCGCGATTTTTTGAAAATGGTATTATGATCCGGAAACGGCATGCCGAGCGGCCGGAAAGACCGCCGTTTGTGTCGATCCGGCCACTCTGGTAAAGCGCGGCGTAAAATGCCGGCGCGGACGCTTGGTCCCGCCCACCTTCCCTCCCGCCTCGGAGCGCCGTCGATGATCCCCCGCTATTCCCGTCCCGAAATGGCCTCGATCTGGGAGCCGCAGACCCGGTTCAAGATCTGGTTCGAGATCGAGGCGCATGCGGCGGACGCGCTGGCGGAGCTCGGCGTGATCCCCAAGGAGGCCGCCAAGACGATCTGGGCCAAGGCCAAGGACGCCACCTTCGACGTCGCCCGCATCGATGAGATCGAGCGCGAGACCAAGCACGACGTCATCGCCTTCCTGACCCATCTCGCCGAGATCGTCGGTCCCGAGGCGCGCTTCGTGCACCAGGGCATGACGTCATCGGACGTGCTCGACACCTGCCTCAACGTCCAGCTCACCCGCTCCGCCGACCTGCTGCTCGCCGATCTCGACCGCGTGCTTGCGGCGCTGAAGACACGCGCCTTCGAGCACAAGATGACGCCGACCATCGGCCGCTCGCACGGCATCCACGCCGAGCCGGTGACGTTCGGCCTCAAGCTCGCTTATGCCTATGCCGAATTCTCCCGCGCGCGCGCGCGCCTGGTCGCCGCGCGGAAGGAAGTCGCGACCTGCGCGATTTCCGGCGCCGTCGGCACCTTCGCCCAGATCGATCCGCGCGTGGAAGAGCACGTCGCCAAGGCGATGGGCCTGTCGCCCGAGCCGATCTCGACCCAGGTGATTCCGCGCGACCGCCACGCGATGTTCTTTGCGACCCTCGGCGTGATCGCCTCCTCGGTCGAACGCTTTGCGACCGAAGTCCGCCACCTGCAGCGCACCGAGGTGCTGGAAGCCGAGGAGTTCTTCTCCGAGGGGCAGAAGGGCTCGTCGGCGATGCCGCACAAGCGCAACCCGGTGCTGTCGGAGAACCTCACCGGCCTCGCCCGCATGGTGCGTGCCTATGTGACGCCCGCGATGGAGAACGTCGTGCTCTGGCATGAGCGCGACATCTCGCACTCCTCGGTCGAGCGCATGATCGGCCCCGACGCCACCGTGACGCTCGACTTCGCGCTGGTTCGCCTCGCCGGCCTGGTCGAGAAGCTGCTGGTCTATCCCGCCAACATGGAAAAGAACCTCGACCGCCTCGGCGGCCTCGTGCACTCGCAGCGCGTGCTGATCGCGCTGACCCAGAAGGGGGCGAGCCGCGAGGACTCCTACAAGCTGGTCCAGCGCAACGCGATGCCGGTGTGGCGCGGCGAAGGCGACTTCCGCACTTTGCTCAAGGCCGACGCCGACGTGAAGAAGTACCTGAGCGACGCCGAGATCGACGAGCAGTTCGACCTCGGCTATCACCTCAAGCACGTCGACACGATCTTCCGGCGCGTGTTCGGGGAGAGCTGAGCGGGCGGACGCCTCAGTCCGCCTCCTCGCACTTGTCCTGCTTGACCTTGAACATCTTCCGGAACTGGGTCTCGAGCGCGCTCCGCATCGCCTCCATCTTCTTCTCGCCGGTGTTGCGGAGGTTGTAGTTGATAGCGCAATTGCTCCAGCCGAAATTGACCAGATAGATCCGCATGCGCTCCTGGCCGTCCGGCTTCTGCGCTTCGGCGGCGTAGCGAGCGACGCAGGCCTTCGGACTGGCGTTGTCGGCACAGCCCTTGTCGACGGTCTGGCGAAACATCTGCTGCAGGTCGGTCTTGCCCTCGATCGCGTCGACGAACTTTGCACAGGCGGCGGCAGGCTGGTAGTCGCGCAGCGCCGCGGGCGTCTTGAATCCGCGGGTCTGCGCCAGGTCGAAATCGCAACTGTCCTTCAGCTCCGCCACCCTGGCGCGGCGGTAGTCGTCGACACCGGGCAGCGCGATGAACTCCAGCCGCGCGGCAGCGTCGAGCGTGGCCTTGCAGGCGCGGTCGATCTTGTCGGCGTCGAGCGCCGCGACCGCCTTCGGGTCGAATGCCGGCAACGTGCCCGGCGAGTCGAAATCGGACGGGCCAAACAGCAGACGGACGGTGTTGCGCAGCCGCGTCTCGTCGTGCTTGGCGGGATCGTACCGGACCGTGAAACGGCAGCCGCTGTCCCAGGACATCGTCCGCTCGGCGGCATGGGCGCTGGCACCGGCGAGCGTGACGGCGGCGAGCGCCAAGCGTGCGGTCCATCCTGTCCAGCTTCGTCGGGTCATGGTACTCTTCGCAGTCGATCAATGCCTGTATCCTACCCAGCCCCGACGCCAACACCAGCCCGTGCCGCGCAGCATCTGAAGCGTGACGACGTCACGCTCGACAAGTGCCAGACCTGGCAGCGCTTGCAGCTACAGCTTCTTCAACGAGACGACCGCGTTGCCCTTGTTGTTGAAGTAGAATCGATACAACAGCAGCCAAGGAAGCATGATGGACGTGTCGTTGACGTAGACGAACACCTCCCCATCGCTGCGGGCCGTGAACCTGGCTGTCCAGCGGCTGCTGCCGGGCGTTTCCTGCTGGAAAGCCGGGAGATGCTCCTCCAGCCCGGTGCTGCCCACCCGCACGATCGGTGCGAACCAGTTCGACCAGATCAGCCGCTTGAAGGGTATCCCAGGCAATTGGGTCCAGGTGCCGTAACCGAAGCCGGCCGGAGTCGCAGGGATGCCGCCGTCGCTCCATGCCTCCCCGACGTCGAGCACGATCTGATAGGTCTCGCCCTGCGCCACGGTCAGCGCTGTCGGATAGCAATGGTGACGCGTCTCGAATACTGGCCGGATGCTTCCACCAGGGTATGCGCCGATCTCTGTCTCCTCGACCTCGATCGGCCTCAGCGTCTCCTTGCAGAACAGCCCGGCCGTATTGGCCGCGCCGAACCCCAGCCACCAGAACAGCCAGAACATGATGGCGAACGGGAAGATCCACGTTTTCAGCAGATAGAAACCGGCAACATACCAGCCCTGGCGTCGCAGCGAATAAACCGTCGCGCGCCAGCCGGTCACCGGCTTGTGCCGGGATGGATCGTTCCAGGCGATGCGTGCGGCGTCGCGGATCGTTCGCTGCAGTGAGGTGCCCCACGCCGTCAAGCCGAGCGCAGCGGCCACACCAACCACCAGCAAACCCGGCGAATCCCGAAACGCGACGAACCATGGGTCGAGAAATTTGGGCAAGAAGGCTGCCGCTCCGTTGACCAGCGGATTTACCAGCCCATGCAAGGGCTCATAAAGCACGCGCGGCCAATAGATGACGAAATATGGGATCGCCGCGACGAACAGCAGCGCGAACATGGTGGCGAAATAGACCACGCGGCGCAGCCAGACCCAATTCCAGACATCGTCCTGCACCCGCGTCCGCGCGTGCCCGTGATCGAGCGGATGCAGCGCATCGACCGGCGTATCGGTCTCATCCGTGACGCGGTAAGCGGCGGGTACGACCACCGGTGCATAGTGATTGGGACCCGACCCAATGCGTTCGAACACGGTGCGGTGGATCGTCGGCTTCACCGGCGGCAGAGGTGGCTGCGGCAGGCTCGGATGCAGATCGTCAGCAAGAAGCCCGGTCTGGGCCTTGAACGGCGAATGAAGCAGCCACTTGATGCGACTGACATCGTACCGGAGCGATAGCTTGTAGGGCGGCGCGTCATAGATCTCGCGCAGATTGCGCGGCTTGTAGCGGTAGTAGGCCGCAAGCCCCTTGCGCGAGTCGTTCAGCGTGTCGAGCGGATCGATCTCGGGATCGTAGAGCAGCCTGCGCCGCCCGTCGAGATAGACGAGACCATAGGCCTGGGCGCGGTCGAGCATCCAATCGAGCGTCACATAGGAAAGGCCATCCTGCGGATAGCCGCCGCCGATGTCGGAATGCACGCCGGTAAACCACACCTGGCTGATGCGCTCGCGGTCACGTGGCGGCAGATCGGTGCGCAGATGCGGCGGCGGCTCGGCCAGTTTCGCAGCCGCGCTGCGCGGATCGTGGTCGATGCCGAACAGCCAGTCCTTCTTGTCACTGCGGCCTGAAACAGCCTCGTCCCGTCCCCACACATAGCGCTCATCCCAGATCACCGGGCGGAAGGCGTCACGCTCCTCTTCGATCGCGAGGGCGTGGCAAGCGCGATGGATCTTGGAATTCATGAACTGGTCCGGCATCGACAGCGGCCAGATCCAATAGTCAATGGCGCGCGTCATCTCCTCGATCGGCCCGCCGTAGGCGTCAACGGTGTCCCAAATGCCGACGAAATGCACGCTCTCGACCTCGACTGCTGGCGGAGCCTGCAGCGCCACGCCCTGCACTCTGCGCAGCGTTCTGATTCCCCAGTGGCGCACTCCGCGCAGGTCCAGGCCGATCTTGCCGAGATATCTGAGAATTCCGCTATTGTAGCGACGCCGATAGCGGCGATAGGCGTCTGCGGCGAACCGGGCGAGATCGGCTTCATTGTCGTCGTAGGCGACGAGCCCCTGCCCCGCGATCATTGCCGCCACGATACGGATGGTGAAGGCACCGCGGCTGAACCCGAAGCAGTAGATGCGGTCGCCCGGCTTGTAGTTGCGACAGCAGAAGCTGTAGATCGCAATCACATTCCGCTTCAGGCCGAAGCCGAAGATGCCGCCGAGGGCTGCGAACAGCTTGAAGGAGGACGTTCCGACGCCATCGTCATAAAAGGCGACTTGCCGGCGCGGATCGCGCAGGTCCAGCAGCTGGAACAGGCGCCAGACATTGGTCTTGAACACGGCCTTGGCGCTGTTGCCGGTCCCGTCCGACAACAGCACGATGTTCTTTGCAACAGGATTGGACACGAGGCCCCCCGACCAGAATGCCGGCAGGGAGATTGGTCCGCAATTGCAGGAAAATCAAGGCACAATCCCTGCGCGAGCCCGCAGGACCACCCGCTCAGTTCTCAGCACCGCCCGTCATCCGCAAGGCAACATCGTCGCTTGATCCAATGCGGTCATCGAACGGGGGACGGCTTATCGAGGCGCGACTGACAGAGCGGCACGCATGGAATCACTCAAAAATGATCAGCAGATGCCTTTGTGCGGTTGTCCGACATCTCGTCGTCGACCTCTGATCCTTCGACAGAGGTCAGATCCGCGACTAAGCAGGTCGCCGGAATTCACCACTGACGAGCCCGACATGCCCGAGACGATCGCGAGCTACGATCCCCTGCTGCGATGGATTCATTGGGCGACCGCCCTGCTGTTCATCGCAGCGATGCTGATCGGGCTGTATTGCGGCCTTCAGCCGGCCGGGACGTCGCCGCGGCGGGAGCTGCTGGAGGTTCACAAATCGCTCGGCGTCACGCTGTTTATGCTGGCCATTCTCCGCGTGATCGTGCGGGCTCGCACCACGGCGCCGGCCGCTCCGGCCACGTTCGGACCGATGGTCCGCGCGCTGTCGCAGCTCAATCATTGGGCGCTCTATGCGCTGCTGCTGATCATGCCCGTCACCGGCTACATGTTCTCGTCGGCCGGCGGCTATTCGCTGCGTTATTTCGGGACCTTCAGCTGGCCGCGCCTGTTCGCCGGCGACAGGACGATCGCCCATGCCGGCGAGATCACGCATGATACGCTGGCCTATCTGGTCTATCTCGTGGTCGGCCTGCACATTGCGGCCACGCTCTGGCACGCGTTTGTCAAGAAGGACGAGGCGCTGGCCCGGATGTGGCCGCGGCGGTGAGCGTGGCCGCCGTAGGGTGGGCAAAGCAGCCGCCGTCAGCCGGCAGCGTGCCCATCGTCGTGCGGCGAGCTCATTGCCAAGACGATGGGCACGGCGCTACACAATCCCTGGAGACCGCACGGCCGCGCCTTTGCTCCCCGACTCGACAACTATATCGGCTTCGCTGCCACAACGAGATCGCCGGCGCGCTGGTCCTGCTTCAGCAGGGCGGCGAGCTCGCTCTCGTCGAGCGTCTCCTTGACCAGCAGGCGGCGCGCCGCGCGCTCCAGCACGTCGCGCTTGTCCTGGAGCAGCTTGCGGGTGCGCTCCAGCGCGTTCGTCACGATCGCACGCACCTCGGCGTCGATCGCATCCCCTGCGGCCTCGCCATACTCGGCGCTGCGTGAGACGCCCGGCGCAAGAAACGACTGGTTGTCGCGCTCATAGGCGACCGAGCCCAACTGCTCCGACATGCCGTAGCGGGTCACCATCGAGCGCGCGATGTCGGTGACGCGGCGCAGATCGTCGGCGGCGCCCGTCGACAGATGGCCGTAGACCACGAGCTCCGCGGCGCGGCCGCCGAGCAGCACCGCCATCTTGTTCTCGAGCTCCTCGCGCGTCATCAGGAAGCGATCTTCCGTCGGGCGCTGGATGGTGTAGCCGAGCGCGCCGACGCCGCGCGGGATGATCGACACCTTGTGCACGGGATCGGTGCCCGGCAGGCTCATCGCGACGATCGCATGCCCCATCTCGTGATAGGCGACGATCTCGCGCTCCTTCGGATTGAGCAGCCGGTTGCGCTTCTCCAATCCGGCGACGATGCGCTCGATCGCATTGTTGAAATCATCGAGCGTGACCTCGTCGCCGCCGCGCCGCGTCGCCAGCAAGGTCGCCTCGTTGACGAGGTTGGCGAGATCGGCGCCGGTGAAGCCGGGCGTCAGCGCCGCGACCTTCTCCGGATCGACGTCGGCGGCGAGCTTGGCCTTCTTCAGATGCACCTGCAGGATCTGGATGCGACCCGGCTTGTCGGGCCGGTCGACCAGCACCTGGCGGTCGAAGCGGCCGGCCCGCAGCAGCGCCGGATCGAGAATCTCCGGCCGGTTGGTCGCTGCCAGCAGCACGAGGCCGGTCGAGGAATCGAAGCCATCGAGCTCGACCAGCAACTGGTTCAGAGTCTGCTCCTTCTCGTCATGGCCGCCGGCGAACGGGCCCATGCCGCGGGCGCGGCCGAGCGCATCGAGCTCGTCGATGAAGATGATCGCGGGCGCCTTGGCGCGGGCCTGCTCGAACAGGTCGCGCACGCGCGCGGCACCGACGCCGACGAACATCTCGACGAATTCCGAGCCCGAGATCGAGAAGAATGGCACGCCGGCCTCGCCCGCGACCGCCTTGGCGAGCAGCGTCTTGCCGGTGCCGGGCGGGCCGACCAGCAGCACGCCCTTGGGCATGCGGCCGCCGAGACGGCCATAGGATTTCGGATCCTTCAGGAACGAGACGATCTCGCGCAGTTCGTCCTTGGCCTCGTCGACACCGGCAACGTCGTCGAAGCGAACGCCCGTGTTGGATTCGACGTAGACCTTGGCCTTGCTCTTGCCGATCTGCATCAGGCCGCCGCCGAGCCCGCCGGCGCCGCCCATCATCCGGCGCGACAGCCAGTACCAGACGCCGAAGAACAGCGCGATCGGCATCACCAGCGAGAGGATGTCGCCGAGGATGTTGCTCTCGACGCGGCCGGTGAAGGTGACGTTGGCCTTGCTGAGCTCCTTGGCGAACTCCTGGTCGACGCGCGTCGTCGCGAAGCGCGACTGGCCGCTGGGCAGCGGCTCCTTCAGCGTGCCTTCCAGGTAGTTCTCGGAGACGCCGACCTCCTTCACCTTGCCGGCTGCGAGCAGGTCCTGGAATTGACTGTAGGGAATGACGGCGACCTGGCGATAGCTCGTCCACGCATTGTGGATCATCATCGCGACGAAGATCGCGACGATTGCGTACCAGAGATTGAAGCGGGTCTGCTTGGTCATGGGTCTCTCAATCGGGTGATCAGTCGAAATCGAGTGTCCGCGAACGGCGGATCAAGCGGCCGCGCGTCAGGTGCGGTCCTGCGCTGCGACCTCGGGCACGAACACCGTGACCGCACGCGGCAGCACGGAGAAGCGCGCCGGCGTGAAGGTGACGAGCTCGCCATCGGCATTGATCCGGCGCGGACGGCGCGTGCGGATCTCGAACGATGTATCACGCGAGGCCCGCACCTCCTGCCACAGGCCGTGGCGGCCTTTGCGGAAGTCATAGGCCATCGCCAGCAGCTTCCAGATGCGGCCGATCTCCAGCGAATACAGATCGAGATGGGAATCGTCGATCTCGGCGCGGTGATCGACCGCCATGCCGCCGCCGTAGTAGCGGCCATTGCCGACCGCGATCTGCAGTGTCTTCACCCGCACCGCGCCGTCGGACGATACGATCATCGCGCGGAACGGCCGTGCATTGGTCAGCACCTTCAGCGCCGTGAGCGCATAGCCGAGCCGGCCGAACCTCCGCTTGGTTTCCTTGGTCAGCTGCCGCGCGAGCTCGGCGCTCAAGCCGAGGCTGGCGACGTTGAAGAACGGGTGCCCGTTGACCTCGCCGAGATCGATCCGGCGGCGATGGCCGGCCGCAATCACATCGACCGCGGCCTCCATATCCGGCGGCAGGCCAAGCGTGCGGGCAAGGTCATTGGCGGTGCCGGCCGGAATGATGCCCAGCGGCAGGCCGGTCTTGAGCAGTGCGGGCGCAGCCGCGTTCAGGCTGCCGTCCCCCCCGGCGACGACGACCGCCTCCGCATCGTCGGCATGTGCTTCGATCCACGGCGCCACCTCGCGCGGACTATGCGGCGCCGAGATCACGAGATCATAGCCGGCTGCGCTCAGCCGCGACACGGCAACGCCGGCCGCTTCGCCGCCGGAGCGGCTGCCGCGATTGATGATCATCAAGAGGCGGCGCGTTGCCACGGCCGGGCGCGACGGCGGCGCCTTCGCGATCGATACCTGGTCACCCCCCGTGGTCACGATTGTCTCCCGTACACAAAATGCCAGCGCGCTCCAGCACGCAGGTTCCATACAAAGTGGCGAGCAGGCGCTCCGGTTCCATCACGATCACCGCCGCCCCTCCAAGCGATGCCGGGAGGTTTGAGCGGGGTAACGATTGTTGGGATGGTGATGTGGGGGCGAGAGCCGCAAGGCCCGATAGCAACAAGCGACGCGTGGGGCCGCATCTCGTCAAACTCCTCAATAGCGCCCGAAGTGCGCAATACCGCCAGCGGCAGCGGTCATGAAAGAGAGTCCGACATCATAGTCTCACGGACTATCAGAGGGGCCCGGATCTCCGGCCCTCTGGAATTAGTTCACCGCCGCACGGCCGCAAGACGGCCGCCGGGCAGCAGACACTCTGTCGCACCTCGCCGTTCATCTTGCTGAACGCAGATGCGAACGGCGGGCTCTTGAAAACCGCAGGCTCTTGAAAACCAATCGGCAGCCACATACGTCCGTCGCCTACCCCTGGTCCGGGCCCCTCTGGTGAAGCTGCCGGTGCGCTCACGATGTCGGACCTGACATCAATCTCACCGGCTTGAAAGAGGGACCCGTCGTGGAATTCCTGCTCATCGCGTTTGCCGGCAAGCCCGTCTGGATGTGGCTCGCCTTCCTCGCAATCGTGCTCGCCCTCCTCGTCTTCGATCTCGGCATCCTCCATCGCAAGACGCGCGAGATCTCGGTACGCGAGAGCCTCGTCATGAGCGGCATCTACATCATGCTCGCCCTCGCCTTCGGCGCCTGGGTATGGTGGCAAATCGGCGCCGAGGCCGGCACCGCCTATCTCACCGCGTTCACGATCGAGAAGGCGCTGGCGATGGACAACGTCTTCGTCATCGCCATGATCTTCAGCTACTTCTCGATCCCGCGCGCCTATCAGCACCGCGTGCTGTTCTGGGGCATCGTCGGCGTCATCGTGCTGCGCGCGATCATGATCGGCCTCGGCGCAGCGATCGTCGCCCAGGCGAGCTGGGTGCTCTATCTGTTCGCGCTGTTCCTGGTCGCGACCGGCATCAAGATGCTGGTGTTCAAGGACACGCCGCACGACATCGGCGCCAACCCGGCGCTGGCCTGGGTGCGCCGCCGCTTCGACGTCACCGACCGCCTGCACGAAGAGCGCTTCTTCGTGCGCCAGCCTGATGCGCGCGGCAAGCCGACCTGGTTCATGACGCCGCTGTTCCTGGCGCTGATCCTGATCGAGTTCGCCGACGTCATCTTCGCCGTCGACTCGGTGCCGGCGATCTTCGCGATCTCGACCGACCCGTTCGTGGTCTACACCTCGAACATCTTCGCGATCCTCGGCCTGCGCGCGCTTTATTTTGCGTTGGCCGCGATGGTCGATCGCTTCCAGTATCTCAAGCTGACGCTGGCGGCGGTGCTGATCTTCATCGGCTCGAAGATCTTCCTGGCCGACCTGCTCGGGCTGGAGAAGTTTCCGCCCGCGATTTCGCTCGGCATCACCTTCAGTCTGCTCGGCGCAGGTATCGCGTACTCGCTATGGAAGACGCGGCCTGCGGTCGAGCAGATGAAGTGAGGCCGATCAGAGGACATGAGGTTGCTGCGTGACAATGAATGATGTCACATCCGACGACGAGGACTCCTCGGCGCCGCGCCGTCACAACGGGCCGATCAGCCGCCGGCTGCTCGCGATCGCCCGGACGGTGCGGTCCGAGGAGCCGTCGATCGGCGAGTTGTTCGACCGGCTGGAATCGGAAGGTCTTGGCCTGACCCTGCTGCTGCTGACCCTGCCGGCGCTGATCCCGTTGCCGGGCCCATTCGGCATGGTGTTCGGCACCTTTGTCGCGCTGGTCGCGCTGCAGATCCTGTTCGGCGCCGAGCGGCTATGGCTGCCCGAACAGTTGCGCCGCCGGCCGGTGCCGCAGCGGCTGCTGCGCAAGATCATCCGCGCCGGTCTCGACTGGGCGGGCTATGCCGAACGCGGCCTGCGCGAGGACCGGCTGGTCTGGCTGACCGGCCGGCCGGCGCGGATGCTGCTCGCGCTGCCGCTGCTTCTGATGGCGGTCACCATCATCCTGCCGATCCCGATGGGCAACGTGATGCCGGCGCTGGCGCTGATCGCCGCCTCGATCGGCTTCATGGCAGGCGACGGCCTCGCCGTGCTCGTGTCGATCCTGATTGCGATGGCTGCGGTGGTCTGGACTGCCGTTCTGCTCTACACCGGCGCCGCAGCAGCCGACTATGCCGCAACTCTCCTGGCCCGCTTAGCTGTGCATCTGCGGGCGATGTTGGAAAGCGTCGGTGTCGATCTCGGCTTTGCCGCAGGCGTGACGACCGTATTTGCAGTGGTAACCGGCATCGCTGCGCTTGCCTTCTGGGTGCAGGCGGTACGCCACCGGCGCAGCCGGCGCGCATCCTTCGATCCGGCGCAGGATCCGCGCGAGCGCTCCCGCGCGCTGGCGCGTCGCGGCCGCGGCCTCGTGGCCGCCGCGAGCATTGCGACCACCGCAGCCGCCGTCTTCATCGCCACGCGTTTCATGCTCACCGGCTCGATCTGAAGTTCCGCCTGTGGCGGCGCGGCCGCACGACAGTGCATTGCGGCTGCGACGGACATATCTTCGTGAGCACCTGCCGGCCGGAAGCGCGAGCACTTGTCATTGAAGCAGCAACAAAAAATGCGACCGGTAAGCTCTGGCGCGTCGCGCATCGTCGACGGCCTGCGAGAAATGCCACTGTCCCTTTGTGCCGGCTGCAGCTATACGAGAGATGACTGTCATTAAACGGTTACAGAATCGACACATGCCCGATTCGAACGCACCGGCGTCGATCCACGGCAGTGGCCATGCGGTCGGCGTGCGGGAGAGTGGTGAGTCGGCGAGCTGCGATCCCGGTGGCGCCGCCGATCGCTTGACTGCGCAGCACCTAGCCGATCACGCGGCCACGCAGGAGGATGCCGCAGCGCTTGGCGTGGAGGTCGCGGCGCCGTCCTTGCCGGATCCGGCGGCCGGCAGCGGCCACGAGATCGAGCTGAAACTCCTCGTCGCGCCCGATCAACTCGCCGGCTTCAACAACGCACCGGTCGTCACCGCGCATGCGCGCAACAAGGGCTCGCGCAAGCATCTGACATCGGTCTACTACGACACGCCGAAGCGCACGCTGTGGAAGAACGGCTTCACCTTGCGGGTGCGCCAGAGCGGCTCGCGCTTCGTGCAGACCGTGAAAGAGCAGCACAGCGACGACCCGCTCAAGCGCGGAGAGTGGGAGGCCAGCGTCAGCTCGCTGGCGCCAGATCCGGTGCTGGCGGCCGCGCTGCTGCCGGAGGAGCTTCGCTCCGCGCTGGCCGAGGCAACGCTCGAGGCGGTGTTCACGGCCGACGTGCATCGTCACGCGCGCATGCTCGACGTGCCCGGCGCGACGATCGAGATCGCGTTCGACAGCGGTGTCATCAAGGCCGGCGAGCACCGTGAGATCGTGAGCGAGATCGAGCTGGAGCTCAAGAGCGGCAACCCCGCCGCCATCTACGAGATCGCACAGCGCATCGCCGATCACGGACCGATCAGACCTTCGATCCGCAGCAAATCCGCGCGCGGTTTCGACCTCGCAGCCGGAGCAGCGCCGGGGGCCGAAAAGCCGCCCAAGCTGCGTCTCGATCCGGCGGTGTCTCTCGACGAGAGCTTCGCCCTCGTCCTGCGCGGCAGCCTGCATCATCTGCTGCAGGCCATGCCTGCGGCAGAGGACGGACGCGATACGGAAGGCGTGCATCAGTTGCGGGTGGCGCTGCGCCGCCTGCGCGCCGCGTTGCACCTGATGCGGCCGCTCGGGACCTCGGCGACGCTCGACGGTCTCGAGGCGGATGCGCGCTGGCTGGCACAGAGCCTCTCGGCGGCGCGCGACCTCGACGTGTTCCTGACCGATACGCTGCCCGAGATCGCCGAGGCCTGCCCCACTGTTGCAGGCTTCGACTCGCTCCGGGCGCTCGCCGAGCGGCGGCGCGATCTCGCCTATCGCACGCTGCGCATCGCGCTTGCCGAGCGCCGCTGCGCCGCTTTCGTGCTCGGCCTCGGCGAATGGATCGAGACCCGCGGCTGGCGCAACGACGTCTCCCCCGACGATCTCCGACGCCTCGCGGCGCCCGCGATCGATTTTGCCGGGCCTGTCCTGTCGGAGCGCCACCAGAAGGTGCTCAAGCGCGGCCGCCGCTTCAAGAAGCTGTCGGCCGAGCGGCGCCACCGGCTGCGTCTCGCGCTGAAGAAGCTGCGCTACAGCATCGACTTCCTGCTGCCGCTCTACGGCGCGAGCAAATCGGCGAAGAAATATGCCAGGACGCTCGCCGGCTTCCAGGAACAGCTTGGCCACTACAACGACATGGCGGTCACCGCCGGCGTGATCGAGACCCTCGGCACCACCTCCACCGAGGCGGCGATCGCGGCCGCCGCGATCACCGGCTGGCAGTCGCATGCCATGGCCGGCGTGGAGGAGCCGTTGCGCGAGGCGTGGCGCGCCTTCACCAAGGCGCCGACGCCATGGCAGGCCGAGGAGGCGTGACGACCGGACGCGGTGACGTCGGTTCATGGACCGCATTGATCTGGTTCAAGGCGTCTGGTCGAGCTGTTTGGGAGCGTGATCTCATGAAGATATCCAGCGTGACGTGTCCCCATTGCCGTGCCGCCTACGAGATCGCGGAATCGACCTCCGCCATTGGCGCTGCCGGGCGGTTCGACTGCGGCGTCTGCGGCACGCCATTGGCGGCGTGGGACGAGCCGAAGCTGCGGGCCTTCCGCCTGGAGGTACCACCCGAGCGCAAATATCCCCGCGTGCCGGCCCCCGCCCCGCTCACCTGACTCCCGTTCCGCAATCCGGAACGCCCGGCGTGGTCCGTCGAGGTGACCGCGCATCCGCGCATGGCGCCATGGCCGGCGGCAACTTGCCTGGCTTTTTTGACCGGGTCATAGTCGGTCACCGCGCGGTGCTGCCGGCTGGCTTGGCCGCATCCACTGCAGCGTCCCGATCCACTTCAGCGAGTCATCCGGTCCTCATGCCCATCCTCAACAGCATCGCCGCGCTCTCCGACGAAATGGCCGCCTGGCGCCACGACTTCCACGAACATCCCGAGCTGCTGTACGAGGTGCATCGCACCGCCGGCATCGTCGCCGACAAGCTGCGCGCATTTGGCTGCGACGAGGTGGTGACGGGCATCGGCCGCACCGGCGTCGTCGGCGTGATCCGCGGCCGCAAGTCCGCCTCCGGCAGGACCATCGGGCTGCGCGCCGACATGGATGCGCTCCCGATCGAGGAAACCTCAGGCGTGCCCTACGCCTCGAAGACACCCGGCCTGATGCATGCCTGCGGCCATGACGGCCACACCGCGATGCTGCTGGGCGCTGCGAAATATCTCGCCGAGACCCGCAATTTCGACGGCACCGCCATCGTCATCTTCCAGCCGGCCGAGGAAGGCGGCGCCGGCGGCAAGGCGATGGTCGATGACGGGCTGATGACGCGCTGGGGCATCCAGGAGGTCTACGGCATGCACAACATGCCGGGCGTGCCCGAAGGCCATTTCGAAATCTCGCCCGGCGCGATGCTGGCCTCGGCTGATGCGATCCACATCAAGGTCACCGGCAAGGGCGGCCATGGCGGCGCCGGCCCGCACCGGGCGGTCGACAGCATCCTGATCGCCTCGCAGATCGTCAACGCGCTGCAGTCGATCGTCGCCCGCAACGTCGATCCGTTGAAGTCGGCGGTGATCTCGGTGTGCTCGATCCATGGCGGCACCACCTTCAACGTGATCCCCGAGACGGTCGAGATGCTGGGCACCGTGCGCACGCTCGATCCGGAGATCCGCGATCTCGTCGAGAGGCGCATCGTCGAGGTCGCCGAGGCCACCGCGCGCGCCTATGGCGGCTCGGCCGAGGCGATCTACGAGCGCAAATATCCGGTGACGATGAATCACCCTGCGCAGGCGGCTTTCGCCGCCGACGTCGCCCGCGACGTCGCCGGCGCTGAGCGTGTCAACGACCGCGCCATTCCGCTGATGGGCGGCGAGGATTTCGCGTTCATGCTGGAGGCGCGTCCGGGCGCCTTCGTGTTCCTCGGCATGGGCCCCGGCAACGAGTGCCACCACCCGGCCTACCGCTTCAACGACAACATCCTCAGCGCCGGCGCATCGTACTGGGTGAAGCTGGTCGAGAAGAGCATGCCGGCGAACTGATCGGAGCGACCGCGCAAGCTCGCAACGAGCGTCATTGCGAGGAGCCGTAGGCGACGAAGCAATCCAGGATCTTCATCGGATCGCCAGTCTGGATTGCTTCGCTCCGCGCTCCGCTCGCAATGACGGGTGTGGCTGACATCGCCGGCCCCACAGGCTCCGTCATCGCGAGCGCCAGCGAAGCGATCCAGGGACGCTATGCACCGATCGGAATGGCTTCGGCTTCCTTCCACGAACAGTTCGCCCCGTATCGAAACATCACGCGCCGCCGCCCGGCTAGGAGAAGCCATTCTCCCGCCCGCGAGGCACCATGCAGAGCCGCTCCGATCTCACGACAGAATTCGCCCTCCTGCTCGTTCTGTCCACCTTGTGGGGCGCCTCATACACCTTCATCAAGATCGGCGTCGAAACCATTCCGCCGCTGACCCTGATCGCCGCGCGCACGCTGATTGCGGGGCTGCTGCTGGCCGCGATCATCCGCAGCCGCGGCCTCGCTTGGCCGCGTGACCGGACGATTTGGCGTCGCTTCGTGATCCAGGCCGGTCTCAACAGCGTCGTGCCATTCACGCTGATCGCCTGGGCCGAGCGCACCGTCGAGGCGGGTCTTGCGACGATCCTCAACGCGACCTCGCCGATCTTCACCTTCCTGCTGACCGCGCTGGTGACGCACCACGAGCCTGTCACCCTGCGCAAGCTGGTCGGCGTCGCCGCCGGACTCGCCGGCACCTGCCTCATCGTCGGCACCGAGGCGCTGGGCGGGCTTGGCCGCGAGCTGTGGGCGCAGATTGCGATCGTCGCCGCCACCATCTGCTATGCCGGTGCGGCGATCATGGGAAAGAGCTTCAAGGGACTCGATCCGATGTTGCCGGCCGC
Source organism: Bradyrhizobium sp. SZCCHNRI3052 (assembly GCF_032484895.1). Taxonomy (NCBI): domain Bacteria; kingdom Pseudomonadati; phylum Pseudomonadota; class Alphaproteobacteria; order Hyphomicrobiales; family Nitrobacteraceae; genus Bradyrhizobium; species Bradyrhizobium sp. SZCCHNRI3052. Next base: position 484,105 of record NZ_JAUETW010000003.1, on the reverse strand, counting down.
GGGATCGCTGCTGTCCGGCGCCGCGGTGCTGATCCCGCTTGCGCTGGTCGTCGACCATCCGTGGACGCTGGCACCGTCACTGCGCTCGGTGCTGGCGCTGGCCGCGCTCGCGACCGTCTCGACTGCGGCCGCGATGGTGATCTATTTCCGCCTGGTGCAGACGCTCGGCTCGATCGGCGCCACCGCGCAATCCTATCTGCGGGTGCCGATCGGCGTTGCGATCGCCGCGGCCGGGCTCGGCGAGCACCTCGCGCCGACCGCCTGGATCGGCCTCGCCTGTGTCCTCATTGGTGTGATCGCGATGACGCTGCCCGCGCGCAAGGGGGCGACAGGCGATCCGATCCAAGGTTGACCGCACGCACCAGCGCTGCTTTGAACCCAAAGCGGCAACGCTGGATCAATAAAATGCAATGCATCTTCGTTTTGCTTCTTGTCGCGCTGGCAACCACGATTGGTCCGGCCGCGGCCTCGGCCGACATCCCCTACGCGATATCGGAGCATCCTTCACAAGACGGCCGCTGCAAAGGAGACACCGGCAAGGCCGACCTCGACCGCGACGAGCAGGCCTGCCTCGCTCAGTTGAACGATGTCGTCAGGCGCAACGGCAAGTCGCTGGAAATCACATTCAAGGATGGTTCCACCAGAAGCTACGTGACCCGACTTCCGGATGACCTACCCGGACATGAGGACGACTCGGTCGAGTACAAGCTCGTCGGCTACTTTCCGGAGCACGAACTCCTGCTGATCGAGATCGGCTATTGGGAAGGCGTGCAATGGATGCTGCTCTGGCTCAATCGCGGCATCGAGACCAAGATCCATTCGCCGCCGCACGCCTCGCCAAGCCGCCGCTGGCTGTTTTCTGTCTGCTCCAGCGAAGGTCCCTCCGGCTGCGGCAACGGGATGGAGATCGTTGCCGCGCCGTTCGACCTCAAGCTGGGGGGCTGGTCCTATCTCACCCCTGACGACGACTACACCTTCTACGAGTTCGACGGCTGGGACGGCGACGACCGCGTCAAGCTCATCGCCACCTTCAAGGTCGGCACCGAGATGAAGCCATTCCCGGCCTCTGTCGAACGCAGCAACGGCCGCTGGCAATTGAAGCTGCCAAAACAGCACCGCAAACCGCCACGTCATTAGCAGCCCGTTTCTCTCGCCGTCATTCCGGGGCGGCGCGCAGCGACGAGCCCGGAATCCATAACCACGACTGTGCATGTGGCGAAGACGAGCATACCGGCCAGCTCGCGTCGCACAGCATCCTGTGGCTATGGATTCCGGGCTCGCGCCGCTGCGCGACGCGCCCCGGAATGACGGCGGAGAGAGTGAGGCTAAGAGTGCTGCCCTGCTTCGATGACGCAGTCGCCGACAGCAGCGTGGTCACTCATCCCCCGATCGCGATCGTCACCTTGCCGAGATGCGCGCCGCTCGCCATGTAGTGGAACGCCTCGCGCGCCTCGCTGAACGGAAACACGCGGTCGACCACCGGCTTCACCTGATGCAGCGTCAGCGCGTTCGCCAGCGCCTGGAGATCGTCGACCGAGCCGACCGTGACGCCCTGCAGCCGCTGCTGCTGCATCACCATCAGCGGCAGCCGCAGCTCCGAGGCCGGCGCACCGGCGAGCACGCCGATGAAGGCGATGGTGCCGCCGATCCGGGTGGCGCGGATCGACTCGTTCAAGGTGCCGACGCCGCCGACCTCGACCACGAGATCGACGCCCTGCCCGGTGATCTCGCGCGCCTTCTTGCCCCAATCCGGCACCTGCTTGTAGTTCAGCGTGACATCGGCGCCGAGCGCCGTCAGCCGCGCGATCTTGGCTTCACTCGACGACGTCGCGATCACCCGCGCGCCGGCCATCTTCGCGATCAGCAGCGCAAAGATCGAGACGCCGCCGCTGCCTTGCGTCAGCACGGTGTGGCCGGGCCTGATGCCGCCGAGCTTGATCACCGCGCTCCAGGCGGTGACGCCGGCGCACGGCAATGTCGCGGCCTCGACGTCGGTGAGATGCGCCGGCGTCCGCACCAGCGCGTGCATGGGAAACACCCGATACTCCGTCAACGTGCCGTCGACGGCGCCGCCCAGCGCCGCACGCATCTTCGCTTCGCTCGGCTCGCCGCCGGTCCAGCTCTCGAAGAAGCTGCCGATGACTCGGTCGCCGGTCGCGAATGCTGTGACGCCCTCACCGACCGCCTCGACCACGCCTGCGCCGTCGGACAGCGGCACCAGCGGAAATTTCTGCCGCGAGCCGTAGCCGCCCCTCACCGTGATCAGGTCACGATAGTTGATGCTCGCCGCCGTCAGCCGCACCAGCACCTCGCCCCTCCCCGGCTGCGGCACGGGCTTGTCGACCAGCGCCAGCGCATCGATTCCGCCGGGCCCCTGCAGCTCGTAACATTGCATCCGATGTCTCCCGCCCAAGCGGCGTCGCCGCTTCGTTGTTCTGCCGGGAATGGTGAAGCGTTTCGTGCCGGCGATCAAGCCGAGCCTCGTTCCGCGCGGCGGACAGACAACGCGAACGCAACGCAAATCCGATGGTCGCGGCGCCGCCGGCTCTCAGTCATCGATCAGCGGGATCACGACATGGTTCAGCACATATTCCGTGCCAACCCAGGTAATGGTGAGTGCCAGCAGCAGCAATCCAGCCAGCAGCAGCATGTCGCGCCGTTCCATCGAACACATACGCAGCAACGCCGCTGCGCGTTTCGCATCGCAGCCATGCCACGCGCCGCGAGACATGCGACGCCTGCGAGGAACCGGGCCTTCACATCGCCGCGTCGAACCTGATCCGGCAGACCAGACCTTCGTCGCGATAATCCTGCTCGATGCTGCCGCCGATCGCCGCAAGGCTCGCACGGATCATGCGCGTGCCGAAGCCCTCTTTCCCGGGCGGCTCGATCGGGTGCGGACCGAGCTCGCGCCAGGCCACGCTGCCGCGGCCGCCCTCCTGCGCGATCTGGACCTCGAGTCGTCCACCCTGGCCGCGCAGCGCGCCGTATTTGACGGCGTTGGTCGCAAGTTCGTGGAACACCAGCGCGAGATTACGCACCGCTTCCGGTCCCAACGGCATGTCCGGGCCGTCCACCGTCACGGCGCCGGAGGCGCGATACGGCTGCAGCTCGACGTCGAGCAGCATGCGCAAGGTCATCAGGCGGTGGTCCGACCAGGCGAGACTGTTGGCGCGCGCGACGGCGTCGAGCCGCAGCGCGATCGCTTCCCCTTTGGCGCGATCCTCGCCCGACAGGCTCGATCTGACGATCGCCTGAAACAACGCGAGCTGATTGTTCACGCGATGTCTCAGCTCGCCGAGCAGCAACTCGCGCGCATGCTCGCTGCGCTTCAGCTCCATCAGCGCGCCGCGACAGAGATGCCCGAGCCAGATGATCAGCGCCGCGGTGCTCAGGAATCCGACGAGGTTGATCGCCTCGGCATGATCGGGACGATCGGTGAAGCCGACGAGCACCACGGTGGCAGACAGCCAGGCGGCAAAAATGGCCGCGGGAATGCCGCCGAGCAGCGCGGCGAACACCACCGCAGGGTAGAACGTCGCGTAGGGCAGCGTCGCGCCGGCATAGTCCAGCCCGATCCGGCCCGCGGTCGAAATCGCGACGGCGAGCATGGTGAGCAGAAACGTGGTCGCCGACCACTGTCTGCCCCGAACGATCCAATCTGAGAAACTCCGACCCGCGCGCACGATTGACCCCGAGCGCAAGGTCTATCGCCGGACGCCTGCAGGAACAAGCTGAAGCAACTGCCGCATGGGCGCAAAAATTTTAGGAACTTTTGCCGCGCCGTTGCGTTCGACGGCCCTGTTGCGCCAGACGGAACGCATCATGCCGCGTGGTGGGAGAAAGCGACCGCTGCGCCGCCACCGGCAAGCGTGACTACATGGCCCCTGCGCCCCCAGCGCCTCTGCTCGACACCATCAGTGCTACTCCGCGTCGCGTCGGCGCAGCACGAATGCTGGACGTTGCATGATGAGCTCGTCGCCGGCTGCGCCGATGAACTGAAAGACAACGGTATCGGAACGCTGCACGCGAGAGAGCTTGTATCCGGCGCCTCTTGCTGCGCTAACCCTAGCGGCTTGCCGCTGAGCGCCGCAGCGTCGATCATGGCGGTCATGACGACGAAATCGCGCGAGAGACTCTACGGTGCCGGCATCCGCATCGCGCAGGAGCAGGCCGCGCGCGCGCGCAAGGAAGCGGATCGTCTGGCCTGCGACGCCTGGAACAAGCGGATGCTCGGCTACAAGGGACCGGCGCAGCCGTCGCCGCTGCTCGGCGACGCGCTCAACGCGGGCTATTACTATCTCGAAGTGCGCTGCCTCGGCTGCGACACAAATCAGACCGTTGCGCTCGACATCATCAGGCGCGCCAAGACGACGCCAATCCATGAACTCGAGCGCTACATGCGCTGCCAGGACTGCTCGCGGCTGCGCGGTCGTCCCTACAAGCGCAGCGCGCTGGTGGCATTGCGCGAGACCAAGATCTCGGCCGCGCATCCGGCCTCGACATGGTGGCCCGGTGAACGATAGACAGTCGAATGCCGAGCGTCGCGTCATCTCGCATCCCCATAGAGGTACTCCGATCAGGCGCTGACGGCGCCGCTCGAAAAAATGCATGGACACCCGGAACAATCATGACGATCCGTTGTTTCGAAAACTTGCCGGCGCGGCAGGGAAGCGGAACATGTCAGAGTTGATGACCCAGCCGGACAAGCTGCGGGCCGACGCAGCGGAATGCGCCCTCATTCGTGATCTCGCCACCGACCGCGACAAGCGCGAGCTGTTCGCGCGCCTGGCCGAGCATCTGAGCATGCTCGCCGCCGAGGTCGAGCACGCGGCGCGCGCACGCGATGGGCACGCAGAGAATGCGAGCCTGCGCTGAACCGCGACGCTCGCCGGACGAACTGCGCCGATTGCGCTCCGCTGCTGTTGCGGTGCTCGCCACACAATCGCGCACCTCCCATTCGCTATAGATCGGGATGATCCGCGATCGATTCGCGCAGCGAGCGATCACGCCCCTCTCAGCGCCACAGGTGCCGATCTTGCGACGTCTCCTCCCCCGTCTCGCCTGCCTCGTTCTGCCGCTTCTCCTCGCTTTCCCCGCCACAGCCGCTGAGCTCGTCGGCCGCGTCAGCATCGTCGATGGCGACACGCTGGACATTCACGGCGAACGGATTCGCCTGTGGGGCATCGACGCGCCCGAAAGCGCGCAGCTCTGCCGCGGCCGCGACCGCAAGCCATATCGCTGCGGCGCGCTGGCCGCCAACACGCTGGACGCGTTCACGCGCAGCAAGGTTCTGCGCTGCCTGCCGGTCGATGGCGATCGCTACGGCCGCATCGTCGCGCGTTGCGCCGCCGGCGCGACGGATCTCGGCCAGTTCATGGTGTCGCGCGGGCTTGCGGTCGAGGAGCCGCAATATTCGCGCGGCGTTTACACCGCCGATCAGCGCGCCGCCCGCCGCGCCGGCCGCGGCATCTGGTCGGGCCGCTTCATCGCGCCGCCGCTCTATCGGAGCTGCATGCATGCCGGCGGTACGACGTCGGTGTGCTCGGACGGCGGGATCGGCTGGCGGTGAGCGCCGCCGCATGACGACGTCGCCTTCCACCACACCCGACACAACACCTCAATTGCCACGCGTTGGCCTCTGGCTGTACGGTCGCGCATCGCAGAGATCAGGGCTGGATGAGGACGATGACGGAGACAAAGACGCGCGTGGCGATCCTGTTCGGCGGGCGCTCGGCGGAGCACGACGTCTCGCGGGCCTCGGCGGCCAACATCGTCCGCTCGCTCGATGCCGGTCGCTACGCCGTCACGCTGATCGGCATCACCACCGACGGACGCTGGGTGCTCGCCGACGCTGCGAATGACGGCACGGGCGCGGCGCTGACCGTACCCGCTGACGGCCCGCAGATCGTGCTGCTGCCGGCCGGCCAGGGCCGCGCGCTGGTCATCGGCGACGGCGCCCCGCGCGAGCTCGCCTTCGACGTCGTGTTTCCGGTGCTGCACGGTCCGAACGGCGAGGACGGCACCGTGCAGGGCGCGCTGGAGCTCGCCGATGTCGCCTATGTCGGCGGCCGCGTGATGGGATCGGCGGCGGCGATGGACAAGGACGTCGCCAAGCGCCTGCTGCGCGATGCCGGCCTGCCGATCGTGCCGTTCGTCACCATGACGGAAGCGTCGCCTGTGACCTATGCGGCGGCGGTCGACGCCGTCGGGTCATCCGAGCTGTTCGTCAAGCCGGCCAATCTCGGCTCCTCCGTCGGCATCTCCAAGGCGCGCAACGCCGAGGAGTTCGAAGCCGCCTGCCGCCTGGCGCTGCGCTTCGACCTGAAGATCCTGATCGAGCGCTGCATCAGCCCGGTGCGCGAGATCGAATGCGCGGTGCTGGAGCATGCCGACGGCGAGGTCGCCGCCTCCGAGCTCGGCGAGATCGTGCCCGCCGACAGCCACGGCTTCTATTCCTATGAGGCCAAATACACCGATGCCAAGGGCGCCTCGCTGCACGTCCCGGCGCAGGTCGAACCCGCTCTCGCCGCGCGCATCCGCAAAATGGCCACCGAGGTGTTCGGCGTGCTCTGCTGCGAGAGTCTCGCGCGCGTCGACTTCTTCGTCCGCGGCGAGGAGGTCTACGTCAACGAGGTGAACACCCTGCCGGGCTTCACCAACATCAGCATGTACCCGAAGATGTGGGAGGCCACCGGCCTGCCCCAGCCGGCGCTGATGGACAGCCTGATCGCACACGCGCTGGCGCGCCATGCCCGGCTCAGGCAACTGGCGTCGCAGCGCTGAGGAACGCGTCTGCGGCCGCCGCAGGTCAGCGCGGCGCCACCTTGACGCCGGCGGCGACCCGGTCACTGGGATAGATGATCACGACATCGCCGCTGGCGACGCCGTCGGCCACGGCGGCGAACCGGCCCGAGCGCCGGATGAGCCGGACGGTGCGCAACTCGGCGCGCCCATCCTTCAGCGCGAACACCGACCAGTCGTCACCGCGCTTGAACAGCGCGCCGGTCGGAACGATGGTCGCATCCTCCTGCGTGAAGACGACGATCTGCGCATCGAGCTGATAGGCATCGCCGAGCCGCTGCCATTGCTCGGCCGGCGAGACGATGTCGATCAGCACGTTGACCCGCTGCTCCTCGACGCCGAGCGTGGAGATCTTCGTGAAAGCCGCCGGCTCGACCCGGCGAACCCGGCCCGACAGGCGGCCTGCCCCGCCCCAGCGATCGATCGTGACCTCGGCGCCGGGACGGATCTCGACCGCGTCGGTGCTCAGCACGTCGATGACCACTTCGAGATCACGGGGATCGCCGAGCTCGAGCAGCGCCGCGCCTGGCTGCACCGTCGTCTCGCTTTCCTGGATCACTTTCAGCACCAGCCCGCCGACCGGCGCGGTCACGCTCCAGCTATCCGCCGGCGCGTCGGCATCGGTCTTGCTCCCGTAGCGCGCCAGCATCGCCCTGAGCTGGCTGAGCTCGTGCTCGGCGGCATGGTCGGCATATTCGGCGGCGCGCAGGTCACGTTCGGCAATCCGCATCGCGAGCTCGGCGCGCTCCCGCGCCTGCGCCGTCGCGGCTCCGCTGGCGGCCAGGGCCGTGGTACGCGCCAGATCGGCGCTCGCCTGCGCGCTCTGCGCCTGCGCTCGGGCCACTACCTCCTTGGCGCGCTCGACATTGGCCTCTGCCGCACCGAGCAGCTCCTCGACCTCGCGGCGGGCCCGCGGATCGAGCAGCGGCGCCGGCGCCGGCATGATTGTGGCGACCACGTCGTCGGCCTTGACCTGGTCGCCGGCCTTGAAGCGGATGCGGCCGAGACGGCCGGCGAGCGGCGCGGCCACGACGTAGCGCTGGCGCACCCGCGTCTTGCCGTCGTCCTCGACGGTGGCAACGAACCGCCCTTTCGTCACCGCGGCCGTCTCCACCGGGACGGGGCCCGGCATCATCATCCAGGCGATGACGGCGGCCGCCGCCAGAACGCTCGATACGATGACGACGCGGCGCAAAACGGGTGGCATGCTCATTCCCTGGTCTTGAGGGCCGCGACCAGATCGAGCTGATCCACCCTCCTGCGGACGATGATGGCGCTGATCGCGGCGCTGGCCAAGACCACCGCTGTCGCGATCAGGTAGGTCTGCGGCGCGATCACGCCCGGGATCTGGAAGCTCTCGCTGGAATGCAGGCGCGCGATCAGCCCGATGATGGCGTGCGACAGCCACAGGCCGAGCGGAATCCCGACCGCGATGTCCAGCGCGAACTCGCCGAACAGGATGCCCGCGACCTCGCCGCGAGTGAAGCCCAGCACCCGCAGGCTCGCGAGCTCCCAGGCGCGCTCCTGCAGGCTGATGCGGGCGCTGTTGTAGACCACGCCCGCGGTGATGATCGCGGCGAAGCCGGCGAGGATGCCGGCGGTGACGAACACGAGGCCCGCGATCTTCTCGATGAAGGATGCGAGGGTGTAGGCCTTCATCGTCACGGATTCGATTTTCGGCATGCTCTTGAACCTCGCGCCGAGCGCAGCCAGCGCCGCCGGCTCGACCTGGAGGCTCGCCGCCGAGATCACCGCGCCTTCGCCGGTGAAGCGGTTGAGCGTGTCGATGTCCATGTAGGACGCCATGCCGATCGCCTCGTCGACGATGGCGCTCACCGGCAGGTCGCGCCGCCGGCGGTGGCCTTCCATCGCCTCCACCGTCACGACCTGCCCTGCGCTCAGCGCCAGGCGCTCGGCAAGGCGTCGGGTCAGCGTGATGCCATCGGGCGCCGCGACGATCGGACGACGCGCGGAATCGTGCGGTCGCCGCAGCTCGTCGGTGGCCGCCAGTCCGATCACCGAGGTGAGGTAGCTCTGGTGCCCGGCCCGCAGGCGCACCGGAACGATGCGCTGGCCTTCGATCGCGAGCACGCCGGGCTGGCGCGCCAGGTCACGCAGGATCGCGCGGTCCATCGGATGGATGAAAGTGATCGTGGCGTTGCCGCGCTCGACCAGGTTGAACTGCAGCTCGATCATCTCGCCGATGGCGTCGCGCCAGAAGATCCCGAGCACCATCATCGGCACCGCGAAGGCGATGCCGACGATGGTGAACAGCGAACGGAACGGCCGCCCCGCGACGTTGCGCAGCATCATCATCCGCCGCGCGCCGAACGCCGTGCCGGGCAGGATGCGCTCGATCCAGGAGCGGCGGAACCCCAGCGGCATCGCGGGCCGCATCGCCTCCGCCGGCGCAAGGCCGACGACCTCCTGAAGCGCCGTGACGACGCCGAGCGCGCCCGCCGCGACGCTGATCGCGACACCGGCCACCGCCGCCCATGGCGCCAGCCGAAACGGCAGCTCCGGAAGACGGAAGAACCCCTGATAGCTCGCGATCATGGCATGGCCGAAGCCGACGCCGCCGGCGATGCCGAGCACCGATCCGATCAGCACGATGACCAGCATCAGCTTGAGATAGTGGAAGGTGAGCCGCAGCGTCGGAAAGCCGAGCGCCTTCAGCGCCGCGATCTGCTCGCGCTGCGCGGCGACCAGCCGCCCGAGCGCGCCGTTGAGCAGGAACGTGGCGACACCGAAGAAGATGATGGGGATGGTGATCGACATCACCTTCTGCTGGTTCAGCTCGTCCTCGAGAAAGCGGTTCGACGGCTGATCCCGCCGCGCGATCGCGCCGATCGAGCCATAGGGCTCGAGCAGCCGGTCGAGCTCCTCGATCACGGGCTTGGGATCGACACCCGGAGCGAGCGCGACCACGGCATCGTTGAACGCCCCTTTCATGTCGAAGGCGGCCTCGGCCGCGCTCCGGTCGACCCACAGGATGGCGTAGAGGCGATCGTCGGGGATCGGCAATCCCGGCTTCACCGCGTAGACATATTCCGGCGACAACGCGATGCCGGAAACCCGGAAGCCCTGCACGCGGCCATTGAGCAGCACGCGGATGTCGTCACCCGGACTGACGCCATTGGCCTCGGCAAACGCCTCGTTGACCGCGGCGCTGCGGGCGGCACCCGGCTCGGGCGCTGCGCCGCGGCGCAGATGCAACCGCGCCAGGGGCTCATCGCCGGCGTGGGTCAGCGACACCAGGCGGGCCGAGACCGGTTGCGAGACGGCCGGCCAATCGACGATGACCTCGCGCACGATGCGCGGCTCGACCGCGACCACGCCAGGAATGGAATTGAGCCGCGGCACCAGCGCGAGCGGCGCCCGCTTCAGCGTGACGAAGATCTGCGGAAACCGGCCGTCGGCATAGAACTGCTCGCAGCCGCCGCGCAGGGACAAATAGGTCGAGACCGAGCCGACGAACACGGCGACACCGGCCGCCACCAGCAGCGCGATCGTGACCACCTGTCCGCGCATCGCGCCGACGTCGCGCCACAGCTTGCGGTCCAGCAGGCTCACCAGCGCACCTCATCGGCCGAGAGGCGCCGCGCATTGCGCGTCTCGCCGACGATGCGCCCGCCGCCGAGCCGGAGCACGCGATCGGCCATGCCGGCGATCGCCGCATTGTGCGTGATGATGATGGTGGTCGTCCCGAGCTGCGCGTTGGCGCGCGCGATCGCGGCGAGCACGACCTTCCCCGTCTCATAGTCCAGCGCACCGGTCGGCTCGTCGCACAACAGCACGTCGGGCGCCTTGACCATGGCGCGGGCCACCGCGACGCGCTGCTGCTCGCCGCCGGACAGCTGCGAGGGAAAGTGGTCGATCCGCCGCTCGAGGCCGACGAGCTTGAGCACCTCGAGCGGATCGAGCGGCTTGTCGGCGATCTCGGTGACCAGCGCGACGTTCTCGAGCACCGTCAGACTCGGGATCAGGTTGTAGAACTGAAACACGAAGCCGACATGCTCGCGCCGGTAGCGCGTCAGCTCGGCATCGCCGGCGCCGACCAGTTGATGATCGCGCCATTGCGCTTCGCCCGACGTCGGGCTGTCCAGTCCGCCGAGGATGTTGAGCAGGGTCGACTTGCCCGATCCCGACGGCCCGAGCAGCACCACGAGCTCCCCCTCGTAGATGTCGAGGTCGACATCGCGCAGCGCATGCACCTCGACCTCGCCCATCCGATAGGTCTTCGAGAGCTTGCGCGCGCGGAACACCGGGGCGGCGCCGGGCCGATCAGAAGGCGCGGCGGGGCCCCCGTCGTTGGTGACGGCCGAACTCATCGGGCTGCGGTTCCTGCACCAAAGGCCCGCATCGAACGTGCGAGACGTCTCACGCCTGAATCCTCGACATCGGATGACATCCCCGACCATCGGTCGGCAGCGATCGTCATCCGTTGATGCATGTCAAGCGGGCCACATCATCACGCGGCCAGCGCGCTGATGCCCATCAGACCGCGGTCGCGATCACATACACCAGCACGGCTGCGCCGAGGCAGCGGCGCCAGGGGTTGACGCCGCGCAGGAGTTCGTCGAACGCCCAGACGAAGAGACTGGCTTTGACCAGACAATCCAGATTGGCGCCTGTCTGACCCGGCGGATGCCAGACCCAGCCGACGAGGCTGCCCGCCAGCACGATCCAAAGAGCGGGGTTCGGCATCTGGGCGATCGTGATCTCGCCGGTCGCGCGATTGCGGAAGAACCAGTTCAGGAATCGCGACATCGGACCACCCGCGTTGGTCGTGACATGGTCATGCGCCCTCCCGAGGACGACACCCGCCAGGATATTCGTGCCCGCTTAACGGGGGAGATGCATCATGGTTGCCGGTAGCAGCGACGCGCAGATGTGCAGATGTATTGCCCCCGCACGATGGAATGCAGCGCCACCGGCATATTCACGGGCGCCACCGTTTTGCTAGTCCGCGCGTGACTGCGCGAGGAAGAACCGCAGCATCTCCCGCGTCGCATCCGGTCCTTTCGGATCGGTGTAGGATCCGGCCGGACTGCCGCCGGACCAGGCGTGAGCGGCACCGTGGATGGTCCAGTGCTCCGACGTCACCTTCCCGCTCGGCTCGGTCAGAATCGTCCGCGTATAGGCATGGCCACCAGGCACCCGCCCGTGCACGACCGACGATGTCCCGCGCATGGCGCCGGTCGCCTGCGCAACGACCCGGTCGCCGTTGGCGGGATGCACGGTCGTGTCGCGATCGCCATGGAAGACGATCGTCGGCACAGCCGATCTCCGATCCGCCGTGTGGCCGGCGCCTTGGCGCATCGCCATCAACGCCGAGGGAAGATCGCGCGCGGCCCCGCAGGCGAGACCGGAATGGACGCCCGCCGCGGCGTAGAGATCGGGATAGGTCGCGGCCATGATGGCGGCCGTGGCGCCTCCGGCCGACAGGCCGGCGACATAGACGCGCCTGGGATCTACAGCATGGTCGCGCATCACCTGGCGGGTGATGCCCGCGATCAGCGACGGCTCGCCGCCCTCGCGCTGCTGGTCGCCGGTGCGAAACCAGTTCCAGCATTTCGACTGATTGGCACCGCTCGGCTGCTCCGGATAGACGACGAGGCAGCTCTGCTCCTCGCCCAGGAAGTTCATCCGTGTGCCGGCCGCGAAATCGTCCGCCGACTGTGTGCAGCCATGCAGCATGACGACGAGCGGAAGCTGACGGCCCTCGGCCCTGCTGGGGATCAACAGCTTGTAGCTCCGGCGTCCCGCCGCATTGCCGAAGCTGGCCTGGACGAATCTTGCACCTTCGGGGGTGGTGTCGCGCGCCGAAGGCGCGCGCAGATGCGGACCTCGCAGGCCGAAGCCCGGCAGCTCGCCGAGATCTTCGCGCCGGACGGGTCGCTGGCGCGCCTGAGCGGGCTTGGCTTGCCATGGTTTGGCTTGCGATGGCTTGTGCGATGGCTTGGCCTGCATGGCGCGCGCTTGCGCCGGGGCAACCTTCGCGGACGGCCGGTCGCGCTCACTGACGCGCGTCGCCTGTCCCTCGATGGTCGGGGGCGCGAGCCGCGCCGGCGCTGATCGCACTGGATCCGCCGCTGCCGCCGGTGCGCTGTCGCCGCGCAGCATACGTTGCAGCAACGCCGTGGCCTCGCCCAACTGGCCGGCCCGCGTCAGGCGCGTCGCTTCGCGCATGATCTCTGGGTTCAGCATCGCGCTACCTCATTCTGTCGGCGAGAGCGGCCTTGACCGCGGGGGTGGCATGGAGTGCGCCCAGCACGGAGACCGAGGCGACGGTGGCGCGGGCCAGCTCGGGCGTCACATCGGCGGCGATGGTGGCAAGCCCAAGCACGTTGATTTGCAGCATCTGCCCTGCCCGCTGCGCCGCTTCGAGATCGGCGCGGCTGTAATGCCGCAAGCCGAGGTCCAGGCTGTTGCGCACCGTCGACTGCCTGACCACGTCGGCGTGCCGGTCGAGCTGGTTGCGGATCGCCGTGCGGATGAAATCGGTGCGGTTGGAATAGAACCCTTCCCGCACCATCAGATCGACCTGACCGAGATCGACGTAGCCGAGATTGACGGTGATCTTCTCGGTGTCCGGGACTTTCCCGCGGAGTGGGTGGACGTTGTCGGGCACAGCGGCATCCAATTCCACCATCCACCGGGATGGTGCATGGATGGCATATGGATGCCCACCGTTGACATTCAAGGCGCAAGCGCAATGTTCCGCCAGGGAACCGGTGATGCCGCGAGCTTCCTGTCGATCCTATCGCCTGCCAGCGCGGCCCGGCTCGATGCAGCAACCGAGGAAAGGGCCGGTCCAACATCGGAGGGGCAAGATAGAGCGTGCAGTCGCCACTGCCCCACCGCCGCGCACGCCGTCGTTAGTGTAGTGCACAGTAACCCCGGGGCCGTAACCCTGGTCATCGTCGAAGGCGGACGATCCAGTACGCCGAGGTTTTTCGGTTCGGTATCTTCTGCAGCAGAATACTGGATGCTCCGCTTTTGGCGGAGCATGACAGCATTGGAGACGGCGAGAGCTCATCCCACGGCCAATTGCCGATTCTCAGGAAATGCTCGTCTCGTTCGCCCCAAGCACCAAGACTCACCGGGGCGGCATCTTCTCGAATTTCGGCAGCGCCGGATCGAGGTGATCCCAGGCGTATCCGGCTGATGTCCACGACACCAGTTGCGGCTTGTAGCGGCCGGGGTCGTCGAGGCTGGCCGGCGGGACGATGAACACCTCGGGCATCGCGGGAAATGTCAGGTGAACGTGCGAGCCGCAGGTCGGACAGAACGCGCGCCGCTTGACGGTGCCGCCGTCGCCTGTGGTCTGCCAATGCGACACCTCGCCTTCGACCCTCACCTCCGCCGCGACGAAGGTCAGGTGCGATTGATGCCCGGTGCCGCTGTCGCGCTGGCATTGCCGACATTGGCAGTCCAGCATCACGGCCGGCTCGCCCGTGATCTCGTAACGCACCGCGCCGCAGGCGCAGCCGCCGGCATAGGACTTCGTCATGTCGCTCTCCTGCTTGTTTCAATGCGGCCGCTGCGATGACGCCTGTTCGGCGGCGATCTGATCGAGCTTCTTGACGACCGTCTTCCAGCCCTCGCCCATCTTGCGATAGGCGGTGTCATTGGTCGGCAGCACGAAGCCGGAATGCACCAGGCGAAGGCGCGTGCCCGTGTCCGCCTTGGAAAGACTGAAGGTGACCACCGTCTCCAGCTTCGCGCCGTAGCCGACATTGCTGTCGTGGCCGCCCTTCCACGCGTAGGACAGCCGCTCGTTCGGCACGACCTCCAGCACCTCGCAGTGAATGGTGCCATCCCATTGGCCGGCCGGCGTCGTTTGAAAGGTGAACCGATTGCCGATGATCGGCTCAAAGCCCTTGGGCGCCATCAGCCAGCGGCCGATCAGCTCGCCGTTGGTCAAGGCTTTCCAGATGATCTCCGGCGCATGCGGAAAGATGTTCTCGACGACAATGGCCCGCGTATCCGCGTTCACGGCTTGGTTCATGGATCGATGTCCTTCAGCAGGTTTCTCAGATTGGCAAAGCGGTCGCGCCAGAACGCGCCGTAATGGCTCATCCAGTCGGCCAGCGGCTCCAGGCCGCGTGGCTCCGCGCGGTAATAGACCTTGCGGCCCTCGGGGCGCTCGCAGACCAGGCCGGCCTGTTTCAAGGATTTCAGATGCTGGGAGATCGCGCCCTGCGTGACGGTGCTGCCGCGGGTGAGTTCGACGACGGTGATCTCGTCGGCCTCGACGATGCGCTCGAACACCGCACGCCGCGTCGGATCGGCCAGCGCGCGCATGACGGCAGTGATGGGTTCAGGCTGGATCATGGAAAAACAATAGCAATCACTAATCAATTAGTCAATGCTAATATTATTGGAAAGACCGCCTGGCATTTCGCCATGGCAAGGGGAGCCAACCTCACGGCTAAATCGCCCACTCGAAAATCCGAATTTTTGTTCTTCCGTTTTTCAGAATTTGATGCTATGGTGTCGCGTCCCGCCTCGATTGAGGGGCGTTTCGCGATCGTCACGAACGTTGGGTGCGGGATGCGGTGGGCGTGTCGGGTTGCAGCATGAGCAATCATGCCGACGAACGATCCGATGCGCACGGCGAAATCGTGTGGTCCTGGCATCCCGGTGCTGATGCCAAGCCGGCGCTGCAAGTACGACGAGCGCGCTGGCGACGGGGGCAAGAAAGCCGATCCCCGGGGAGATCACGTATAAGCCGTTCAAACCATTGCGCGGGGAAGGCCGGGATGATCCGGCCCGTACCTGTGGTTCCTGCCGCCTGCATTTTTTTCGCAGGCGGGCCATGGGTGCGACCGGCACCCGGCCTTTCCCGCGCCCTCATTCTGAAGAGGGCGATCAGACGAGCAACACTCGGACGCGGAAGCGGGCGCGAGGATGAGAGCACATGTTTCAGCGTCATTCATGTTTCAGCGTCATTGCGAGGAGCGCAGCGACGAAGCAATCCAGAGTCGTCGCGAGACTCTGGATTGCTTCGCTCGGCATGACGCCTCCATCTCCACTGTCGTCCCGGGCAAGCTGCGGCAACGCGTCAGCGTTGGCGCGGCGCCGCCCCCGGGACCATACTCCGCAGCGGTCGTGTGACGCACGCTGGAGCGTCCAGCTCGCACGCCCAACCCCGCCGGTGGTTATGGATCCCGGCGTTCGCCGGATGACACTGAGATTTTGACAGCCACCGTGGCCCCAATGCGCAGCTTTGAACCTTCGCCCCCGCTGCCCGAACACACCCAAGCGCCTCATTCCCGCCAAATCCCGCAGAAAAACCGACTGAATCCGCCTCCCCGATCCGGTAGACTCGCCGCGTGACCCATCGCCCTACGATTCTCGTCTTCGACTCAGGCCTCGGCGGCCTGTCCGTGCTGCGCGAGGTGGTGCGGGCGCGGCCCGATGCCCACTACGTCTATGTCGCCGACGACGCGTTCTTTCCGTACGGCCATCACAGCGAGGCGGCGCTGATCGCCCGCGTGGTGCCGCTGATGGGCGAGTTGATCGCCGCGCACGAGCCGGACCTCGTCGTGATCGCCTGCAACACCGCCTCGGTGCAGACGCTGGCGCCGCTGCGCGCGGCCTACGCGACGCCGTTCGTCGGCACCGTGCCGGCGATCAAGCCGGCCTGCGCGCAATCCCTGACGAAGCGCGTCTCCGTGCTCGGCACCAAGGCGACGGTGCAGCGCGAATACACCCACGCCCTCATCCGCGACTTCGCGCGGGGCTGCGCCGTCACGCTGGTCGGCTCGCCGGAACTCGCGTCACTGGCGGAGGCCGCGCTCAGCGGAACCCAGGTCAGCGACGCGGCCATTGCCGCCGAGATCGCGCCTTGCTTCGTGGGCGACGCCGCCGATCCCGCGGGCCGGACCGACACCGTCGTGCTCGCCTGCACGCATTATCCGCTGCTGCTCGACCGGCTCGAACGCCTGGCGCCCTGGCCGGTGACCTGGATAGATCCCGCGCCCGCCATCGCGCGCCGTGTCGTCGACCTGCTGGGCCCCTCGGCCGGCGGCCCCGACAATGGCGGCGCCACCATGATCTTCACCTCGAACAAGCCACATCAGCTCGGCCGCGCGCTCACGCCCTATTTCGGCGGCCGCGTCCCGGCCTGACGGAGACCGCCGATGGCCGCAGCGCCCAAACCGCTCAACCGCCTCAAGCAGGCCTGGCGCGACAAGCGGCCGACCTTCGGCGCCATCGCCACCATCCCGAGCATCCAGACCGTGCGCATCATGGCGCAGTCGCTCGACTGGATCATCGTCGACCTCGAGCACGGGCCGATCGATCTCTCCACCGCGCACGCGATGATCACGGCCACCGCAGGCACGCCCTGCGTGCCGCTGGTGCGCATCGCCGCCAACGAGCCGCATCTCGCCAAGGCGCCGATGGACCTCGGCGCCCTCGGCATCAACTTCCCGATGATTTCCAGCCGCACTGATGCCGAGAAGGCGGTCCGCAGCGTGCGCTACCCGCCCCAGGGCGACCGCCTGTGGGGTCCGTTCCACGCCCCCTTCCGCTGGAACGTGTCGATGGCCGACTACATGGCCACCGCCGACGACGACATGATCTGCATGGTGACGATCGAGCATGTCGAGGCGGTCGAGCGGATCGACGAGATCATGGCCACGCCCGGCATCGACATCGCGGTGATCGGCCCGGGCGATCTCGCCACCTCGATCAACAAGCGCGGCCAGCTCGATGATCCCGAAGTGAAATCCCTGATCGCCCGCGCCGAGGCCGGCATCCTCAGATCAGGCGTGCCGATCGGCGGCGCCGCGCGCTCGGCCGATCAGGCCAATGCGATGATCGCGCGCGGTTACGTGGCGCTGGCGCTCGGCTTCGACTGGTCCTTGTTCCAGCGCGGCATCGCCGCGAGCTTCGAGGGGATCAAGCGCTGATTCGCGCCGTTTCGAGCCGCGCTTCATGTTTCAAACGAAAAACAACTTTGGGGGAGAAGACCATGAGGAAGAAGACGATTTTCGGTCTGTCGCCGGCCGTCCTCGGGGTCTAAGGCCAAGCCGCTCGCCTCGCCGGCGCCCTCGAACGGCGCTTCCGTAACCCGGCCTGCGGTGTTAACAGCAGCCGCCGCCGGGGAGCCGGATCAGGCCAAGCAGAACGAACGGGAGCGACAGGTCCAGGATGCGCGGAACCACCAGGCCGATTTCGCTGCACCGCCGTCTGATCATCGATCTGATGCTCGCCTCCCGTGGTGTGCCGTTCGTCTCGCTGGCCCGCACGATCCAGATCGGCCCGATGCTCGAGGCCCGCGCCGCGGCCGTCCGCCCGCCCGGTTTCGCCGCGATCTTCGTCAAGGCGTTCGCCCTGGTTGCCCGCGACGAACCGGTGCTGCGCACGCTCTACACCGGGTGGCCGCGGCGCTGCCTCTACGAGCTGCCGCGCAGCGTCGCCACCGTCACCATTGCCCGGGTCGAGAATGGCGAGGATTGCGTGCTGCCGCAGCGCGTCTCCGGGCCGGAGGCCATGTCGCTGGCCGAGATCGACGCGGTGATCCGGCAGGGCAAGGAGGCGCCGGTCGGGGACGTCGCCATGTTCCGCAAGATCATGCGGGCGACCCGGCTGCCGTTGCCACTGCGCCGGTTCGCCTGGTGGGTCGGGCTGAATTTCGGCCGCCAGCGCGCCAACTGGTTCGGCAATTTCTCCGTCACCAGCGTCGCGGCCTGCGGCGGCGGCCAGCTCCTCGCCCTGAGCCCGGGACCGTTCATCATCAATTACGACGTCGTCGGGCCGGACCAGACGATTCCCATCCTGATCCGCTGGGATCACCGGGTTACCGACGGTGCCATGATCGCCAGGACGGCGATCCGGCTCGAGCAGATGCTGAATGGGGAGATCGCGGCCGAGCTGCGGGGCCGCCCGGTTCCCGGGCGCGGGCCGGCGGACGCTGACCTGGGATGCGAGGCGGCGCGGCAGAAAATGACCATCCTGAGGGGGCCGAAAGGGTGATTTGTCGGCAAAAGCGGCGGTTGCGGTTTGACAAACCGGCGCTTTCTCGCCTAAGACCCCCCTGCTCGCGGGCCGCTTTCGGCCCGCGTTGCGTTTCGCGACCCGTGGCCTTCTCCCTTCATGCTTTGGGGATGGGCCTGTCGGTGGGCCGGATTTCCGGACACACAGGAGGGCGCGTTTCCTCAAACCCTAACTTGATCGAAGAGGACGCGATGACTAAGCGCAGTGAGGCGAAGTACAAGATCGATCGCCGCATGGGCCAGAACATCTGGGGCCGCCCGAAGAGCCCCGTCAACCGCCGCGAATACGGCCCCGGCCAGCACGGCCAGCGCCGCAAGGGCAAGCTCTCGGACTTCGGCGTGCAGCTGCGCGCCAAGCAGAAGCTGAAGGGCTACTACGCCAACATCTCCGAGCGCCAGTTCCACGGCATCTATGTCGAGGCCGGCCGTCTCAAGGGCGACACCGGCGAGAACCTGATCGGCATTCTCGAGCGCCGTCTCGACACCGTCGTGTTCCGCGCCAAGTTCGTCTCGACCATGTTCGCGGCGCGCCAGTTCATCAACCACGGCCACATCAAGGTGAACGGCCGCAAGGTCAACATCGCGAGCTACCAAGTCAAGCCGGGCGACGTGATCGAGGTCAAGGAAGCCTCCAAGCAGCTCGCCGTGGTGCTGGAAGCGACCCAGCTCGCCGAGCGTGACGTGCCCGACTACATCGAGGCCGATCACTCCAAGATGACCGCGAAGTTCATCCGCATCCCCGCGCTGTCGGACGTGCCGTTCGCGGTGCAGATGGAGCCGCATCTGATCGTCGAGTTCTACTCGCGCTGAGCTTGACCGGACCGCGGTCCGGTCCCATCTGATAATCCGAAGGCCCTGGCATGCGCCGGGGCCTTTGCTTTTTGGGCTTCTTTTCGGATGGGGCGAACCGATTCCCGAATGCCACACCTGCCACGAATTCGCCCCAACCTGGGCTGACAGCTACTCCGTCCCGTGATTCACTGTCTGCAGTTGTAAAGTAGCGGGGCGTTCGCCATGGAGTTCAACAGGCGCAATATCATCTTCGGTGCGTTGCCGACCGGTGCGGTCGGTGCCCCGCCTCTGCCGCCGTTGCGGGTGCCGCCGCTCAGCGCTCCGCCGTTACGCGCACGGACCTCCGGCGTCCGCTACCGCTTCAACGACGGCCTCTATCCCTCGACGGTCTTCGACCTCCTGGAACGCTCCTGCTGGCACGTCCAGTCCGATGCGACAGCCCATGTGATCCGCCATGTCGGGACCGGGCTCACCTTTGCCGACGCGCAGCTTCGCCACGATCCCTACGCGCTCGAGCTCCTCCACTGTTTCGACGATTCGCGCGAGCTCGCCGACGAATGGCACACCATGCTGGTCGGCTGGGCCGCGGTGAACATGGGCTGGAACATCAAGCGGCAACAGCCTGGCGCAGCGCTGCTTCTTTCACCGTCGCGACAGAGCCCGATGGACTCCTGGGTGTTCGACTGCACCGAGGCGCCGCCGCTGGTCGCCGAGCCGATCGAGAGCAAGCCGTTGCGGCGGCCGGACATCTGGCTCAACCCGCCGCGCGCGGCGTAATCGAGGAGGCGTTTTGCGGGGGCGATGCGAGTTGGGTAAGGTCCGGGTCGTGATAAGCCGAACGAGGACCGCCGATGTATTACACCCCGCCCGCGCGTGATCCCAAGGCGCCGCCCGTGCGCGTCAATCTGTTGTCGGACACGCAGACCCGCCCGACAGCCGCGATGCGCGAGGCCATCGCGCGGGCCGAGGTCGGCGACGAGCAGATCGGCGACGATCCGACCGTGCATGAATTGTGCGGCCGCGTCGCCGCGCTGCTCGGCAAGGAGGCCGCGGTGCTGATGCCGTCGGGCACGATGTGCAATGTCGCGGCAACGCTGGTGCATTGCCGCCCAGGCGACGAGATCCTGGCACACGAGACCGCGCACATCATCTCGCGCGAGGGCGGCGCGCATGCGGCGCTCGGCGGTTTCCAGGTGACGCAGCTGAAGGGGCCCGACGGGCAGTTCACGCCGGAGACGTTCCGCGCCGCGCTGCATCCGCGCTCGCGCTACCAGCCGCCGCAGACCGTCGTCAGTGTCGAGCAGACCGCCAATATCGGCGGCGGCACGATCTGGAAGAAGGCTGCGCTCGACGAGATCGCCGAGATCGCCAAGGCGAACGGCATGGCGACGCATATGGACGGCGCAAGGCTGCTCAACGCGACGGTTGCCACCGGCATTCCCGCTGCCGAGATGACCGCGGGCTGGGATTCGGCCTGGATCGATTTCTCCAAGGGGCTGGGCGCGCCGATCGGCGGCGTGCTCGCCGGCAGTGCCGCCTTCATCGACGAGGTGTGGCGCTGGAAGCAGCGGCTCGGCGGCGCGATGCGCCAGGCCGGCGTGGTCGCCGCGGCCTGCATCCATGCGCTCGATCATCACGTCGACCGGCTCGCCGAGGATCACGCCAATGCGCGGGCGCTGGCACGCGGGCTGTCGCAGATCCAGGGTGTCGAGATCCAGGAGCCGGAGACCAATCTGGTGTTCTTCAAGCCGGACGGCGCCGGCGTGTCCGGCGAGACGATGGTGAGTGAATTGCGCAAGCGCGGCGTGCTGCTGGCGATGATGGACGGCCGCATCCGCGCCTGCACCCATCTCGACGTGACAGCCGCCATGATCGAAGAGACGATCGGCCACGTCAGGGAGATCGTACGCAGGGCATGAGGATCATCGCACGCGCGCCCGGCAGACCTAATGCCGCACAGGGCACGCCGCTGTCAGCGCGGCGATCCCTTGCGAGCGCGGCTCTCGACGGCCCGGCTCAACGCCTCATCGTGCAACTCGGCACTCGCATCGGAAAAGCAGCAGAACACGATCTGCGACAGCGACGTCTCCGCGCTGATGGTCTCGATCGAAGTGGCGACCGCTATCGATGCCGCACGATCCGCAGGGAAGCGGAAGATGCCCGTCGAGATCGCGGGGAACGCGACCGAGTCCAAACGATGCTTGTGACACAGCTCGATCGAGCGCCGGTAGCACGAGGCCAGCAGCTCCGGCTCGCCGCGGTCGCCGCCCTGCCAGACCGGGCCAACGGTGTGGATCACGTGGCGGGCCGGCAGCCGGTAGCCTTTGGTGATCTTGGCCTCGCCGGTCCTGCAGCCATGGAGCATGCGGCACTCCATGACGAGGTCCGGTCCCGCCGCACGGTGGATCGCACCGTCGACGCCTCCACCACCGAGCAGAGACGAGTTCGCGGCGTTGACGATGGCGTCAACGCCGAGCTTGGTGATGTCGGCGACGATGACCTCGAATCGGGTCGCGCCGACCTTTCGGACCGGATAGCTCAGCCGGATAGCTCAGACAGAGGCCGCCGTCCCGACCGGGATGCCCTTGTCGGTGAACAGCTGCTGCAGCTCGCCGCTCTGGAACATCTCGCGCACGATATCGCAGCCGCCGACGAACTCGCCCTTCACATAGAGCTGCGGAATCGTCGGCCAGTTCGAGAACGTCTTGATGCCGTTGCGCAGCTCGGCGGATTCGAGAACGTTGAGGCCCTTATAGCCGACGCCGACATGGTCCAGGATCTGCACGACCTGGCCGGAAAATCCGCACTGCGGAAACTGCGGCGTCCCCTTCATGAACAGGACGACGTCGTTCGACTTCACTTCATTGTCAATGAATTGCTCAATGCTCATCTTCGCTTCCTCTAGGGCGCCTCAAGGAACGCCTGGGGCTCGGTGCGCGCTGATCGCCACCGGACGGATTTCGTCCGCAGCCGACCGTCACTTCTCTATATGTAGCGCAAACCGTTGTTCAACCAAAGTAAAATGCCGAGGATCGGCCGGCGACCCAGGCCCCGGCCGGACCATAGGCTGACGGCAGCA
This sequence comes from Bradyrhizobium sp. SZCCHNRI3052, assembly GCF_032484895.1. Lineage (NCBI taxonomy): Bacteria > Pseudomonadati > Pseudomonadota > Alphaproteobacteria > Hyphomicrobiales > Nitrobacteraceae > Bradyrhizobium > Bradyrhizobium sp. SZCCHNRI3052. Next base: position 461,419 of record NZ_JAUETW010000003.1, on the reverse strand, counting down.
ATATTATAGCCGGCACGAGGGTTTCATCCCGTAACCAAGCCCCTATTTAGGACGAACTGTCGAAAGGAACTTGTTCCGTCGAACATCGTTTTCTGCTGGCAAACGGAGACCCTCGTGACCAGTTCTGCCTCCGCTACGGCCCCGATCCCCGTTACTGATGCGCTTCAGAGCAGGTCCGGCTCCCTCGCCGGGCGCCTGACCGAGGCGTACCTCGCCGTCCGGGGCGAGACCGAGCGGCGCGCGGCGCCGCTGAGCCCGGAGGATCAGGTCATCCAGTCGATGCCGGACGCCAGTCCTGCCAAGTGGCATCGCGCCCATACGACCTGGTTTTTCGAGCAGTTCGTGCTGGGCGAGTACTGCCCGGGATATACCCCTTTTCACGCCGATTACGCGTTCCTGTTCAATTCCTATTACGTCAGTGCCGGCCCGCGCCACACGCGGGGCGAGCGCGGCCTGATCACCCGCCCGGGCGTGGCCGACGTCACGGCATATCGGCGGCATGTCGATGCGGCGATGGTGGACTTCCTGGGCAGCGCCGATACCGCCACATTGGCCGCGGTGGCGCCGCTCGTGGAGGTCGGCCTCAACCATGAGCAGCAGCATCAGGAGCTGATGCTGACCGATATCCTGCATGCGTTCGCGCAGAACCCGACGGCCCCGGCCTACGATCCATCCTGGACCTTCCCTGCCCCCACGGAAACGGGCGAGGATTGGATTCACCTCCCCGAGGGCATCCATACCGTCGGGCACGCCGGCGATGGTTACCATTTCGACAATGAGGAGCCAGCCCATCGCGCGCTCGTCGGGCCGGTAGACATCGCGCGCAATCTCGTCACCAATGCCGAGTGGCTCGCCTTCATGGATGACGGCGGCTACCGGACCGCCACGCTCTGGCTCATGGACGGATTCGCCACCGCCAGCCGCGAGGGCTGGCAGGCTCCCGGGCATTGGTACAAGGTCGAGGGCGAATGGCGCATCATGACGCTCGGCGGACTGCGGCCGGTCGATCCCGCTGCTCCGGTGTGCCACGTCAGCTACTACGAAGCTGACGCCTTCGCGCGCTGGCGCGGCAAGCATCTGCCGACCGAGATGGAATGGGAGGTCGCCGCGCGCGGCAACCAGCTCAACGATGCCTTCGGCATTGTCTGGCAGTGGACCCGCAGCGCCTACAGTCCCTATCCCGGCTATCGTGCCATCGAGGGTGCGCTCGGCGAGTACAACGGCAAGTTCATGGTCAATCAACTGGTGCTGCGCGGCTCATCGCTCGCGACGCCGGTGGGCCACAGCCGCGTCACCTATCGCAACTTCTTCTATCCGCATCATCGCTGGCAATTCACCGGGCTCCGGCTCGCCGACTACACCTGAGCTATCAGCATTCGTTGCCCGACAGTCGCGCGTGTGTGCGCGTCCAGGAGAGTATCATGAACGTGCACGTCAACGCGCTGCTCGACGCCCATCTCCCCGACGACAAGACGTCGGCCTTTGCGACGGACGCAGTCGCAGGCCTCGCCCAGCAGCCCAAGCAGCTATCGCCGAAATATTTCTACGATGCCGCCGGATCCGATCTGTTCGAGCAGATCACGCGCCTGCCGGAGTACTATCCGACGCGGACCGAGCTCGGCATCTTGAGGGATCGCGGCGCCGAGATCGCGGCAGTCATTCCCGACGATGCCGCCCTGGTCGAGTTCGGCGCCGGCGCCACCACCAAGGTGCGGCTGCTGCTGGAAAGCTGCCGCTTCGCGGCCTACGTGCCGGTCGATATTTCCGGCGAGTTCCTGACCGCACAGGCCGACAGCCTGCGCCGCGACTTCCCGCAGCTCGCCGTGCACCCGGTCGTCGCCGACTTCACGACGGCGTTCAAACTACCTGGCGCCATCGAAGGCAAGCCGAAGGTCGGCTTCTTTCCGGGATCGACGATCGGCAATTTCGAGCCGCATGAGGCGTGCCGCTTCCTGCGCTCGGCACGCGAGATCTTGGGGACCGGCGCGCGGATGATCGTCGGCGTCGACCTGGAGAAGGACGAACGTGTGCTGCACGCCGCCTACAACGACGCGGCCGGCGTGACCGCGCGCTTCAATCTCAATCTGCTGCTGCGGATCAACCGCGAACTCGGCGGCAATTTCGACCTGTCCGCCTTCGTCCACCGCGCGATCTACAATCGCGAGCAGCACCGCATCGAGATGCATCTGGTGGCGCGGAAGCCGCAAACGGTGCGGCTACTCGGCACCACCATCTCGTTCCGGGCCGGCGAGAGCATTCACACCGAGAACAGCTACAAATACAGCATCGCGCGCTTCGGCGCGCTGGCCCGCGGATCCGGCTGGAAAGTCCAGACCGTGTGGACGGATGCCGAGAAGATGTTCTCGGTTCAGGCGCTCGTCGCCGAGGCGTGAGGCTCCGGCTTCGACCGCAACGACAGCGTCTCCCACAGCGCGACGATCGCCAGTAGCGCGCTCGTCAGCGCCGAAAGCACGAGAGGCGACAGTTCGGTCGCGAACCAGCCGAGCCCGATCAGTGCGAGCAGTCCGGCGCCGTGCGACAACTGCAGGAAGCCGCGGATGTTGAACTTGAAGAGGATGGTCCCGAGCAGAAACACGAACGGACCGCCGATCGTCGTCGCCGCCGTATTCAGGTCGGTATGCCCGAGCGGGTGCTTCAGGACGATCTCGTCCGACACCGCCGAAACGATGATGCCGGCGACAATCGGCATGTGCAAGTAGGTGTAGGCCGAGCGCGCCATCAGCCCGGATTGGGCCGACTGCGAAATCACTTCCGATCCCGCCTCAGCGCCGCGGTTGAAATACACCGCCCACATCGCCACCGTGCCGATGAAGGCGCTGGCGAAAGCGGCAATGTTGGCTCCAGTCCAGTCGAGCTCGGCAAAGGTCGCGCCGGTGACGACGATGGATTCGCCGAGCGCGATGATGATGAACAGCGCACATCGCTCCGCCATGTGGCCGCCTTCGACCATCCAGTCCTCGACGGTGGATGCACCCAGCCCGGGCACCCAGAAGCGGACGGCCGGCGACACATATTCCAGGGTGAGCGCCGCCCCCCACAGCCCCATCCGCGCCGGGCCCTCGGCAAGGCCGCCGAGCAGCCAGAGCACGGCGGAGGCACTGAGCCAGGAGAGAATGCGGCCGGCGTTGCGGCGGACGGCAGATCGCTGCGGCGGCGTCGCGGTCAGCCAGAACGCGGTCCGGCCGACCTGCATGGCGGCGTAGGCCATGGCGAACCACAGGCCGCGGTCCTCGAACGCCCGCGGGATCGACATCGACAGAACGAGGCCCGCCAGCATCAGCGCGAACAAGAGACCTCGGACCAGCGCCTTCTCGGGATCGAGCCAGTTGGTAACCCAGGCGGTGTAGACCCACACCCACCAGACCGCGAGAAACAGAACGGCCGTCTGGGCGGCGCCGAGCGGCGAGAAATGGCCGATCAGATAATGCGAGATCTGCGTGACCGCGTAGACGAAGACGAGATCGAAGAACAGCTCGACGAACGTGACCCGGCTGTGCCGGTTCGGCTCGATGACGCGAAACAGCGCACCACGCGGATTGTCCACCGCCATCTCCCCCGGATGAGCGATCTCCCCCTAAGCAGTCAGCGCTGGTCCGGCACCCCGGTCTGCAGGGCCAGAGCATGCAGCACGTCACCCATCTGGCCGCGCAGCGATTGATAGACGAGCTGATGCTGCTGAACGCGGGATTTGCCGCGGAACGATTCCGAGATCACCGTCGCGGCGTAATGGTCGCCGTCGCCAGCGAGATCGCGAATCGTCACCTGTGCGTCAGGGATGGCAGACTTGATCATCTGCTCGATATCGTGGGCATCCATGGGCATCCCGGTGCATCTCCTTGTGTCGGGCAGGCGCCGCATCCCGTGGACGATGTAGCCCGCAGGGCCCGCGGCTTGGCTGCAGCTCCCATCAGTGGCCCGCGGAGCGCGGCGAATCAAGGCGTTCTCGCGGGACCGTGATAGTGAAATCTAGCGCGAACCGCTTTCGAGGTCACGCGCGGAACCACTATATACCGGGACCAGACGAGATGCGTCGGACTGGGTGACGCACCCAAATGGCCGAATCGCGAGGACGACGACATGAAGCTTCCAGGACCGGATCATCCGATCACCGTCACCCCCAATCCGAAACGCGTACGGGTGATCGCCGACGGCGTCGTGATTGCCGACACCACCCGCGCGTTGACGCTGAAGGAAGCGAGCTACCCCGCGGTTCAATACGTGCCGCGGGCCGACGCCAACATGGCGGCCTTGCACAAGACTGATCGTGTCACCCATTGTCCGTACAAGGGGGATGCGAGCTATTTCAGCGTCATCGCCAACGGCAAGACATTGGACAATGCGATCTGGAGCTACGAGGCGCCCTTCCCGGCGATGACCGAGATCTCGGGCCACCTGGCGTTCTATCCGGACAAGGTACGGATCGAGGAGGTCGCAGCTGATTGAACTGCGGTGACAGCCCGCCGCGCGGCCGGCACGAGGCCCATACCGGCGCGGCGGTCGTTTCGATCACTGACCTGATGGCGTGCTACACTCTAAAAATCGTAAGCCCGAGAATCAGCAGCACGAGGAAGATCACCAGGAAGATATAGAACAGGATCCGCGCAATGTCGGCGGAAGCTGCCGAGATGCCGGTGAAGCCGAGAATACCGGCCACCACCGAGATCACGAAGAACAGCAGCGCCCATTTGAGAATAGTCACGGTATGGTCCTCCGGTTCTGCGCCATGCCGGCGCGGCGCCTCACTAACGATGACGCGGGGAACCGGTTCCTTCGGCCATCGGTCCCGGTGCCGAAGAAATGCGCAACCCACGACAGTCCCGGCCGTAACTTCGTAGGTCGTTGGTTCGTAAGGATATCGGGAGCGGAAATCGGCAGAGTGTGTGAGAAACCGGCTTGCGGACCGCGGCACTTGCTGATTTGCAGCACCAACGACGACATCTGGTAGTCCGGCGCCGTCATTCGCTCGCTTTTGGGCGACTCCAGCGAATGGCGGTGCCAGGGGGTCACACGAGCTCATCCACTCATTCCAGCTCGCGCAGCCTGGACGACGTTTGCATGACGCCCCGCGGCGAAGGGGGGATGCGATCGTCACATCCGCTGCACGGGCCGGGCAGCAGCGACGCCGGGGGGCGTATGGTCATATCGGTTACACAATCGGCGGCGGCCGCAAAGGTCGAGCTTCAGGCCCGCCCGCGCGCCCGGGCACGCAACGCCGCGCTCGATCACGCCCGGACATTCCTGACGCTGGTGGTGCTGCTCCACCACGCCGTGATTCCCTATACCTATTTCGGGCACACCGATCCGACGTCCTTCCTCGGTTTCGACGCCATCGTGCTGGCCACCGACAGCTTCTTCATGGCCATGTTCTTCTTTCTGTCGGGCCTGTTCGTGTGGTCGGGCCTTGCCCACAAGTCGACGCTGCAGTTCCTGCGTGACCGGCTATTGCGCCTTGGCCTGCCCTTCGCCATCGCGGCCCTGACCGTCATTCCGCTTGCCTATTACGCGATCGAGCTGCGCGCCAATCCCGACGCCAGCTTCGCTGCCTTCTGGTGGAAGACGGTCACGGTCGGTCCATGGCCGAGCGGACCGATCTGGTTCATCTGGGTGCTGCTGGCGTTCGACACCTCGGCAGCCCTTTTGTACCGCGTCTCGCCGCGCCTGCTGGATCCGATCAATCGGCTGTCGCAGCGCGCCTTCGAGCATCCGCGCGACTTCTTCTTCGTCTTCCTGCTGATCACGGGCGGGCTCTACATCCCGTCCCGGCTCTATTTCGGCCCGACGTTGTGGTTCGAGGCAGGACCGCTCTCGGTGCAGGCCAGCCGCGTCTTGCTCTACGCCGCCTATTTCTACGTCGGGGCTGGCATCGGCTCGGCCAATTTCGAACGCGGCCTGCTGGCCGCAGAAGGGCAGATGTCGCAGCGCGGACTCGGGGCCTGGATCGTGGTCACGCTCGTGCCCTATGCGCTGCTCTGGGTGCTCATCACGATCAAGCGCCAAGTGCTGGGCAATCCGCCCGTGTTGCCGCAATGGTACGAGGCGGCCTATGGCTTCTTGTTCGTCATCTTCAGCGCCGCGATCCTGTTTGCGATCCTGTCCTACTTCCTCAACAACCGCCGCTCGGAATTCTCCGTGCTCGATCGCATGCAGGCCGATGCCTATGGCATGTTCCTGGTGCACTATCCGATCGTGCTGTGGATCCAGTACTGGCTGTTCGACTTCGGCCTGCCAGCCATCGCCAAGGCGACAATCGCCTTTGTCGGCAGCATGCTGCTGAGCTGGGGCGCGACCTGGGTGCTCAGGCAGATTCCGGGGGCGAAGAACGTGTTGTAGGACGGTCCTGCCTCCTCCGTCATTGCGAGGAGCGCAGCGACGACGCAATCCAGACCGCATCCGCGGATGGCCGTCTTGGATTGCTACGCTGCGCCCGCAATGACGCTGGGCGAGGCCAACGCTCTCACGACGAACTCCGTCGTCGTCGGCCAGCGTGCCTGACTGTGACAGCCGTGGCGTGCGTCCGGGGTCAGGCGGCTGACCCGCCCATGTATTTGGGCAGCCAGCTTTCGAATCCCGTCCTGAGCGCGGCGACCTCGACGGCACCATCGCCGGCGATCGCCAGCGCAGTGCCGCCTGTCGTGCCGATGCGCGTGCACGGCACGCCGGCGCCGCGCATCTTGGCGAGCACGCGGCCAGCCTCGGTCTCCGGCACCGTCACGAGATAGCGCGCCTGGTCCTCGCCGAACCAATAGGCATGCGGCACGATCGAGGCAGGCGCGGCCAGCAGCCGCGCGCCGATGCCGGAGGCCATCGCCATCTCGGCGAGCGCGACGAGCAGACCACCGTCGGCCAGATCATGCGCAGCTGTCGCCGTGCCCGCATGGATCATGCCGCGGACGACATCGCCGATGCGCTTCTCGGCGGCGAGGTCGACAGGCGGCGGAGCGCCCTCCTCCCGGCCGCAGACGTCGCGCAAGTAGACCGACTGGCCGAGCCAGCCATGGGTCTCGCCGATCAACAGGATCGCCTCGCCCTCGGCCTTGAAGGCGATGCTCGCCGACTTGGTGAAATCATCGAGCAGCCCGACGCCGCCGATCGAGGGAGTCGGCAGGATCGCGCGGCCGTTGGTCTCGTTGTAGAGCGAGACGTTCCCAGAGACGACGGGGAAGTCGAGCGCGCGGCAGGCCTCCGAAATGCCTTTCAGGCAGCCGACGAACTGGCCCATGATCTCGGGCCGCTCCGGGTTGCCGAAATTGAGATTGTCGGTGATCGCAAGCGGCCGGCCACCGACTGCGGTGATGTTGCGCCAGGCTTCGGCGACGGCCTGCTTGCCACCCTCGAAAGGGTCGGCCTCGCAATAGCGGGGCGTGACGTCGACGGTGAGCGCAAGCCCCTTCGGGCCATCCTGCACGCGCACCACGGCGGCATCGCCGCCGGGGCGCTGCACGGTGTTGCCGAGGATCACATGGTCGTACTGCTCCCAGATCCAGCGCTTGGAGCACAGATCGGGCGTTGCGACGAGCTTCTCCAGGGCCGGGATGATGTCCAGGGGCGGCTTGACCTCGCGGGCGTGGATCACCGGCAGCGCCGATGAGGCCACGTGCGGACGGTCGTACAGCGGCGCCTCGTCGCCGAGCTCCTTGATCGGCAGGTCGGCCATGACGTCGCCGCCATGCTTCACCACGAACCGCTTGCTCGGCGTGGTGTAGCCGACCACGGCGAAGTCGAGCCCCCATTTGCGGAAGATCGCTTCCGCCTCCTTCTCCTTCTCCGGCTTCAGCACCATGAGCATGCGCTCCTGACTCTCGGAGAGCATCATCTCGTAGGCGCTCATGCCGATCTCGCGGGTCGGCACGGCATCGAGATCGAGATCGACGCCGAGGTCGCCCTTGGCGCCCATCTCGACCGCCGAGCAGGTCAGGCCGGCCGCACCCATGTCCTGGATCGCGATCACGCAATCGGCGGCCATGATCTCCAGGCACGCCTCCAGCAGCAGCTTCTCGGCGAAGGGGTCGCCGACCTGCACCGTCGGGCGCTTCTCCTCCGAGGAATCGTCGAACTCGGCCGAGGCCATCGAGGCGCCGTGGATGCCGTCGCGGCCGGTCTTGGAGCCGAGATAGACGATCGGCATGTTCACGCCGGAAGCCGCCGCATAGAAGATCTTGTCGGCGTCGGCGAGGCCGACCGCCATGGCGTTGACCAGGATATTGCCGTCATAGCGGGTGTGGAAGCGGGTCTGGCCGCCGACCGTCGGAACGCCAAACGAGTTGCCATAGCCGCCGATGCCGGCCACCACCCCGGACACCAGATGCCGGGTCTTGGGATGCTCCGGTGCGCCGAACGACAGCGCGTTCAGGCAGGCGATCGGGCGTGCGCCCATGGTGAACACGTCGCGCAGGATGCCGCCGACGCCGGTGGTCGCACCCTGATACGGCTCGATGTAGCTCGGGTGGTTGTGGCTCTCCATCTTGAACACGACCGCCTGGCCGTCGCCGATGTCGATCACGCCGGCGTTCTCGCCGGGGCCCTGGATCACCCAGGGCGCCTTGGTCGGCAGTCCCCGCAGATGGATGCGGGACGACTTGTACGAGCAGTGCTCGTTCCACATCGCCGAGAAGATGCCGAGCTCGGTAAAGGTCGGCACCCGCCCGATCAGCTTCAGGATGCGCTCATATTCATCGGGCTTCAGCCCGTGGGCGGCGACGAGCTCGGGGGTGATCTGCGGTTCATTGCGCATGGAGAAATGCCTTTGCCCGTGGGCCGCTGGTCCCTTGAAGCCTGCTTCATAGAAAGATCGCCAGGGCGGGAAAAGGCCTTTTACGGCCCTATTCCGCCCTGTCCAGAGCTTTGGCCCGGACCCGCAGAGCGGGATATTTGCAGATTGGCGACCAATCGGATTTAAGACGGTAAATCAACAGTTAAAGGCCCTGACACGTGCACGACCTGTCCCGTTCCGCCTTCGAGAACCGCCCTGGCATCCACATCGCGACCGACGGCGAGTTCGCCGGCTGGCGGACCTGGATGCGCGACAGCTACGAATCCCACACCGGGCCATTCTGGCACCGGATGGAGGACGATGGCTCGATCCGCTGCGCCTTCCGGGTCGAGAAGAAGCACCTCAACGGCGGCGGCAATGTCCATGGCGGCTGCCTGATGACATTCGCCGATTACTGCCTGTTCGCCTTCGCCGCGCCGATCATGCAGGGCCCGGGTGTCACGGTCTCGTTCTCGAGCGAATTCCTCGACGCGGCGCGCGAGGGTGAATTGATCGAGGCCACAGGCGAGGTCACCCGCGCCGGCGCGTCGCTGATCTTCCTGCGCGGCATGCTGCATTCCGGCCCAAAGCCGCTGTTCTCGTTTTCCGGCACCATCAAGCGCATCAGGCGGCGGACACCGGAGGCGGCGAACTCGCCGTAGGGACGGAGCAAGGGGGATCGCGCTCAACTCTCTCCGCCGTTCCGGGGCATTCGCGCGCAAAATGGCGTAGCCATTTTGAAGCAGCGCGAATGAGCCGGCAGCCGCAAAATGGTCGAAGAACAGCGCCACGCGCATCCCGCCTCCCAAGACATGCGTGGTTATGGATTCCGGGCTCGCGCTTCGCGCGCCCCGGAATGACGCGCGGAGAAGATGTACCCTGCCGTTGCGGAGCTACCCCGCGATCTGCTTCTCGGCGATCGCGATCCACTCGGCCTGCGCCTTGCGCACATGTCGTGGCGCGCGCTTCATCTGGATCAGCAGCTCCGTGAACACGACCTTGGCTTCATCGATCCGGCCGACCAGCTTGAGCAGCGTGCCGTAGCGGACCTTCGCCTCGCTGCCCGGCGCATAGTCCAGCAGCGCCTGGTACTCCTCGATGGCCTCATCGATGCGGCCGGCTTCCTGCAAAGCCCGTGCATAGAGCAGATGCGCCTCGGCCGAATTGTAGTCCGGCCAGCTCTTCTGCAGCTCGTCGAGCGTCGCCAGCGCATCCGCTGGGCGGCGGCGCGCGAACTGCGCCTTGGCCTTGCCCAGCGCGAACAGCGGCTCGTGGCCCATCGGCAGGCTCAGGATGTGATCGTAATGCTGCTCGGCCTCGTCATAACGCCCGACCGCAACGCATTCCTCGGCCAGCGCCGCGCGGTTGGCGATCGTGTCCGTGATCGCGACACGATCGGACAGCTCGCGGTAGTCTTTCTCGGGGTCCAGCTTGTTGGCGACGCGCTTGCGCGCCTTCTGGACGTCGTGGCTGCCGAGCCATTCAGGCACCAGCTCGACGACGATGTAGGCGAGCGCGCCGATCATCGGCACCATCAGGATGATGAAGGCCCAGGGCTGCAGACGGCCGGTCCGCGACGCATGGTAGATCAGCGAAATGTCGAGCAGAAGTACGACGAGCGCGATAGGCACGGCAGATCCCCAACTCACGGCGAGATTTTACACGCCGACGTTGATAGCGTGGCCGGCCAGCCCGGACAATCCCGCGCTCACGCAGGCCGTTGCGGACGATCCCGTTTTGACGCATCACGGCCACAGCAGGTTCAATGGACGCACGCCTGTGGCGTCGGCCTCCGCGACGCTCGTGGCTAAGCTCCCACGGGGCCCCGGCGAGATTCATCGAAGCGAAAGAACGCCGAGGGATTGTCGACCAGAAGCCGCTGTCGCGCCGTCTCCGACGGCGCGATCTCGGCCACGAGGTCGGCCAGCACCGCATCGTCCGGCATTTGTCCCTTGATGTTGACGTGCGGCCAGTCGCTGCCCCACAGCACGCGCTCAGGGGCGTGCGCGGCAAGGCTTCGGGCGAACGGCACAACGTCATGATAGGGCGCGCCCTCGCGCGAGATGCGATCGGCACCGCTGAGCTTGATCCAGACCCGCCCGCTGTCGAGCAAGCGGCACAGAATCTCCTGACAGGCGCCGAGATTCCGGCCGAGGTCCGGCCGGGCCATGTGGTCGATCACCACACGCACCTCGATGGCCGCGATCAGCTCGGCATAGCGGATGAGATCGGCGCCCGTGACATGAATGGCGACATGCCAGTCGAGCGGCCTCACCAGCGCGAGCACGGCCCGCATGTGCTCCGCCGACGGCGCGCCGCCGAGATGCGCAAGGAAGTTGAAGCGGGCACCGCAGACGCCGGCTGCATCGAGGCGCGCGACCTCCGCAGCCGTGACCTCTGCGCCGAGCACGGCGACGCCGCGGTAGCGGCCTTCTCCAACAGCCAGCGCATCGAGCAGCGGGCGATGGTCGCGGCCATGACCCTGGCTGTGCACGATGACGGCGCGATCGGTGCCCAGCCGATCGTGCAGACGGCGCAGCGCCGTTTCCGACGCCTCCGGCGGCGTGAAGCTGCGATCGTCGGGCAGCGGAAAGCGGTCGAACGGACCGAAGATGTGACAATGCGCATCGCAGGCCCCTGCCGGCCATGCGCGGGAAACGGCAGCCATGCCCGTGCTCATGGGTTCAGTCACAGCGGGCGCTCATGCCGCCATCGACAACGATCTCGGTGCCGGTGACGAAGCGCGCCTCGTCGCAGGCGAGGAACAGCGCGGCGTGGGCGGTGTCGCGGCCGTCGCCCATGAAGCCGAGCGGGATGCGAGCCTGCCGCGTCCGCAGCAGCGCCGCGACATCGCCGCCGGCGCGCTGCCCAGCGAGGCGCGCCTCGACCATCGGCGTGTGCATCTGGCCAGGCACCACCGTGTTCACGCGCACGCGCTGCGGGGCATACTGCACGGCAACGACGCGCGAGAACTGGATCACCGCGGCCTTGGCCGAGGCGTAGCCGACCTGCGCCGATCCGGTCCAACGGATGCCCGAGGTGGAGGCCGTGTTGACGATGGCCCCGCCGCCCTGCGCCGCCATGTGCGGCAGCACCGCCTTGCAGGTGAGGAAGACGCTCTTCACGTTGAGATCGAGCTGCGCGTCCCAGCCCTGCTCGCTCAGCTCGACCGGGCCTCCCGGCGCCGAGCCGCCGACGTTGTTGACCAGAATATCGACGCGGCCGAACGCTGCGATACAGGCGTCGACCATCGCGGCGACATCCGCCGCATCGGTGACGTCGCAGCGGTGGGCCTGGATGATGCCGCCGTGGTCCCGGGCGCGCGCCAGCGTCTCGTCCATGCGGCCGCCATCGCGGTCGACGGCGAGGACCCTGGCGCCCTCGCGCGCGAAGATGACCGCCGCGGCGCGGCCGTTGCCCCAGCCCGGACCGACGCAGCCGGCACCGGTGATGATCGCGACCTTGCCCTCCAGGCGCTTCGTCATGGTCATGGCTCCAGCTCCGGCGTCTCGCCATCGGGCAGGCCGATGTCGAACGCGTTGAGGGTCAGCGCCACCAGCCCGTAGTAGCCGATGATGCCGACGAGATCGACGACGCCGCGCGTGCCGAGGGTTGCGGCCGCCAGCGCGTGCAGATCGTCCGGCACGCGGCCGCTGGCGAGCAGCAGCCGGGTGTAGTCGTGAACGAGCTTCGCGGCGGGATCGGTGAACTCTGGATCACACCGTTGCGCGATCGCGTCGATGACCGACGGGGCGATGCCCGCCGCGAGCCCATCCCGCTTGTGGGCATACCATTCGACATGCGAGGTCCAGTGACGTGCCGTCACGAGGATCGCGAGCTCGGACAGCGCAGGCGGCAATGACGTCTCGTAGCGGGCGAACTCGCCGAGCTTCTGGGCCCGGCGTCCGAGCTCCGGACTGTGCAGCCAGGCCCGCAGCGGCGCCGGGATCCGGCCGCGCCGGCCGGCGATGGCCTCTTCGGCCACCGCGCGCTGCGTCTCGTCCATCTCGGCCGGGGCAAGGTCCTTGATGCGCATGCGATGCTCCTGGTCACGAGGCGCGAGGAATCGGCTGTGTCGCGGGCGTGGCAAGAAAAGCCGTCAGCCGCCCCGCCAGCTCGGCCGGGGCCTGCACCTGCATCAGATGACCGGCCATGTCGATGGTCGCGAACGCCGCGCCGGGAATGAGACGGGCGAGCGCCTCGACCTGCGCCTGCGGCCGCAACAGATCATGCGCGCCGGCAAGCAGCAGGCAGCGCTGCCGAACCTCCGCGAGCCGCTCGCGCAGATCGACCTCGGCGAACGCCAGGTTGTTATGGGCATATCCGACCGGATCGTTGCCGAGGAAGCGGCCGAGATAAGCGAGGTAGGCATTGCGGTCGGTTCGCAGCACCGGCGGATAGGAACGCTCGAGCGTATCCGCCGCCACGGCGCGCATGCCGGCGCGCATGCAGAGCGCGGAGCGCGCCGCCAGATACTGCACGCGACCAGCATCGACGCTGAGGGCCGGCGCGCACAGCGCCAGCGCGCTCACGCGCTGCGGATGCGCCAGCGCGAAGCTGACGGCGAGCGCCGCACCGGCGGCGACGCCGGCGATATCGACCGGTCCGTCGGTGCCGAGCGCCCTCAGCAGCCGGTCGAGGTCGCCGACGTGATCGGCGAAGCCGAACGGCGCGCGCGGCTTTTCCGACAGGCCGGCGCCGCGCAGATCATAGCGCAGCACCCGCAGGTCGTCGGGCAGCTCGGGCATCAAGGCATCGAAGCTTTCGAGGCTGCCGCCGAGCTCATGCAGCAACACCAACGTCCTCGCGCCACCGCCGCGCAGCTCATAGCGCAGCGTCAAGCCGTCGAGATGGATGAAGTTCATCGGCAAGGCGCCCGTCTCATCGTTGTCGGCGCGCGGTTTGACTCGCCCTGGGCCGCTTGCAATAAACTGCGGCGGGCAGCGGCGCGGAGGACACGGCCATCGACATCCGCGAGCTTCGTTACTTCGTGCAGGTGGCGCGCGCCGGTAGCCTGAGCCGGGCATCGGCATTGCTTAATGTCGCGCAATCCGCGCTCAGCCGGCAGCTGATGAAGCTGGAGGACGAGCTTGGCGTCGCGCTGCTGGTGCGGCACGGCCGCGGCGTCCGCCTGACCCGCGCCGGCACGACGTTCCTCGAGCACGCCCATGCCGTCCTGCTGCAGATCGACCAGATGCCCGGCGCGGTGCGCTCGCCGGATTCGAGCTTCGCCGGTCACATCGCGCTCGGGGTGCCGCCGGTCGCGGGCCTGCGCATCGCGCCGTCCGTGGTGGTCGAACTGCGCCGGCGCTGGCCGCAGGCCTCCGTGCAGGTCCGCGAGGGCATCAGTTCGTCGCTGGAGGAATGGCTGCTGGACCGCCGGCTCGACATCGCCGTGCTCTACAATCCCCCGCCGCTCGACGGCATCGCGCTGACCCCCATCCTGCACGAGCGGATGGTCGTCGCCCTGCCGCCGGCCAAGCGCGGCGACACCGTGGCCGAGACGATCGGCTGGCGCGAGCTGGCCGGCCTGTCGCTGATCCTGCCGAGTCTTCCGCACAGCAACCGGCGGCTGATCGAGCAGGCGGCGATCCAGAACGGCACGCGGCTCAACGTCGCCTTCGAGGTCGACAGCGTGAGCATGACGAAGGCCATGGTTCGGCGCGGTCTCGGCGCAACGATCCTCGCCCATGCCGCGGTCGTCGCCGAGGCGAAGCGCGGCGAGCTCACCGTGCGGTCGATCGAGCGGCCGCCGCTGATCTCGACCGTCTCGATCGGCATGCCGCGGGAACGCCAGCCGACCTGGCTGGCCGACGAGCTGCTGGCGCTGATGCGCGAGGTGATCGCGCAGAGCGTGGCGGACGGCGCCTGGCCCGGCGCCAAGATCATCGGCGACTACGTGCGCTGAGCTCATTCGCCCGCACCGGCGATTGCAGCGTGGCCCTCGTCGACGGCCGCCTCCGCGACCGTCGCCGCGGTGCCGCCCGCGAGATAGGCATCGAGCCTGGCGGCATCCAGCGCATTTTCCCAGCGCGCGATGACGAACACGGCAACGGTGTTGCCGACGACGTTGGTGAGCGCGGTGCAGGTCGCCATCAGGCGGTCGATGCCGAACAGCAGGCCGAGGCCGTTGAGCGGCAGCACGCGGACGGATTGCAGGGTCGCCGCGAGCTTGATGAAGGCGCCGCCCGCGACGGTGGTGCCGCCCTTCGAGGTCAGCAGCATGACCGCGAGCACCGCCAGCTGCTGGCCGTAGCTGAATGGCGTGTCGGTGGCCTGGGCGATGAAGCCGACGGCAATCGCCATGTAGATGCCCGTGCCGTCGAGATTGAAGCTGTAGCCGGCCGGCAGCACGAAACCGACGATGGCGCCGTCGCAGCCGGCCTGCTCGAGCTTCTGCATCAGCCGCGGCAGCGCAACCTCGCCGGACGCGGTCCCGAGCACCAGCAGCAGCTCCTCGCGGATCAGCCGCAGCAGCTTGAGCAGCGACAGCCGCATGATGGCGCACACGCCGCCGAGCACGACTGCGACGAAGACGACCGCCGTGATCCAGTACAGCAGCACGACCTTGCCGAGATAGAGCAGCGTGGCGCCGCCATGCGTGCCGATCGCCGCCGCCATGGCGCCGAACGCCCCGAGTGGCGCCAGCTTCATGATGAAACCCAGCATGCGGAACAGCACGTCCTGCCCCTCCTCGATGCCGCGCAGGATCGCCGACTCCGTCTTCAGGCCGACGCTCAGCGCCGCGCCCACCATCACCGAGATGAACAGGATCTGGAGAATCTCGCCCTTGGCGAAGGCGTCGACGATCGTGGTCGGGATGATGCTGAGGAAGAAGCCGATAGCCGTGAAATTGCTCGCGGCGTTGGAGATGCGCGTCACGCTGTCATTGAGCGCGAGGTTGCCGGCATGGAGCCCGTCGCCGGGCTGGAACACGTTGACCGCGATGAAGCCGACGACCATGCCGAGCGTGGTCAGGATCTCGAAATACAGCAGCGACTTGAACGCGAGCCGGCCGAGCTGCCTCATATCGCGGACATGCGTCAGCCCGAGCACCACCGAGCAGAAGATGATCGGCCCGAGCATCATGCGCAGAAGTGCGATGAACGCATCGCCGAGCGGCTTCATCTGAACGGCCGCCTCTGGCGCCAGCAGGCCGACGGCGATCGCGAGCAGGATCGCGATCAGGACTTGGACATACAGCTGGCGGATGATCGCCATGGCTCGTTTCGCTCCCCTTGTGGACGAGATGGAATCTCGTTCCCCGTTGTGAGCGAACTGAAGCAGAGCCGGACGTGCTATGTCCAAATCAATCTTTCGATGGCCTCCCATGCCGCAGCGGCAAGGGAGGCCATCGATGAGACAAGGCGCAGCCGCGCCTCGGCCCTACTGCTGCTGGTCGATGACCTGCACCACCTTCTGATCGCGCGGGTCGACCAGCACGACCTGCTCGCCGATCGCTAGATACTGGTAGTTGGCGAGCTCCGGATTGCTGCGCGCGAGCTCATCGGGCACGCGGCGCAGGCTCAGGCAGCTCGATCCGGACGAGGACGACGACGATGTCGTCGAGCCCACAGTGCCCGTCTCGGTGGCGGCGCGGCGCAGAATCTGGCGCTGATCGTCCGACAGCACGATGCGGGTCGAGCCGACGCCATAGCCGCCGCGATCATAGCCGCGGTCCGCGCGCATGCCGTTCTGCGGGATTACGTCGACGATCTCGCGGCTGCGCGGGTCGACGATCGCGATCTCGTCATGGATCACGGTGTACTCGTAGCCGCGATATTCCGGCACGATCGTCACGATGTCCGACGGCAGCGGACGCGGCCGCACGCGCTCGGGCAGGCGCTCGCCGACGTTGATGTTGATGTTGAGATTGGTACGCGCCTGGTCGAAGTCGTGATCGCGCTTGAGCTGATCGACCACGCGGGTCTTCTGCTGCTCGTTGACCGACAACTGCGTGCTGGAGCGGCTGCCATTGGGCTGGGTCTGATTGTTGGCCTGCCCGGTCTGATCACGCTGACCGGCGCCGGTCGGCTGGTTCTGCTGCGCGGTCGTGTTCTTGCTGTCGGCCGCGTTCGGCTGGTTGGCCTGCTTGTTGCGGTCGCCGGTCTGCTTGTCCGCGGCCTCGTCGGACGTGCCGGTCTTGCGCTCGTCCTGGCTCTGCCGGGTCTTGTCCTTATCGTGATCATTGCGATCGGCCTCACGGTCGGACTTCCGATCCGTCGCCCCCGACTTACTCTCGGCGGCGCGATCCTCGCCCTTGCGCGGCTCGTCGGCGCGCCCCTGCTGTTGCTTCGACTCAGCCTTGCTCTTGCTGTCAGACTGCTTGTCGGCCTGCTTACTGTCAGTCGACGACTTCGACTCGGCGTTCTCCTTGGCCTCGCGGCCACGCTCGGCGGCCGCACCGCCCTTGCTCTCGGCGCTCTGCTTGGCATCATGTGCCGACCGCTCGGAGGACCTTTCCTGAGCCTGCTCGCGTCCTGCTGCGGATGAAAGCTCGCCACGGCGCTGCTCCTGCGCGCTCTGCTTTGCCTCGGCGCCGGCACGTTCCGCCGCGGCGGCGCCGCCCTTTGCCTCTCCCTTCGCCTCGGCAGCCGGACGCGTGGCCTCGTGCGCCGTCGCAGCGGCCGGGCCTCCCTCGCGCTTCATGTCGCCTTGCGCCGATGCAGCACCTGATGCCGTTCCGATCGCCAGGATGATCGCGGCCGTTCCCAGCCAATGTTTCGTCGTCATATGAGAACCTCCTTGGATCCCTGCCCCATTCGCTGGCGGACAACGCAAACAGCCGCCCGGCGTTGCCGGACGGCGCGAGAAAAAACTCCGGAACGATTTTGATGAACGGCTTCGGCGCGCCGTCACGCGATCATTTTGACCGTGGCGCGAGCAGAAGCATGACCGGGACCGCGAATTGCTTGAAGTTGGCCGTGCTGTTCGCCTCGCCAGTCGCGGAGCTGATCAGGCTGGCACTGCCTCTCGCGCCGAACAGCATGCCGCTCACTTGATATTCCTTCTCTCCGCCTGGCGACACTTTCAGGCGCCGTGCATAGAACATGCGCGGCAGCCCGCTGCCCTTGCCGCCCTCGACGCCCAGAATCGTCGTGGTCTGACCCGGCACGCGCTGGTCGAGCAGCTTGACGGTCTGGTCCTGGGAGGCGCGGAATTGCTCGATCGTCATCGTCGTGTTGGGTCCGTAGAGCCGGTAGCTCACCTTCGAGCCAGGGCCGCATTTCGCATCGTCGCACAGGAAGAAGGTCACATCGGTGCCGTTCGGCCGCTGCGGTTTCCAGCCGCCCACGGTGAACGGCAGAGGCGGTGTGGCGACCGACGGCGTCGTCGACGGGGTCTCGGCCCGAGCGGCGCCAACGCCCGTGACGAGCGAGAGCGACACGGACAGGAGAAGCCAGCGCAGGGCGCGCTGAGTGAGAGGCAGCGTCGACATCAAGGCACCGTCGGGATCGAGGAAGTGGCAGGCAGGACGGACGTCAGGGACGATCCGGGAGATGGAGGACGTCCCGCAACCTCGATCACCAATCGGTCGTTTGTGGGTCGGGCCGGGCGAGCGGCCCGACGGAAACGTCACGGGCGCAGCCCGCCGATCAGGCTGCGCGGTCGAGATGGGCGACGAGGCCGGCGAACAGGCCACGGCCGTCGGTGCAGCCCATGATGTCCTCGACGTGATTCTCGGGATGCGGCATCATGCCGAGCACATTCCCGTTCTCGTTGACGATGCCGGCGATGGAATGCGCAGCGCCATTGATGTTGCTGATGTCGCCGACCTCGCCATCGGCTGAGCAGTAACGATAGAGCACGCGCCCATCGCCATTGAGCCGCTTCAAGGTCTCCTCGTCGGCCGCATAATTGCCCTCGCCGTGAGCGACCGGCACGCGGATGACCTGACCCGCATTGTAGCCGCGGGTGAACGGCGAATCGGAGCGCTCGACCCGCAGATGCACGTCCTTGCAGATGAACTTCAGCTTATCGTTGCGCATCAGCACGCCCGGCAGCAGGCCGGACTCGCACAGGATCTGGAAGCCGTTGCAGACGCCGAGCACCAAGCCGCCCTTGGCGGCGAAATCGCGTACTGCGTCCATCACCGGGGCCCGTGCCGCGATCGCGCCACAGCGCAGATAGTCGCCATAGGAGAAGCCGCCGGGCACCACGACGAGGTCGGTGCCCTTCGGCAGCGACGTCTCGGCGTGCCAGACCATCGCAGGCTCATGGCCGGAGATCATGCGCAGCGCGCGGGCCATGTCGCGTTCGCGGTTGATGCCGGGGAAGACGAGGACGGCGGATTTCATGATGCTACGTGTTTGCCCGATAATGATCCCCTCGCAGCTTCGCGAGAGTGTGTGAGTCCGACGAGAGCTCTCTGTTCAACGCTCGCGCACCAGCAAGCAGCTCATCGACAGAATGTTCGACACGGACCTGATCACGCGGGATTTCCAGCAGAAGCTCGTAGATCTCGCGGTCGATCACGGCCATTGCCTACCCCAGCAACTCCACCCGGTAATTCTCGATCACCGTATTCGCCAGCAGCTTGTCGGCGGCCGCCTTCAGGGCGGCCTCCGCCTTGGCCTTGTCGGCACCGGCGAGCTCGATGTCGAACACCTTGCCCTGCCGCACGCTGGCGACGCCGTCGACGCCGAGCGATTTCAGGGCGCCCTCGATCGCCTTGCCCTGCGGATCGAGGATGCCGGATTTCAGCGTCACCGTGACACGCGCTTTCACGTCTTGTTCCCTTTTAGCTCTTGACCAGGACCGGGCCGGAGCCCGCCGGGCGCTCGTTCTCGATGAGGATGCCGAGCCGCTTGGCGACCTCGGTATAGGCCTCCAGAAGGCCGCCAAGATCACGACGGAAGCGGTCCTTGTCGAGCTTCTCGTTCGACTTGATGTCCCACAGCCGGCAGGAATCGGGGGAAATCTCGTCGGCGACGATGATGCGCATCATCTCGTTCTCGAACAGCCGGCCGCATTCCATCTTGAAGTCGACCAGGCGGATGCCGATGCCGAGGAAAAGCCCGGTCAGGAAGTCGTTGACGCGAATGGCGAGCGCCATGATGTCGTCGATTTCCTGGGGCGTCGCCCAGCCGAACGCAGTGATGTGCTCCTCCGACACCATGGGGTCGTTGAGCTGGTCGTTCTTGTAATAGAATTCGATGATCGAACGCGGCAGCTGGGTGCCTTCCTCGATGCCGAGGCGCTGCGACAGCGAGCCCGCCGCCACATTGCGGACGACGACCTCGAGCGGCACGATCTCGACCTCGCGAATCAACTGCTCGCGCATGTTGAGCCGGCGGATGAAGTGAGTCGGAACCCCGATGTCGTTGAGGTGCTGAAACAGGTACTCCGAGATCCGGTTGTTGAGGACGCCCTTGCCTTCAATCACCTGGTGCTTCTTGGCATTGAAGGCGGTGGCGTCGTCCTTGAAGTGCTGGATCAGGGTGCCCGGCTCGGGGCCTTCATACAGGACCTTGGCCTTGCCTTCATAAATGCGACGCCGACGGCTCATTGGGATGTACCGTGTTTTGTTGAAATCCATGAAATGGTGGGCTCCGGATGACTTTGGACAGGACCACGACGGAGCTGCCGCGAGGGCCCGGACGGACGGAAACAGAACAAGAACCGGGCCTGTGGGAAACCTATCTCATTGGTGTCCCGAGCACAATCGATCCGGGCCTCGGGAGCGGAGTTTTACCGCCCTTCCCTGCGGCCTCGTACCCGTTGTATTGGCAAGATGTTCCAATTATTTAGGCGTGCGGCCACCGCCCCGCAACCGCCTGCGCGGTTAACCCTCTTCGGCAACACTGGAAGTTCCGACCATGACCACGTTCGACAAGCGCGAGGACGCCTTCGAGAAGCAATTCGCCCATGACGAGGAATTGAAGTTCAAGGCAGAAGCCCGCCGCAACAAGCTGCTCGGCCTGTGGGCAGCCGAAAAGCTCGGCAAGTCCGGCGCTGACGCCGACGCCTACGCCAAGGAGGTCGTCGCGGCCGATTTCGAGGAAGCGGGCGATGCCGACGTGCTGCGCAAGGTGCTGGGAGACCTCACCGCCAAGGGCGCGGCCGTCACCGAGGCCGACGTGCGCGCGAAGATGAGCGAGCTGCTGGTGACCGCCGTGGCGCAGGTCAAGGCGGGGCAGTGAGAGGCGAATAGCGAATAGGGAGTGGCGAATAGGGATCTCCTGCCCCTATTCGCTACTCGCAATTCGCTACTCGCTTACTCTTCCTTGAAGCCGTATTCCGGCACGTTGCCGCTGGCGCCGTAATATTTGTAAGGCAGGAACTTGCCCGACATCGTGATCTTGACGCGGTCTCCCTTGGCATTGGGCAGGCGCTCCATCACCATGTCGAAATCGATCGCCGACATGATGCCGTCGCCGAATTCCTCCTGGATCAGCTCCTTCCACGCCGGGCCGTTGATCATCACGAGTTCGTAGAAGCGGTAGATCAAGGGATCGGTCGGGGGCATCTGCACGCCCTCGCCGCGCATCGGCGTCTCGTTCAGCATCGCGATCTCGGATTTGGACAGGCCGAACAGCTCGCCGGCGTTCGCCGCCTGCGGCTTGGTCAGCTTCATCTGGCCGAGAACGGCGCCGACGATCAGCACCTCGGAATAGCCGCCGATCTGTTCGCAGATGTACTTCCAGCTCCATCCTTTCTCGCGCTTGATATCGAGCAGCTTCTCGGTGAGGTCGGATCGCTTCATGCTTGGTCTCCCTTGAAAGTCTTCGTTGATGGGTTTCTTCCGGCTGGGCGTCAGCGGGCGATCGCCTGCGGCGCGTCGTTCTCGACCGGGTTGGACGCGACGATCGTCGGCTCGCTGCGCCCGATCTTCACCACCGGCACCTTGCGCGGGTCGTAATCGGGCGTCTCGGCGGTGAAGGTCTTGCTGCGGCTGACCAGGAAATCGATGATGTGGTTGCGCAGCGCGTAGTACAGCGGATGGCGATGCAGGTCGCCGCGCAGCCGGTCCTTCGGCAGCGGGTTCTCGACGATCTCCGCGAGCACCGCGCCGGGTCCGTTGGTCATCAGCACGATCTTGTCGGCGAGATAGATCGCTTCGTCCACGTCGTGGGTGATCATGAACACGGTCTGCCCGGTCTCGACGCAGATGCGGCGGACCTCGTCCTGCAGGGTGCCGCGCGTCAGCGCATCGAGCGCGGAGAACGGCTCGTCCATCAGCATGATCTTCGGCGTGATCGAGAGCGCGCGGGCAATCCCGACGCGCTGCTTCATGCCGCCGGACAGCTCCGACGGCCGCTTGTGCTCGGAGCCGGACAGGCCGACGAGCTCGATGTATTTCAGCGCATGCGCCTTGACCTTGGCGCGATCCCATTTGCGCCATTTCGACGAGACGGCATAGGCGACGTTGCCGAGCACCGTCCGCCACGGCAGCAGCGCATGGCTCTGGAAGATGACCGCGCGGTCGAGACTCGGACCTTCGATGGCCTGGCCGTCGACGATGACGGCGCCTTCGCTCGGCACGTCGAGGCCGGCAAGAACATTCAGCACCGTGGTCTTGCCGCAGCCGGAATGCCCGATCACGCAGACGAACTCGCCGCGCGCCATCGCGAGCCAGAGATTCTCGAAGATCGTCGTGCTGCGCGCCCCATCATAGCGCTTGGCGATCCCTTCGATGGAGATGAACTTGTCGGTCATAGGAAGGTCTTTCCGTTCCCTCCCCCCTTGTGGGGGAGGGTCAGGGAGGGGGGTCCCCCACGAAGACTCGCGCGTGGGGCACCCCCACCCCTAACCCCTCCCCGCAAGGGGGAGGGGAACGGAGTTGCGCACCTTGCAGCCGTTCGCCTGATCATGCCCTACTCCGGAAACGTCACGAGCCGCGACACGCGGGCCAGGATCTGATCCAGCACCATGCCGACCAGGCCGATCAGCAGGATCGCGATGATCACGTTGGTGATCGAGAGGTTGTTCCACTCGTTCCAGACGAAGTAGCCGATGCCGGTGCCCCCGACGAGCATCTCGGCGGCGACGATGACGAGCCAGGCGATGCCGATCGAGATCCGCATGCCGGTGAGGATCGTCGGCGCCGCAGCCGGCAGGATGACCGTGAAGGCCCGGCGGAAATTCCCGACCTCGAGCGTGCGGGCGACGTTGATCCATTCCTTGCGCACGCTGGCGACGCCGAAGGCGGTGTTGATGAGCATCGGCCACACCGAGCAGATGAAGATCACGAAGATCGCCGACAGGCTGGAATCCTTGATGGTGTAGAGCGCGAGCGGCATCCAGGCGAGCGGCGAGATCGGTTTGAGAATCTGGATGAACGGATCGAGCGCCTTGCTCATCAAGGGCGACATGCCGATCAGGAAGCCGAGCGGGATCGCGACCGCGACTGCGATCAAATAGCCGAGCATGACCCGCCCGAGCGAGAAGGCGAGCTGGATGCCGAGCCCCTTGTCGTTCGGACCATTGTCGTAGAACGGCCGCCGCAGATGCTCCCACAGCTTGGCACCGACATCGAGCGGCCCGGGCATCGCCGACTTGCCCTGCGTGGCCGTCATGCCCATCAGCTTGGCGTATTCCGGGCTCATGTTGGCCGCGGCGCCCGTGCTGCGCGTCGCGATATGCCAGGCGCCGAGGAACACGGCGACCAGCACGATGGAAACCACGGCGGCGCGGAGGCGAAGAGAGGCGGTCATGCCGGCGCTCCACTCACGGTGTCGTCCCTGCGAACGCAGGGACCCATAACCACCGTCGGCAGTTGGTGGAAACGATTGTCGCTACCGCCCCCGCCCCAAGACAGGTCACGGCGTATGGGTCCCCGCGTTCGCGGGGACGACACCGGTGGTGTGGTTGGCGGCGTGTTCATCACCATGGGTGGGATCAGCAGCGTCGCGCCCATTCCCCCCATCACGACGCCTTCTTGATCTTGAAGCTGGCGACGTAGTCGTCCGGCTTGGTCGGATCGAACGGCTTGCCCATCACCGAGAACGATTTGTAGGAGTCCTTCGGCGGCGTCAGGCCCATGTCGGTCATGACCTTGCGGGTGTCGGTGGCGAGATAGATCTGCTCCGCGACCGCCTTGTAGTCGACGTCGCCCTTGATCTGGCCCCAGCGCTTCATCTGCGTCAGCATCCACACCGCGAAGGACTGCCACGGGAACGGATCGAAATCGACGCGCTTCGGATCGGTCTTCACGCTGCCGAGGCCATCGGCGTAGGTGCCGGTCAAGACCTGCTCCATGACGGTCACCGGCGCATTGATGTAATTCGCCGGAGCGATCGCCTCCGCGATCTGCTTGCGGTTCTCAGCCTTCGACGCGTACGCGGTGGCATCGACGATGGCGCGGGTGAGAGCGGCAAAGCTGTTCGGCGCCGTCGTGATGAACTCGCGGCTCGCCGCGAAGCTGCAGCAGGGGTGACCGTCCCAGATCTCCTTCGACAGGATGTGCAGGAAACCGACGCCGTCAAAGATCGCGCGCTGGCAGATGTTGTCGGGCGCGAGGAAGCCGTCGATGTTGTCGGCGCGCAGGTTCGCGACCATCTCCGGCGGCGGCACCGAGCGCAGTTGCACGTCGGTGTCGGGATCGATGCCGTGCTCGGCGAGATAATAGCGCAGGAGATAGTTGTGCATCGAATAGTCGAACGGAATGGCGAGCTTCATGCCCTTCCAGTCCTTCGGATTGCGCTTGTCCTTGTGCTTCATCGCAAGCGTAATGCCCTGCCCGTTGATGTTCTCGATCGCGGGCACGGTGAACGGGATCGGCTGTGCACCGAGGCCGAGCGAGATCGCGATCGGCATCGGCGCCAGCATGTGCGAGGCGTCGTATTCCTTGTTGATGGTCTTGTCGCGGATGACGGCCCAGCCGGCGGTCTTGACGACCTCGACGTTCAGCCCGGCCTTGGCATAGAAGCCGAGCGGCGCCGCCATGATGATCGGGGTCGCGCAGGTGATCGGGATGAAGCCGACCTTGAGATCCTTCTTCTCGGGCGCGCCCGCTTCGGCGAACGCCTCGGTCGCGGTCTTCAGCGGGAAGAACTGGGACACTGCGGCGAGCGCGGTGGCGGCGCCGACCGACTTCAGAAACGCGCGGCGGGTGGCAGCTTGCGGAAACACCGCGCGCAGCACGGCTGACGCGACCACGTTCTCGTAGCGCTTCTCGGTGGAGTCCGCCACGGGCTCGCAGCGCAGCGCCAGCGCGGCGTGCTCATGTTCGGCCGGGCTGCGATGCTGGCCGCAGATACAACCGGCATTCACGCGTGAATCGGCATCGAACGGATCATCGAAAATCGACATGTGCTGCGCCCCTTTGTCACACCTGCGCTGTCAGCGCCTTCGAACTGCTCGTCCGGCCGCATTTTTCAGCGGCCGGACGTGCTTAACATGCAGCTTCTATGCCGCCTTGCTGGTCATCGCCGGCATCGGAAGTCCTTCCTCGATCGGCAGCGACGGGTCGCGCGACCACTCGTTCCACGAGCCGAAGTACATCCGCACATCCTTCACGCCGGCGTTCTTCAGCGCCAGGAAGGTGTTCGAGGCCCGTGCGCCCTTGAAGCAGTAAAGATAAACCGGCGTGTCGACCGTGATGCCGACGGTGGCGCATTCGGCGAGGATCTCGTCCTGCGACTTGAAGCGCGGGCCTTCGGCGGTCGGCTTCATCATGCGGTACCATTCGAGCCAGACGGCGCCGGGGATGCGGCCTTTGCGCGGACAGAAATCCTTGCCGTAGGGCGAGGAGGAATCGCCGATCCACTCATCGACATCGCGGACGTCGAGGATCGCGATAGCGGGATTGCCAACCGCCGCCAGCATCGCCTTGGCGTCGATCAGGATGCTGCCCGCCTCCGGCACGATGGCGAACGAGGCCTTGGCCGGCGACGGCACGTCGGTCGTCACCGGCATGCCGGCGGCCACCCAGGCATCGTAGCCGCCATGCAGCACCTTGACCTTGGGATAGCCGAGCATCGTGAGCAGGAAATAGCCGCGGCACGACTGGCCGAAGCCGGAGTTCATCGACTGTTCGTAGACGACGGCGGTCTCGGCGCCCGAAAGGCCGGCGGCGCCGAACGCGTCCGCAAACTTCGTCTTCAATTCCTCCATGCCTTCCGGTGTGGACGTCGCGAGATAGGTGAATATCTCGTGGACGTTGACGGCGCCGGGAAGATGTCCCGCGGCGTAGGCATCGGGATTGCGGGTGTCGATCACGACACACGGCTCGGTCTTGATGAACTCAGCGAGTTCGCCGGCTGTAATCAGAACGTCCGTCATGGCAGGCCTCTCCTGGTTGGGATTTGTTGGTTTGCCGTTCTCGCCGGCGTCAGCCGTCGGCGAGCATCTTGCGGAGCTGCTTGGTCGCGGGAGTCACGATCGCGACGAAATAGGCCTCGCGCAGGCGACGTTCGGCGCGATTGCCCTTGAGGTAGCCGCGGGCTCCGCAATGGAGCATCGCGGCATGAGCGGCAGCGACGCTGGCCTCGCCGGCACGCAGGCGCAGCGCCACGACCTTGCGCCAATAGGTCTCGTCGGGGTTGAACGGATCGCTGGCGAGTTCAGCCGTCTCCTTCGCGAGTTCATCGGCGAGCGCGCTGAAATCGACCGGCTGCTGCGGCAGATAGCGGTTGACGTGGCCGAGCGGCGCCTCGACCTCCTGCATGATCTTGATGCAGTCCTTGATCAGGCCGAGCGCCATGCCGGCCTGCAACATGATGAATCCGGCACGGATCTTCTTGACGAAGGGACCGGCGGGATCGGCCAGGATCAGTTCGTCCGGCACGAACAGGTCGCGAAACTGGATGCCGTAGGTGCCGGTGCCGTCCATCGCCAGGAACGGCTGGCATGGCTGCAGGGTCACCGCCGGATCGGCACAGTCGGCGATGAACATCACGATCTCGCCGGGCGCGTCCTCACGCTCGAAGATCGTACCGAACATGTGGTCCGGCCCGAGGTTCGAGACCCAGGGCAGCACGCCGCGCACGACGTAGCCGCCCTCGACCTTGCGACCCCTGAGCTTGAGCTTCTCGATGCCGAAGAAGCTCTTCATCGGATTGGACAAGCCGGTGCCACCGAGCAACCGGCCGCTGGCGGCGTCGTCGAGAAGACGGCCGACGAGCGCCTTGTTGGGCGAGTTGGCGATGTACCAGACCAGCGTGTTCTGGCACCACGCCATGAAGGCAGAGGCGCCGCAGACCTCACCGATCGCGCCGATGGTGTCGATCGCGCAGTTGAGATCCGCCGCGCCATTTTCCGGCACGTGGCTGCTCCACGCGCCGACCTCGCCGAAGCGGCGGAGCACGTCGGCCGGGTACACCGTCCCGGCGTCGATGCCAGCGGCCAGCGGCGCGAGTTCCTTGCGCGCGATCGCCGTGACCTGCTCCACGGTCGACGGTATGGGCATGACGCCCGCGCCATCGACCGCCAGATGCTGTCCGAGTGAACCCGAGACTACTGAGTTCATGACGTCCTCCGCTACGCCGACCTCGAGGGCCGCCTCAGATCCCGACCTCGAGATTGACCGGACGCGTGAAGGTGTTGGCGACCGGCGACCACTTCTTGACGTGGTCGATCAGCGCCTTGACCTCCTCCTGCGGAATGCCCTCGCACTCCATGTCGACCTTGACGCGGACGTCGGTGAAGCCGACCGGCTTCTCGCTGACGTCGCCGGTGCCCCAGACTGCGGTGATGTTGAGATCGCCCTCGAGCTCCAGCTCGAGCTTGTTGACGATCCAGCCGCGATGCACCGCATTGGCATGCAGGCCGACGGCCAGGCAGGAGCCGAGCGCGGCGAGCGAGGCTTCCGACGGATTTGGCGCGGTGTCGTCACCGAGCAGCCCCGGCGGCTCGTCGACGATGTAGGGCGCGAGGTTGCGGATGTAGTTGGCGTGACGAAACTTGCCCTCGGCGACGGTCTTGCACTTCAGGGTCTTGATGACCTTGGGGTTGGCCTTGCCGTTGACGATGAGCTGTTCAAGCCCGTTCTTGTCGATGGGTGCGAGGCAGCCCGTCAGCGCCGTCTTCTGAACCACAGCGGTCATCTCATTTCTCTCCCTGGGATGAGGATACCGAACGGTCTGTATCCTGCACGAAGCGTGCCAGAGAGGCCGAAAATCAAAAGCCGGAGTGATCCTCGCGGCTTACGCGGTCATCGCGGCAAGTGGCGAGCCGCTGCGTCCCCTCCGCTGCCCAAGCGCAGTGCAGAATGCCGCCTTCGGAGATCAAATTGAGCGCAACGCTGCCTCGAGCACATCAGCAGTCTTGCTGACTCACGCGCACAGCGATTAAGCTTGCACGCATGGCAAAGTCAGTTGCGGGCAAACAAACCGGCAAGAAGCAGGCGATCGCGAGGACGATCTCGGCTGGCGATGACGAATCCGCGCGCGGCCGTCTGCTCGGCGCCGCCACGCGGCTGTTCTGCAAGAACGGCATCAATGCCACCGGGATCGATGCGATCATCAGCGAGGCCGGCACCGCGAAGACCACGCTCTACAAGCTGTTCGGATCGAAGACCGCGCTGGTCACCGCCGTGCTGGAAAGCGAAGGCAAGCAGTGGCGCGAATGGTTCATCGCGGAAATGGAGAGCGGCGGCGGTGACGCCGAGACCAAGCTGGCACGCATCTTTCCGGCGCTGAAGAGCTGGTTCGGCGAGGAGCGCTTCTACGGCTGCCCCTTCATCAATGCGGTCGGCGAGCACGACAAGGACCAGAAGCAGTTTCGCACCATCGCAATGCGCCACAAGAAAGTGGTGCTGGCGCATATCGAGAAGCTCGCCCGTGAGATGGGCGCTGCCGAGCCGGAGAGCTTCTCGCATCAGCTTGCACTGCTGATCGACGGCGCGATCGTGGCGGCGATGGTGTCGCGCAATCCCGAGGTCGCGGACACCGCCGGGCTGGCGGCGAAGGCGCTGATCGAGCCGGCGAAGCTGAAGGCGGGCCAGCGCAACAGCAAGGCGGCGGGCCCGCAGCTCGCTGCGGTCTGAGCCGCCCTGCCCCGCGAACCGAGCGACAGAACTAGCGGAAATACTCCGTCACCAGCTTCAGGTCCGCCTGGTCTGCGCCCGCGCCGTTGAGGCTCGCATCGATGACGCGGCGGCAGGCGGCCACCGCAGCCTCATCGCCGAGCTCGTTGGCCGCTTCGAGCACGTGCCAGGCCGCATCGACCGCCGCGCGGTCCGCAGGCGCCTCGCGATGGCCGAGCCGTTGCTCTCTGCGAAGAGGAAGTCCCATACCCTTCATCCGCGATCACCTCCATCCGTCGCTGCAGGTTCAATAGGCCACGGCGCGCGGCGCGGATGCCTTGCCGCCTTTGCCTGGATTCTTGCGGGACTGATAGAATTCGAGCACGCTGCGCGATGTCAGCGACTGGAGCTTGGCATAGTCACGCTCCAGCTCCTGCAACTCGCCGGCCGTGATGCGGTGGTCGCGGGCGCCGAGGAACGCGAGCGCCATCATCGTATCCCAGGTAAAGCCAAGCGCCTTGGCGAGCATCAGCAGCATCTCGCGGTTGCGGTCGAACAAGGCACGCTCGACGACGTCGACCGGCAATCCCGACAGCAGCGCGAGGCCGATCGTCACCTCCTCGACCTTGTGCGCGGTCGCATAGCCGGCGATGGTGCTCTCGTGCAGATTGCCGAGGCGGTGCTGGATCGTCACGGTCCGCTTGGCGACGAAGTAGTTGCGCGAGCCGGGTCCGAACTTCGACTGCAGGTCGCCGGCGATGTTGGCGACCGAGCTGTTGATCTCGCCGAGCAGTTCGGGGCGCTCGCTGGCCAGCCGCTTGCCGACATCGTCCGAGGCCTTGGCGATGAGTTGCTGGAACAGATGGCGGGGGATGTCGAGCCGGCGGCCGAGATGCTCGGCGAGAATCGAGTCGTTCTCGGCCCGCTTGACCATGTGCAGGAATCCGGCGCCGGAGAACTGGGCGCCCTGATTGCGCGCCACCGCCGTGGCGACGGCACGGTCGCCGCGCGTCGCCAGCACGTCGGTCACGGCGGGGCTCAACGTCTTTCGTTCGGCGATCGCGAGCAGATGGTCCTGGCTCTTGGTGCTGGCGTTCTCGACCAGCGTGGCGTCATCGAGCCGCTCGGATTCGCGCAACACCGGGCCGGCGACCCAGATCTCGTCGTCGAAGGCGAGCTTGCGGATGACGCTGGCCGGCGAATATTCGATCCTGGCGAGGCGATCCGCGAGCTTGGCGCGCGCTTCGATCTCGATCTCGTCGGCGAGCCGGCCGATCACCTCGCCGAAGGTGGCGATCTCCTCCTCGCAGTAGCGCCCCGCGATCAGCAGGTCGGTCGCATGCCACAGCGCGCGCTCGCGGCTGTCCGCGGTCCCCCGCGCAATCGCATCCTCGAGGTCCCGCAACACGGATCTGGTTTCGTTCATGATGAAAGGCCGCACAGTTGCAACGATGAAAGGGCAATGCGCAGACCATACCGTTCGAACCCGAGCGTTCCGTAACCCGCCGCGTGCGGATTTGACCGGGCATTTTCACTCAAATGCGCACGCGCGCGTTAAGCATGCGGCCGGAGAACAGCTCGCTGCGGGATTGCCGTGCCTCTCCGCATGACTTTACGGCATGATGCGGAGCGCGCGCGCCTCCGCCTCGGCGACCGAGCGTTCGCGCGATGTCAACGGACACTCGGCGAGAGCCCGGTCGATCAGTTGCATGGCGTCGCGCTCACGACTCTGGTCGAGCATCAGCTCGGCGGCGAAGAAGCTCGCCTCGCAACGCCGTGCCCGGCGCGTGACGGGAGCACCGCGGTCGGCCGCCGCAAGCACAGCCTCTGGCGTTTCCTGCCCGAGGAAGAGACGGACGATCGGGGCCGGCCATTTACCCATGTCGAGCCGCTTCGCGTGGTCGGCGAGCTCGCTCCCCAGCCCGGCACGGCGGCGCGCCAGATCCAGCCACAAGGCCGCCTCGGCATTGTGGGGATCGATCTCGCTGAGCCATCTGAAATCGTCCTGCGCCTCCTCCAGGAGACCGGCCTGGAAGCTTGCGATCCCCAGCGCGCGATAGGCCTGCGCGCGGTAGCCGTTGCGACCGAACGCCCGCCCGAAACCCGACCCCGGCTGCGGCTCGCTCTCGCGCAGATCAGGAGCGGCGCGATCGAATGCGGCAAGGAGACCAGCCGAGGACTGCTCGATGACGATCTTGTAGTCGTCGATCGCATGCTCGACATCTCCCTTGTGGAAGTAGGCGCCGGCGCGTGCGAAACGGGCTTCGATCACCTGCGGCGTCGCCGGCTTGCCGTGCTCGATCACGACAGTGCAGCCGGCGATGCGCTCGTCGGCACCGAGATCGGCCGCGGTCGTGCAACGCTTCGGTGCCGCCGGTTCGGCGCTTGCCGACAAGCCGAAGATCGAGCCGATGATCAACGCACAACACAGAATCGAGCGCCATCGTCGCGTAGCCATGAATGCCCCCTTAGGTCTTGCTCTTGGTGCTGCGATCTAACCAGAACCGATTGGGAGAACCACAATCTGGAATTGCGTTCACAAATCATCGTTCAGCCGGTGTAAACGAGATCGCAGACTCGGGGCCTGCCGGGCGCGGATGAGTTGCGAGGGCCGCGCATGCCACGCGGCAACTCAATCGACGCTTGCGCGTGATGAACGGACGCGCGAAGCCATTGATAGCCGCCACGCGGCTCGCGATGCGACCGTCGGCGACTACTTGGCTGCGGCGATCACCGCCTGCAGCCGCACCAGCTCGGCCTCCAGATTCGCCTCGACATCCGCCGCCTTCACCTCGGTGACGCGGTAGTCGCGGCTTTCCAGCCACGCCCGCCTTGCGCTGCGATCCGCCACCACGCCTTCGCTCTCGTCCGGGCCGACCAGCTCGATCGCGAGGCGGTGGATGAAGGAGACGAAGTCGGGGATGTGGCGGCCGACCGGGGTCTGGCGCTTGAACTGGCCGGCGAAGCGGCGGTCGCGCGACAGCGCGTGCCACAGCGCGCGCTCGGCGTCGGTCGGGTTGCGGCGGAGCAGCCGCGCCAGCCCGCGCAGCGAGCCGCGCGAATCCGGCAGGTTGGCCACCGTGCCCTGCTCGGCGATCAGCGCCCGCAGCCGCGTCGCCTGCTCGCTGTCGAGCACGCCGCCCTTGGCCGGCCCCTTGCGCCCCTCGGCGATCGCCATGACCACGCCGTGCAGGGTGTGGATGTCCTGCCGCGACGGCTCCATGCGGAAGAAGATGTTGCGCAGGTTGACCAGCATGGTCTCGCGCTTCTCGGCGGGCCGCAGGAATTCGACCCGGTCGAGCTCGCGCACCAGGTTCTCGAAGAACGCCTCCATCTGTCCCTGGCTGGCGCGCTCCGAGCGTTCGGGCATGGCGAAGGGCAGCGCGCCCGATGTCACCAGCTTGAACCATTCATAGCCCATCAGCAGCACCGCCTGGGCGAGGTTCAGCGAGGCAAAGCCGGGGTTGACCGGGTAGGTGATGATGCGGTTGGCGCGGGCGACCTCCTCGTTGGTGAGCCCCGCCCGCTCGCGGCCGAACAGGATGCCGGCCCGGCCGCCGCCGGCGATCTGGCCCTGCATCTCGCGGGCGGCCGCCTCTGGTCCCATCACCGGCTTGGCCTGGTCGTGGGCTCGGGCGGTGGTCGCGAACACCAGGTCGAGGTCGGCGATCGCCTCCGGCAGGGTGTCGAACAGCCGGACATGATCGATGATGTGGTCGGCCCCGGCCGCCGCCCGCTGGGCGGCGATGTTCGGCCAGCCGTCGCGCGGGTTGACCAGTCGCAGCTCCGACAACGCAAAATTGCCCATGGCGCGCGCGGCCATGCCGATGTTCTCGCCGAGCTGCGGCTCGACCAGGATCACCACTGGCCCTGCGATCTCCACGCCCGCCTTCGTCTTGTCGGTGCCCGACACGCTCAATCCTCGACTTCCAGATCCGGTTGAAGCGCCGATCGCGCCCTGCCCGCTCGTTGGCCCGGCCGATGAGAATTCTCAAGCAAAATAATCGGCTTACGCCTGAATTTTGCAGTTTGCGCGAAACGGCAGGCCGGCCCGCGGCCTGCCGTTGCCCACCGCATGAGCGGGCTGCGAAAATCAGCACCGGACGCATACCGGGTGCGCTTCCGCCCGCGGTGCAGCAGTGCTATGACGCGCTTGATTTCACAAGCGCTTTCCATTCCTGGCGCGCTGTTCCCAAGAAGGCCCCATCGATCATGGCAAAAATCAAGGTGACCAACCCGGTCGTCGAGCTCGACGGCGACGAGATGACCCGGATCATCTGGCAGTACATCAAGGACAAGCTGATCAACCCCTTCCTTGATATCGACCTGATGTATTTCGACCTGGGGATGGAAAGCCGCGACAAGACCAACGACCAGATCACGATCGATGCGGCCAACGCCATCAAGAAGGTCGGCGTCGGCGTGAAGTGCGCCACCATCACCCCGGACGAGGCCCGGGTGAAGGAGTTCGGCCTCAAGGAGATGTGGAAGTCGCCGAACGGCACCATCCGCAACATCCTCGGCGGCGTCGTGTTCCGCGAGCCGATCATCTGCAAGAACGTGCCGCGCCTCGTTCCCGGCTGGACCAAGCCGATCATCATCGGCCGCCACGCCTATGGCGACCAGTACCGCGCCACCGACTTCAAGTTCCCCGGCAAGGGCGTGCTGACGATGAAGTTCGTCGGCGACGACGGCACCGTGATCGAGAAGGAGGTCTTCAAGGCGCCCGGCGCCGGCGTCGCGATGGAGATGTACAACCTCGACGAGTCGATCTACGACTTCGCCCGCGCCTCGCTCAACATGGGCCTCGCCAAGAACTACTCGGTCTACCTGTCGACCAAGAACACCATCCTGAAGGTCTATGACGGCCGCTTCAAGGACATCTTCCAGGAGGTGTACGAGAAGGAGTTCAAGGACAAGTTCGAGGCCAAGAAGATCACCTATGAGCACCGCCTGATCGACGACATGGTCGCCGCGGCGCTGAAGTGGTCGGGCGGCTATGTCTGGGCCTGCAAGAACTATGACGGCGACGTGCAGTCCGACACCGTGGCGCAGGGCTACGGCTCGCTCGGCCTGATGACCTCGGTGCTGATGACCCCGGACGGCCAGACCGTCGAGGCCGAGGCGGCCCACGGCACGGTGACCCGCCACTTCCGCGAGCACCAGAAGGGCAAGGAGACCTCGACCAACTCGATCGCCTCGATCTTCGCCTGGACCCGCGGCCTGTCGCACCGCGCCAAGCTCGACAACAATGCCGAACTGGCGAAGTTCGCCGCCACCCTGGAGAAGGTCTGCGTCGACACCGTCGAGTCCGGCTACATGACCAAGGACCTCGCGCTCCTGGTCGGCGCCGATCAGCGCTGGCTCTCGACCACCGGCTTCCTCGACAAGATCGCCGAGAACCTGACCAAGGCGATGGCGGCGTAAGTTTCCCCACTTTCGCCTTCTGGTTTCGTCACCTATCAACGGGCCGCGCCACGAGCGTGGCCCGTTTCTGTTTCACTTCTGCTGTCGAGGAACCTGATCATGCGCTTGACCTCATCGCTCGCCCTGCTGTTGCTCGGGGCCCAGATCGGCTCCTCCTACGCTGCAGAGACCACGATTCCCGACGCGCTGATCGCCGCCGGCGAAAAGGCCGTACTGACGCTGCATGCCGAAGGCGCGCAGGTCTACGACTGCAAGACCGACAAGGACGGCAAGCTCGCCTGGACCTTTCGCGAACCGATCGCCAGTCTATTCGAGGACGGCAAGACCGTCGGTCGGCACTACGCCGGCCCGAGCTGGGAGCACCAGGACGGCTCGATCGTCGGCGGCCGCGTCCAGGGCACCGCCATCGGCGCCACCGACAACGACATCCCCTGGCTGAAGCTCGCCGTCGTCTCCCACCGCGGCAGCAAGGGCGTGCTGTCGGACGTCACCACCGTGCAGCGGATCAACACGTCGGGCGGCAAGCTGGAGGGCGCCTGCGAGACCGCCGGGCAACTCCGCAGCGTGGCCTATTCCGCGGACTACGTGTTCCTGCAGAAGCAGTAAGGCTGCTCACGCCTCGCGATAATCCAGCAGGATCAGCCCGACCAGCACGAAGGCCACCGGCCAGACCCAGGCGGCGGCGCGGCTGATGCGGCCGTCCAGGCGCAGCTCGAGCCAGCGCGCCCAGCCGGCGATGATGCCGCACAGCGCCAGCGGCGTGTGGCTCATCTCGATCAGGAGCTGATCCTTGATGTTGGCGATGGCGTGCGAATGGGTCAGCAGCAGCGCGCCGCCGGCGGCGACCGTCAGCGGAAACACCAGCGCCGCCCGCCCCGCCTGTTGCCCGCGCAGCCGCACCCGCCATTCGAACAGGCCGAACAGGACGATCAGCACCACGAACAGCCGGTGCTGCGCCACTTCGGGATCGCGCAGCGACGCGAAGAAGCCGATCGGGCCGAGCGGCCAGGCCATCTCGTCGGCGCGGAGAAACAGGAACGCCGCCATCACCAGGAACAGCAACGGCCAGTGCCGTGCCCAGCGTCCCCAGGCGAAGCGTTCGATCAGCGCGAGCAGCCCGATCAGCACGACGAAGATGCCGGCCCAATGGTGGTTGTATTCCGACCAGGCGATTTCGGCGGCGCTGCGCGGCAGGATCACGCCCTCGCCCGGCACGTAGGCTTGCGGCGCCGTCACGCGCTGCGCGTCGGCGGCGTCGATCCTCGCCTGCAACTGCGAGATCGTGAGCTGGTCGACCGAGGGGCTGGTCAGCCGCGGCCGTTGCGGCGCGGCGCGCTCGACGATCTCGGCCCAGTTCAGGCGGTCCTGGCTGAGGTCGATGCCCGGCGGCAGCGAGGTCAGCGAGCCCGCCGTCAGGAGCACCGTCAACCCGATGCCGAGTTCGACCTCGACGAAGCGCTTCATCCGCAGCAGCGGCGCTGCGGGATCACGGCGACGCAGGCGCTCCACGGCCAGGAAATTGCCCGCCCCGAGCGCGAGCAGCATCAGCAGCATCGCGACCTTGGCCGAGGTCATCACACCATAGGCCGTACCGTAGATCGCCGCGAACGAGCCGAGATAGGCGATCGCCATCACGATGCCGCCGAGCACGATCGCCGCCACCGAGACCATCGACATCAACGAGTAGCGCCGTCCGATTCTGCGCTGATCGTCATCCGCCTTGCAGCCGTTCAGCGCCATCAGGAAATACGGCAGGCCGCCGATCCAGACGCCGGCGCCGAGCATGTGAAGGAAGTCGGCGGCGAGCAGCGGCCAGCGTACCTCGAGCCGGCTCACCGCGTGCGTCAGGTTGAGCTGCAGCAGCAGCGCTGAGACGGCCAGCACGGTCAGTGTCAGGACGCGCCAGGCGGCCCAACTGCCGGTCCGGGCGAGCACGGCGATGCCGAGCGCGCACGCGGCAACAGCCAGGCCGGAGCGCGCGAAATCTGCGCTCGCCGCCGCGCCGAGCGACAGATCGAGCGTCCCGATCAGCGCGCCCATGTTGACTGCGAGCGAAGCCAGCACGACCGCGAACCAGCCGAATGCGCTTCGGCGCAGGAAGCGCTGGCCGCGCTTCCCGACCACGATCGCGTCAGCGGACAGCCTTTGCTGTAGCGGGCGCAGCAGCAACAGCAGAAATGCCAAGCCGCCGATGGTGAACGACTGTGCCAGCAGGGTCAGGCCGCGCAGCACCACCGAGAGATAGCCGAAGATGTCGAGCAACAGCGACACGGCTAGCGCACGTTGAAAGGAATGTCGCCGCGGGTGATGTGGCCATCGACGCTGAGCACCTGCCATTGCAGGTGCCAGGCGCCAGGGCTGAGCGCCTTGGCCTCGGCGTCGATCTCGTCGGCCGGCGCATCGACTGCCGGAGTAAGCGCCTGCTCGGCACCGTCGGGCGCGCGCAGCTTCAGCCGCGAGCGGGCGTGATCGATGCGGCTGTTGAAGCGCAGCCGGATCATTGTCGCCTGCGTCTCGATGGTGCCACCCGCCGCGGGCTGCGACGAGACGATGATGGCATGGGCCGAGGCGGCGCCGGGAACGCCCAGAAGCAGCGCGGCAAGGGTCGGCAGGTGGCGGAAGCGGATGACGGACGGCATGGGACGCGCGGGCGGCGGAGGCTGCGGCAGGAACGTTCGGGCTGGATCGGGGCGAACAAAACTCGACCGTTCTAATCTAAGCGACCTTCCTGTTCCCCACGTAGCCACAAACGCGTGACCGGGGCCGGCCGGCCCCTGCGGCAGCGGCACGAGGCCCCGGCCCTGCCCGCAGGGCATCCCGGAACAGCGAAATTTAGGGT
Source organism: Bradyrhizobium sp. SZCCHNRI3052 (assembly GCF_032484895.1). Taxonomy (NCBI): domain Bacteria; kingdom Pseudomonadati; phylum Pseudomonadota; class Alphaproteobacteria; order Hyphomicrobiales; family Nitrobacteraceae; genus Bradyrhizobium; species Bradyrhizobium sp. SZCCHNRI3052. The sequence continues at coordinate 424,474 of NZ_JAUETW010000003.1, read as the reverse complement.
CGAATCATCAAGCACTTCGCTGTATGCCTCGCCGCATCATTGCCGTCCGTCGGTTGGCGGGACCCTTCCGCCCGCGGACCAACATTGCCTGATCCCGAGGAACGCCTAAGGAAACCGTCATGCCCGCCTATCGCTCCCGCACCTCCACCCATGGCCGCAACATGGCCGGCGCCCGTGGCCTGTGGCGCGCCACCGGCATGACCAACGAGGATTTCGGCAAGCCGATCATCGCCGTCGTCAACTCCTTCACCCAGTTCGTGCCCGGCCATGTCCACCTCAAGGACCTCGGCCAGCTGGTCGCCCGCGAGATCGAGAAGGCCGGCGGCGTCGCCAAGGAGTTCAACACGATCGCCGTCGACGACGGCATCGCGATGGGCCATGACGGCATGCTCTACAGCCTGCCGTCGCGCGAGCTGATCGCCGACAGCGTCGAATACATGGTCAACGCGCACTGCGCCGACGCCATGGTCTGCATCTCCAACTGCGACAAGATCACGCCCGGCATGCTGATGGCCGCGATGCGCCTCAACATCCCCGCGGTATTCGTCTCCGGCGGCCCGATGGAGGCCGGCAAGGTCAACATCGAAGGCAAGCTGCGCAAGGTCGACCTGATCGACGCGATGATCGTGGCCGCCGACGACAAGGTGTCGGATGCCGATGTCGAGGTGATGGAGCGCTCGGCCTGCCCGACCTGCGGCTCCTGCTCGGGCATGTTCACGGCGAATTCGATGAACTGCCTGACCGAGGCGCTCGGCCTGTCGCTGCCCGGCAACGGCTCGGTGCTGGCGACCCATGCCGACCGCCGCGGCCTGTTCGTCGAGGCCGGTCATCTCGTCGTCGACCTCGCCCGCCGCTATTACGAGCAGGACGATGCGTCCGTGCTCCCCCGCAACATCGCCAACTTCAAGGCGTTCGAGAACGCGATGAGCATGGACATCGCGATGGGCGGCTCGACCAACACCGTGCTGCATCTGCTCGCCGCCGCCCATGAGGGCGAGATCCCGTTCACCATGACCGACATCGATCGCCTCTCGCGCAAGGTCCCCTGCCTGTGCAAGGTCGCGCCGGCCGTGGCCGACGTGCACATGGAGGACGTGCATCGCGCCGGCGGCGTGATGGGCATCCTCGGCGAGCTCGCCCGCGCCGGCCTGCTGCACACCGAATTGCCGAGCGTGCATTCGGCCTCGCTGGCAGCAGCGCTGGAGCGCTGGGACGTCCGCCAAACGTCGAGCGAGAGCGTGAAGAACTTCTACATGGCCGCCCCCGGCGGTGTGCCGACGCAGGTGGCGTTCAGCCAGGACCGCCGCTATCAGGAGCTCGATCTCGATCGCGAGAAGGGCTGCATCCGCGACCTCGCGCATGCCTATTCCAAGGATGGCGGCCTCGCGGTGCTGACCGGCAACATCGCGCGCGACGGCTGCATCGTGAAGACCGCGGGCGTCGATGCCTCGATCCTGAAGTTCTCGGGTCCTGCGCGCGTGATGGAGAGCCAGGACGCCGCGGTCGAAGCGATCCTGACCAACAAGATCAAGGCCGGCGACGTCGTCGTCATCATCTATGAGGGCCCGCGCGGCGGCCCGGGCATGCAGGAGATGCTGTATCCGACCAGCTATCTGAAGTCGAAGGGCCTCGGCAAGGCCTGTGCACTGATCACCGACGGCCGCTTCTCCGGCGGCACCTCGGGGCTGTCGATCGGCCACGTCTCGCCGGAAGCCGCCGAGGGCGGCCTGATCGGCCTGGTGCAGGACGGCGACCGCATCGAGATCGACATTCCCAGCCGCACCATTCATCTCGCAGTGTCCGACGAGGAGCTCGCCAACCGCCGCGCCGCGATGGAGGCGAAGGGCGATCAAGCCTGGAAGCCGAAGACGCGCGCCCGCAAGGTCTCGACCGCGCTGAAGGCCTACGCCGCGTTCGCGTCGAGCGCCGCCAAGGGCGCGGTGCGGATCGTCAAGGAGTAAGACCGATCTGTTCGGTCGGCAGCACCGGTCCTTTCCGACCGGTTGCTGCGGCCGGCGGCCGCGGCCTCACCATAGACTTCCTCGTCTCGCTCTCGTCCTGCGAACAGCCATGCCGCACTTCGTTGTTGCCCACTGACGACAGCGGGTTCAGGCTCCCTTCATCGACAATGAGCGCGTCAGCCACAATGCACGCGCCAGGCCCTGGGAAGGATCGCCATGCTGAACCGCCGCAGCCTGCTGCTCGCCTCGCTTGCCGCCGGAGTGACGATGACCACGACAGCCGCCCGCGCCAAGCCGGCGCAACCTTCGACCCCGGTCGATTTCGACGTGCCGGCGCAAGCCTGCGACTGCCACACCCATATCCACGGTGATCCGAAACAATTCCCGTTTGCAGCGAACCGCGTCTACACGCCGGAGCCGGCCCTGCCCGAGGAGATGGCGGCGCTGCACAAGGCCCTGCACATCCAGCGCGTGGTGATCGTGACGCCAAGCGTCTACGGCACCGACAACTCCGCGACGCTGTACGGGATGAAGGCGCGCGGCAATGACGCGCGCGGCGTCGCCGTCATCGACGACAAGACCACCGAGGCGCAATTGGATGCCATGCATGCCGAGGGCTTCCGCGGCATCCGCCTCAATCTCGCGACCGGTGGCATCAATGACCCCAATGTCGGCCGCGCCCGCTTCCAGGCCGCGCTCGAGCGGATGAAGGCGCGGGGCTGGCACGTCCAGCTCTACACCAACACGGCGATGATCGCGGCCATCAAGGACCTCGTGATGCAATCGCCCGTGCCGGCCGTGTTCGACCATTTCGGCGGCGCGCAGGCCGATCTCGGCCTCGGGCAGCCGGGCTTTGCCGATCTGGTCGAGCTCGTCCGCAGCGGCAAGGCCTATGTGAAGATCTCCGGCGCCTACCGCGCCTCGACCCGCGGTCCCGACTACACCGATGTGATCCCGTTCGCGAAGGCCCTGATCGAAGCCAACCCGGACCGCATCGTCTGGGGCACCGACTGGCCCCACCCGGATTCGTCGCCGCATCCCGAACTGAAGGTCACGGATATCAGGCCCTTCTATCCGATCGACGACGGCCGCCTGATGAACCAGCTCCCGGTCTGGGCGCCGGACGCCGCGGTCCGCAAGAAGATCCTGGTCGATAATCCGGCGAAGCTGTACGGGTTTTGATGGCGTTGTTAGTCCGTAGGGCGGGTTAGCGCAGCGTAACCCGCCGCACGACGCTACGCCGCCCTGAAGGCCTACGCCGCGTTCGCCTCAGGCGCCGCGAAGGGCGCCGTGCGCGTGGTGAGGGATTGAGCCTTTAGCCCGCAGGACGGACAAGGCATCTGCCTTCGCTCGACAGAGTGAAGGGAGATGCGTGCCCGCCGTCCTACTATGAGGTCGATTACTACGACCGACGGGCGGTGGGCACGGCGCGTCCGCGACACTCCGCACCAGCCCTTACTCAATCTGAAATTGCATTCCACTCGTGATGGTTGATTCAGATCAACGCCCGATCTAGCGCCGTGCCGATACTGCGTCAGCATAGGGCCGCACGTGTCCCGGCGGTCACGCCCGGCCCGCATGGATGGGAGACGATCATGTCACAAAAGCCGCTCCTCGACGAGCCGCGCCTCGCCTACCAGATCATCGTCACTGCGCCGGGCACGAAATCGCAGAACTGGCACAGCGTGCTGTACGATCAGAAAGGCGAGCCCGTGACGATCGCCGCCGGCGCGACGGTCAAGACCGGCGTCGGCGTGTTCGTCGGCGTCCCCGAGGACCGTCCTTTCCATCCCTTTGGTGCGATCCACGCCGACACCATTGCCTGGATGAAGACGGCGCAGGGCAACGTCATCATGGACACCGAACCCTGGGCCTACCGGCTTCATGTCGGCGCGGAAGGCTCCAAGAACGAAGGCTGGCAGGGCGAGCTGCTGCATGGTCGGGGTGTGGTCGGGCCCCAGCCCGGCAAGTTTGAAACGCCGATGGGACCGTTCATCTGGTTGGAACGGACTCACCCCTGGGGCCTCGGCGGCTGGTTCCACGCATCCTGGTCGGCGGCCCAACGACAGGCACCGGCCAAACAAAGCGGCGCGGCCTGAGACGCGCGCGGTTGTCGCGCCTGGGTTTCCATCTGACGGCTCAATCCGCCGGCTCAGAACTTGTATGTGGCAGGTTGTTCGCGCGCCTCTGCCTAATCTACGTACTATCGTTGTGGCCCAGCGAGCTTCGGTGTCGTTGTCCGAAGCTCCAATGCTGCCGCTCCGGCTTCGCGGAACGACACCAGCCGGCGCTGCGACTCGTCCCACAGCACCAGCCGGACGCAGCGCAGGCTCTCGGGCAGCGTGATGCGGCCGATCTCGCGCAGCTCGGGATGATCGCGCAGCACCACCGGCAGCCGGTAATAGGGAATCCGGCTCGAGAGATGGTGGACGTGGTGGATGCCGATATTGGCGGTGAGCCAGTGCAGCCATGCCGGCAGGTCGTAATGTGAGCTGCCGTAGAGCGCGGCCTGCTGCTGCGTCCAGCGCTCGCTCCGCTCCCAGACGGTGTGCTCGAACTGATGCTGGACATAGAACAGCCACACCCCGGCCATGGCGGCGAGCAGCATGATCGGGAGATGCACGACCAGGAACGCCTGGATGCCGATCAGCCACACCAGCCCGGCGACGATCAGGGCGATGCCGAAATTGGTCGCCATCGTGCTGACCCAGGGCGACCAGCCGGCGCGCATGAGGCCGAACGGCAGGCGGTGCTGCAGGAAGAACAGGTAGGCGGGTCCGGCGACGAACATGACCAGCGGGTGGCGGTACAGCCGGTAGCGCAGACGGCCCCAGGTCGATCGCGCCTGATATTCCCGCACCGTCAACGTATCGATGTCGCCGATGCCGCGCCGGTCGAGGTTGCCGCTGCTGGCGTGGTGGATCGCGTGGGTGCGCCGCCACCAGTCGTAAGGTGTCAGGGTCAGCACGCCGAGGACGCGGCCGACCCAGTCGTTCGCCTGACGCCCGGCGAAGAAGGTGCCGTGGCCGCAATCGTGCTGGATCATGAACAGGCGCACCAGGAAGGCGCCAGCAGGAATCGCGATGAGCAACGACGCCCAGGCATGGCCGAGCGAGAATGCGAACCAGGCTGCCGCCCACAGCGCCACCAGCGGCACCGCCGTGATCACCAGCTCGGTGACGCTGCGGACGCGGTTTGGCGTGCGATAGCTGCTGAGAATCTGCATCCAGTAGCGGGCGTCGGCCGCCGCGCGGCCCTCGTCGTCGCCGGCGCGCAGCGTGGCGCGGTCCTTGGGCGGCACAGTCGCCATCGCGACTGGCTGATCGAACTGCAATGTCGTCTCCACCTTGTGTTCTTGGCGATCGCGCATGGCGCGACCGCGGCCAAATGGACCCCTGCGCAGCGCCGAACGGGCTGCAGGAGTTCGAAATCACGAGCTTTCGTCGGTTTAACCGCCGTCGAAGCCAAATGGTTCATCGTGCGCCCGGCGATGAACCGCTCTGGACGAGAAAGTCTGGGATGCGGACGCCCGTCAGGAGACGGGTAAAGAGCGCGTGCGGCGGATCAATGAAACTTAACCCGTCGAACGCCTCATTGCTAGGAGAGGACGGGTTACGATCCGTTAATCCGCCCGATGAAATGCCGCTTCGATTGTGCACCGCGTTCCCTTCACCCCGTCCCGCGCGAGGCATCCTGCGCCACGGCGCCCTCGTGACGCGAGGTGGAGAAAATGTCCCAGATTGCGATGAACATTGCCGCGATCACGGGCCCGATGACGAACCCGTTGAGGCCGAATGCCTCGATCCCGCCCAATGTCGAAATCAGCACCACATAGTCGGGCATCTTGGTGTCCTGTCCGACCAGGATCGGACGCAGGACATTGTCGACGAGGCCGATGACGAGGGCGCCATAGGCGATCAGGACCACGCCCTGCCAAATCGATCCGGTGGCCAGGAGATAGAGCGCGACCGGAAACCAGACGAGGCCCGCTCCCACTGCCGGAAGCAGGGACAGGAAGGCCATCACGACCGCCCACAGCAGGGGCGCGTTGATGCCGAGGAACCAGAACATCAGGCCGCCCAGCGCGCCTTGCGCCAGAGCGACGAGCAGACTGCCCTTCACCGTCGCGCGGATGACCACCGTGAATTTGCGCAGCAGCGCATCGCGTTGCTCCGGGCGCAGGGGAATGGCGCTCTTGATGCGCTCCGATAGCGTCTCTTCGTCACGCAGCAGGAAGAACAGCAGATAGACCATGATGAACAGATTGACGAAGACCTCGAATGTCCCCTGACCGATCGTGAGCGCCTGGCTCGCAATGACCTCGCTGCCCTTCAGCAGGCCAGCTGACAGCTTGTCCTTCATTCCGGCGAGGCTGCCGAGCCCGAAGCGGTTGAGCAGATCGACCACCCATGTCGGAAGCGCGGCCAGCATCTTCCGAAAGTACTGTCCGATGTCGAGCTGACCGGACTGCATCTGTTTGTAGACTCCGGAGGCCTCCTGCGCCAGCGACGCCCCGATCAGTGACAGCGGAAGGATGACGATCACGACGAAGATCAACACCACGACGGCCGCCGCCAGGCCGTTTCGGCCGTGCATCGATCGCGACAGCCAGCGGTGCAGCGGAACGAAGACGATGACGCCGATGACGCCCCACAGAACCGCGCCGTAGAACGGCAGCAGGATCCACCCGAACATCAGCGATATCGCGACGAGCAAGAGAAGCAGGGCTCGGTCTTCGAGGCTACGCATCTGGCTTTCCTATCGGACCGGGACCGTGAGTTGGACCGTTCCTTCCTCCACGGCGGACGGTTTGCCGCCTGGTCGCGAGATGGTCAACGTTCGAATTCGGCTTTGGCCCCTGCCACGACGCGATGTTGCTGGCGAAAACATGCTCCAGAATGCCGAATTTGCCTGCCGTTCCAGCAACAACGCCGATTTCAAGAGCCTGCGCGAAAAATAAATAGATTCTGAAAATCAGCAAATGAGCAGCGTTCTGGACGTCGACGAGCTGGCAAGCGGCGACGGCTCGTGGGAGGTGATCAGCAACGTCGGTTTTGCGCTCGGCAAAGCCGAAACCCTCCGCCATCGTCGGCAAGAACGGCATGGGCAAGACCTCGCTGCTCAAGGCCATCGTCGGCTTCCTGCCGGCCTGGCGCGGCCGAGTGAAACTTGCAGGCAAGGACGTAACGCGAATACCGCCGCATCTGAAGCGGAAGATGGGGCTGGTCTATGTTCCCCAGGAACATGCGCTGTTCCAGGACCTGTCGGTCCGCGACAATCTCAGGCTTGGCGTGCTCACGGACGATGACATGACCGCGCGTTTCGAGCAGGCCGGCGGCTGGTTTCCGGTGCTGACCAAGCGGCCGAGCCAGCGGGCCGGCACGCTGTCCGGCGGCGAGCAGAAGATGCTGATCGTGGCGCGCGCGCTGATGGCGAAGCCTGACGTGCTGCTGCTCGACGAGGTCACGGAAGGTCTGCAGCCGTCCGTCGTCGACCGGCTGTCCGAGGTGCTGGTGCGCGTCCGGCGCGAGATCGGCACCTCCATGATCGTGGTCGAGCAGCATCTGCCATTCGCGCTCTCGATCAGCGACAGATACCTCGTGTTCAAGCGCGGCGAGATCGTCGATGCCGCCGCGGTCGATCGTGACTCCGCCGCGCGCATCGACGAGCACATGCGCATCTAGCGGACCCGTCGCCGCGAGAACAGCGAGATCAGGACCGGCAGCGTGATGAGGATGACCACCGGCGCCAGCATCATGCCGGTGACCACGACGATCGCGAGCGGCTTCTGCACCTGCGAGCCGATGCCGGTCGACACCGCGGCCGGCATCAGCCCGATGCCGGCGACGACGCAGGTCATCAGCACCGGACGAAGCTGCAATTCGCCGGTGCGGATGACCGCCTCGATGCGGTCGACGCCCTCGTCGATCAGCTGGTTGAACTGCGAAAGGATGATGATGCCGTCCATCACGGCGATGCCGAACAGCGCGATGAAGCCGATCGCCGCGGACACGCTGAACGGAATGCCGGTCAAAACGAGGCCGACCACGCCACCGAAGATCGCCATCGGGATCACGCTCATGGCGAGCAAGGTGTCGGCCATCGAGCCGAAATTGAACCACAGGAGCACGCCGATCAGCGCGAGGCTGATCGGCACCACGATCGACAGCCGTTTGATCGCGTCCTGGAGATTGCCGAACTCGCCGACCCACTCGACGCGCGAGCCCGGCGGCAGCTGCACCTGCTCGGCGACCTTCTGCTGCGCCTCCTGGATCGCGCTGCCGAGGTCGCGCTCGCGCACCGAGAACTTGATCGGCAGATAGCGCTCCTGCTGCTCGCGATAGATATAGGCTGCGCCCGAGACCAGCTTGATGGTCGCGACCTCGCTCAGCGGAATCTGGGTGATGCCGTTCGGCCCCTGCGCGCCGATGCGCAAATTCTCGATCGCCTCCGCGCTCTTGCGATATTCCGGCGCCAGACGAACGATGATCGGGAAATGCCGGTCGGAGCCGGGCTCGTAGAGATCGCCCGCAGTGTCGCCGCCGATCGCCACCTTGATGGTGGCGTTGATGTCACCGGGCGCCAGCCCGTAGCGCGCAGCCTTGGCCCGATCGATGTCGATCTGCACCGTCGGCTGGCCGAGCGAGGTGAACACCGCAAGATCGGTGACGCCCTGCACCGTCGACAGCACCTGCTTGATCTTGTTCGCGGTGTCGGTCAGCGCCTGCAGATCATTGCCATAGAGCTTGATCGAGTTCTCGCCCTTCACGCCGGACACGGCTTCCGAGACGTTGTCCTGCAGATATTGCGAGAAGTTGAACTCGACGCCGGGAAAGCGGTCGTCGAGCTGCTTCAAGAGCTCCGCGGTGAGCTGGTCCTTGTCCTTGGTGCCGGGCCAGTCCTTGACCGGCTTCAGCGGCGCGAAGAACTCGGCATTGAAGAAGCCGGCCGCGTCCGTGCCATCGTCGGGACGGCCGTGCTGCGAGACCACCGCCTCGACCTCGGGCCGCGCGCGGATGATCTTGCGCATCTCGTTGACATAGGCATTGCCCTCCTGCAGCGAGATCGTCGGCGGCAGGGTCGCGCGGATCCAGAGATTGCCCTCCTCCAGCTTGGGCAGGAATTCGAGCCCGAGCAGCCGGCCGACCACCGCGGTCAGCAGCACGAGACCGATCGCGCCGGTCATCACCAGATTGCGGTTGCCCACCGCCCAGCGCAGCACCGGCGAATAGATCGCGTGCAGCAGCCGCATCAGCCGGGTCTCGGTCTCCTCGACATGTGCCGGCAGGATGATCGCGCTCAGCGCCGGCGTCACGGTGAAGGTCGCAAGCAGACCGCCGGCGAGCGCATAGGCATAGGTGCGCGCCATCGGCCCGAAGATGTTGCCCTCGACGCCGCTCAGGGTGAACAGCGGCAGGAAGGCGGCGATGATGATCGCCGCGGCAAAGAAGATCGAGCGCGACACGTCGGCAGCCGCCGACAGGATCGCGTGGCTCTTCATGCCCATCATCGTCTCCGGCGAGATGTGGCTCTCCTCGGCCTCGGACAATGGCGTGGTTTGCGTCAGCCGGCGGAAGATCGCCTCGACCATGATGACGGTGGCATCGACGATCAGGCCGAAATCGATCGCGCCGACCGACAGCAGGTTGGCGGACTCGCCGCGCAGCACCAGGATGATGACGGCGAAGAACAACGCAAACGGAATCGTGGCGCCGACGATCAGCGCGCTGCGCAGATTGCCGAGAAACACCCACTGCAGCAGCACGATCAGGCCGATGCCGACCACCATGTTGTGGAGCACAGTGTGCGTCGTGGTATCGATCAGGTCCTTGCGGTCGTAGATGCGCTCGATCCGCACGCCGGGCGGCAGGATGCTGGAGCTGTTGATCTGGTCGACCAGTTGCTCGACCCGCGCGATGGTCGGCGAGCTCTGCTCGCCGCGCCGCATCAGCACGATGCCCTGGACGATGTCGTCGTTGTTGTTGAGGCCGGCGATACCGAGCCGTGGCTTCTCCGCCACCGTGACATTGGCGACGTCCTTCACCAGCACCGGATTGCCGCCGCTCTGCGACACCATGGTGCTGGCAAGGTCCTCCATCGAGCGGATCAGGCCGACGCCGCGCACGACCGCCGACTGCGTGCCGATCTCGACCGTGTTGCCGCCGACATTGATGTTGGAGTTGCCGACCGCCTGCAGGAGCTGCGGCAGGGTCAGGCCGTTGGCGACCAGCTTGTTGAAGTCGACCTGGATCTCATAGGTCTTGGTCTTGCCGCCCCAGCCGGTAACGTCGATGACACCCGGCACGGCGCGGAAGCGCCGCTGCAGCACCCAGTCCTGCAAGGTCTTGAGGTCGAGCACGCTGTAGCCGGGCGGACCGCGCAGCCGGTAGCGATAGATCTCGCCGACCGCGCTCAAGGGCGAGATTTGCGGCGTGACGTTGCCGGGCAGCGGCGACAATTGCGACAGGCGGTTCAGCACCTGCTGCAGGGCCTCGTCGTAGGTGTAGTCGAACGAGAACTGCAGCTTGACGTCGGACAGGCCGTACAGCGAGATCGTCCGAATGGTGCGCAGGTTCTTGATGCCGGCGACCTGGGTCTCGATCGGGATCGTGATGTAACGCTCGATCTCCTCGGCCGAGAGGCCGGGGCTCTGCGTCACGATGTCGACCATCGGCGGGGTCGGATCGGGATAGGCCTCGATGTTGAGCTGGCGGAATGCGATCAGACCCCCGATCAGGACGGCGACGAACATTCCGACCATCAGGAAGCGCCGCTGAACGGCGATGGCGACGAGACGGTCCATTCAGATCGGCACTTTCAGGAAGGCATGCAGGAGAAGCGCATCTCAGCTGCCCGAGGCTGCGCGATCGATGAACAGGCTGCCCTTGGTGACGATCTGCTCGCCCGCGCTCAGATTGCTTTCGACCGCGACCTGGTCGCCGTTGATCAAACCGGTCTTGATCTTGCGCAGCTCGATCGACTTGTCGGGACGGGCGACCCAGACGCGGACCTGATTGCCTTCGTAGATCAGTGCCTGGCGGGGCACCGCGACCGCGGGCTGTTCGCCCGGCGAATAGATCGTCACATTGGCGAACATCTCGGGCTTCAGCAGGCCATCCTTGTTGTCGATGGTCGCGCGGACGAGCAGCCTGCGGCTCGCCGGATCGATCGAAGCGGCGACGTAGTTGATGCTGGCCTTGAGCGGTCGGCCGGGCAGCGCCAGCACGTTGACGAGAATCTCCTCGCCGATGTTCACAAGCGCCGCGTCGCTCTCGCGGACGAACGCCGTGAGCCAGACGGTGGAGAGATCGCCGATCACGAAGACCGGGTCGCTCGCGCCGGAGTTGACATATTGTCCGGGGCCGACCTTGCGCTGCACGACCGTACCGGTGATCGGCGAGTAGATCGTGATCTCGCGGTCGATCACGCCCTTGCTCTGAAAATCGGTGATCGCAGCATCCGTGAAGCCGAGGATGCGCAGCTTGTTGCGCGCCGCCTCCAGGGCCGTTTGTGACGACCGCATGTCGTTCTGGGCCTGAACGGAGGTCGCCTCCGCCTGCTGAAAATCCTTCAGCGGGATCGCCCGGCCTTCGAACAGGTCCTTGGCGCGCTTGTACTGGATATCGGCGAGGTCGAGCGCGGACTTCGCCTTGTTCATCGCGGTGATGGCGGCGATGAAATCGTTCTGGGCCTGCACGGTGTCGGCGGCCTCGATCACGAACAGCGGCTGGCCCTGGCGCACCGTCTCACCCGGGCGCGCCAGCAGCTTGGTGACGCGGCCGGCATAGGGCGAGAAAACCGGTGTCGAGCGATCCTCGTCGACGGCAACCTTGCCCTCGGTAACATGCTCGGCACGAAATATCTTCTCACACACCGGCTCGATCGTCAGCGTCGACCATTCCGCTGCCGACGGCGTAAAGGTGGTGCCGTTGCGTTTGGACTGGCTGGAGAGCTCGATATTGTCTTTCGCAGCCGTCTCCGACCGGACTTGCATGTAGCCATAGCCGCCCGCGCCGGCCATCGCCAGGGCAGCAAGGCCGATCAGCAACCGCTTGGTGCTGAGCATCTGGGGGGATGGGTTCATGTCAGACGCCATGGCTGGTCAGATCGGCTCGCGTGATCGGTCGACGATTCCGGCTCTGGCGGTCTCATCGTCGCGCTAATAGTGCGGAACTGGAGCTTTAAACAACCTAAAAATCGCCCAACTCGCCTCCGTTTTGCTTTAAAAATTTGAAAGTTGAACGACAGCCGTTCAGCTTGCATTCAGCTCGTTTTGGGCAATCGCGGTTCCACCGCGACGCACCATGAAAGCATCGGGCCGCAGGGGATCGCCGTGACGGTGTTGCCGGCCTGCAGGCCAACCTCCGCGGGTACGCACCTACTCCGGCCTCACGTCCATGCTCCGGGTTTGCGTTCCGGCTCGGACGAGATCGCGACGTCGCGCTTTTCCTCCAAAATCGAGTCATGGTTTCCATGGCCCTGCGATGGGCGACGGTCCATCGTGCGATCATCGAGTGCAGCCTCGATCAGGTGACTGTGACGCGCACATGAATACGTAGTCTCGCGGCGCAGATGCGTCCGAGTCTTGCCGACCGTTTCACCCTCTCGTGAGGAGGGCGCAGGGAAGGCCAGGCGTCGGCTGACGCCTGCGGCCCGCCTGCGAAAAAAAATGCAGGCGGCAGGAACCACAGGTGCAGCCGAGATCGCCCGGCCTTCCCTGCGCGATGGTTTTCACGCTTACTGCGCGCTCTCCCCGGTGTCCGGCTTGTTAGCCACCGTCGTCGGCGGGATCATCGCCCGCAGACTTGGCGCCAGCATCGGGGCGCCAGGACCACACGCCTTCGCGTCCGCAAGCTGCCGTTCGTCCGCGCAAGGCCTCGCCCCGCGCTGCGACATCTCGCAGCCATCGCTCCCCGCCCCGCGTGTCGTGACGATCGCGCGCTACGCCCCTTCTCGGTGGAGCGGGATGGCGACAATAGAGCATGATTTCGGAAAAATTGAAAGTAGAATTTTGGGGCGAGACGCGATTATTCTGAATTTCTGAATCGCGTCACTGCACTCATATGAATATGACGGTGAGTACCGTGTGACGGCCGGTGGGCACGTCACGACGCGCGATGCGCGTCGCGCCTTTGCCCACCCTACAATTCGTGGCGCCCATCTCTCAACTCATAAAGAACCATAGGGTAGGCAAAGGCGCTTAGTCGATGCGAAGGATCGCACGAAGTGCCGTGCCCACCATGTCGCAACAAGTCCGCGGTCCCCTCAATGAAAATCCCGCGAGCGCGGCAGGATGCGGACGTTGCGGGGGTGGCTGACGCGCTGGGAGGGAGTGTCGGGATGATCGCGGCGGTCGTCGTTGAGCGGCTCGGCGGGCATCGGGCCGTGTGGCACGGCGCCGAGGCGGTCGTCCGACAGCAGCGCGAGATCGGCGCTGCGGTCGACCAGGCGCTCGGCGACGAGATGGACCACTTTCTCCGGGCTGCTCTGGATGCTGCCTTCGACCAGCACCAGGCGCGCGCCCATCACCTCCTTGCGGAAGGTCTCCATCACCTTCGGCCACACCACGATGTTGGCGATGCCGGTCTCGTCCTCCAGGGTCATGAACACGACGCCCTTGGCGCTGCCCGGCCGCTGCCGCACCAGCACCACGCCGGCGCACCGGACGCGACGGCGGTCGTTGGCATCATTGACGTCGCAGCAGGCCAGCACGCCTTCGGCAGCGAAACGCTCGCGCAGGAACTCCATCGGGTGCCCCTTCAACGACAGGCGGATGGTCTGATAGTCCGCGACGACGTGCTCCGGTAGAGGCATCTCGGGCAGCGGCCTGGCGCCCTCGTCCGGCTGCTCGCGGGCGATGGCAGCCTCGAACAGCGGCAGCGGCACGTCGTCGGGCAGCCGGCGCACGGCCCAGAGCGCGGCGCGACGGTCGAGCCCGAGCGAGCGGAACGCATCCGCATCGGCCAGCAGCAGCAGCGCGCGCTTGGGCAGAGCGGTGTCGCGAGCGAAGTCTTCCAGCGAGGTGAAGGGGCCGCGGCCGCGCGCCTGGATGATGCGGTCGGCCCAGTCGTCCTCGCGGTCGAAGATGTCGGCTTGTGTCTCGTTATCGTTGCGGGGCGATGCGTTTGCATGCTCTCCAAATGCACCAAGCGTTTGCGAGTTAGAAACAACTCCACCCACGCCGTCATTCCGGGGCGCCCGGAGGGCGAGCCCGGAATCCATAACCACGATCGGGAGTATGGATTCCGGGCTCGCGCTGCGCGCGCCCCGGAATGACGATGGGGAGAGAGCCTCCCCAGCACCTTTTGAAGATGTTGGAGCAGGCTGCGCCTTCCTCCGCAGCGCCTCCGACAATTTCCTGATCCGCTCCTCGTCGCGGTCGATCCAGCGGAAGCCGTCGATCTGGCGGAAGCCGAGGCGAACGGCGCAGTATTTGCCACCCATTTCCTCCAGCGTGTTGTCGGCGAAGCTGTAGGACACGTCGATGTTCCGGATCTCGACGCCGTTCTTGCGGGCGTCACCGACGATCTGGGCCGGCGCATAGAAACCCATCGGCTGCGAGTTCAAGAGCGCGCAGCAGAACGCGTCGGGGTGGAAGCATTTCAGCCAGGACGAGACATAGACGAGCTGGGCGAAGCTCGCAGCATGGCTTTCCGGAAAGCCGTAGGAACCAAAGCCCTTGATCTGGTCGAAGCAGCTCTTGGCGAAGGCGGGATCGTAGCCGCGCGCGATCATGCTGCTGACCATCTTCTCTTCATAAGAGCCGATGGTGCCGACGTTGCGGAAGGTCGCCATCGCGCGGCGCAGGCCGTTGGCCTCCTCGGGCGAGAATTTGGCGGCTTCGATCGCGATCCGCATCGCCTGCTCCTGGAACAAGGGCACGCCGAGCGTCTTGTGCAGCACCTTGTAGAGCTCATCCGCCGGGCCGTGATCCGGCGACGGCGACGGATAGCTCACCTTCTCCAGTTTGTTGCGGCGGCGCAGATAGGGATGCACCATGTCGCCCTGGATCGGCCCGGGCCGGACGATCGCGACCTCGATGACGAGATCATAGAAGGTCCGCGGCTTCAGCCGCGGCAGCATGTTCATCTGCGCGCGGCTCTCGACCTGGAACACGCCGAGCGACTCGCCTCGCTGCAGCATCCGGTAGACTTCGTTATCGTCCTCCGAGCGGATATCGGAGAGCACGTATCGCTTGCCCTTGTGATCGGCGATCAGGTCGAAGCATTTGCGGATGCAGGTCAGCATGCCCAGCGCGAGCACGTCGACCTTCATCATCGACAACGCATCGACGTCGTCCTTGTCCCATTCGATGAAGGTGCGGTCGTCCATCGCGGCATTGCCGATCGGGACGTAACTATCAAGTCTATCCTGCGTCAGCACGTAGCCGCCGACATGCTGCGACAGATGACGCGGGAAGGTGATCAGCTCCGATGCCAGCTCCACGGCGCGGCGGATCATCGGATTGGCGGGATCGAGCCCGGCCTGGCGCACCTGCATGTCGGAGAGGCCGTCGCCCCAGCTGCCCCACACGGTGTCGGCGAGCACCGAGGTGACGTCCTCGGTCAGGCCCAGCGCCTTGCCGACGTCGCGAATGGCGCTGCGCGGACGATAATGGATGACAGTGGCGATGATCGCCGCGCGGTGCCGGCCGTAGCGGCGATAGACATATTGCATCACCTCCTCGCGTCGCGAATGCTCGAAATCGACGTCGATATCGGGCGGCTCCAGCCGCTCCTTGGAGATGAAGCGCTCGAACAGCAGGTCGATCTTGGTCGGATCGACCGAGGTGATGCCGAGCACGTAGCACACGGCCGAATTGGCCGCCGAGCCACGGCCCTGGCACAGGATGCCTTGGCTGCGGGCGTAGCGCACGATGTCGTGGACGGTGAGGAAGTAATGCGCGTAGTTGAGCTCGGCGATCAGCGCCAGCTCCTTGTCGAGGACAGCGCGCAGTTTGTCATCGAGATGGTCGCCGAAATAGGTCTTGGCGCCGACCCAGGTCAAATCCTGCAGATGCCCCTGCGCGGTCTTGCCCGGCGGCACCGGCTCGTCGGGATATTGATATTTGAGCTGGTCGAGCGAGAACACGATGCGGTCGGTGAAACGGAGCGTCTCGGTCACGGCGTCGGGGTGGTCACGGAACAGCCGCGCCATCTCGTGTCCCGGCTTGAGATGGCGCTCGGCATTGGCCTGGAGCCTTCGGCCGATGGCCTCGATCGAGGCTTTCTCGCGGATGCAGGTCAGCACATCCTGCAGCATCCGCTGTCGAGGATGATGATAGAGCACGTCATTGGTGGCGATCAGCGGCACCTTGCTTGAAGCTGCGAGGCGCGACAGCCGCGCCAGCCGGCGCCGGTCGTCGCCGCGATACAGCAGGCTGCCGGCCAGCCACACGCCTTCGGCGGGGCTGTCTTTCAGCCGCGTGAGAATGGTGGTGAGCGCGGCTTCGTCGAAGCGATGCGGCGGCATCAGCACCAGCAACTGTCCCTCGATGAACTCAAACAGGTCCTCGAAGCTCAGGCGGCAATCGCCCTTGGCGACCTTGTCCGCGTCACTGCCGCGCTTGCCGCGGGTGAGCAGCTGGCACAGCCGGCCGTAGGCCGCGCGGTCGCGCGGATAGACCAGGATGTCCGGCGTGCCGCAGGTGAACACCAGCCGCGCGCCGTAGAGCAGCTTCGGCTTGTAGCTGAGCCGGTCGTTATTCAGCTCGCTATAGGCGCGCACGACGCCGGCCAGCGTGTTGTGGTCGGCGATGCCGATGGCGGTGAGGCCATATTCGGCGGCCTGGTGCACATAGTCCTGCGGATGCGAACCACCATGCAGGAAGGAGAAATTGGTGGTGACGCCGATCTCGGCATAGGGGATGGGAGTCATGGCGCGGCTGCGAAGGCTGGGGCGGCGCGTTGCCCATGCGATACGAAAGACAGCCCCTCACCAAGCGGCTTGCGCAGCTGCCCACCCTCCCCTGGAGGGGGAGGGTCGACGCGCGCACAGCGCGCGGCGGGGTGGGGTGAGCCCAACAATCGGTCGTCCTGACGTCGACACGTTAGGGCTGTGGGCGTCTCGGCTCCGGCGAAAATCGGCACCGTGCACGCGGATGGTCTGTCACCCCACCCCGGCTCGCATGCGCGCATGCGAGCCCACCCTCCCCCTCCAGGGGAGGGTGAGCAGCGAGATCGCCGCGAGAGATGTGCGATCCCGACCCTCATGCGAACAGGCCATGCATGTACCAGGCGGGCTGCACCGGCAGGCCCTCCGGCTGCTCGAACTCACGATCATACAACCCGTCGCGATAGAGCCAGAAGCGCAGGCCGTGCTCGTCCTCGACGCGGAAATAATCGCGCGTGAGGCCCTGCCCGTCCGGCCGCCACCATTCCATCGCGATGCGCTCCGGGCCCTCGGCGCGGACCACGGCATGCGCGGCACGGCGCCAGACGAAGCGCGCGGGCGGGCCGTCCGGCACGCCGGCAATGACTTGGATCGCCTCGGGGTGCGCGAACAGCCGCAGAGGTCGCAGCGGCGGCTCGCCCTCGGCGCGCTCCGGCCAGGCGGCAGCAGTGGCGGCGGCGAGATTTTGCTGCGCCGGCAGCGGCAGCGCCACGCGCTCCGGAACATGGGTATCGACCGGCAGATGCACGACCACGCGCTTGCCGCCGATGCGCGCGGCGATGCGGTCGATCAGTGCCGACAGCTCGTCATTGTCGTGGACATGGGCATCGAGATCGCGCTGCTGCTGCACCACGATCTCGCTGCGGCCAGCAGCGAGCCGGATCATGTCGAAGCCGAAGCCGGGATCGAGCGGATCGTTCAGCGCCTCGAGCCGCTCGCGGAACAGCCGGTCGATGATTGCGGCCTCGGTGACCGGCTGGCCGGTGTCGACCGTGATCACGCGCACCATTCCATCGGTGCGGAAGAAGCAGGCCTCCAGCCGCCGCGCGCCCTTGCCCTGCTGCGCCATCGCCGCCACCAGCATCGCGGCCAGACGGGAGAGGCTGGCCGCAATCACCGTGTCGGTCGCGACCGGCTCGGCAAAACGCTTGTCGACGATGTAGTCCGGCGGGACCTTGCGCGGGCTGATCGGCGCATCGGCCTCGCCCAGCGCCTGCGCCAGCACGCGGGTGAAGGCGGCGCCGAACCGCGCGGTGATCTCGTTGCGGCCGCGCGCGGCGACGTCGCCGATGGTCTTGAGGCCGGCTCGGCGCAGGCCGAGCGTAATGGCCTCGCTGCCGCCGAGGGCGGCCACCGGCAGCGGCGCCACCGCGGCCGCCTCCTCGCCGTCGGGCACGATGCGGCCATGCACCTGGCGGTTCAGCGTACGCGCACAGACGGCGTTGGAGGCGATCGCCGCCGACACAATGAGGCCATGCGCGGTCAGCGCGTCGCAGACCGACTGCATCAGCCTGGCTTCGCCGCCGAACAGATGCACGCAGCCGGTGATGTCGAGCGACAACCCATGCGGCGGGTCGAGCGCCACCAGCGGCGTGAAGCGGTCGCACCAGTCGGCGATGCTCTCCAGCATCTTTGCATCAGCCGCCAAATCGGCTTCGTGCGCGACGAGGTCGGGACAGACCGCGCGGGCATTCGCCAAGGGCTGGTCGAGCGACACACCGTGGCACGCCGCCGCTTCGTCCAGCGAATGGATCAAGAGCGCATTGGCGTCCTTGATGACGACGACCTGCGGCTTGCTCTCAGGCGGAGCGCCTGTGAGTGCCCGCTGTCTTTTGATGCGATCGATGGGCAGGCGCGGCAGCCACAGGCTGAGGATCCGCCGCCGGTTCGTTGAAACGGCATGCATCGGGGGTCCACTCCATGATCCATCGTCCGGTCTGGCCGTGACGGTTGCGAATGAGCTCGACATCGAGGCGCGGCGCGCCCCACGCCATCCACGGGGCAACGAGCGGTGACGGCGCGGTGCGCACGATCCAGCGCGTCTCCGCGGTCGACGGCTCGGGCGCAGCCGCAATGCGCAACATGAGCGCGGTGACGCCGGATTCCTGCGCCGCCAGGGTCAGCTTGCGGCTGGCGACGAGATCGAGCTTTTGCGTCTCCCCCCACACCTCCAGCATCACGCTGCCGAGCGCATCGCAGGCGAGCGCGTCGGCGGCGGTGCGCAAGGCGTGGTCGAGATCGGGCGCGCGCACGATGACGATGCGGCGCGGATCGAGGCCGAGCTCGGCGAGCCCGCTCATCGACAGCGCGCCCATCTCGCGCTCGGCGAAATCCTGCCGGATCCAGATCAGGGGCCGGTGCGCGGCGACACGCGCGGCAAGCCCGCACAGGAAGCCGGTCGCGGCTGCCGCCTGGCGGCCGGTCTCGGCGAACACCTCGTGCAGCGCGCCGGTAGCGAGCCCGCCCTGCAAGGTCGCGTCGGCCTCGTCATGGCCGAGCGCGACCCGGCGCAAATCATGTGCGCCATCTCCCGCCTCGAGACGGGCAATGCGGCCGCGCAGACGCGCGAGCGTATCCATGCGTGCGCCGGTCATCCGTCGCCGCTCCTCTTCAATCCATCGTGCGGGCGCTGCCGTTGTTTCAGTGATCAGGCAGTGAACCCGCGACGACCCTCTTTGTTCATGATACGTTCTAATATAAAGCTAACGCCTTCGAGAGAGTCAATCGGGATTGACCCGGGTGTGATTCAACGAATGGAATCAAAGGGATTCAAAGCCATGGAGCTGTTGCGCAAACTGGAGATCCTGGCCGATGCCGCCAAGTACGACGCGTCCTGCGCCTCCAGCGGTACCGAGATGCGGGATTCCCGCGACGGCAAGGGCCTCGGCTCGACCTCGCCCGGCATGGGCATCTGCCATTCCTATGCGCCGGACGGACGCTGCATCTCGCTGCTCAAGATTCTGCTGACCAATGCCTGCAACTTCGACTGCCTGTATTGCGTCAACCGCGCCTCCTCCAACGTGGCCCGCGCGCGCTTCACGGTCGACGAGGTGGTGAAGCTGACCATCGACTTCTATCGCCGCAACTACATCGAGGGACTGTTCCTGTCGTCGGGCATCATCCGCAGCCCCGACTACACGATGGAGCAGGTCGTGAGCGTCGCGCGCAAATTGCGCGAGGAGCATCGCTTCCGCGGCTACATCCATCTGAAGACGATTCCGGAGGCTGACGAGGCGCTGATCGCCGAGGCCGGCCGCTATGCCGACCGGCTCAGCATCAACATCGAGACGCCGCTGGAGGCGAGCCTGACGACGCTCGCGCCGGAAAAGGACCAGCGCGCCATCCGCCGTACCATGGGCCGTCTCCGGCTCAAGCTCGACGAGACGGCGGAGGCGAAGAAGACGGTGCGCCGGGCCAAGCCGCCGCGCTTCGCGCCGGCCGGCCAGAGCACGCAGATGATCGTCGGCGCCGACGACGCCAACGACCGCGTCATCCTGTCGACCTCTGCCAATCTCTACGGCGCCTACAAGCTCAAGCGCGTCTATTACTCCGCCTTCAGCCCGATCCCCGATGCCAGCCGCGCGCTGCCGCTGCAGGCACCGCCTCTGGTGCGCGAGCACCGGCTGTACCAGGCCGACTGGCTGATGCGGTTCTACGGCTTCGATGCCGACGAGATCGTCGAGGAGAACGAAGGCATGCTGCCGCTCGACATCGACCCCAAGCTCGCCTGGGCCTTGCGCCATCGCGACCGCTTCCCGCTCGACATCAACAAAGCGAGCCGCGAGGAGCTGTTGCGCGTGCCCGGCTTCGGCACCCGCACCGTGCAGCGCATCCTCGCCACCCGCCGCACCACCACGATCCGCTTTGCGGATCTCGCCCGGCTCAACGTGATCCGGAACAAGGTCCTGCCGTTCATCGTTCTCTCCGACCACCGGCCACAGCCGTCCCTGCTCGACGGTGCCAGCCTCAGAGCCCGGCTGCGGCCCAAACCGCAGCAGCTGGGATTTGGGTTCTAATTGAACGTCGTGGCGAAGACCGAAGCCAGGAAACAGCCGTCATTCCGGGGCGATACGAAGCATCGAACCCCGGAATGACGCGGCGGATTCGCTCGCAATGACGAGAGAGGTGAAATGCACGTCGTAACCCTCGACAGCGACACTGATTTCGACGGCTGGCGTCAGGCGGCGCGGGCGCTGGCGATGAACGACGTCAAGCCGGCCGACGTCAGCTGGCGCGTCAAGGGCGCAGCGCCCGACCTGTTCGACGATCAGGCCGACACGCAGCTTCCCGAGGTGCCAAAGGGCGCGTTCTCAGTGCCGGCGAGCTTCATGGAGCTCGCCGAGAGCGCGATTCTGCACAATGATCCCAACCGCTTCGCCCTGCTCTACCGGCTGCTGTGGCGTCTGCGGACCAACCACGATCTCATGGAGATCGCGACCGATCCTGATGTCGCCCAGGCCAACGCGCTGGCGCGGGCGGTGCGCCGCGACGTCCACAAGATGCATGCCTTCGTCCGCTTCCGCGAGGTCGGCCGCGAGCGCGAGGCGCGCTACGTCGCCTGGTTCGAGCCCGAGCACCACATCGTCGAGCGCGCCGCGCCATTTTTCGCCCGCCGCTTCGCCGACATGCCGTGGTCGATCCTGACGCCCGAACTCTGTGCGCATTGGGACGGCAGCCGCGTCAGCTTCACGCCCGGTGTGAGCAAGGCTGAAGCGCCGTCGGAGGACCGGCTCGAAGAGGTCTGGCTGCGTTACTATGCCAGCATTTTCAATCCGGCACGGCTGAAAGTGAAGGCGATGGAAAAGGAGATGCCGAAGAAATATTGGCAGAACCTGCCCGAGGCCAAGCTGATCCAGCCGCTGATCGCGGCCGCCTCCAGGCGCACGTCATCGATGATCGCCGAAGCCGGCACCGAACCCCACAAGCCGCAGAAACGCGTCGAGGAGATCGCGATGAGCCGCAAGCCGAAAGCCCACGCGCCCGCTGCTGAGACCTCGCGTGATGTCGAGGCCACCGATCTTGAGACCTTGCGCGAAGAAGCCGCTTCCTGCCGCGCCTGCCCGCTGTGGAAGGACGCCACGCAGACCGTGTTCGGCGAAGGCCCCGCGCATGCGCCGCTGATGCTGGTCGGCGAGCAGCCCGGCGACAAGGAGGACCTTGCCGGCCATCCGTTCGTCGGCCCGGCCGGCCAGATGCTGGACCGCGCGCTTGAGGAGGCCGGCATCGACCGGTCCAAGGTCTACGTCACCAATGCGGTGAAGCACTTCAAGTTCGTGCCGCGCGGCAAGATCCGGCTGCACCAGAAGCCGAACACGCCGGAGATCAAGGCCTGCCGGCAATGGTACGAGCGCGAGCTCGCCGCCGTGCGTCCGGCGCTGGTGGTGGCGATGGGCGCGACCGCCGCGCAAGCGGTGTTCGGCAAGATCACGCAGGTCACCAAGAACCGCGGTCATGTCGCCGACCTGCCCGACGGCCCCAAGGCGATGGTGACGGTGCACCCGTCCTACCTGCTGCGGCTGCCGGATGCCGACGCCAAGGCGCGGGAGTATGAGCGCTTCGTCGAGGACCTGAAGATTGCCGCGGCCGCGATCAAGCGCGCACATGCGGCGTGACGGGCCGGCATGGCCTCGACCGGGCCGCCCCCACGCGACAACGGGGCCTCAGGATTTGCGCGACGTGTAGACGTGCTCACGCAGCAAGGCCTGGATCAGCGCTGCTCGGTCGGGAAAGCCGAGCGACACCGCCACGTCCGTCTCGTCCCGGTCGGGTGCGCCGGCCTGCATCGCGGGCAGGTATCTCGCCATCAGCTCGTCCTCGCCGAGGCCATAGTCCGCCGGACTGCCACCGCCGTCGAGTTCCGTCTGCTTCAGCACGTCGCATTTGTCGCGTGCGCGCGCCAGCAGATCCTCGAAATGGCCGTCGATCCGCGCCCAGTCGGCCAGCGCATTCAGAGCCGAGCCGTTGAGCCCCTTCCTGAACGATCGAATGCGCGCCTCGTCCAGCATCAGCTCCAGAAATTCCGACCGGGTCAGGCCGTTGCGCGCGATCCATGCCTCGAGCTCAGCCGGGTCCATCAAATCCCTGCTCTGGCGAAACCGGATGATCTCCGCGCTCAGCGCCTGGGCGTCGACCCTGATGCCGCGGCGCTTCGCCTCCGATGCCGCGAGAAATCGCGCGATCGCCTTGTCGGACAGGTCGCTGCCGCGCACGGCCAGCAGGCGCAGCTCGTCCAGCAGGTGCGGCGTTCCGTCCGGCATCACCGTCTCGCGCGCTGCGGCCGCCGAACGCTGCGCGTCCTGCATCAGGCCGTCCCATAGCTGGGTGTGCTCGAAGGCGTAATCGACCGCCTTGGGCACCGTGTCTCCGGCAAACCGGCGCCGCATCGTCTGCAGCATCTCCAGCGCATCCTCGCGCTTCTGGTCGACGCGGTGATCCGGCAGCCACGCCTTCAGCGCGTCGATCTCCTCCGCGGCCAGGCTGCCGTCGGACCGCGCGCCCTGCAGCAGCGCCGGGTAGCTGCGCTCGGGATAGAAGCTCGCCTTGCCGAGCGCCTCCAGGACCAGGCGGGACGCCTCCGAGATCACGCCATGGTCGACCGCCTTCTGCAGGGTGAAGCGGATGTTGACCAGCGGCTCGGACAGCGCGGGAAAGCCGAGCTCAGCCGGTCCGTGAATCAGGGCGACCTCGTCGTCGGCCTCGAACACGCCGTCGCGATACGCCGCGAACACCTTGCCGACGCCTTCCATGCCGAACGCGTGCAGCTCGGCCGCGCGCAGCGCGCCCATGCTGGCGCTGCCGAACACGTGGATGCCGTTGGCCATCGCCCACAGGATCTCCTTGTGCCACACCGAGGGCACCTGCTCGAAATAGCCGTCGATGATTCCGATCGCCGCAGGCTTCGCCAGCGCGGCACGATAGACGTCGCCCTGCTGCACCGGCGGGAGATACTCGGCCTCCAATTCGAGCGCCGCGTCGCGCGGATGCAGCGTCGGCCCGGTGAATACGATGCACGTCATAGCGGATGCCCCGATGGCTGATGCCGCGAGATCTGATCGCCGGCGAACGCCCGCGCTCTGCGCCCCGGGCTGTAGTCAGGATTCTTGTCGAAGGTTTCGAGCCCCGGAATGATGATCCTCACCACGGGGATCTCGAACCTGCTCTTGGTGAGATCGACCGCAATCACCTGCCGGACACCGGCGGATTGCAGCCGTTCGAGAACCACGGCGAGATCATCGTTGAACGTCTCCGCTGCCAGCGACGGAGTTTCGCGCAGGCTTCGCGTCGGCGGGCTGTTTCGCAGCAGCGCCCGCTGCTCGCCGAGAAACTGTGCGGCCAATGCCTTCTCGTCATATTCCTCGCGGAACACGTCGTCGCGCGCGCCCGCGATCAGCGTCAGCCGGCTCTGCGCGGCTTCCGTCAGCGCCCGCAGGAAGGCGATCTCTGGCGACAGATGCGCGCCCATGCCCAACGCCGCGTAGAGATCCCGCCCCAGCTCCTCGTCACGATCGAAGATCAGGCACTGGCAGGCGGCGAGCCCGACATCGGAGCTGATGTCCCACGCCACGACCTCGAGGCCCGCGCGCTCGCACATCTCCAGCAGCCGCCGGTTGCCTTCGTCCTGAACCGTCTCGAGCGCGACGCGCCGGCTCTGCTGCTCGTCCGGACTGCGGAGGTGCCAGAGCGTGGTCGCATCGCGCTCCACGACCTCGCAGATGCCGTGCAGGACCGCCTCGATCAGCTGGTTGCCGGACGCCAGCCCGTTCGACGACGAGATGAAGCTGCCGGCCGGCATCTCCGGCCGCGAGGTCGACAAGTTCACCATCTCGAAGGGCACCCAGACGTCGGCATCGGCCATGAGATCGCGCCCTTCGATCCACAGCATCTGCAGATCGGGATGGAAACGCCCGCCGGCGATCAGCGGCAAGTCCGCCACGTCGACCACCTCATGGTCGCTGATCAGCTCGGCATAGGTCGCAAGCTTCAGCGGCAATGTGATCGTCTCGGCGTGAAACAGCTCGATCGATTCCATCACGCCCGACGCCTTCGCAGCATCGAGGGTCAGCCCCTTGCCCTGCGACACCGAGACCGAGCGCGAGTTCGGCCGGCAGACCATGGTGACGGGAATGCCGACGCGGTCGAGACCCGTGACGTCAGCAATGCGCGTGATTCCCATTTCTCCCAGGAACGGACGCACCCGCTCGACCGTCTGCGACGGCGGCACCGACCGCTGAGTTCCCCATCGAAAGCTCTTCGGGACCGGACGCGCCAGACGATCCCGATGCAGTGCCGTTCCATTCGCCATCCGCAGCCTCCACACTCAACCGCCGCTGACGTCGTCGCATCAGCCCGCATGGCGGACATCGGCAAAGGCGCCGACCACGACGTTCTGCATCTCCTCGATCGTCTTCTGCACGTCGGCGTCGACCACCGATGAAAACCCCGCGATGCTGTCGAGCAGCGGCTGCTTGCAGAAGCCGCGCAGGCAGAGTTGGATGCGCTTCATCGCGACGCCCTGCTCGAACGCGCCGGACTGCATCGCCAGGCTCCAGAAGTGCAGCAGGCCGTACCAGACGAAACAGGCCTGTAAAAAAGACGGAAACGGCAGCCGGCTGCCGCTCCAGGGCGAGGTGATGCGCGGCAGCGAGCCCTTCGCCGTTGAATCGAGGAACCAAGGCTGTTCCTGCTCCTGCATGTAGAGCAGCGCGTGGATGCCCTCATGGACGAGCGCATCGGCGATGTGGGATTCGTCGATCTCGGGAAGATGCGGGTTGGCGAGGAAGGTGCGGCCGATGTAGTAGCCGTTCGATCCTGACGAGAAGCTGCCCGGGCTCTCCGGATCCTTCTGCAGGATGAGCGCGATGTTGAAGCGCGCGACGAAGCGGGGAAGCCCCGCTTCGGTCCGTTCGAGCGCATCCCGGGACCGGTGCAGCAGATCGTGCAGCCGGTCGATTTCGTCCTCGGAGAACGGCGGGCGCTGCGGCGGGACCGGCCGGTCCTGGCCGGACAGATCCACCTTGACCGCATGCGGGCTGCCGTAATCGGTCACGGGCATGCCCTCGATCTGCGGCCAGATGCAGGCGCCGTCACGCCGATAGCCGCGATCGCCGAGCGCGGTCCACAGCTCCCGATCGGCGGTGATCTCGAGTCCCTGGCGCAAGGCCTCAGCCACGAATGAATCGCGCAGAAATCGTCCCTTGTCCTCGGCGTACCGGCCCGGCGCCGACAGCAGACGGAACGAGGTCTCGGGGGCATCGAGAACCCGCATGAAGCCGTCGTCCGCCACGCGATCCATCAGGCTGCGCAGTTCGTCCCCGCCCGCAGGGTCGTCGCGGCCGATCTCGCCGAGGGCTTCGCCCAGCTTCTGCGCGAGCCGGTCGCCATAGGTCGCAAGCACGCCGTCACACACCGCCTCGTAGTCATTCCAGCGCAGAACGTCAGGCATCAGGGTGATCGTCATCGTGCGCACTCCTTCCACGTTCCACTCTCGACCACGCCGCCTTGCAGCAGGCCCGCGCGACAGCGCGCATAAGTCGGCGATCGAGGTCCGACCTCAGCCGATGGCCGGAGATTCCTGCTGCAGCCCCACCGCCCGCCGCAGGGCGGTGTCGAGGAGATGGGCCCGGCGCAGCTTGGTTTCCTCCACCGACGTTCCCAGCCGCTCGCGGACGTGATCGAACAGTTTCAGGAGATCGGCGCACCACACCGTCGGATTGTTGAAGCCCGTCCGCGATGCATAGCGATGCGGAAGATAGCCGCCGGCACACGTGTCGCGCTCGCGGCACGCGCGACAGCCGTCGGGCAGCGGCATGCCCTCGAACACCGCCGCACGATGGAATTCGCCGGCGTGCCGGACGTCCATGAAGTCGGACGTCCGCACATTCAGGCCGGTGCGCGCGGCGCCGTCGTAGCAGACCCGCAGCACATCCAGCCCTTCGATCTCGCCATCGGTGTTGACGAACAGGAAGGTCAGCGGCTGGTTGCCGAGCATGTCGATGCGGCTCTCCCCGCCCTGGACCAGCCAAGCGATGTTCCAGAAGATCTTGATCCGGAGATCCAGCGTGCCGTCCCGCCACCAATCCTCGAAGATCGGGATCAGGAAATCGGCACAGGGTGTCGGTCCATACCGGTCGCGAACCGCCGCGATGGTGTCGTGGGTGAAATCCGGCAGCAGATAGTCGATGGAGGCCGGGCCCAGGCTCGTCAGATGGCGATGCACCGCGGCACCGCTCGCCCCGAGCTGGATCACCGACAGGAAGCGCAGCGGAATCCCGGCGCGGCGCAGCACGGCAAGGCCCTGCTCGACATCGCGATAGGAGCCACGCCCGGCATGATCGACGCGCAGGGCATCATGCACCTCGGGGGTTCCGTCGATGCTGATCCCGAGATCGATGTCGAACCTCTTGATGATCTCGGCCCAGCCGTCGTCGAGCAGCGTGCCGTTGGTCTGCATGCAGAGCTGCACCCGCGCGACGCCCGCCAGCCCCTCCTTGATCTTCCGGCACCATGAGCTGAACCGCTCCTGCTTGACCAGGCACGGCTCGCCGCCATGAAAGGTGATCGTCAGATAGCTCTGACCTGTTGCCTGGCAATGGCGGCGGATGCGGTCGATCGCGATCTCGACGACCTCATCATCCATGATCGCGGGCCGCTCTCTCCACGTGCTGTCGCCCTTGTTGTAGACGTAGCAATAGGAGCAGTTCAGATTGCAGCGCGACGCGACCTTGAACACGAAGTGAAGATGGGGACCGTCGTTCATTGGTACGCAATCTCGGCGGTGCGATCGACGAAGATGCGGCCGTCCTCGGTCAGGAACGGCCGGGCACCGTCCAGTACGACCTGCGCCTCCTTGAGCTTGGTCAGCATATTGGCAAGCTCGGCCTGATACTCGGCTGATCCGCCGAACCCTTGCTTCTCGGCCTCACGATAGAAGGCGCAGATGTAGGCGATGGCGTGAAAGGCCAGCAGGATCCCGCGCAAGGGCCGCGGCTCCGGCCGCAACGGCGATGCGTAGCGCCCCTGGTGCTGCGGATCCACCAGGGGTCCCGACGCCTCCGCCATGAACAGATGCAGATGCGCGGATTCGTGGACGATGGCCTCCATCACCTGCATCAGGCCGCCGAACAGGTCGGCGTAAACCATCCCGGGCACATCGGCTTGCGACCCGCTGCGGAAATAGGATCGCTCGCTGCTGCGCAGGGGGATCAGGACCCGCGTCACATCGGACACCCAATTCACGCACTCGGGAAACTTCTTCGCGGCGGTCACGAGGATCTCGAGCGCGTTCGTCACCTCGCGCGTCATCCGGGCCTGCTCGTCGGCCGAGAGATCGGTGTGCTCGGCCCAGGTGTCGGGAATCGGAAATCCGAGGGAGTGGCACCCCACGTCGACCGATATGTCGTAGGGCCATTCCTTCATCGGGAGCAGCCCAGCGAGCTCGTTCAGGTCATAGCTGCCGGCCTCGATCCGGTAGCCTCCGACCGGCGACCACAAGGTCAACGGCTCCGGCGTCGTCAGCGACGTGGATGCGGTCGGCGCATTCGCCGCCGTCCAGATCGCCACCTGCAGATCACGCTGCGGGCTCTTGTCATGCCCTTCATAGGTGATGGAGTTCATGCAGGGATGACGAAGCCAGTCCGCTTCACGCGCGTTGGCTTCGATGAGCGACGCCTTGAGCGGCTCGCAGTCGAGGCCGAGGCGATCCTCCGGCTGCCATCTCAGGATCCTGTCGTTGAATTTTTCATGCCAGGCAGATTTCGACGGTCGCCAGGTCCACGCGTCACTCATGATCGAGCATGCCTCCGGAAATACGCCAACGAAGCCGGCCGCAAGCTGTCCCGCCGTCAGACAGGACCGCAACCGATGCCGGAATCAAGAGCAGCTATCAGGAAAGGTCACGCTGATGACGGCGACCATTGCCCGTCATCCGCACCAGCGAGTCGCGGGCGGGCCCACGACACGTCACGTCGGAAAGATCCGACATCGCAGGCCCGCTTCGCTCCGTCTTAGCCGAACGATCGATCCATTCACCTGACCGATTTCGGCGCGCCCCCCACCTGCGGCACGCTAAATTGACCCTTGAGGTCCTTCACCGCCCGTACCTGCGTGAGACGCTCCGCAAGAGCCCCCAACACCGCGGGATCGTTGGCGATTTCACGTTCCATCTCGTCCGGACGCTCCATCGCCGCAAGGCGGCTGAAGACGATGCCGCGCGAGAATGGATTGGTCTTGCTGAAGATCGCTCCACGCGAGAATGGAACGCCTTCTGCCATGATGTCGATCTTCAGAGACGCGCGTGCGATCTCTGAGTCGACTACGGATTTCAGCGCCAGATCGACCTTCTTGCGCATTTCCGCCGGATCGCGATCAGCCATTCCTATACTCCCAGTCGGTTGAGAACCGCCATCGTTCAGAAAGGAAATAGCAACGTCCCGGTACAAGCTCTGTGATCTCGCGCCCTGAACTCACAGAACCTGAAGCAATGTAGCTGTGCTAAGCACTTCGCTCAGGCTGTCCCAATTCGCCAGTCGTCGAAGCCAGAAAAAAACTAACATGAAGCTAGTTCTTTAACAATAGAGTAGTTTGTCAGATACACCTGTTGATTGCTCGAATGAGCGACGCACTGCGGTCGTCTCAGGCCGGCAGTGACCACGCGTGATGACGTCTTGCGCTCTCGGATGTCACCCGCCAGGCATATTGTCGCACCTCATTCCGCGGCAGCGCACATTCTCGCGTAGCTCATGAAGCTCGACGTGCATATGGAAAGCAAAAGGCCCGCGCTCATCGCACGGGCCCTGCCAGTCCACTTTCGTGCCTGATCGCGGCGGTGCCGCTGCACGCGGCCGCGAGCCTCACGCCGCCAGCGTATTCTCCACCACCTTGATGAAGAACGAGGTGCCGTAGACGATCGCCTCGTCATTGAAGTTGTAGGCGGGGTGATGCAGGCCGGCGCTGTCGCCATTGCCGACGAAGATGAAGGCGCCGGGGCGCGCCTCGAGCATGTAGGCGAAGTCCTCGCCGCCCATCATCGGCGGCATCTCGTGCACATTGGCGTCGCCCGCGACCTCCCTGGCGGCGCGGATCGCGATCTCGGTCTGCTCGGCGTGATTGATGACGACAGGATAGCCGCGTGCATAGTTCAGGTCGATCTTGGCGCCAGTCATCTGGGCGACGCCGGTCACGACCTCGCGCACGCGCTTCTCCATCAGCTCACGTACCTTCGGCGTCAGCGTCCGCACGGTGCCGCGCAGCACCGCGCTCTGCGGAATCACATTACGGGCATTGCCGGCGTGGAACTCGCAGATCGACAACACCGCGGCCTCCAGCGGGTCGACGCTGCGCGACACGATCTGCTGCAGCGCGGTGACAAGCTGGGCGCCGACCAGCAGGGAGTCGATGCAATTGTGCGGCTTGGCGGCATGACCGCCATGACCCTCGATCGTGATGTCGACCGCATCGGTCGATGCCATCAGCGGCCCCTGGCGAATGGCAAACGCGCCGACCGGCAGGCCGGGCCCGTTGTGCATTCCGTAAACCTGGTCGATCTTGAAACGGTCGATCAGCCCGTCCTTGATCATCGCGTCCGCTCCCCCGCCGCCCTCCTCGGCGGGCTGGAAGATCACCGCGACCTCGCCGGCGAAGTTGCGGGTCTCGGCGAGATAGCGCGCGGCGCCGAGCAGCATCGCGGTGTGACCGTCGTGGCCGCAGGCATGCATCATGCCCGGGGTCTTCGAGGCATAGGGCAGCCCTGTCGCCTCCTCGATCGGCAGCGCGTCCATGTCGGCGCGCAGTCCGAGCACCTTCACCTCGCCGTGGCCGGGCTTGCGGCCCTTGATGACGCCGACCACGCCGGTCTTGCCGAGGCCCGTCACGACCTCATCGCAGCCGAACTCGCGCAGCCGCTCGGTGACGAAGGCCGCCGTCCGGTGCACGTCGTAGAGCAGCTCCGGATGCGAATGGATATCCCGCCTCCAGGCCTGGATATCGGGCTGCAGATCGGCGACGCGGTTGACGATGGGCATGGGGAATCTCGTAACTCCGGTGGGACTTTGCGCCTGTTTAGCATGCAAAAGCCGCACCGCCCAAGATAAGGGCTGCGCCCGTCTCATGGCTCGGTCAACCAGCCATGAACGTGGCGCTTGTCCGGTCCCGTCTGAGCTGACTAAAAGCTGGCAACGATGGGAAGGGAATGCCGATGCCGAGACAGCTCGAGGGGGATTACGACTATATCGTGGTGGGCGCCGGCACCGCCGGCTGCATCCTCGCCAACCGGTTGTCGGCCGATCCGAAGCGCCGCGTCCTGATTCTCGAGGCCGGCGGCAATGACAACTGGATCTGGTTCCATATTCCGGTCGGCTACCTCTTCGCGATCGGCAATCCGCGCTCGGACTGGATGTTTCGCACCGAGGCCGAGCCGGGGCTGAACGGCCGCTCGCTGGCCTACCCCCGCGGCAAGGTGATCGGCGGCTGCTCGGCGATCAACGCCATGATCTCGATGCGCGGCCAGGCCGCTGACTACGACCATTGGCGCCAGCTCGGTCTCGCCGGTTGGAGCTATGCCGACGTGCTCCCGGTGTTCAAACGGCTGGAGGATCATTTTCTCGGCGAGAGCGAGCATCACGGCACCGGCGGCGGCTGGCGCATCGAGGCCCCCCGGCTGTCCTGGGCGGTGCTTGACGCGGTCGGCGATGCCGCCGAGCAGATGGGCCTCCGCCGCATCCCCGACTTCAATACCGGCGACAATGAAGGCATCAGCTATTTCCACGTCAACCAGAAGCGCGGCCGGCGCTGGTCGTCGGCGCGCGGCTTCCTCAAGCCGGCGCTGAACCGCGCCAATCTGCGGCTGGAAACCAACGTCCTCGTCGACCGCCTGATCGTCAAGAACGGCCGCGCCGTCGGCGTGCGCTACCGGCAGAATGGCGAGACCATCGAGGCGCGCAGCAGGGGCGAGGTCATCCTCAGCGCCGGCTCGATCGGCTCGGTGCAGGTGTTGCAGCGCTCGGGCATCGGCCCGGCCGACTGGCTCGGCGCGCTCGGCATCGATGTCGCCCTCGACAAGCCGGGCGTGGGACGCAACCTGCAGGACCATCTGCAGCAGCGCGCGATCTACAAGGTCACGGGCGTGAAGACGCTGAACGAGACGTACTACTCGCTGGTGCGGCGCGGCCTGATGGGGCTCGACTACGCGTTCCGGCGCCGCGGGCCGCTGACCATGGCGCCGTCGCAGCTCGGCATCTTCACGCGCTCGGATGCGACGCGCGACCGCGCCAACATCCAGTTCCACGTGCAGCCGCTGTCGCTCGACAAGTTCGGCGATCCCCTGCATCGCTTTCCCGCGATCACGGTCAGCGCCTGCAACCTGCGTCCGACCTCGCGCGGCACGGTCCGGATCAGGTCGGCGGGGATAGACGAGGCGCCATCGATCGCGCCGAACTACCTGGCGACCGAGGACGACCGCCAGGTGGCGGCCGACGCCATCCGCGTCACCCGCCGGCTGATGAAGCAGAATGCGCTCGCCGCCTACAGGCCGGAGGAATATCTGCCCGGCCCATCCGTCGGCGATGACGACGCGGCGCTGGCCAAGGCCGCCGGTGACATCGGCACGACGATCTTTCATCCGGTCGGCACGGCGAAGATGGGCTCCGCTGATGATCCGATGGCCGTGGTCGACGAGCGGCTGCGCTTTCGCGGCATCGACCGCCTGCGCGTCGCCGATGCCTCGATCATGCCGACGATCACCTCAGGCAACACCAACACGCCGACGGCGATGATCGCGGAGAAGGCGGCGTCGATGATCTTGGAGGATGGGCGCTAGGCGCTCACGTCCAAAAACCACCGCTGCCGTCATTGGGAGCGAAGCGGCGAAGCGAAGCAATCCAGAGCCTCGTCCCGACTCCGGATTGCTTCGTCGGCTTCGCTCGCAATGACATCATCAATGAACGGTGGCCTTTGACGTCAGAGAGGTTCAGCTTCAAATGATCCGCGCCACCAGCGGAACCCGGCGCAACAGTGCTGCGGCGAGCCAGCTCACCGACAGCGTGCCGATCAGCACGATCGCGAACTTCACTCCCGCCGGCCACGCCGGGTCGTAGACCAGATATTGCAGCCACAGCAGCGGCAGGAAGTGCAGCAGGTAGATGCCGTAGGCCGACGGCTGCAGGCGATCCATCAGCGTCAGCGGCGCCTTCGCCCAGCGCAGGAAGAAGGTCGGCACGCCGAACGCCATCGCGGCGCAGAAGCTCGCCACCGCCATGCCATAGGCCGCGCGCCACCACAGTGGCGGGGAATCGAAATCGGCGATCCAGTTGTGATGCGCGTAGGCCAGCAACAGGATCGCGCCATAGCAGCCGTAGGAAAGACCGAACCAGATCGACCAGCGCCGCACCAGCGCGCCGTCGGCTGCGAACGGCCCCGTCCGCAGCCCGGCTGCGCCGATCGCGACGCCGCCGACGAAGAAGGCCGGATAGAGCAGCACCCGGCTCGCCTGCAGCGGCAGCGGAAAATGTCCGGGCATGAACCAGAATCCGTCACCGAAGCCGAGATGCGGCGGCAGATAGACCAGGTTGGCGATCACGAGGAAGATCAGGAAGCCAGTGAGCGGATAGTGCAGCACCATTCCCGCCCAACGCCCGAGTGCGCCGACCGCCTGCGGTGCCAGGACCCAGACGAACGCAGCCAGCATATCAAACCCCAGCAGCACGCCGAGAAACCAGGCCGAGCCGGACGGCCACGGCCCCTCGCTGATCATCCGCCACCACACCGCGCTGAACTGATCCTCCGCCACGTAGTAGCGGTAGTAGGCGATCGGCATGATCACGAAGATCGACACGATATAGGGCACGCCGAGCCGCAGCGCACGGCGCCCGACATAGTCCGACGCGCCCCTGCCCGCCAGGCTTGCCGGCACGAACAGGCCGGAGATGAAGAACATGCACGACATGAAGTAGCTGTCGTTGAACAGCGCGACGAGATCGAAGCCGAGCCAGTGCATGCGGTCGCCGCCCTGGCCGAAATCGGTGTAGTTGATGGCGGAGTGATAGAGCACGACCGAGAGCGTGATGAAGGTCCTGGCGCGGTCGAGCGGCACGATCCGATCGCGCGACGTCTCGGTTCGTTGCAGGGTCGGGGTCACGCGCTCATGCATCGACGTCGCATCCAGTCCATCAGCCGCCCCACGGCGGCGCGCGCCGCTCATATCATTCGCGCGGCCCTGCGCCGACATCCTGCGTGACCAGGTGAGCCGCCGGCCATTGCCGGCATGATCACGAACACGTCATCGCGTTTCGATGACGAGAAGCCGGGAATAAAACCGGGCAGCGACCGCTCTTCTCACCCGCAAGCCCGATGACGGGCAACGGGAGATGACGATGAGCCTTGGTGATCATGACGAGAACGGCGTCAGCCGCCGCAAGGTGCTGGAGTGCATGACATGGGCGGGCACGGGCGTGCTCTGGACGCTGTCGGGCGGCGTGCCACGTTCGCTCGGCCTGGTCGACGCGGCGCGGGCGGCCGAGCAGCCCGCCTCCGGCCTGACCTTCCTGCAGATCAGCGACAGCCATGTCGGCTTCGACAAGCCAGCCAATCCCAACGCGACCGGCACGCTCGAGGAGGCCGTCAACCGCATCAAGGCGATGCCGGTGAAGCCCGCCTTCATGAT
The DNA here is from genome assembly GCF_032484895.1 of Bradyrhizobium sp. SZCCHNRI3052. Classification (NCBI taxonomy): domain Bacteria; kingdom Pseudomonadati; phylum Pseudomonadota; class Alphaproteobacteria; order Hyphomicrobiales; family Nitrobacteraceae; genus Bradyrhizobium; species Bradyrhizobium sp. SZCCHNRI3052. Next base: position 389,968 of record NZ_JAUETW010000003.1, on the reverse strand, counting down.
CCATACCGGCGACATCTCGCATCTGTCGAAGGCAGCCGAGTTCGACGATGCCGACCGCATCATCTCGCAGTCCAGGCTCGACGTGCACTACGTGCCGGGCGAGCACGACTTCCTCGACGAGGACGTCAAGCTCTACAAGGAGCGCTACGGCAAGGGCACGCGCGGTTCCGGCTGGTATTCGTTCGATGCCAATGGCGTGCACTTCGTCGGGCTCGTCAACGTGGTCGATCTCAAGGCCGGCGGGCTCGGCAATCTCGGCGCCGAGCAGCTTGCCTGGCTCGAGCAGGATCTCAAGGGCCGCTCGAAATCGACGCCGATCGTTGTGTTCGCGCACATCCCGCTGTGGACGGTGTATCCGCAATGGGGCTGGGGGACCGAGGATGGCGGGCGCGCGCTCGACAGCCTGAAGGGCTTCGGCTCGGTGACGGTGCTGAACGGCCATATCCATCAGGTGATGCAGAAGGTCGAAGGCAACGTCACCTTCCATACCGCGCGCTCGACCGCCTTTCCGCAGCCGGCGCCGGGCACGGCGCCCTCGCCCGGCCCGATGAAGGTCGAGGACGCCAGGCTGCGCAGCCTGCTCGGCATCGCCAGTATCGACTTCAAGGTCGGTGACGAGCGGCTCGCGATCATCGACACGCCGCTTGCGGGCTGAGGGACGAAAACGCGATGATCCAGCCTGTTCTTCGCGGTGCCGGCTTGGCCGCCGTACTGCTTGTTTGCGCCACGCCGCTGCGCGCCGAGACCATCAAGGTCACGATCGACAATTTCACCTTCACCCCGGCCGAAGTGATGGTGAAGGTCGGCGACACCGTCACCTGGACCAACCACGACGACATTCCGCACACGGTGGTGTCGGCCGGGAAATACCGATCGAAAACGCTCGACACCGACGACAGCTTCTCCTTCACGTTCGCAGCCGCCGGCGACTACAAATATTTCTGTTCGCTGCATCCGCACATGACGGGGCTGGTCAAGGTTGAGTAGCATCGCGAACCAGGGCATGAGCATCGTCGGATGGGCCGGTCGGCGGCGTACCGCCGGCCGCGCCGTGCGACCGCGAACCGGGCCGGAGACCTCGCCGGTGACGACAGCCAGTGACGATCCCGAGAAGGCGCGACGCTTCCGCGAGGCGGCGCTGCCCTATCTCGACGATGTCTACACGCTGGCGCGCTATCTGCTGCGCAACGCCGCCGATGCGGAAGACGCGGTGCAGGAATGCTACCTGCGCGCGCTGAAGCATTTCGACACCTATCGCGGCCCGGCGATGAAACCGTGGCTGTTCGCGATCCTGCGCAATGTCTGCCACGCCGAATTCGCGCGCCGGGCCGGCGCGCCGGTCAAGGCGCTCGATGACGCGCCGGAAGCGGCCGAGCAGCCCCCGCTGTGGCAGGAGAGCGCCGAGACGCCGGAAGGCGCCGTGTTGCGGGAACGTGATGCCTCGGCGATCCGCCGGCTGATCGACACGCTGGCCGAGCCGTTTCGCGAGACGTTCGTCATGCGCGAGGTCAACAATCTGTCCTATCGCGAGATCGCGGAGGCCGCCGGCGTGCCGGTCGGCACCGTGATGTCGCGTCTTGCCCGCGCCCGCGCGATGCTGCGCGCCGCCTGGCTCGCGCAGGAGGAGCCTTAAGCCATGACCTGCGATGAAGCCGAGATCCTGATCCACGCGCTGGCCGATGGCGAGCTCGATGCCGGCCACGCTCGTGAGGTCGAAGCCCATGTTGCGACCTGCCCGCGCTGCGCCGCGGAGCTTGCCGCGGTCAGGCAGATGAAGCAGATGCTCGCCGGCACCGACCTCGGCTACAGGGCGTCCCCTGCCTTGCGCCAGCGCATCGAAGCCGCCCTGCCGCCGGCCGATGCGGCCTCCATCATCCCGCTCGCTGCCGTGCCGCCGAGCCGCCGCACGCTGCTGCGAGGCTTCGCCCTGGGCTCGGCGGTGTCGGCGCTGGCCGCCACCGGCCTCGTCGCCATCGTGCTGCGCAATGACGACCAGCAGCGGATCGAGGCCGAGATCGTCTCGGCGCATCTGCGCTCGCTACAGGCCGGCCACCTCACCGACGTCATCTCGACCGACCAGCACACCGTCAAGCCCTGGTTCAACGGCAAGCTCGACGTCGCGCCGCCGGTGATCGATCTGACCGCGCAGGGCTTCACCCTCATCGGCGGGCGGCTCGATTACGTCGACGCACGCGCGATCGGCGCGGTGGTCTATCGCCGCCGCCAGCACGTGATCAATCTGTTCGTGGCGCAGACCTCGTCCACCGAGCGCCGCGCCGCACGGATGGACACGATCCAGGGCTTCAACATCCGCTCTTGGCGCGACCGCGGCCTGAGCTATTGGGCGGTCAGCGATATCGGCGCCGACGAACTCAACGAGTTCGGCGAGCGGTTCGAGCGCGCGATGGGTGCGAACAAGGAGGGGTGACGCGCTCTTGCGCTTCAGTCATTGCGAGCGAAGCGTGCCCACGGTCTGTCCGGAGACGAACTGAAACGGTGGGCACGGCGCCACGCGCCTTTGCCCACCCGACGCGAACATCACGCGGACTTGCGGATCGCGTTGTCGACCAGGGTTTTGCCGAGCGACCAGATCGCGCCGGGGACCTTGTGGCTCTGCGCGATGACGTCGTCGAAGGCGCGCTCGATCCAGGCGCAGTCCTCTTCGGTGATGGTCAGCGGCGGCAGCAGCTTGATCGTATGCAAGCCGTGGCCGGCGACCTGGGTCAGGATCTTGTGATCCTTGAACAGCGGCACCGTGATAAGCTGGCAGAACAGGCCCTTGTTGGCGCTCTCCAGCATGGTCCACGACGCCTTGAGGCGCAGCGATTTCGGCGGACCGAACTCGACGCCGATCATCAGTCCCTTGCCGCGCACTTCCTTGAGCAGCTCGTAGCCCGGCACCATCCGCGTCAGCGCCAACCGCAGCTCGGCGCCGCGCTTGGCTGCGGCCTCCACCAGCTTCTCGGCCTTCATCACCTCGAGCGTGGCAATGCCGGCGGCCATCGCGAGGTCGTTCTTGGCGAAGGTCGAGCCGTGCACCACGGCGCGGTCCATGCGGTTGAAGATCTTGTCGAAGATCTGCTTGCGCGTCAGCAGCGCGCCGACCGGAACATGGCCCCCGGACAGCGCCTTCGACAGCAGCACCATGTCGGGTTCGACGTTCCAATGTTCCACCGCAAGGAACCGCCCGGTGCGGCCCATGCCGGTCTGGATCTCGTCGGCGATGAAGATGGTGCCGTATTTCTTGCAGAGCGCCGCGGCGCCGGGCAGGAACTCGTCGGAGGGCATGTTGACGCCCTTGCCCTGGATTGGCTCGACGATGAACGCTGCGATCTCGCGCGACGACAGCGCCTGCTCGAGCGCGGCGAGATCGTTGAAGGGGATCGCCGTGCAGCCCGGCAGCAGCGGCTCGAAGCCGTTGCGGAAGTTCGAATCATCGGTCAGCGACAGCGCGCCGTAGGTGAGACCGTGATAGGAGTGCCCGCAATAGACGATGCCGGGCCGGCCGGTCGCGCCACGCGCGAATTTGATCGCGGCTTCCACCGTCTCGGCGCCGGAATTGGCGAAGAACACTTTGTCCAGATACGGGACATATTCCAGCAGCCGCTCGGCAAGAACGCCCGCCAAGGTCGAGACGTCGAGCTGAACGAGATTCGGCAGATCGGTGTCGAGGACGCTTTTCAGCGCGGCGCGCAAGGTCGGATGATTGCGGCCGATTGCAAAGACGCCAAAACCGCTGAGCAGGTCAAGATAACGGGCGCCATCACGATCGTAGAGATATTGCCCTTGTCCCTTCTGGAACCCAACATCATATCCAATCGTCTTTAGAACGCGGACAAGCTGCTCGTTCAGATGCCGAGAGTGCATCGTGCTGCGCTGCGCTTGGCGCTCCACAAACATCTCGGAAACGTCTAGATTGGGTTTTAGCATCGGCTACATACTTCGGTTGATGGACGTGACGTCAACTGAAAACGCGCAATGCGGCGTTTTGCCCTCATTCGCACCATCAAAGCAAGCACGGGTTTCTGCCAATGTTGCATCGCCTTAGATATCTCATGTCGACGACACTAGCATACTCCGCAGTCGTGTTCGCAGCAGGAATTTCTTCCGCGCTCGCGGCCGACCCCACCGGCGACTGGCGGGTCGCCGACGGCGTCGCTAACATCCGAGTCGCACAATGTAATGGCAGCATGTGGGGCGTCGTGGCCTGGGAGAAGACCCCGGGCGGACGCGACAGCAACAACCCCGATCCGGCCCGCCAGAGCCGGCCGACGCTCGGCATGCCGATCCTGATCGATATGAAGAAGAAGCCCGGCGCAGACGCGTGGGAAGGCCAAGTCTACAACGCCAAGGATGGGCAGCTCTACAGCTCCACCATCACGCCGGTCGACCCCGATCACCTGGAGATCAAGGGCTGCGTGCTCGGCTTCCTGTGCGGCGGCGAGACCTGGACGCGGGTTGCTCCGCCGATCCCGTCGAGCCCCGTAAACAGCATGGCCAAAGGTACACAGAAACCAATCGCGCCGGCCCCTGCCCCGGCGGCCAAGACCACGACCGGCGTCGGCAGTGGCGCAACCGCATCGGCCAAGCCGGGACACAAGCCCGCGGACCAGGTCGGCGATATCTGCCTGCTGCCCGATATTGCGCGCGCCCGCTAGTTGGCGTCCGTCACCCGAACAAAAAAGCGGCCGAGAGATCGGCCGCTTTTTCTATTCGGTGATCAAGAGCCCTCTTGCTCCTTGACCTCGCGAGGCTTGCCCATCAGGGCCGGCTGGAACAGCAGCACGGCGGCGAGCGTGGTGACCAGCGACAGCGCCAGCAGCTTGCCCATGCTGGACGTGCCGGGATGGCTCGACAGCCACAGGCTGCCGAATGCGGTCGCCGTCGTCAGTGCGCTGAAGAAGATCGCCCGGGTCAGGCTGGTCTGGAGCAAATTGGTGCGACCGCCGCGCCACGCCACCACGTAGTAGATCTTGAACGCGACGCCAATGCCAAGCAGGAGCGGCAGAGCGACGATGTTGGCGAAGTTCAGCGGCAGCTTGATCAGCACGCAGATCTCCAACGTCACGGCGCCTGCGACCAGCAGCGGCACGATCGTCATCAGCACGTCGGTGAAGCGCTTCAAGGTCACCCACAGCAGCAGGCTGATCACGACCAGCGAGTAGATGCCGGCGTGGATGAATGCCTTAACGATCGTGTCACCGGACTTCAGGATCGAGACCGGCCCGCCGATCGCGTTGGGCTCGGCCGTCAGGACGGCGTTGGCGAATCGCCTGAGATTGTCGTTGTCGTTCGGATCGCCCTTGGGCTGGGCCTCGACCCGAATCAGTCCGTCCTTGCTCTTCCACTGCGACACCAGTTCCGGCGGCAGGTTCGCGAGGCTGACCGGCTGCGCCTGCAGGGTGGCGCTGAGCTGCGTCAGCGTGATCTTCCACGGCTCGACGAACACCGCCTGTGCCTTGTTGCGAACCGCCTCGCTCGCGCCCGCGAGCCTGGCAAGCGCATCTGCGAGCCGCCGCGACGCGACCGCGCCCGGCCCATTGCTCTCGCCCGCGGTGCGCCGGAGATTGTCGACGGTCGAGTTCAGGGCGTCGACATTCTCCTTGTCGCTCGGCGCCGCATCGACCTGATCCGGATTGAGCGCAGGCCCCAACACCTTCGCGCCCTGCGCGATCAGCTTCAGCTTGGCCGGCTGGTCCTCGGGGACGAAGCTGTCGAGCGACATCACGCGCGCTACTTCGGGGAGCTTCTCGAGCTTGGCCTCGATCGCCTTGGCCTCGGTCTCGGAGCGCGTCAGCACGTCGATCGCGTTGGCGCCCGTGTTCGGATCCTTTCGCAGGTCGAGATAGGTCGCGATCGACTCGGCGCGCGGATTGCGCAGGTTCATCGGGTTGAAGTCGAACTTCATGTAGTAGAGCAGCGGCAGGCCGGCGACGACCAGGCCGAGCGTGCCGACGATGATCGGCACGCGGTGCTTCTCGAGGAAATGATCGACCGGCGCCAGGAAGGCATAGCCGACCGGCTCCTTCTCGCCGGGCGGATTGAGAATCCTCAGCAGCGCCGGCAGCACCGTGATCGACGACAGGAACGCGATGATCATGCCGGCGCCGGCGATGGCGCCGAGCTCGGAGATGCCCTTGTAGTCGGTCGGCAGGAAGCACAGGAAGCCGGCAGCCGTCGCCATCGCCGCGAGCGACAGCGGCACCGCGGAGCGGCGCGCGGCTTCCGCCAGCGCCTCCGGCAGATTGTCGTTCTTGAATCGCTCGGAGCGGTAGCGCACGCTGAACTGGATGCCGAAATCGACGCCCAGGCCGATGAACAGCACGGCGAACGCAACCGACAGCAGATTGAGCGAGCCGACCATCATCAGGCCGACGGCCGTGGTGAGGGCGAGGCCGATGAACAGGTTGATGAACACGGCCGAGATGATCTTGGCCGAATGCAGCGCCAGCCACAGGATGATCAGCACGACGACCACGGTGCCGATGCCGTTGACGACGGCGCCCTCCTGCACGGTGGCGTATTCCTCGTTGGCGATCGGCACCGGACCGGTCAGCCGCACGCGCGCGTGAAAGCGGTTGGGGAAATCGAGCTCGGCCGCGGCCTGCCGGATCGCATCGGTGGCGGCCTTGCCGGGCTCCAGGGCCTGGTAGTCGAGGATCGGCTTGAACTGGATGAAGGCGCGCTTGTCGCTGTCTTCGAGCGGCTTGTCGGAGATCAGCTGGCGCCAGGAAAAGGTCGCATCACCCTTGTCGAGCACGGTCTCCACCGTCTGGGAGATGTAGTCGAACGGCCGTGCGGCATTGTCGAGCTTGACCTGGCCGCGCTTGACGCCGGCAAGGCCGGTCTCCAGCGCACCGGTCAGGCCGCGGATCGAGGGGTCCCCGGCCATGATCTCGACGAGCGGCGCTGCCGCCGCGAACTGGTCCGTGAGCTGCTTGACCTCCTCGGTCGGCAGGAACAGCAGGCCGTTCCTGGCGAAGAACTCGCCGCCGCCGAGCAACTCGACCGATGAGAAGTTCGCGGTGTCGCCCTTGAGCTTCTTGGCGAGCGCATCGGCCGCCACACCTGTCATCTCGGGCGTCGCCGCTTCGACCACCGCCAGGATCATCCGATCGCGATCGAAGGCCTGCTCATATTGCTGGTCGCGCTTGCGCCAGTCGAGATCAGGCGAAATCAGCTTGTTGATGTCGGTATTGATCGAGAAATGACGCGCCGTATAGAAGCCCGCACCTACGGAGAGCAGCAGGGCCGCAATCAATGTCGGCCAGGCAAACCGGGTGCAGGCCTTGACGATCGAGACGACAAACGTGGTCAGCACTTCGTGACTTTCTAATGTTTAGAGAGCTGGGCGGAAACGTCCGCTTCATGGCGGAGTTCCCCGATCAGGGCGAGCCCCGGACGCACACATCCTGAGCGGCGCCCCGACCCGGCCTGGCCCAACCTTGAAGACGAGGGTGGTCCGTCGACGGCGGATCAGGTCGAACGATGCACGGAACCGTCGGGGCGGCTGATATAGCGGCTGTTCTCGGCGGTAAAGTGACGAACGAGTGAGAGCATAACCAACTCAATTGATTGATCTAATTTATAATTACTAAATTACCGGTGACCTATTGCGGGCTGTGTGCGACGTGTCACATGCGAGCCACTTGCAGACCGGCTTTCTTCTTCGCTCGATTTTTGACACAAAGTCCTGCGTTTCCATCCGTGTGGCGGGCCATTGGGCATTCGCTGGTGCGATTATTGCAACCCTGTCGCACGCACGGAGGTGCCAGGTCGAAAGTGAGGCAACGTGGCTGGACGTCCAATGCAGGTGTATCTCGCGCAGCCGCGCGGTTTTTGTGCTGGAGTCGTGCGTGCGATCGAGATCGTGGAGCGCGCGCTGGAGAAGTATGGCCCGCCGGTCTATGTGCGTCATGAGATCGTCCACAACAAGCACGTGGTCGAGAGCCTGAAGGCCAAGGGCGCCATCTTCGTCGAGGACCTCTCCGAGGTCCCCCCGCGCGCCGTCACCGTGTTCAGCGCCCACGGCGTCGCCCGGACGGTGGAGGAGGAAGCGGCCGCCCGCGGGCTGCCGGTGCTCAATGCCACCTGCCCGCTGGTGACGAAGGTCCACAACCAGGGCAAGCGCTACATGTCCAAAGGCCGTACCCTGGTACTTATCGGCCATGCCGGCCACCCGGAAGTCGAGGGAACCATGGGCCAGGTTCCCGGCCCGGTCCACCTGGTGCAGAACGTGGCCGATGTGGCCACCCTGCCCCTGCCGGTCGATACCCCGCTGGCCTATATTACCCAGACTACGCTCAGCGTGGACGACACAAGAGACATCATTTTAGCCCTCCAAGCCCGCTTTACAGACCTTCAAGGTCCCGATATCCGGGATATCTGCTATGCGACACAGAACCGGCAATCTGCGGTAAGGGACTTAAGCAAGCTGGTGGACGTCATCCTGGTGGTGGGCGCCGCCAACAGCTCCAACTCGAACAGACTGCGCGAGATCGGCACCGAGGCCGGGGTCGCAAGCTATCTGATCGCTGATGGCAGCGAGCTCGATCCGGTTTGGCTGAAGGATGCCAAGGCCGTCGGCATCACCGCCGGCGCCTCGGCTCCCGAAGTTCTCGTCGACGACGTCATCGAAGCCCTGCGGCGCATCGGACCGGTCGAGGTCGCGGTGGTCCCGGGGCGGGAAGAAAACATCGAATTCCGCCTGCCGGCCGAATTGGTCGCGGGCTGATCGGTCCTCGTTTGGTCCAGAAAGAAGAGACGTAATGGCAATCCCCTTCCATAAGGAACTGCGTATCGGGGCCTATCTGATGAAGCAGAAGCTTCTCGGCCGGAAACGCTATCCGCTCGTGCTGATGCTGGAGCCGCTGTTCCGCTGCAACCTGGCGTGCGCCGGCTGCGGCAAGATCGACTATCCCGACGCGATCCTCAACCGCCGCATGAGCGCGCAGGAGTGCTGGGACGCGGCCGACGAGTGCGGCGCGCCGATGGTCGCGATCCCCGGCGGCGAGCCGCTGATCCACAAGGAGATCGGCGAGATCGTGCGCGGCCTGGTCGCCCGCAAGAAGTTCGTCTCGCTCTGCACCAACGCGCTGCTGCTGGAGAAGAAGCTCGACCTGTTCGAGCCGTCGCCATATTTGTTCTTCTCGGTGCACCTCGACGGCCTGCGCGAGCATCACGACAAGGCGGTGTCGCAGAAGGGCGTGTTCGACCGCGCCGTCTCCGCGATCAAGGCCGCCAAGGCGCGCGGCTTCACCGTCAACGTCAACGCCACGGTGTTCGACGGCCATCCCGCCGAGGAGATCGCCAAGTTCCTGGACTTCACGACCGAGCTCGGCGTCGGCGTGACCATGTCGCCCGGCTATGCCTATGAGCGCGCGCCGGACCAGGAGCACTTCCTCAACCGCACCAAGACCAAGCAGCTGTTCCGCGACGTCTTCAAGCTCGGCAAGGGCAAGAAGTGGAATTTCATGCATTCCGGTCTGTTCCTCGACTTCCTGGCCGGCAACCAGGAGTTCGAGTGCACCCCCTGGGGCATGCCTGCGCGCAACATCTTCGGCTGGCAGAAGCCCTGCTATCTGCTCGGCGAAGGCTACACCAAGACCTTCAAGGAGCTGATGGAGACCACCGACTGGGACTCCTACGGCACCGGCAAGTACGAGAAGTGTGCCGACTGCATGGCGCATTGCGGCTACGAGGCGACCGCCGCCAATGCGGCGTTGACCAACCCGATCAAGGCGATGTTCGTGTCGCTGCGCGGCATCAAGACCGAAGGCCCGATGGCGCCGGAGATCGACCTCTCCAAGCAGCGCCCGGCGCAGTACGTGTTCTCGTCGGAGGTGCAGAAGCGCCTCTCCGAGATCCGTCACGACGAGGCGATCGAGGCGCAGCAGAAGGCCTCGACGGCCGCCTGATCTTCACGGCTCTGATCAATCAAAAGGCCGCCGAGTGATCGGCGGCCTTTTTCATTGAACTGATCTGTGGATCGGGATGGACGCTACGCTCCGCGATGAGCAAACGGCTCACGCCTCGGCAGCGGCCAGCGTCTCGGTCTCGAGGAAATGCTCAGCCGCCAGCATGCCGCTCAGCAGCAGGTCGCGGGCGCCGCGCAGCGAGCGCAGGGCGCGATTGAACTCGATGCCCGTCGACACCAGGCCGCGCAGCACGGCCGGATTGCGGGCGACGCCGCGCAGGATCATCGGCAGGTCGATGTCGCCGTTGGGCTTGATGGCGTCCTTGGCAAGCGACGGGAGGGTGCGATGGGCGGGATCGGAGATCACCCGCAGCGCCGCGAACGGCAGCCCGTACTCGGCGGCATAGGCGGCGGCGATGTGGCTCTCCATGTCGACCGCGGCCGCGCCGGTCTTCATGCGCAGCGCCGCCTTGCGGGCCTGGGCCACCACCACCTCTTCGGCCCCGGCGAGCACGCCGCGCACGACGCGGCGCTTCTTCAGGGCGGCGCGGGCGATGTGCTCCTCGCGCAGCGACAGGCCCGACAGCCAGCGGGCATCGCCGGCGGTCACTTCGGTGGCGACGACGATGTCGCCGGCCTTGAGGCTCGGATCGAGACCGCCGGCCACGCCGAAGCTGACGACGCCGCGGATCGAGGTCGGATCGAACACGGTGAGCAGCGAGCGCAACTGCCTGGGGTCGCTCGAGCTGCAGATCACCATCATGCCGGGCCCGGCAGCAATCCGGGCCTCCTGCACCAAGCCCGTCACGACCAAGACCGGCCGCGAATCAATCGGGCGATCCGCGGACGTGTCGTCCCCCATCCCCAACTTCACAATCCGACCCCTGACACCTTCTCGGACGTCGCCTGATCCGACGTCTCCGTCTCTTGTTCCAAAGCCTCAGCCACGGCGGCGCCAGAGCGGAAAGGCCTTAACAAACCGAGGATTACGCAGAAAAAATCCGCGAGGAAACCCCGTTTGCGCCGCACTGCACCGGCACCTGATGCGTTTTTTGCCCGGTGTTGCCATTTGGCCCCGCCGATCCCTGTTCCGTCCTGGAACAGATTGCGCCGGTGCCACCGGGCGTGGAACTTTAAGCAAGAACCACGCCACGAAAATGTGAGACTCACGGCAAGCGGCATGACGGCGCGGGCAGATCCGGCCGCCCCTGCGCCGGTCAGCCGTGCCCGAGCAGGAGATTCGCAGCGCGGTCGCCGGAGCGCACCGAGCCTTCGATTGTTGCCGGCAGGCCGGTATCGGTCCAGTCCCCCGCCAGAGCGAGATTGCCGAACGCCGTCTTCGCTCCCGGTCGGAGCGCGTTCTGCTCGGGCGTCGCCTCGAAGGTGGCGCGACGCTCGCGCACGATCTGCCACGGCGGCAGCTCCGCCGTGATCCCGGCGGCCTTGCAGACGTCGGCCCAGATCGCGGCGGCGAGCTCCTCGCGCGGCACGTCGACGAGGCGATCGCCATTGCTGATGGTGACCGAGAGCCGCTGCGGGAAGGCGAACAGCCACTCGACCAGGCCGCCGACAACCCCGAGAAGAGCTGGTGCATCGCGCGGCGGCGTGATGCGGAAATGGGCATTGACGATGGCACGATATTTCGTCGGCCCCGTGAGCCCCGGCAGCAGGGCCATCGCCGGCCGCGGCGGCACGGCGAGCACCACGACATCGGACGGACCGAGCGCGACGGTTTCATCGCCGCCGAACCTGAGCCCGGTGACGCGACCGCCCCCATCGTCGAGGCCGCGCAGCTCGCGGCCGATCCGCACGCTGCCGCCCTTGCCTTCCAGGAATTTCACGGCCGGATCGATCAGCACGCCCGACAGGCCGTCGCGCGCGATCAACGGCCGGCAGGCCTGGCCGCCGGCGAGCAAGGTCTCGCGAACGATGGCGCCGGCCAGCCCCGCCGACCCCTCCGGCGGATCGCAGTTGAGCGCCGCAAGCAGCAGCGGCTGCACCAGACGGTCATACAGCGTACCCTTGCAGGGGATCGTGCTGCCGATCGTCCTGGACGTACCGGCCCAGATCAGCGGCGACAGCGCGAGATAGTCGCCTAGCTTGGTATCCGGCACGCGGCGGCCCTCGTCGAACACCCACAGCGGCAGCCGGCCGTTGCCGAGATCGAGCAGCCAGCGCTGGCCGCTCCGGATGTCGACGAAGGCGAACTGCGCCTTCTCCGGCCCGACCAGCCCCGCTTCCGAGCCGATCGCGCGGGCATAGGACAGCACGTGATGATTGGCCGACAGCAGCAAATGGTTGCCGTTGTCGATCACCAGGTCGGTCGCGGCGTCGTAATAGGACCGGCAGCGGCCGCCGAGCTGCTGCGTCGCCTCGTGGACATGGACGATGTAGCCCGCATTGGCGAGCCGCACGCCGGCGGAAAGGCCGGACACGCCGGCGCCGATGATGTGAGCTGTCTTCTGCATCAGATGATTGCGTAACGAAGGATGATGCCGATCTTCGTGAGCTTGCTCACGCGGACGGGCTCGCGCGGCAGCGCGAAGCCTCGCTCGAGCAAGAGGTCGAACACGGCACGATAGTATTTTGACATGATCCGCGGCGCCCGCACGGCGCGCCGGCGATTTCGCCGCATGATCTCGTCGGCCTTCTCGAAATGCGTCTTGGCCCTGACCGCAACCGAGTTGCAGACCTTGGGCAGCGCGCGCTCCTGCGTGACCTTGGCCGGATCGTCGCCGGTGATGCCGGCGAACAGCAGCGCCTCGCGCGGCAGGTACAGCCGGCCGATCGCCGCGTCCTCGTCGATGTCGCGCAGGATGTTGGTGAGTTGCAGCGCGCGGCCGAGATGATGGGCAAGCAGGATGCCGTCCTCCTCGGGCATGCCGAAGATGCGCACCGAGAGCCGGCCAACCGCGCTCGCCACGCGATCGCAGTAGAGGTCGAGCGTCGCGAGATCGGGCGCGCGGATCTCCTGCGGCACGTCCATCTCCATGCCGTCGATGATGGCGAGGAAGTCCTCGCGCTTCAGCCCGAAGGTCTTCACCGAGCTGACATAGTCGCGCAGCCGCGGCGGCGGGTTGCCCTGGTACAGCGCGTCGATGTCGTCGCGCCATTTCTGCAGCGCCGCGAGCCGCTCGGGCCGCGGGCCGTCGGAATCGGCGATGTCGTCGACCTCGCGGCAGAAACTGTAGACCTGGAACATCGCGTCGCGCTGGGCGCGCGGCAGGATGCGCATGGCGGCATAGAACGAGCTGCCGGAGGCTGCCGTGCCGTGATCGATATTGTCTGCGGTTGCCTCGAGGGTCATGCGCCGGCTGCCGATTTGGTGACGGGATGACGCCCGGCCACGCGGCGGCCGATCTCGCCCATGACCGACGTGAAGGTGAGACCGAGCATGCCGACGGGCGACAGGTGCACGCGCTCGCTCAGCGGATCGCGCACCTTCAGCAACGCCACGATGCGGTCGGCGAAAGCCTGGATCACGGCGATCTCCAGTCCGAAGCGGAAATCCTTGACGCCGCTGTTGAGGTCCCTGCCCTCATCGAGCAGCGCCGCGTTGCGCACCGCGAGCTTCTGCAGGCAGGTCAGCAGAGGCGGCGGCGACTTGGCCTCGCCGAGCATCTCGACGGTCGCGCCGGCTTCCGCCAGCGCATCGCGCGGCAGATACACGCGGTTGAGCGCCTTGTAGTCCTTGCCGCAGTCCTGCAAATGATTGTTGATCTGCAGGCCCGCACAGATCGCGTCCGAGGCCGGCCAGGTCGCGGTGGACTCGCCGTGCACGTCGAGCATGAAGCGTCCGACCGGCATCGCCGAGTAGCGGCAGTAGTGGATGACCTCGTCCCAGTTCTCGTAGCGCAGCTTGGTCACGTCCATCCGGAAGGCAACCAGCAGATCGAGCGCGTGCCGGGGCGGCATGCCGCGCTCGGCGAGCGCCCGGCGCAGGCTGACGGCGACGTCCTGGGTCTCGCCGGTCCCGGTCAGCTCGGCTTCGAGCAGATCGAGCAGCCCCAGCTTCTCGTCGCCCGGCAGGCTCGGATGGTCGGCGATGTCGTCGGCGGTGCGCACGAAATTGTAGAAGGCGAGGATCAGCGCCCGGTGCTCGGGACGGATGATCCACGACGCCACCGGAAAGTTCTCGTCCCGGTGTGTCTTGCCGGATCGCAAATCGCTCGCGGTGGTCATGGACGAAACAGCTATCAGGTTGAAAGGGCGCTACCGAAAACAATGCCCGCCGCTTCGCTCATGCGAACGGATTGCTCGCCCCATATAGGCGAAGATCCCGCCAAAACCAATGCAATCGATGTCGGGCAGTCCATAGGACCGAACCGCCGGCCTCCCCTGAGGGGCGGGCCGGCGGTCGTTAACCAAGGGAGTTCGGAAACAACCGTTCCGAACGGCAACCGCTTACTGGTTGTGGGTCTTCAGAACCTGGTCGCAGGCCGGGCTGATCTTGGGCCGGTTCTCCTTGAGGCACGCCAGAATGGTGAAGTCACCCTGATCGATGACGGCACGGCAGAACTTCTGAACGTCACGCGTGCAGGCCGCCTGCTCTTCGGGCGTGCCGCCGCGGCCTTGCGCGAACGCACCGGTGGAAACGGACACCGACGACAGCAGGGAAAGTGCCAGGAAAATCTTACGCATCGTGTTCCTTCATTTTGACAGCGGAGGAGACCTCCCGGATCGCCGATGCTGCCCGGGAAACACCTGTTTGGTTTGGCAAGGACCGCAAGCCCCCCAGCGCCGGAGGTACGCTGCCAAATGCGGCCAAATTTGCGCCCTATGATCCCGAGCGGATCAAGCTCGGAGATCACAGCTTTGGCACAAACAAGGCGTTGATACTAGGGCGTTATTCTCGGAACACGTTTTTCGCATTTGGCTGTTGCAAGCATGCCGCGCGGACCGTTAGATGCAGCGCCGTCGAGGCGGCTTGCGTGCAGCCGTCTTGCGAGGACGACCATTCGGCGCCGACCGGTCGCACGGCGTCGGCGGGCATCATGGCATCCGGTCGCAGCGCCCGACCGGCCGTCATTTGAACCTAACCTTCGGCGAGAACACCAAGTGTTCGAAGCGGCGGCATACGCCGACACAGCGGTGTCATTTTGGATGGGAAACTCGATATGAAACTGTTCGGCTCATCTTTCTCGGGGCACGTCATCAAGGCCGCCGGTCTCGGAGCGGCACTGTTCGTGGCGGCGACCGCAGTTCAGGCTCAGTCGGGCCCCTTCGCCGGCTTCGACGGCTCGTGGTCGGGCAACGGCACGGTCGCGCTGTCGGACGGCACCACCGAGCGCATCCGCTGCAAGGCCAGCTACAAGGTGGCCGGCGCCAATCTGAAGCAGAGCCTGCAATGCGCCAGCGACAGCTACAAGTTCCTCCTGTCCAGTGACGTCACCAGCCAGGGCGACCGCATCTCCGGCAACTGGAGCGAATCCAGCCGCAACGTGAACGGCGAATTGCAGGGCACCGCCGGCAACGGCCAGATCGACGTGTTCGTGCAGGCCGCCGGCTTCGCCGCCAGCATCACCCTGAGGACCAGCGGCAACAAGCAGGTCGTGCAGATCTCCTCCAAGGGCGAGATCCGCGGCGTCAACATCACGATGTCGAAGACCTGATCCTTGGACCGGAGCGCGTCGCGCGCTGACGGGCAGTCGAATGCGCAAACGGCCCTGACAATGTCAGGGCCGTTTTGTTTTGCGGTGCTTCCGCAACCCTCGGATACGAATGAGACCCGCCGCTGTCGTCGCCCGGCTTGAGGGCGACCCAGTCTTCCGGAGGCTGTCGTGATTGAACCGATAGGCCGCGGCGTACTGAATCACCTGCTTTCGCGGGTGATGACGGCCCTGGTTGACGCAACAGCCTGGGCTAAAGCGGCTTGCGCTTCAGCTTCTGCGACAGGTTGATGAGGAACATCGCGGTCGGGCGGAGGATGAAGAGGTCGGCAAACAGCGCCGCCACCATCGAGAACGCGCTGAGCCAACCGAACAGCCGCAGCGACGGCAGATCCGAGAACACGGTGACGACCAGGCCGCAGGCCAGCACCACGGTGGTGAGGATCAGCGCCGGTCCGACCAGCACGGTGGCGCGCTCCACTGCGACTGCGGCACTGACGCCGGGCGCGCTCTCCATCCGCAGCCGGTTCAGGAAGTGGATGGTGGCCGACAGGCCAAGGCCGAAGGAGACCGTGAGCGCCACCACGCTGGCAAATTGCAGCCCCTCCCCCATTGCCCACAGCACAGTGCCCGACATCACGACAGGGAAAATGCCGGGCAGGATGCAGGCGAGCATGACGACCCAGGACCGGAAGGCCAGCCCGATGAACATCGCCACCAGCGCGAACTCGATCGTCAGCCCATGGTTGAGCTTTTCGATCATGCCGGCGGAGTTGCGCGCGGCGATGGCGGCGAGACCGGTAACGGCGATTTCATAGCCGGGATGCTTCTTTCTCACCGCATCGAGCTCGCGGTCGAGCTTGTCGACCACCGGCAGCAGCTGGCTGGAATCGACATCCGGCACACGGCCGGCGACCACGACGGCGTCCTGCTCCTTGTCGATGAAGCGGCGCACGAGGTGCTCGGGGATCAGATTGACGTATTCCTGCAACGTCGCCGTATCCGACGAGCCGGCCTTCTCGGCCAGCCAGCGCCGGAGCGTCTCGACCGACCAGACGTTGCCGACACCAGCAGTCTTTTCGACGGTGGCATGGACGTCGGCGATCGTCTGCAACGTCTCCGGCGCATAGAGCGAGGCGCCCTTCGGAAACTGGATGAGCACGTTGACCGGGTTGGCGCCGGTCAGCTTGGCATCGAGCCGGTTGCTTGCTGCAACCGCCTGCTGCTTGTCCGGCACCTGGTCGGCGAGGCGATAGCGCGGCTCCAGGGTCGAATACACCACCGCGAGCGAGCCGACGAACAGCACCGCGATCAGGCTGAACAGGCCGGGACGGCCGACCATGCGCACCGCGATCCAGTAGCAGAAATTGCGCAGCGCCTGGACGCCGGCGTCGGCGCCCTGGAATTTGACCGCGAATGTCTTCTCGTTGCGCACCAGCAGCACGCCGAACACCGGCACCAGCGACAGCACCGCGACCAGCGCGATGATGGTGGCTGCGAGCCCCGCCTCACCGAACTTGCGGATCAGGTCGCTGTCGGAAAACTGCAGAGCGATGAAGGAAATGCCGGCGGTGGCGTGGGTCAGCACGCAAGCCGGGCCGACGACCAGCACGGCGTTCTTGAACGCCGTCACCTTGTCCTGCCCCGCGATCAGGCGGTCGCGGGCGGCGAAGGTAAGCTGCATCGAATCGGAGAAGCTGATGACCATGATGAGCGGCGTCATCACGTTCAGGAACATGTTGAGATTGAAATTGGCCCAGCCGAGCGCGCCGAGCGCGAGCATGATCGCGATCAGCGGCGGAAACGCCGCTGCGATCATGAAGGAGACCTTGCGGAAGAAGATGATGGCGATGATGCAGCCGGCGAGAATGCCGAGAATGTTGTAGGTCAGCCCGTCGCGTTCCACCGCGTTGCGGATCTCGAGCTGCATGACCGGCACGCCGGAAAGCTGGAAATTCAGGCCGGTGTCGGCGAGGTCCTCCGCCATCAGCTTCCGGATGTCGCCCACCACCTTCCCGAGATCGTTCGAGGCGACCACCTTGGGCTCGAGCGACAGCACGATCAGGGCGAGCGTGCCGTCCTCCGACAACAGCTTGCCGCGGATGATCTCGTTCGACTTCACCGTTTCGATGAACTTGTCGTAGGCCTCGCCCTCCGGCAGATCCGACGGAAACAGCGCCGCCGGCAGCTTGCCGGGCGCCGGCGCCTGACGGGCCGAGAACAGCGACACCAGGCCACGGGTACCCTCGACCAGTTGCAGGTCGGTCACGAAGTCGCGAAGCTTCTCGAGGTTCTGGCGGGCCAGCAAGGTCTGGCCCTCGACCACGACGAGGACGTCGAATTCCTCGGCCGGGAACTTCTTCGTCACCTCCTCGTACTGGTGGAATTCCCTGCTGTCGGAGCGAAACAGCTGGCTGAGCGAATCGTCGATCTGGATGCGCTTGATGCCGAACACCGCCGCCACGATGAGGACGAGCAGGACGACGCAGGAGAAGATCGGCGCCTTGACCGCGAGGAGGCCGAGTCGTTCGATGCCAAAAGCGATGCTGTCGGCCGGCCGGTGCTCGACCTTCTCGACATGGACTTCGTTGTCGTGCCTGACTTCCAGCATGTGGTGTCCAGTGGTTGGGGTGCGGCCCAATTCGGAGGGCCTGAGCGCATAGGGCAGAAATAAGGCCGCTCAGCGAAGCAGAGATGACCGCATTGTGGCCCGCAGCCCAAGCTAATCCTTGAAAACACGTGAAAATTCGTCGAGGCGGTCTAGCAGGGTTCACTCCCCGGCCGCAACCTTGCGCGGCCACACAAGACAGCGAGCCGCCACGGCTTCCGATCACGCCACGATTCTGCCGTGCTTGAAAAGAGCGTGGATGGCCCCGGCGGACGCGAGGCTCGAAACCTGAACGACTCAAGGACCGGTATCCGACCGAGCCGTCCCCTTGCTCTGGGCAGGCCGCGAGCCAGTGCTGGCGAGCACCACTCGCCGCACCAAGTTCCACAGAGGACCATCACCCTGCGGGAAGGGCGGCCTCGCGCAGCCGGATCGAGTAGTTCGACGCGTTCTGATGCCCGCGCGAGGCGGCGCGCGCAAACATGATGAGGTGATGCGCGATCAGCGCCACGGCGATGAAATTCTCGATCTCGCCTCGCTTGAGCTGGCTCCAGGCAAAGCGCCAGAACGGCCGCTTGTAGTCGCCGAGCACGCCCACCTTCCAGAAGATCTTGCCCATCATGACCAGGCCGCGCCTGATGTTCGGCCAACTCTTCATCTCGTCGCTGACCGGCACCTCGATGCGGTTGGCATAGGTGGTGTCGCATTGGTGCTTGTAGCGCGCGAACAGCCGCTCCGGCTCATAGGCCACCTCCATGCAGCGCCGCCACGCCGTGACCACCTCGTCATAGGGCATCAGGAATTTCACGTTGGAGTCGCGACCGTCATCGTGGACCAGCCTGCCCTCGCGCTCGAGGCGATCCCACAGGGGCGTCTTCGGCAGCGCCTGCAGCAGATTGATCGTGAGCAGCGGGATCCGGCTCTCCTCGACGAACTGCAGCAGCGCGTCCGCGGTCTGCGGCGTGTCGGTGTCCAGCCCCATGATGATACCGGAGACGACCTCCATGCCGTAGCTGTTGATGGTCCTGATCCCCTCCAGGATCGGCACCATCATGTTGTGATCTTTCTGCATCGCCGTCAGCGCATCCGGATCGGGCGTCTCGATGCCGCAGAAGATGGTGATGAAATAGGCCTCACGCATCTTCTCCAGGATCTCGGGCCGCTTGGCGATGTTGAGCGTGGCCTCGCAGGCGAGCCGCATCACATAGCCGGTGCGCTTCTGCCATTCGATCAGATGCGGCAGCAGCTCCGTCGCGGCTTTGCGGTTGCCGATGAAGTTGTCGTCGACGAAATAGACCGAGCCGGTGACGCCGCATTCCCTGAGCTTGTCCAGCTCGGCGATGATCTGCTGCGGCGACTTGATGCGCGGGTTGCGCCCATAGAGGCCGGGGATGTCGCAGAACTCGCACTGATAGGGGCAGCCGCTGGAATACTGGATACTGCCGAGAAAGTACTTCTTCACCTCGGCGAGCTCGTAGGCCGGCACCGGGAAATCCGTCATCGCCACCCGCTCGTTGGTCCGCAGCACGACCTGCTGCGCAGGCCGTGACGGATCCCGCGCCAGCCGCGCGATCAGCTCGTCGGTCGCATCACCGAGCTCGCCGACATGCAGATAGTCGAAGCTCGGGTAGTAGTCCGGACAGGCGCTGACCGAGGGGCCGCCGAGCGCGACCGGCAGGTCGAACGCGTGCGCCCGCTGGCAGATGTCGTTCATCTGCTGACGCTGGATGTGCATGCCGCTGACGAACACCGCTTCGGCCCATGAGAAATCCTCGTCCTGCGCCGGGCGGATGTTCTCATCGATGAAGCGCACCTGCCAGGAACCCGGAAGATAGGCCGCGATCAGCAGCAGCCCCTGCGGCGGCATGAAAGCCTGGATGCCGTCGGTGAGCGGATAGGCATGCTCGAAGGTTCCGAACGACGAGGTGTAGCGCGGAAACACACAGAGAATGCGACGTACCGTTTCGATGCCCTCGAATCTCATCGACTGCCCCTCGCGACAACCCGCTAACCGGTTACCTTACGGCCGAAGATAAGGCTTCGCTACCCCTTCCGGAAAAGTTGAGTGCGATCGCGCCTTCCGCTCCTGTCGCAAGGCGCGAGGTCCCGCCGCGTGCCAGATGCTCACGCTGCCTGGCATGATCAGACGCGACCTGACGAGGCAACCTGATCCGATGCATCGCAATACGGATGGCGGAATGCGAAGGGCGATCCAAAGTTCCAATCGGATGGATAATTGATCGGTCGAGCGCGACGACTGCTCCCGCCTGTCTCCGACCGACGAACCAATTGCGGAGCGCGCGTGCGCGGCCACTGGTTTGCAATGCATTTGCAGGGGAACGAGGAGCCTCGAAATGGCGCATGCCCTCCGTAGTCGACCGGATGCCCCGGCGCCCGCCCCTGCTGCGGAGCACCAACTAATCGATTGAAACGCCAAGCAAAGTACGCTGTGGTTGCATAATACTGACGGTGTCCACTTAACGCTTTCTCCATGAAGGTTTTGCATAACTATTAACAATCAAGCGCCTCCTCCGTCGTAGCAAAAACTCGCGGTATCTCACCTCATGACCTCAAGCCCGACGTCAACGAAGACGGCCACGCGCCAATCCATCGCAGTCAAGCTCTACGCAATCTTTGCGTTGTTTGCGCTATTGACCGCCGCAATCACCTGGCTGTCCGACTACAACTCGCGGCGAGCCACGGAGCTCATCAAAGCCATCGAGACAGCCAATCTCGCCGCTCACAACGTTCAGCTGGTCAACGGCCTTGTCTATGCCGTCGTCATGGAGTCGCGCGGCGTCTATATGTCGACAGACCCCGCCGTCGTGAAGCAATACGGCAACGGCTTGCTCAAGTTCAATGCCGACATCCTGAAGGTCGTCGACAAGTGGCAGGCGATCGTCCAGGCCGACGACGCCCAGCAATTCGCAACGTTCAAGAAGCGGATCGAGCAATTCGTCGAATTCCGCGCCGAACTGGTCCGCCGCGCCAATGAAATCAGCCCGGCTGCGGGACGCGAGTGGGGCGACAACGATGCCAATCGCTCCGTGCGCAAGGCGCTCAACACGGATCTCGAGGCGCTGTCCAAAGTCTATGTCGAGCGCGCAGGAAAGATCGCCGAGGAAACGGCGCTGAACAACAAGCTCTCGCTCGTGCTGACCGGTCTTGGCGGCCTGATGCTGGTTCTGGTCGCAGCCGGCGTGGTGATCATCGCCCGCTCGATCGCTCGGCCGCTGTCGCAGATCACCGATACGATCCGCCAGGTCGCGACCGGCGCCGAGAACGTCGAGGTGCCGCATGCCGGACGGGCCGACGAGATCGGCGAGCTCGCCCGCGCCATCGGCGTGTTCCAGCAGGCGATGGCCCATAACCGCGACCTCAATGTCCAGGTCTCGCAGGACTCGGAAATCCGCGAAGCCCGGGCCCGCCACATCGAGACCGCGGTCGAGCAATTCCGCACCGCGATCGGCAGCGTGATGCGGACCGTCACCGAGAACGCCGCCGCGATGCGCCAAACCGCCGAGATGATCACGCGGCTGACGGCCGACGCCAACGAGCGCGCGGTCACCGCGGCCGGCGCCACGTCGCAGGCCTCGACCAACGTCTCCGCCGTCGCCAGCGCCGCAGAGGAGCTGTCGACGTCGGTCGAGGAGATCGGCCGGCAGATCCGGCAGTCGGCCGGCGCCGTCGAGCAGACCGGCCAACGCACCGAGAAGTCGGTCACGGAGATCGAGGGCCTTGCCGCCGCCACCCAGCGCATCGACGGCGTACTGACCCTGATCCAGACCATCGCCGAGCAGACCAATCTCCTCGCGCTGAATGCGACCATCGAGGCCGCCCGCGCCGGCGAGGCCGGCCGTGGCTTTGCCGTGGTCGCTCACGAGGTCAAGGCGCTGGCCGGGCAGACGGCCAAGGCGACCGAGGAGATCAGCCAGAACGTCGGCCTGATCCAGGCCTCGACCAAGACCGCGGTCGACGCCGTCCGCGAGATTGGCCAGGCGGTCCGCGGCATCAACGAGATCACCTCGAACATCTCCAATGCCATCCAGCAGCAGGACCAGGCGACGCGGGAGATCTCGACCAACGCGCAGTCGACCGCCCAGGGCAACCAGACGCTGGTCATGAACATCGACTCGCTGCGCGACGCCATCAGCGAGACCTCGACGGCCGCCGCCTCCGTCCTGTCGGCGTCCGGCGACCTCAACGCGACCGCGCAGACGCTCGCTAACGAGGTCGAGAAGTTCTTCCAGAACCTGCGCTCGGGTCCGTCTGCGGAGATGCGGCTGCGCAAGGCGAGCTGACGGCGGCGAGCCATCGGTTGCGGAAATCGCCCCCACAAGACGTGATCCGTTCCGACACCGGAACCGTTTCTTGGTTTTTGGAGAGCCATCGTGCGCCAGACAGCCAAGAAACTTCCGTTCGCCTGCGACCCGGTTGAGGTCACCCAGGATGACGTCGAGGACGCCATCCGCACCATCCTGACCTGGATCGGCGAGGACCCGTCACGCGAGGGTCTCTCCGAGACCCCGGCCCGCGTCGCGCGGGCCTACAAGAGCTATTTTTCCGGCTATGAGCAGAACCCCGAGGAGTATCTGCGCAAGACGTTCGAGGAGACCGCCGGCTACGACGAGATGGTGCTGTTGCGGAACATCCCGTTCCAGAGCCATTGCGAGCACCACATGGCGCCCATCATCGGCCGCGCCTGGGTCGGCTACGTGCCGCGCAACCGCGTGGTCGGGATTTCCAAGCTCGCCCGGGTCGTCGAGGCCTATGCCAGCCGGCTGCAGATCCAGGAACGCATGACCGCCGAGATCGCCAACATCATCGACGAGGTGCTGCAGCCGCAGGGCGTGGCGGTCGTGATCAAGGCAGCCCATCACTGCATCAGCTCGCGCGGCGTCAAGAAGCACGGCGTCGATCTCACCACCAGCCGCATGCTCGGCTGCTTCCGCACCGACCCGATGAGCCGCCAGGAGTTCCTGGCGATGGTCAATTCCGACCTGAAGGATTGAGGGGCACGGAAAATCGTCCGCCCGCTGTGATCCAGCCGTCCATGAGCCACGTTATCCGGGATCAAGCATGCGTGCCGGGGACCATGACCACGCGATGAGAGCGGCTGGATTAGCGCAATGGAACGTGGCATCGTCCCGGCATCGATTTGCACGGGCCTTGGGCGCCCGTACCAAGGTGAATGTGAGCAGAGGGCCGAAGGCGACTGTGGATTGGGCTGAATTGATCGGACGCGTCGCCGCGCGCGGCGACCGCGAGGCGTTCAAGGCCCTGTTCGCGCATTTTGCGCCCCGCATCAAAGGTTTCCTCATCAAGACCGGCTGCAACGCCGACGACGCCGAGGAAATCGCCCAATCCACCATGGTGGCGGTGTGGACGAAGGCGGGGCAATTCGATCCGTCGACGGCCGGCGCGGCCGCCTGGATCTTCACGATCGCGCGCAACCAGCGGATCGACGCCGTGCGCAAGGCCGCCCGCGACAGCCGGCTGAGCAGAGAAGTGGGGCGCGACGAGGAAGCCGATCCGACGCTCGCAGCCGACCAGATCGTCTCGCGTGTCGAAGATGCCACACGGGTAGCGGCCGCGATCGAAAGATTATCGGCGGAGCAATCCACCGTGATCCGCCTGTCGTTCGTTGAGGAACGACCGCATTCGGAAATCGCGGCGGTGCTCGGCCTGCCGCTGGGTACGGTAAAGTCACGAATCAGACTGGCGATGAATCGCCTGAGAGACCTGTTGGACGACGCGACATGACGATCAGCCACCACCCGCCGGAAGACCTGCTGGCCGACTTCGCCACTGGTGCGCTCGACGAGGCCGAGCGGCTGGTCGTCGGTGTCCATGTCGCCGATTGCGGCCGATGCCAGCGCTTCGTCCGCGCCATCGAGCAGCTCGCCGGCGCCTCGCTGGACGCGGCCGAGCCGATCGCGACGGGCGCGGATGCTTTCGATGCCGTGATGGCCCGCATCGATCGACGCCCGCAGGCGGCGCCGCAGGTGAGCGAGGTCGCCGAGCACGATCCCGAGCTCGCGGACCTGCCCGAGATGGTCAAGCGCTGCAAGATCGGCAAGCGCCGGCGCGTGGCACCCGGCATCAGCATGCGCCCGATCCTGCTGCCTGGCACCGGCAAATCGCGCGCCTTCTTGCTGCGCTCGGAGCCAGGGGCGCGGATGCTGGAGCATACGCATTCCGGCAATGAGCTGACCTGCGTGCTGAAGGGCAGCTTCAGCCATCTCGGCGGCTATTACGGACCCGGCGACTTCGACTATGGCGACGACGAGGTCGACCATCGTCCGGTGGTCGGTGACGAGGGCCCCTGCCTCTGCCTCGTCGCCATGACCGGCGACCTGCGCATGCACGGCCTGCTCGGCCGCCTCATCAGCCCCTTCGTCCGGCTCTGATCGCATCGTGGCGTGCCGCCGCGGAGCAATCAAGACGAGCTAGATCGGCTGGACGATTCGCCACTTCCCTCCGCGCGATACCGACAGCACGCTGGCGGTGATCCGCATCTGACTCTGCCCCGTTTCCGTTCAGAGAGAGCGCATGGAGGAGAATGATGCGATCAGCAAGCGCGGATCAGAAGGGTTGCGTCGCGCATCTTGGCAGCCTGCTGGCCCGTGCCGGACGCAACGATGAGCAAGCCTTTGCCGAGCTCCATGCTGCAACGATCTTGAAGATGCGGAAGACCGTGCGCGCCTTGCTGCCGTCCGCGGCTGACCTCGACGACATCCTGCAGGATGGCTACCTGAAGATCTGGCGGCATGCCGCGAGCTTCGACCCGACGCGCGCCTCGCCCATCACCTGGATGTGCAGCATCATGCGCAACACCGCGATCGACGCGCTGCGCGCCACCGGCGTGCCGACCTCGGAGCTCGATGAGGCCCTCGCGATCCCCGATTCCGCCGACAGCGCCGCCGACGAATTCGACTACGCGCTGGCGGAACCGATCGCCCGCGAGGCGCTTGGGCGGCTGCCGGAGGAGCGCCGACGGCTGCTGGCGCTCGCCTATCTCGAGGGCGAAAGCCGGACGCGTCTGTCGGAACGGTTTGGCGTGCCGGTCGGCACCATCAAGACCTGGCTGCATCGCAGCCTGCTCACGGTGCGCAAGGACTGTCTTGGCCAGGCCCACGCGGTTACCGCGGCGGCCGCCTGATCGGCTGCATGGCGTGATGACCAAGGTCCCATGACCAGGACACGTGCCGTAAGACACCTTGTCATCGTGCTGGGCGACCAGCTCGATGCGGACTCGGCGGCCTTCGACGGTTTCGACCCGGAGCAGGACGCCGTGCTGCAGATGGAGGTCAGCGACGAGGCCAGCTACGTTCCGCAGCACAAGATGCGCATCGCGTATTTCTTCGCGGCGATGCGCCACTTCCGCGCCGATCTCGAGAGCCGCGGCCGCACCGTCCATTACGTCCGGCTCGATGATCCCGCCAACACCGGCGCACTCGACAGCGAGATCGCGCGGCATCAGGCGGCGCTGCGGCCTGCGGCGACCATCGTGCTGGAGCCCGGCGATTTTCGCGTGCGCGAGGGCTTGCGCAAGCTGCCGCAGCGGCCCGACATCCGCGCCGACCGCCACTTCCTGTGCACGGCGGAGGAGTTCGACGCCTTCACCGAGCGCCATCCGCGCCCGATCATGGAGACGTTCTACCGCGCGATGCGGCGCAAGACCGGCATCCTGATCGACGAGAGCGGCCGCCCGGTCGGCGGCAGCTGGAATTTCGACGCCGAGAACCGCAAGGGATTCGGCAAGTCGCGCCCGCCGATCCCCGTCGCCAGATCCTATGCGCCCGACGCGATCACGCGCGACGTGCTCAAGCTGGTCGCGGCGCGCTTCTCCAACAGTCCCGGCAAGCTCGACCGCTTCGACCTGCCGGTGTCGCGCGTCGACGCGCTGACCGAGCTTTCCGATTTCGTCGCCTGGCGCCTCTCCTTGTTCGGCACCTATCAGGACGCGATGCTGAGCGACGAGCCGTTCCTGTATCACTCGCGGCTGTCGGGCGCGCTGAACCTGCACATGCTGAATCCGCGCGAAGTGGTCGCGGCCGCGCTTCAGAGCCGCAACGCGCCGCTGAACGCGCTCGAGGGCTTCGTCCGCCAGATCATCGGCTGGCGGGAATTCGTGCGCGGCATCTATTGGCAGCGCATGCCTCACTACGCCGATGAGAACGCGCTCGACGCCGGCCTGCCGATGCCGCGCTTCTACTGGACCGGCGAGACCGACATGCGCTGCCTGGCGCAGGCGATCGGCCACACCATCGACCATGCCTATGCGCATCACATCGAGCGGCTGATGGTGCTCGGCCTGTTCGCGATGCTGCTCGGCGTCCGGCCCTACGATGTGCACCTCTGGCACATGTCGATGTTTCACGACGCCATCGACTGGGTGTCGCTGCCCAACACGCTCGGCATGAGCCAGCATGGCGACGGCGGCGTGGTCGGCACCAAGCCCTATGCGGCGTCGGGCCACTACATCGACCGCATGAGCGACCATTGCCGCAACTGCCGCTACGATCCGAAGCAGGCGACCGGCGACAGGGCCTGCCCGCTCACGACGCTGTATTGGAGCTTCCTTGCCAAGCACCGCCGGCGCTTCGCCAATAATGGCCGCATGCGCAACCAGTACGTCAATCTCGAGCGCCGCAGCGCGGCGGAGATCCGCGCCATCCGGAGCCACGCCGACGCGATCGCGTCGGCCCTGGTGTAATCCGGCGTTCGCCGGTCTGAACAGCGCTCACGGCTTGCTGGCCGGACGCCGATCGGTCATATCTTGGGCAGTTCCATCCGTCTCCCGCCGATCCAGCCCGGAATGCCCTGCCCATGACCGCCGCCATCGTCGCCGTCTTCACACTCGCCTATGCCGTGGTGGCGCTGGAGCATCCATTCCGGATCAACAAGGCAGCCACCGCCCTGGTCGGTGCCGGCCTGATGTGGACCATCTACGCCGTCATGGGCGGGACCGCGCCGGCCGTTGCGGCTGAGCTCAACGAGTCCGTGGCCTCGACCGCGCAGATCATCTTCTTCCTGATCGGGGCGATGACCATCGTCGAGGTCATCGACGCGCACAACGGCTTCGAGGTCGTGACCTCGCTGATCAGCACCAGGAATCAGGTCACGCTGGTCTGGCTGGTCGGCTTCGTGACCTTCTTCCTCAGCGCCATGCTCGACAACCTCACCACCGCGATCGTGATGGTGTCGCTGATGAAGAAGCTGTCGGGGCGTGACGAAGATCGTCTCGTGTTCGCCGCCATCATCGTGATTGCCGCCAATGCCGGCGGCGCGTGGTCGGCGATCGGCGACGTCACCACCACCATGCTGTGGATCGGCGGCCAGATCACGCCGCTCGCGATCATGAAGTCGGTCTTCATCCCCTCGCTCCTGAACCTGCTGGTGCCGCTCGCGGTCGTCAGCGTCACGCTGCGCGGCAAGCAGCTCGCGCCTCCGGCGAGCGCAGGGCTCGCCTCGATCAGCCCGATCCTGCCGTTCGAGCGCAATCTGATGTTCTTCATGGGCCTTGGCATCCTGGTCGCCGTGCCGGTGTTCAAGGCGCTGACGCACCTGCCGCCGTTCATGGGCATCCTGTTCGGCCTCGGCCTGCTCTGGATGGTCGGCGAGATCATCCATCGCGAGAAGGCCTCGGAGCAGAAGCAGCGCCTGACGCTCGTGCATGCGCTGACCCGCATCGACATGCCCTCGATCGTGTTCTTCATCGGCATCCTGCTGGCCGTCGCAGCGCTGGAGCACACCCACATCCTGCAGGCGCTGGCGCAATGGCTCGATCGCA
The DNA here is from genome assembly GCF_032484895.1 of Bradyrhizobium sp. SZCCHNRI3052. NCBI lineage: Bacteria > Pseudomonadati > Pseudomonadota > Alphaproteobacteria > Hyphomicrobiales > Nitrobacteraceae > Bradyrhizobium > Bradyrhizobium sp. SZCCHNRI3052. The sequence continues at coordinate 362,039 of NZ_JAUETW010000003.1, read as the reverse complement.
CCGTCGGCCGGCTCGACCTGATCGTGATCGTGCTCGGCCTCGCCAGCGCGGTCATCGACAACGTGCCGCTGGTCGCAGCATCCATGGGCATGTACAGCCTGAGCCAGTTTCCGCCCGACAGTTTCCTGTGGGAGTTCGTCGCCTACTGCGCCGGCACCGGCGGCTCGATCCTGATCATCGGCTCGGCGGCCGGCGTCGCCGCGATGGGGCTCGAGAACATCCACTTCTTCTGGTACGTCCGCCGCATCAGCGGCATCGCCCTGCTCGGCTATTTTGCCGGCGCCGCCGCCTACATCATCCAATACAATCTGCTTCACTGAGCGGGACCGACGCATGGAATGGTCGTGGCACAGTCTTGCAGCCGTCGCGACCGCCATGCTCATCGGCATCGGAGCTGGCCACGCCGACGACGCGACGATCCGCAGTGGCTACGCGCTCGGCCCGGCCAGTTGCGGCGACGGCGCCCTCACCTTTCCGCGCCTCCAGATCGACATGAAGCCCGGCTTCTGCGCCGGCCTCGTCGCCAGTCGCGACGACGGCCTGCGATTTCCCCGCAGCATCGTGCAGATTCCCGGCCATCAACTGTTCGTGGTCGCGGACATGGGCGGCTGGGGCCATGACGACGGCCGCCTCCTCATCCTCGATCCCGTAGCGCCCGCGGGCCAGCGCATCCGCGAGGCGGTCACGCGACTGTCCTATCCATTCGGCCTCGCCGCGGGCCTCGACGGCAGGATCTACGCCTCGACCGACACCGCGATCTTCCGCTTCGATCCGCTCGCCGCGAACCCGAGAGCGACCATCGAGACCATCATCCGCGATCTGCCTGGGCGCCGCCTGACCTTGCCGGACGGCACCCGGATCGCGGAGAGTGCGCATCCGCTGAAGGCCTTCGCTTTCGACCGCAACGGGCGGCTGTTCGTCAACATCGGCTCGCACAGCGACAATTGCCTGTCGCCGGCGCCGATCACGCGACCCTGCGCGGCGGGCGACGGCACCTCGCCGCTGGCTTCCATCTGGTTGTTCACGCCGCCCGCCGGCGGCCTCTTTCCAGCGCTGAAACCCGGCGATTCCGCTCCGCCTCATGAGGTGTTCGCGCGCGGCTTGCGCAACTCGATGGCGCTGGCGCTGCATCCGCGCTTTCCCGATCCCGGCACCGCGTTCCTGCAGGGCGAGAACGCGCGCGACCTGCAGGACATCTTCGCGCCCAACGAGGAGATCAACGCGATCGAGCAAGGCCGCCACTATGGCTGGCCCTATTGCTACGACCTGACGACGCCGAGCCCGGAATTCAAGCGTGTGCTGCAGTCCGGCGCGCTCAAGAACCTCTGCAACACCACCACGCTCTACAAGCAGCCCTGGTCGCTGCTGCCGCCGCATGGCGCGCCGCTCGGCATGCTCTACTACACCGGCGATCGCTTCGACGACCTGAAGGGCAAGCTGCTGGTCGGCCTGCATGGCTATCGGCCGACCGGCAGCCGGCTACTCGCCTTCGAGGTCGACGACCACGGCTTCCCCAAGCTGAGCCCGGCGCCGGTGCGCTACCATGTGAGCTGCGCCGCCGAGCCAAGCCGCGCTTTCCAGACCGCAGCCGGTCCCGCGCCGGCCGCGGCGTTCGACGAGATCATCACGGGGTGGCATCGCGTCAACGGCATCCGGCCGCAGGGCGCGCCGGTCGGCATGACCATCGCCGACGACGGCGCGATCTGGCTGGTCGAGGACAAGAACCAGACCGTGATCCGCATCGACCGCTCAGGCGAGGCGGCCCCCGACCCCCTGCCCTGCGACATCAGGAACGAGGCGCTGATCGACCGGCTCGCGGCTTTCGTGATGCAGGACGCGGCGAGTCGCGCGCGGCTCACGACCGTGCGCAGGAGCCTGATCGAAAAACATTGCAGCGGCTGCCATTCGGATTTCGGCCTCAAGGCCGGGCAATCCGATGACGACAAGGACCGCGCCGTGCTGCGCTTCATGCTGGCGCAAGACGGCTGGATCTACCCGGGCGATCCCGAAGCCGGCCGGCTGCGTCAACGATTGCGCGGATTGGGTGCCGAGCGGCAGATGCCGCCGGGCGCCAACCTCATCAAGACGGAACCAGGCTACGCCAGGGTGCTTGATGTGGCGGACGATCTGGTCGCGCGCATGATTCCAGGAACCAGGATGCGGGTGAAACCGGGCGGCCCTCCGCATCGCAAGTTCTTCGCCGGCGACGGCCGCGAATGCGGCGAGATCCCGTTCGGCAAGGTCGTCGTGATGACCGAGAGGTCTGCCGTCAATAAGCCCGGCTTCAGCCGTTTCTTCCGGCCCGCCGATACCTACCTCAACGGCACCTGTACGGACGACAATGGCTATTACATCCAACAGCAGTTTCTGGTGCCGCTCTGACCGGCTTGCAATGGCCCGTAGGGCGGGCAAAGCGACCGCCGCAGGCGGCGCGTGCCCACCGGCCGCGCGCACCGGTGCTGATGCTGGTGGGCACGGCGCGAACGAGCGTGCGTTCGGGCGCAAGCGGCGTCGCCCTGCGCCTTTGTCCACCCTACGCATCTCGGGTTTGGCGACTGTTCTCATGCTCTTGCTTGCGAGCGCGCCCACCCTCGCCGCACCAAAGCTGTTCGAGAGCACCCAGCTCACTCCATCCGGCGAATACACCTTCGGCATCGAGGGGCCCGCCGTCGACCGCGACGGCAATCTGTTCGTCGTCAATCTCGGCAAGGCCGGCACGATCGGCAAGCTCGCGCCGGAGGCGACGGCCTCCGAAAAGTTCACCGAGCTGCCCGACAACAGCATTGGCAACGCCATCCGCATCGACGCCACAGGCACGATGTTCGTCGCCGACTACAAGCGCCACAACATCTTCGCCATCGCCCCCGGCACGACCGAGCCCCGCCTCGTCTTCCATGCCGATGACATGAGCCAGCCCAACGACATCACGCTGGCGCGCGACGGCACGATCTATGCGAGCGATCCCAACTGGAAGGCGCGCAGCGGCCGCATCTGGCGGATCGCGAAAGGACCCGACGGATCCCTGCAAGGCGCAGCCATGTCGGCGCCGCGTGCCATGGGCACCGCCAACGGCATCGATCTCAGCCCAGACGGCCGCACGCTCTATGTCGGCGAATCCAACAGCGGCGAGCTCTGGTCCTATGCGATCGACGGCGACGCGCTGACACGGCCCAAGCTGATCAAGACCTTCGAGCCGAACACGATCGACGGACTGCGCACCGACGCCAGCGGCCGGCTGCTGGTCGCGCACATCCTCAAGGGCAGCATCGCCATGCTGGCGCCGGATGGGCGCATGATCCGGGAGATCGCGCTGAAAGCCAGGGAGCCGACCAACCTCGCCTTCGGCGGCAGCGACGGCAAGACCGTGTATGTGACCCAGCGCCAGGGCGGCTTCATCGAGTCGTTTCGGACTGATGTCGAGGGGCGAGAGCATTGTTTGCAGATGCGGAAGTGCTGAGCTTCTCTGCTGGTGCCGGATTCAGCATGGCGCTCGCTGTCTGAACGACAACTAATAGATCGCGCATATCCGCCATGCCCGAATTGCCCGTCGTGCCAGTTTGTCGCACGCTTGCCCACTTGTGTCGTCGGGCACATCAGACCGATGTTTCCGGCCATCCCGGGCTCGTGAGAGGGGCGTATCGCGATCGTCACGAACGTGGAGCCTGGGGAGCGGTGGGCGTGTGGTGCTGCAGCGTGATCAGTCGCGCGGACGAACGGCATGATGCGCACGGTGAAGTCGTGATGTCCCGACACCCCGATGCTGGTGTCAACCTGGCGCAATACGATCGCGCTGGGGATGGTGGCCAGAAAGCCCGGCGCACCAGGGAGACCACGTATAAGCCGTAAAGCCATCGCGCAGGGAATGCCGGGTTGATCCGGCTGCACCTGTGGTTCCTGCCGCCTGCATTCTTTTCGCAGGCGGGCCATGGGTGAGGCCATCACCCGGCATTCCCTGCGCCCTCTTGTTCTCAGAGGGTTCGAGCTATCCTTCATGACTCGGACAGATCGTGTCGCGAGAACGCCGCCCCGTACCCCGTGTCATGTCCGCGCAGGCGGGCATCCGGTACGCCGCGGCGTCTCGATTCATCACCCCTTCCGGCGAGTACTGGATCGTGAGGCCGGCACCTTTCATCTCACCCGCAAATCAAGGCCCCCGCGTGCGCGAGAGCCTCGATAGCAATGGCGATCGCTTATCGCCCGTACACCACCGGCGCGCGGCGCACGATGAGCGGCGGCGGCAGGTCGCGCTCCCAGACACGGCCGTCGTCGAACTGGATGCGCATGCCGTCGGGCGAATACACTGCGCTTTCGTCACGTGCGTCGATCCAAAGCCGGCTATTGGGAGCATTCCAGTCCGGCCAGGCCTGGAGGGACTCGCCGGTTTCGGTGGTCAGGTTCACGGCATCGCCGTTCTGCGTCACGAAGGCCGGCGCGCCGATCATTCCGTCGCGGCACATCTGGATGCAGCGGTAGGTGCCGGTGAGGTTCGCACTCGGCTGGGCCGAGGCGCTGCCGGCGACGCAGGCGCCGACCAGGCCAATGACGATTGCAACACGTTTCATGTCGATCACTCCATCGCTCGAAAGGGTCAGCCAGCCCCCATTCGGGCCCCTCGGGCGGATCAAGTGCGATGCGGGAAAAATGTTCCGACCGTTCCCGGTCAGGGAACCCTACTCGACCATCACGACATCGACGGCGACGCCGAGCTTCTGCTTGCGCGAGCCGACGATGATGCCATCGACCGGCGAGACGTCGGAGAAGTCGCGGCCCATGCCGAGGATGATGTGATCATTGCCGACCAGGAGATCGTTGGTCGGATCGAAGCCGATCCAGCCGAGGTCGTCGCCGCACCACAGCAACACCCAGGCATGGGTGGCGTCGGCGCCCTGCAGCGGCGGCCGGCCCTCGGGCGGGATGGTGCGCAGATAGCCGCTGACATAGGCCGCGGGGAGACCGAGACCGCGCAGGCCGGCAATCATGACGTGAGCAAAGTCCTGGCAGACGCCGTGGCGATTGTCGAACACCTCGCGCAGCGGGGTCGAGATCACGGTCGCCTTCGGATCGTATCTGAACTCCTTGCGGATGCGCCGCATCAGATCGGCGGCGCCGGCTACGATCCCCGTCTCGGCGGAGAAGCTCGCCGCGGCGTAGTCCGTCACCGGCTCCAGCACCGGCGCCAGCGCGCTGGCGAAGACGTAGCCGATCGGCGACGACGGGCCGAGGCTCGTCGCCTCGAAAGCTGCATCGCGCACCTGCTCCCACTCCGCACTCGGCGCATCGCGCTCGGGCGGCGTGCGCGACAGCTTCACCCGCGAGCGCGAGTCGATGCGCAGGTGGCGGTGCTGAGTGTCGATCACGATGCTCTCGGTCAGTGTGCCGAAGAAATCGCGCCGCGCCGTCCGCTCCGAGGGACGCGGGCGGATGTCAACGCTGTGCGAGATCAACTCCTGGCCGTCGCCGCTGAGCGGCTCCAGGCGCAGCGAGCAGCGCGCGAAGCTGACGGCACTCCCGTATTCGTAGGTGGTGACATGGCGGATGTCGTAGATCACGCGAGGCCCGTCAGCTTTTCCGGCCGCGTCGCGTTCGGACCGTGTGGGAAGTAGTGCTGACCGATCGCCTCCGCCAGATTGAGCAGGTCCTGCTCCAGTGCAAACAAGGCGCGGCCATCGAGATGGGCCGCCTCCGCCGCGGTCAGCCGCGCGCCCAGCGAGATCGCGAGGCGTTGCGGCCGCTCGATCAGCCCGTTCTCCTTCAGCACCGGGAGGCTCGCGATGTGCTCGTTGAGCAGCTCGACCTGGAACGCGACCGAGCGCGGATTGTAGAGGTCGAGCACGACGAGATCGCGGATCGGCGCCAGCGACGGGCCGATCAAATAGCGCGAGCGGTAGGTGATCTGGCAGTCGACCAGCGTGAGCAGGACGTCGAGATCCTCGGGCGTCGCCTCGTCATAGCCGAACTGCCGCGCGAACCGCGCGGTGTTGATGGCGCGTTCGGCGCGGCGCCCCATGTCGAGGAAGCGCCAGCCGGCGGCGCGGTTCATGTTCTCCTGGGCAAGGCCGGCGAAGCTCGCAAGCCGGTCGAGCGTGAGCTCGGCGATGCTGACGACGGCGTCCTCATCCTCGGCCTCCTGCGCCAGGCGATTCGGCATCTCGGTGATGACCTGCCAAGCGTCGGGCGAGAGGCGCTCGCGCAGCGAGGTCGCGGTGCGCTGAGCCGATCTGAGCAGCGACAGCGCCGAGCCGAACTGCGCCTCGGCCTGCAGGGCCTCAGCCGCCACCTGAAATCCCTTGCTGCGCGAGGTCTGCTCAACCGCGCCCCACGCCAGCAACAGCCGCTGGATACGCTCGGAGGTGTTGAGCTGCGCCGGCGATCCCTTGCCGGGATCACGATGCTGGGCTGCGAGCGCCCGGATCAGCCGCACGGTGGCCTCGGCGCGCTCCAGATAGCGTCCGAGCCAGAACAGATTGTCGGCGGCGCGGCTCGGCAGCACGCCGGCGATGCGGCGTATCCGCACATTGTCGGAGCCCGGCAGCAAGGTGCGCGCCGCCACCGCCTTGTCGGCGACCACCCAGACGTCGGCGGCGCGCGCGCCATCGCCCATCGACACCGCGCGCGCATCGAGCTTGTCGGCGATGCGACAGAAGCCGCCGGGCATGACGGTCCAGCCGTCGGGCGTGGCGGCCGCGAACACCCGCAGCACGAACGGCCGCGGCGCGATCCGACCGTCCTCCCACACCGGCGTGGTCGACAGCCGCACCACCTCCTGTCCGACATAATCGATGCCGCGCTGGCTGATCGCAGCGCGCAGCCGCTCGCGCTCGGCGGCCGAGAGCTCACCAGCCAGCACCGGACCGCTGCTTGCGAAGCCCGGCACGGCGCGGCCATAGGCGCCTTCGATCGCGAACTCCTCGAGCCGCGACAGCACCTCGTCGCGTGCGGACTTCTGGCCGCACCACCAGGTCGCGATGTGCGGGATCTTGAGATCCTCACCGAGCACGCGCCGCGCAAGGCTCGGCAGGAAGCCGAGCAGCGCGCGCGCCTCGAGCACACCAGAACCCGGCATGTTGGCGATCACCACACCGCCCTTGCGCACGACGTCCATCAGGCCGGCGACGCCGAGTCGCGAGCCGGCATCGAGTTCGAGCGGATCGAGCGAGTTGGAATCGAGCCGCCGCAGCAGCACGTCGACGCGCTTCAGGCCGGCGACGGTGCGGATATGCACGCGGTCGCCGCTGACAGCGAGATCGTCGCCCTCGACCAACAGAAAGCCGAGATAGCGCGCCAGCGTCGCGTGCTCGAAATAGGTCTCGCTGAACATGCCCGGCGTGAGCACGCCGATGCGCGGCTCGTCACGATCGGCGCTGGCGCGCAGAGCATCGCGGAATGCTTCGAAGAACGGCGCGAGCCGCTCCACGTTCATGGACTTGTAGATCGAGGAGAAGGCGCGCGACAGCACGAGCCGATTTTCCAGCGCATAGCCCATGCCGGACGGCGCCTGGGTGCGGTCGTTGAGCACCCACCAGCCGCCGTCGGGCCCGCGGCCGATATCGGCGGCGTAGATGCTGAGGAAGCGGCCGCCGGGCGGTTTGACGCCGCAGACCGGGCGCAGATATTCGCTGGACCCGGCGACGGCGGCTGCCGGCAGCGCGCCGCTCGCCACCAGCCGTCCCTCGCCATAGATGTCCTGCAGCACCCGTTCGAACAGTTCGGCGCGCTGGACGATGCCCTGGGACAGTTGCGCCCATTCGGACTCGTCGATCAGCAGCGGCAGATGGCTCAGCGGCCACGATCGCTCGGCGTTGTCGCCCGGCGAGCGATAGGTGACGCCGGCTTCGCGCAGATGGCGATCGGCGGAGGCGAAGCGGCGCTCGATGTCACTCGGCGCGAGTGCGGCGAAGGTCTCGGCAAAGCGGGTCCAGACCGGTCGCGGACGGCCGTCGGCCCCGATGAACTCATCGGGGATGCCGGGGAGCCGGGCATAGTCGCGGGCCCAATGCTCGGCCCGGCGCAGCGGAGAACGTGCCGCCGGCCGACCGGCGGCGCTCGCTCCCTGGTCCTGGCCGCTCGAGCCGTCCATACCCTGGTCCTCCGCACAAACTCCGTGCCATCAATGCAGGAGCGGCCTGCGCAAGTCGAGGGTCATCGGGAATTCATTTGTGCGTTCCTCCGGCGGCAGCGCGATTCGTCCCGGAGTGTGGCCGTGATCCTGGAAGCGGGCGAGCCGCCGTGCCTCCGCCTCGTAGGAGTTGATCGGCTTGGTATCGTAGTTGCGGCCGCCGGGATGGGCGACGTGATAGACGCAGCCGCCCAGCGAACGGCCGTTCCAGGTGTCGATCAGGTCGAAGGTCAGCGGCGCATGCACCGGGATCGTCGGGTGCAGGCCGGAGGCCGGCTGCCATGCCTTGAAACGAACCGCCGCCACCGCTTCCGCCGACCGTCCGGTCGAGGTCATCGGCATCCTCCTACCATTGCAGGTGATGAGGTGGCGGCCTTCGATGAAACCTTCGGCTTTGACTTGAAGTCGCTCGACCGAGGAATCGACATAGCGCACGGTGCCGCCCGCGGCGCCTTCCTCGCCCAGCACATGCCAGGGCTCCAACGCCTGCCGCAGCTCCAGGGTCACGCCGCCATGCTGCACGCGGCCGAAGGTCGGAAAGCGAAATTCAAGCTGCGCCTGGTACCATTCCGGCGAGAAGTCGTAGCCGGACGACCGCAGCTCATCCAGGACATCAACAAAGTCTTCCCAGATGAAGTGCGGCAGCATGAAGCGGTCGTGCAGCGCCGTGCCCCAGCGCACGAACCGGCCGTCCTGCGGCTCGCGCCACAATTTGGCGATCAGCGCACGGATGAGAAGCTGCTGCGCCAGCGACATCCGCGGATCCGGCGGCATTTCCAGTGCGCGGAACTCCACGAGTCCGAGCCGGCCCGTCGGTCCCTCCGGCGAGTACAGCTTGTCGATGCAGATCTCCGAGCGGTGGGTATTGCCGGTGATGTCGACGAGCAGATGCCTGAACAGCCGGTCGACCAGCCACAGCGGCACGCTCTGCCCGATCCGAGGCACGTTGGCGAGCGCGATCTCGAGCTCATAAAGGCTGTCGTGGCGCGCCTCATCGATGCGCGGAGCCTGGCTGGTCGGCCCGATGAACATGCCGGAGAACAAATAAGACAGCGACGGGTGCCGCTGCCAATACAGGACGAGACTCTTCAGCAGATCGGGGCGACGCAGGAAGGGCGAATCCTGCGGCGAGCTGCCGCCGACGACGACATGATTGCCGCCGCCGGTGCCGGTGTGGCGGCCATCGATCAGGAAGCGATTGGCGCCGAGCCGCACCTTCGCGGCATCCTCATACAGCCCGAAAGTGATGTCGACCGATTGCCGCCAGCTCGCGGCCGGCTGGATGTTGACCTCGATGACGCCGGGATCGGGCGTCACCTTGATGACCTCGATGCGCGGATCGAACGGCGGTGCATAGCCCTCCACGTGAACCTTGATCTGCATCGACTCGGCCGTCGCTTCGACCGTTGCGACCAGCTCCAGGTAGTCCTCGATGGTTTCGACCGGCGGCATGAACACGCAGAGAATGCCATCGCGGATCTCGACCGACATCGCAGTGCGGACGCCGAGCCCTCCCCAGTACTGATACTGAACATCCTGCTGCGGCTTCGGCGCGCGATCGAGCTTCGGCAGCGGCGGTACCTGCGGCACGATCACCGGACGCCCCTGCGTGAACATCGGCAGCGGCCCGCGCTGCTCCATCGGGTCCTGCTCGTGGATGTACGGGAAATCTTCCGGCGGAATGTAGGCCAGCGAGCCGATCGGCAACCGCAGGCCGAGCGGCGAGTCGCCGGGAATCAGGAACAGGCGCTTGCGCCGCAGGCCCCAGCGCTCGCTGCGCCAGCGCCGGGGCTGCGCATTCCAGCGCTGGATCGGCAGCACGAAGCCGCGCGGGATGTGCAGGCCTTCGTCGAACACCCGCGCCATGCGCGCGCGCTCTTCGGGATCGGCGAGCTTGGAGTCGAGCGCGTCGACGTTCTCGGGCAGCGCGGCTTCCTTCTGCAGCCAATGCGCGGGATCCTCGAACGCGGGCAGCACGTAGTCCGGCTCGAGCCCGAGCGTCTCGGCCGCCGTGTCCAGGAAACGCTCTGCATCCTGGATCGTCGCCCTGCGCGGGCCATCGACGCTGGCGATCAGATCCGGATTGCGCCAGATCGGCTCACCGTCCTTGCGCCAATACAGTCCGAACGCCCAGCGCGGCAGGCTTTCGCCGGGATACCACTTGCCCTGTCCGTAATGCAGCAGGCCACCGGGCGCGAAACGCGCGCGCAGACGCCGGATCAGGCTGTCCGCGAGCCCGCGCTTGGCCGGGCCGACGGCAGCCGTATTCCACTCCGCCGATTCCATGTCGTCGATCGACACGAAGGTCGGCTCGCCGCCCATCGTGAGGCGCACGTCGTTTTCGGCGAGATCGGCATCGACGGCTTCGCCGAGGCGGTCGAGCCGGTCCCACGCCTCATCCGAAAATGGCCGGGTAATCCGCGGCGCTTCGCGGATGCGCCTCACATTCATCTCGAAGTTGAAGTTGACCTCGGCGACTCCGGCACTGCCGCTGATCGGCGCGGCCGAGTGATAGTGGGGAGTCGCAGCAACGGGGATGTGTCCTTCGCCCGCCAGCATGCCCGAGGTGACGTCGAAGCCTATCCATCCAGCGCCGGGCAGATAGACCTCGGCCCAGGCATGCAGATCGGTGAAATCATTCTCGACCTCGACCGGCCCCTCGATCGGATCGATGTCGGGACGAAGCTGAATCAAATAGCCGGAGACGAAGCGGGCGGCGAGCCCGAGATGCCGCAGCGTCTGGATCAGCAGCCACGCCGAGTCGCGGCAGGAGCCGGCGGCCGACGACAGCGTCTCCTCCGGCGTTTGAACGCCAGGCTCCATCCGGATGATATAACGAATCTTTTTCTGCAACTGCGCATTGAGTTCGACGAGATAGTTGACCGTGTTGTCCGCATCGCGGGGAATCGACTTCAAGTATTCCGCGAACAACGGCCCCGGCTCGATCGTCTCGAGATAGGGCGCCAGTTCCACCTTGAGGCCCTCCGGATAGGCGAAGGGAAAACTGTCGGCGTAAGGCTCGACGAAGAAGTCGAACGGATTGATCACGGTCATCTGCGCCGTGAAGTCGACCTCGATTTTGAGTTCGTTCACCTTCTCAGGGAAAACGTAGCGGGCCAGCCAATTGCCTTGCGGATCCTGCTGCCAGTTCACGAAATGGTTGGGCGGCGTGACCTTGAGCGAATAGCTCAGCACGGGGGTCCTGGTATGTGGTGCAGGGCGCAGGCGGATGGTCTGCGGGCCCAGTTCGACCGGACGATCGTATTTGTAATGGGTGACGTGATGTAATGCGACGTAGATTGACACGAGGCTTCGGCGCTCCAGCAACTTTTTTAAGCAGAACATTGCTGTGCTTAGGGATCAAGCACTAACAAAGGGCAGAGCTGCCTATTGGACGATCCTAAGCCCAAAAGGCGGCATTTGGACCGCGCCGGTCCAGTTGAGCCGCCCTATCAGGTGTCTCCGCTGCACGCACCGGTCGCTTTCCGGCCGCTGCGCGCCTCAATCAGGCCCGTCACGAAGAACGAGAGAAGAACAAACAACCTCTCCAGCCGCGTCGGCAAGAGTTGTCCACAGGAAGGCGCCGCCGGCGCTCACGGAAGATTGACCAGTCCCTCAAAGCAGGGATTAACCCCGAATGATGAACTAACAAGAACTAATAGCGTTGCATTTGCCGCAATCGCTTGATAGCTCGACTACACATGCTATTTAGGACCATCATTGCCAAAAGGAGAATCAAGTGGCGAAGACAGCTAAGAAGGCAGCTACCAAGAAGTTGGCGCGGAAACCCTACACGCCCGCCGACATCAAGCTGCTGAAGCAGCACTCGAAGTCCAAGACCCCGGTCGCCAAGATCGCCAAGGCGATGAAGCGGACCGAAGGCTCGCTCCGTCAGAAGGCTCTGGCGCTCGGCATCGGCCTGGGCCACCAGCGGTAAATTGCTCGGCGCCGCTGTCACGCGAGCGTCGGCAGGGCCAGCCCATGACGGACTGCCCACGACAGCCAGCCCGTGGCGGCGCGCTCACCTGTCATCTGATCTCAGTTGCGATCCAGTCTCAGTTAACTTGCGATCTCAGCTGCGATCAGATGCCGGGGCACCGGACCGCAGCCCCGATAGGGGCCGCCGAATAGCTGAGTTATCCAGCTACATCGTCGCGCCGAGCACCCAGGGCGCGAACTCGGCCCCGCCGAAATCGAAGCTCTCGCTCTTGGTCGGCTGCCCCGAGGCGGTCTTCAACATCAATTCGAAGATGCGCTGGCCGCATTCCTGCACCGTCTCCTCGCCGTCGAGGATGGTGCCGCAATTCACGTCCATGTCGTCTTCCATCCGCTTGTACATCGGCGTGTTGGTCGCGAGCTTGATGGACGGCGCCGGTTTGCAGCCGAACACGCTGCCGCGGCCGGTGGTGAAGCAGACGAGATTGGCGCCGCCGGCCACCTGCCCCGTCGCCGCAACCGGGTCGTAACCGGGCGTGTCCATGAACACGAAGCCCTTCTTGGTGACGGCTTCCGCATAATGCAGCACGTCGACCAGATTGGTGCTGCCGGCCTTGGCCATCGCGCCGAGCGACTTCTCGAGAATCGTCGTCAGGCCGCCGGCCTTGTTGCCCGGGCTGGGATTGGCGTTCATCTCCGCGCCCTCGCGCGCCGTATACTCTTCCCACCAGCGCATCAGGGAGACGAGTTTCTCGCCGACGTCGCGGCTGACTGCGCGGCGCGTCAGCAGATGCTCGGCGCCGTAGGTCTCGGGCGTCTCCGACAGGATCACTGTGCCACCATGTCGCACCAGCAGATCGCTTGCCGCACCGAGCGCCGGATTGGCCGAGATGCCGGAATAGCCGTCGGACCCACCACATTGAAGGGCGACCGTCAGTTCGCTGGCCGGAACCGTCTCGCGCTTGACCCTGTTGGCGTCGGTGAGCGCTTCCCTGACGAAAGCGATGCCGGCCTCGACGGTCTTGCGGGTGCCGCCGACCTCCTGGATGTCCATGGCGCGCAGGCGGCCGGCGAGCTTCTGCTCCTCCATCAATCCGCCGATCTGATTGGCCTCGCAACCAAGGCCGAGCACGATCACCGCAGAGAAGTTCGCGTGCCGCGCGTAGCCGCCGAGGGTTCGCCGCAGCAGCTTCAACGGCTCGTCGAGCGTCATGCCGCAGCCGGTCTTGTGCGTCAGCGCCACGACGCCGTCGACGTTCGAGAAGTCGGCGAGCGGATCGTCACCGGTGAAGGGATTGCGCTTGAACACGTCGGCAACGAGGCCCGCGACATGCGCGCTGCAGTTCACCGAGGTCAGAATGCCGATGTAGTTGCGGGTCGCGACCCGGCCATCGGGCCGGCGAATGCCCTCGAACGTCGCCGGAAGATCGAAATTCGGCGTCGGCTTCACGTCAACGCCATAGGCGTAGTCCTTGGCGAAATCGCCCATGCCGCAGTTCTGCGTATGAACGTGCTGCCCGGGCGCGATCGGCGCGGTCGCGAAGCCGATGATCTGGCCGTAGCGGCGGATGGGCTCGCCCTGTGCGATCGGACGCACCGCGACCTTGTGACCGGCCGGAATCCGGTCGGTCGTGGTGACCCCATCGGCGATCGACAGCCCCGGGGGCAGGCTGGCGCGCGCGATCAGGACGCTGTCCTCGGGATGAAGACGGATGACGGGGGTGGGAGCCATGGCTGTCTCTCTCGTATCAATACGACGATCGCGAACACATATGCGAATGGCGAGCGGCGCATAGCGAATGGACGGATCCCCGTTCGCTACGCCCTCCTCGCCACTCGCCTTTCTCGTTACGCTTTGCCGCCGGATTCCTTGCGGGTCTGCGCGACCTGCTGGCGGGCATAGACCTGCATCAGGCCGACCTCGTTCGACAAGGTCACGAGCTTGAAGCCCATGTTGATGGCGCGGACCGCACCCTCGGCGCCGCTGCAGTGAATGCCGGGATTGAGCCCACGCTTGCCACACTCCTTCACGATCTTCTCATAGATCTTGAGGATTTCCGGCTCGTCACGATCGAGCTTCGGCACCAGGCCATAGGAAAAGCCGAGATCGGAGGGCCCGATATAGACGCCGTCGATGCCTTCGACATCGAGAATGGCTTCCATGTTCTCGACCGCGGTCCTGGTCTCCATCATCGGCAGCAGCACGATCTCGTCGTTGGCCGTCTTCTGATACTCGCCCGCACCACCATACATGCCCGAGCGGATCGGACCGTTGGAGCGCACACCCTTCGGCGGATATTTGGAATAGGAAACGAGGTTGCGCGCTTCCTGCGCTGTGTTGACCATCGGGCAGATGACACCATAGGCACCGCCATCGAGCACCTTGCCGATGATGCCGGGCTCATTCCACGGCACGCGCACCATCGGCGTGACCGGATGGCCATGCATCGCTTGGAAGCATTGCACCATCGACAGATAGTCCTGCACCCCGTGCTGCATGTCCACGGTGACGCTGTCGAAGCCGCACTGAGCCACGACCTCCGCGGAGAAGCCCGAGGGGATCGCGAGCCAGGCATTCACCACCGTCTTGCCTTCGGCCCAGAGTTGCTTGACCTTATTGTTCGCCACGACTGCGTTTCCTTCCCTTGTTGTTCAACCGATCCGTCTCGTTAGAATTCGTTCTCGCCGATGGCGCAACGCAATGCAATCCCGCTCAATCTGAGCATGGATGCTTCGCACCACCCGCAGTCACACTGATTTCACGATGTCGCCCGCTGAATGCTCGCTTCGCTGACACCCACTTCGCGTGCCGTGTTCACTATTGCCGCCCAGGTGTCATCGGGCAAGGGCACGCCATTGGCCGTACGCTCGGCCCGCATCTTGCGCTCGGGATCGCCCGGCACCAGCACCTGATCAACGCCGGAGACCGGCTTGGTCGCCCGGATGAAATCCGTGTAGCGGGTGATCTCACCATCAAAGAAGCTCGCCGGATCGACCACCTTCGGGTCGATGTAGATCGCGAGCATGCCGTTGGCAAAGCGCCGATTTGCCGACGTCGCCCCGGTGCCGGTCAAGGCGCCGCCGAGCAGCTCGCAGATGAAGGCGAGACCGGAGCCCTTGTGCTCGCCGAAGGCGCGGATCGCTCCCGTCCCCTTGGTGTGGTCGCGCGTCCCCTCGGCCTCATAGGGTCCATAGAGCACCGCCGGATCCTCGCTGAGCGTCCCGTCGGCATCGATCAAGGCGCCCTTGGGCAGCTTCTTGCCGCCGCGGCTCGCCACCAAGACCTTGCCCTCGGCCACGATCGAGGTCGCGAAATCGAGCACGATGGGATCCTTTCCCTGGCGCGGGATGCCGACACAATAGGGCGCGGTGGAGAACCGCTTCTCGACTCCGCCATAGGGCGCCACCAGCAGTGAACCTGCGGCCGTGACGAAATGAATGGAGACGAGCCCCTCGGCGGCGGCCATTTCCGCCCAGTCGCCGACCCGGCCGAGATGGCCGGAATTGCGCAGCGCCAACGCAGCCAAGCCGCTCTTCTTGCAACGCTCGATGCCGATCCTCACGGCCTGTGGTGTCACGGTCTGACCGTAGCCGAACTTGCCGTCGACGACCACCAGCGACGGGGTGTCGACCACGACCTCTGCGGTCTGGTTGGGCACGATCGAACCCATCTTCTGCCAACGGATATAGACGGGCACGCGGATCACACCGTGGCTGTCATGCCCTGTCAGGTTGGCCGTCGTCAGATAGGTCGCGATCCGGCGGGCCTCCTCCGGCGAGGAATTGGCGTGTTCAAAGACGTCGGCAACGAAATCGATGAGATGCGCAACCTTGATAGTGACCATGACAACTCGCGGGTTCGATCAGCATGCGAAAACAGAGTTAGCATGGTTTGCCATGCCTGCGACGCACGCCCTCTCCGCTGGACTGCATCGCTTCTTATCAAAACGCCGAACGGCCTGCCAAGCATGAGACCGCGTCATTGCGCTTGGTCCGCGGCAGATCAGCCATCGCCGTCGTCGGAGGCGTCGAGATCGCCGCCGATGCTCTGCTCCAGCTCGCCCAGCATCTTGTGCAATGCGGCAAGCTTGCGGGCGCCATACCGGCTGGCAATCGATGCATAGATCGCCTCTGAGCTCGGCGCGACCTGTGCGATCAGCTTCATGCCCTTGGCCGAGATCGACAACACGCCCCTGCGCATGTCGCGGCTATCGACTTCGCGCTGAATCAGGCCGCGCGCCTCGAGATCGCGCAGGATGCGGGACAGGCTGGGCCCGAGCAGGAACGCGACCCTCGCCAGCTCCGTCACCTCGATCACATCGACCGCCGCCAGCGCGCGCAAGATACGCCATTGCTGCTCGGTCAGGCCGTGCTGTCGCAGATTGGGGCGAAACTGCCGCATCACGGCCTCACGCGCCCGCAACAAGGCCATCGGCAGCGACTGCGAGAAGTCGCGCATCGGCACCTTGCGCGCTTCCTTCGCAGCCTGCCTGGCGACCTTGGCCCTGGTCTCGCTCACATCAATCTCCTCAATCTCCCGTGGGCCATCCTGAACATTTGCACTGCAGCAAACGTCCTTTCGGTTTGCCGACTGAAACTTAACATGTTAATCATCTGTCGCCATCTCTTTTCTGAGCGATAGACCATGCCTCTTGCGAGCGACCAGATTCATAGCTGCGCCTTACGCCTGGATCAGGCCGAAAAGAGCCGCCGCCAGATCAGGCAGTTGTCGCAGGAGTTTCCCGATATCACCATCGCAGATGCCTATGCGATCCAGGAGGCCTGGATCAGCATCAAGGTGGCCGCGGGCCGCGTCATCAAGGGTCACAAGATCGGGTTGACATCGAAGGCGATGCAGAGCGCGCTGAACATCGATGAACCGGATTCGGGCGTGCTGCTCGACGACATGTTCTTTGCCGATGGCGGGCTGGTGCCGTCCGACCGCTTCATCGCGACGCGTATCGAGGCGGAGCTTGCCTTCGTCATGAAGCACCGTCTGTCTGGACCGGACTGCACCTTGTTCGACGTACTCAACGCGACGGATTTCGTGGTGCCGGCACTCGAGATCCTGGATACGCGGATCGAGCGGGTGGATCCCGCGACCAAGGCGACCCGCAAGATCTTCGATACGATCGCCGACAACGCCGCAAATGCCGGCATCGTGCTCGGCGGCCGGCCGCTGCGGCCGCTCGATGCCGACCTGCGCTGGATCGGCGCACTCTGTTATAAGAACGGTCAACTGGAAGAGACCGGCTTGGCCGCCGGCGTGCTGAACAACCCGGCAACGGCCGTTGCGTGGCTCGCCAACAAGATCGCGGCAAATGGATTCGCGCTGGAGCCGGGACAGGTGGTCCTTGCCGGCTCGTTCATCCGGCCGATCGAGGCGCGCAAGGGCGACACGATCCAGGCCGACTACGGCCCGTATGGGACGGTGAGCTGTTACTTCGCCTGAAGCCTGCCCCGGAGCGACCGCATCATGCCGCATTTCAGCATCGAATACTCCGCCAATCTCGACGCCTTTGTCGTGATGGCCAACGTCTGCGAAGTGGTCCGCAAGGCCGCCAGCGAGACCGGGATCTTTCCGATCGGCGGCATCCGCGTGCGCGCGATCCGCTGCGAGCACTACGCGATCGCCGACGGCAAGCCCGACTCCGCCTTCCTCGCCATGCTGCTGCGGCTCGGCGAAGGCCGCGACCTCGCGGCACGGCAGAAGGCCGGCGAGCACGTCTTCAAGGCACTCTCGGCGTATCTCGATCCGGTCTTCGCAAGCACCAAGTTCGCATTGTCCTTCGACATGCAGATCAACGACGCCGCGACCAGCTGGAAGCGCAACAACATCCACGACGCCCTGAAAGCGGAGGCATCCCATGGATAAGGCCAGCCCCAAGACCGACATCTACAAGGCCAATCTCGACCGTGCCGCTCCCCTGCTCGCGAAGCTGAAGGACGAGGGCATCGGCCACTTCATCGACGGCAAGGTGGTGCCGGCGATCTCGGGCACGACGTTCGAGACGAAGTCCCCGATCGACGGCACTGTTCTGGCCAAGGTCGCTCGCGGCAATGCAGAGGACATCGACCGCGCGGCGACATCGGCCGCACTCGCCTTCAGATCCTGGCGCGACATGGCGCCGGCGATGCGGCGCAAGCTACTGCATCGCGTGGCCGACGCGATCGAGGATCATGCCGACGACATCGCCGTGCTCGAATGCATCGACACCGGGCAGGCCTATCGCTTCATGGCCAAGGCCGCGGTCCGCGCGGCGGAAAACTTCCGCTTCTTCGCCGACAAATGCACCGAGGCGCGTGACGGCCTGAGTACGCCGAGCGACGAGCATTGGAACATCTCGACGCGGGTGCCGATCGGCCCGGTCGGCGTGATCACGCCATGGAACACGCCGTTCATGCTGTCGACCTGGAAAATCGCCCCGGCGCTCGCGGCCGGCTGCACGGTCGTACACAAGCCGGCGGAATGGTCGCCGATCACGGCGCAGTGGCTGGCCAAGCTCGCCAAGGACGCCGGCATTCCCGACGGCGTCCTCAACACCGTTCATGGCTTCGGGGAGGAGGCCGGCAAGGCGCTGACCGAGCATCCCGCGATCAAGGCAATCGGCTTCGTCGGCGAGAGCTCGACGGGATCTGCGATCATGGCGCAGGGCGCACCGACCCTGAAGCGGGTGCATTTCGAACTCGGCGGCAAGAACCCGGTGATCGTGTTCGACGATGCCGATCTCGACCGCGCGCTCGATGCCGTCGTGTTCATGATCTACTCGCTCAACGGTGAGCGCTGCACCTCATCCAGCCGCCTGCTGGTGCAGCAGAGTATCGCCGAGACCTTTACGGCCAAGCTTGCGGCGCGCGTGCGTGCGCTGAAAGTGGGTCATCCGCTCGATCCCGCCACCGAGATCGGGCCGCTGATCCACGAACGGCATCTCGCCAAGGTCTGCTCCTATGTCGACGTTGCACGCGAGGACGGTGCGATCATCGCCGTCGGCGGCAAGCGGTTCGACGGCCCGGGCGGCGGGCATTACGTCGAGCCGACACTGGTGACCGGCGCGCGCCAGACCATGCGCGTGGCGCAAGAAGAGGTGTTCGGGCCGTTCCTCACCGTGATCCCGTTCCGCGACGAGGCTGACGCGATCGCGGTCGCCAATGACGTGCAATACGGCCTCACCGGCTATGTCTGGACCGGCGACATGGGCCGCGCGCTGCGCGTCGCCGACGCGCTGGAAGCCGGCATGATCTGGCTGAACTCGGAGAATGTCCGCCACCTGCCAACCCCGTTCGGCGGCATGAAGGCATCGGGCATCGGCCGCGACGGCGGCGACTATTCGTTCGACTTCTACATGGAGACCAAGCACGTTTCGCTCGCGCGCGGCACCCACAAGATCCAGCGGCTCGGCGTCTAAGGAGAACTGCCCATGACCTCCGCTCGCCTCGCCACCTATGCCGTCGATGGTTCGGTCCGCTACGGGCTCGTGACCGACACCGGCCTCGTCGATCTCTCCGCGCGGTTCGCCAGGGATTATCCGACCTTGCGTGAGGTGATCGCCGCGGGCGCCCTGCCCCGGTTGATCGATGCCGCAGCCGGGCTGTCGCCCGATCACGGCCTCGATGCCATCACCTGGCTGCCGCCGATCGCTTCGCCCGAGAAGATCATCTGCATCGGCGTCAATTATCCTGACCGCAATGCCGAATACAAGGATGGCCAGGACGCGCCGAAATATCCGTCGATGTTCATGCGGACGCCGCGCTCCTTCGTCGGTCATGAAACGCCCCTGGTGCGTCCCCGCGCCTCGCCGCAGCTCGACTATGAAGGCGAGCTCGTGCTGATCATCGGCAAGGCCGGCCGTCACATCCCGGAGGCCCAGGCGCTGGATCACATCGCCGCACTCACGCTTTGCAACGAGGGCACCATCCGCGACTGGGTGCGGCATGCCAAGTTCAACGTCACCCAAGGCAAGAACTTCGATTCGACCGGCAGCCTCGGGCCTTGGATCGTGCCCTACACGAATGAGAGCCAGATTGCCGATATCCGGCTGACGACGCGCGTCAATGGCGAATTGCGCCAGGACGACCGCACGTCACGGCTGATCTTCGGCTTCCGCTACCTCATCAACTACATCTCGACCTTCACCACGCTCGTCCCCGGTGACGTGATCGTGACGGGCACGCCCACCGGCGCCGGTGCACGGTTCGATCCGCCGCGTTATCTGAAGCCCGGCGACGTCATCGAGATCGAAGCCGACGGCGTCGGCACCTTGCGCAATGGCGTCGTCGACGAAGCTCTGTAAAGTCAGCAACGGAATGTCAGCATGACCACCATGACCGGCGGCGAAGCCATCGTCAGCGGGCTCGTCGCCCACGGCGTCGACACCGTGTTCGGCCTGCCTGGAGCGCAGGTCTATGGCCTGTTCGATGCCTTCCACCAGGCGCAGCTCAAGGTCGTCGGCGCCCGCCACGAACAGGCCTGCGGCTACATGGCGTTCGGCTATGCCCGCGCCAGCGGCAGGCCCGGCGTGTTCAGCGTCGTGCCGGGTCCCGGCGTGCTCAACGCCGGCGCGGCACTGCTCACCGCCTTCGGCTGCAACGAGCCGGTGCTGTGCCTCACGGGCCAGGTGCCGACCGACTATCTCGGCCGCGGCCGCGGCCATCTGCACGAGATGCCGGACCAGCTCGCGACCCTGCGCACCTTCGTCAAATGGGCCGAGCGCATCGAATATCCCGACTGCGCGCCGACGCAGGTCGCGCGCGCGTTCCAGGAGATGATGTCGGGGCGGCGCGGCCCCGCTGCGCTCGAGATGCCGTGGGACGTGTTCACGCAGAAGGCGGCCACCGCCGCGGCGATGCCGCTGGCACAGTTCGCGCCGCCGCAGCCCGATCCCGACCGCATCGCCAAGGCGGCCGGGCTGATCACGTCCGCGAAGGCGCCGATGATCTTCGTCGGCTCAGGCGCAATCGAGGCGCGCGAGGACATCCTCGAGCTCGCCGAGATGATCGACGCGCCGGTCGTCGCCTTCCGGTCAGGACGCGGCATCGTCTCCAATGCACACGAGCTCGGGCTTACCATGGCCTCAGCCTACAAGCTGTGGCCGACCACCGATCTGATGATCGGCATCGGCACCCGCATGGAGCTGCCGACCACGTTCCGCTGGCCGTTCAAGCCGGATGGATTGAAGTCGATCCGCATCGACATCGACCCGGTGGAGATGCGGCGCCTGATCGTCGACGCCGGCATCGTCGCCGATGCCAAGGCGGGCACGGCCGCGCTCATCGCTGCTGTGAGCAAGGCGGGGTACCGCAAGAGCTCGGGACGCCGCGCCGCGATCCGGGAGGTCACCGCAGCGACCTTGCAGGAGATCCAGAAGGTCCAGCCGCAGATGGCCTATCTGAACGTGCTCCGCGAGGTGCTGCCGCGCGACGCCATCGTCACCGACGAACTGTCGCAGGTCGGCTTCGCCTCCTGGTACGGCTTTCCCGTCTACGAGCCGCGCACCTTCATCACCTCGGGCTATCAGGGCACGCTCGGCGCGGGTTTTCCCACCGCGCTCGGTGCCAAGGTGGCGCATCCCGACAGACCTGTGGTCGCGATCACCGGCGATGGCGGTTTCATGTTCGCCGTGCAGGAGCTGGCGACTGCCGTGCAATACAACATCGGCGTCGTCACCCTGGTGTTCAACAACAATTCCTATGGCAATGTCCGGCGCGACCAGCGTGAGCGCTTCGACGGCCGCGTCGTCGCCTCCGATCTCGTCAATCCGGATTTCGTCACGCTCGCCGAATCCTTCGGCGTCGCCGCCAGCAAGGTCACGTCACCCGATCAGTTCAAATCCGCGCTCGAGACGGCGCTGGCGCATGGCGGGCCATATCTGATCGACATCGAGGTGCCGCGCGACTCCGAGGTCTCGCCCTGGGCCTTCATCCATCCGTCGAAGCCTCCAGGGATCTGATCGACCTCACGGCGGGGACGCGCGGCGTCCCTGCAATCCGGCGGCGGCCATCGCCAGCAGGCCCGCGCCGGCCACGAGCCAGCACGCGACCGGCGCCCACTGCACCAGCGGCGCATAGTCTGGCAACTTCTGCAGACCGCCGGCGACGGCAGCGATCCGCGCGAAGGTTGCCAGCGCCAGCGCCGAGAACACGAGCCCGGTCACCTTGCCCTCGGCGCCGGTCGTCCCGATCGCGAGCGCCGCGGAAATGGCGCTCATCATCATGCAGCCCCAGGCCGCCCCGGCGATGAACTGCGCCACGATCAGCACGGTCAATGCGCCCGCGAGCTCGGCGATCACGATCGCGAGCGCACCGAGCAGACCGGCGAATCCCATCACGATGAGCCCGCCGCTATGCTTGACGACCACGCTGGCCGGGAACAGCACGAGGTTGAAGCCGATCCAGAACACCGGCATCAGCCAGGAAAGGTCCTCCGGCCTGGCGAAGCGGAGATAGAACGCCGAGCTGTTGATGCTGAAATGCAGCTGGTAGCCGAGCGCGAGGATCACCATGGCGCCGATGAACAGCAGCGGGAGTCCCCGCAGCGGCCTGGGCTCGGGCTTGGCAGCTGCTTGCGCTGCCCGACCGCTATCCTGCGGAATGCGCGAGAGACCGAGCGCCGTCAGCAGCAGCACGGCCGATGAGATGACGAACGGCAGGCGCGGATCGTAGTCGCGCAGGATCACGCCGAGGTAGGGCGACACGGCGCCGGCCACGCCATAGCCGAGCATGACCAGCGCTGCCAGGAACGGAATGGCCGGCCGGGCCGCATGGCGCCCGAGCAGCGTCAAGGGCGGCGCGCGCAAGACCGACGAGGTCAGCGCCCAGATCGCGATCAGTCCGATGAAGACCGCTGGACCTGCGGACGCCGCCACGAAAGGCAGCGCGACAAAGGCGGCGCAGGATACCGCAGTCAGCAGGCCGATGAAGAGACCGAACCGCGCGGCGGCGCGCCCGATGCGATCGGCCGCAAGTCCCATCGCGGTATCGGACAATGTGAAGATCGCCTGGTCCAGCATCAGGATCAGAACGACGGCGGAGGGCGCGATGCCGGCCTGGGCGGCGAGCTTCGGCAGATAGATCACGTAGGTCGTCCACAGCAGCGTGAACACCAGCTGCAGCAGCGCAAGGTGAAGTCCCATTCGCGCCGCCGCAGGCGCCCGCTCGTCCGCAAGTTCGACAGTGCTCATGGCCCCTCTCCCGGGCGCAGCATAGAGCCAGGGATGCCCGCTGCAAAATGAGGAACGTCACAGAGCGGCCAGGACTATCGGGCGCGGCGGAACGTCAGGTTGATGCGCCGGCGGCCGAGCCGAGCATGCTCGCCATCGGCGAGCGGCGCGACGCCGTGAAAGGCGAGCCGCGCCGGGCCGCCCCAGACGACGACGTCGCCATGGGCCAGCCGATAGCGTTGCGTCTTGTCGGAGCGCTTGAGGCCGCCGAACAGGAACGTCGCGGGAAGGCCCAATGACACCGAGACGATCGGCGCGCCGACGTCGCGCTCGTCGCGATCCTGATGCAGCGACATCTTGGCGCCGGGCTCGTAGCAATTGATCAGGCAGGCATCGGGCGCGAAGGCGGCAAAGCCTGCCTCGCTCGCCGCCTGCTCGGCGAGCTGTCGCAACAGCGGCGGCATCGCCGGCCACCTCTGTCCGCTGTCTGGATCAACGGGATCGTAGCGATAGCCGCTGCGGTCCGTCACCCAGCCGACCGAGCCGCAATTCGTCATGGCCACCGACATCTGGTGCCCGCCGGGCGTGATCATCCGGCGGAACGGCGCCTGCGCGGTGATCGCCTCGATCGCGGCCAGAAGCTCCGTCGCATGTGGCTGCGCAAAACCACGCAGCAGCACCGCGCCGGGCGCGAGCGGCTCGCGCGCCGGTCCGGCGATCTCAAATCCATCGAACAGATCCGTCATATGCTACTTCGCATCGTGAAAGATCACGCCGAGCGTATGCCGCCGGCCGGAACGCAGCCGGCTCACGCCATGACGCATGTTGACACGGTAGCTGCCGCGCGTGCCCTGGACCGGGCGATTGTGGACCGCGAACACCACCGCATCGCCCTGCCGGAGCGGCACCACCTCGGCGCGCGACTGCATGCGCGGCCGCTGCTCGGTCAGCACGAACTCGCCTCCCTCGAAATCGCGCCCCGGCTCCGACAGCAGGATCGCGACCTGCAGCGGAAACACGTGCTCGCCATAGAGATCCTGGTGCAGGCAGTTGTAGTCGCCCTCGACATATTGCAGCAAAAGCGGCGTTGGCCGCGTCTGGCCGGCCTCATGACAGCGCGCCAGGAAGTCGTCGTGCTCGGCGGGAAATTGGATGTCGATCCCCATCGTCGCATTCCAGCGGTTGGCGATCGCCACCAGATGCGAATAGAGCCGCGGCCGCAACTGCGCGATCGGATCGGGCAGCGGATAACTGAAATATTTGTACTCGCCGCGGCCGAAACCATGCCGCGCCATGACGACGCGGCTGCGGAAGTGCCGGTCGTCCGGATAGAGCGCCGCCAGGGCGCGGCAATCGTCGGGCGACAGCAGCTGCGTCAACACGGCGCAGCCGCCGGCATCGAGGTCGCGTTCGACCATCGCCCAGTCGATTGCATCGATCCCGGTGGCGGCGGAAAAGTCGACTTCGGGCACTGCGTGCTTGAGTCTGGCCATGCGATTCATCCCAGATGTCATTCCGGGGCGGCGCGAAGCGACGAGCCCGGAATCCATACGCACGATCGTGGTTATGGATTCCGGGCCTGCGCGCAAGGGCGCGCATCCCGGAATGACGAGCGTGTCATGAAACGCACGCTAGTGGCCACCCGTTTTCCGGACAATTCTTCGCATCACGGTTTCCTGAAACCATCCAGTGAACCGGAACGCTCATGCAGGAACCAACTTCTGACGATGCGATCTCCGCGCACCAAACGGCTCTTCATCCTGTTCGGCAAGTCGATCCTGGCTATGCTCTCGATCGCTGTCGTGCTGCTGCTCTACGCCGAAGGCTATGTGATCTGGTACTTCGAATACGGCCTCGGACTCCCTACGGAGAGCCAGCTTGCGGCTCTCCCGACGACAGGTCCACTCTGTTCGGCGAACCCGAGAAGCTCCTTTGTGCCGCTCTCGGAGATTCCGCCTCTGGTCCGGAACGCCGTCGTGGCGTCTGAAGACCGTGACTTCTACGCGCGACCCTATGTCGGCCCGCTGGCCCGGCTCGCATCCGACATGGCGGCGGGTCGCCGGCCGGGCCGGTCGAACATCATCCACTCGGTTAGCCGAGATTGTCTCTGTACCCTCGTTCCGGACTGTTACAAAGGGCCGAACCTCGAATGGCAGATTGGCACAAAGGTGTTCATGGGCCGCATCGAGCGCACGTTCACGCGCGATCGCATCCTGGAGGCCTATCTGAACAATGCCTATCTTGGCCGCCGGACCTATGGTGCTGCAGACGCAGCCACAACCTATTTCGGCAAAGCCCTCGCAAGCCTCGACATCGGCGAGCTTGCCTTTCTCCTCGCGCGTTTCCGAAGGCCGTGGACCTCTGAGCACGACAGCGAGTGGCGCGATCGCATGCTCGACAGGATGCTGGCCGCCGGTCTCATCGACCAGGCCCAGGCGATCGCCGCCAAGGCCGCGCCTCTGCCCCCGATCGATGGCCCGTCACACAAACCCTGATCGCGTTCGGCCAGCTCAGCCCCGCACCACGCCCTCGACCCCAGCCGCGATCTCCAGCAGTTTGCGGTCCTGGCCGCCGGACTGCGCCAGCATCAGGCCGACCGGGACCTCGCCGTGGCGGTGCGCCGGCAGCGAGATGGCGCAGCCGTCGATCATGTTGATGAAGGTGCAATTGCGCAAAGCGCGGATGTTCTCGCGGGCGAAGGCCTGGTCGTCGGCGAGATCGGCGATGACAGGCGGCGCGTTGGCCGTGGTCGGCATCGCCAGCGCATCGTAGGGCGCGATGCGTGCAGCGGCGCGCGTCACCAGCGAGCGGCGCGCGTTGAGCATCTCGATGTAATCCGGCACGGTGATCGCCTCGCCGCGCATGATGCGGACGGACACGCGCGGATCGTAGACGTCGCCCTTGGCTGTCAGCAGGAAGCGGTGCCAGGCGTAGCTCTCGGCGGCGGCGAAGCCGCCCTTCATGCCGATCAGGCCGACGTCGAGGAACTCGGGGAATTCGATACGCTCGATGAGCGCCCCCTGCTTCGCCAGCGTCTGCAGCGCCCGCTCAAAGGTCTCGGCGACCTCGACATCGAGCTCGTCGAGCACGACCGTGGTGGGCACCGCAAGCCGCAAACCCTTCACCGGGCGCGACGCGAGCGGGCGGACCGGCTCGTCGGCCAGCACGGAATCGAGGACGGCACAGCAGGCGACCGTGTTGGCGAGCGGCCCAAAGCTGTCGAGCGTGGTCGACAGCGGCACGCCGCCGTCGAGCGGCACGCGGGCCTGCGTCGGCTTGTAGCCCGTGATGCCGTTGAAGGCCGCGGGAATGCGGCAGGAGCCGCCGGTGTCGGTGCCGAGCGCGCCATAGGCCATGCGATCGACGATCGAGACCGCGGCGCCCGACGACGAGCCGCCGGGCACATGGCCGACGTCGCGCTTCCAGGCGCTCTTCGGCGTGCCGTAATGCGGGTTGATGCCGATGCCGGAATAAGCGAACTCGGTCATGTTGGTGCGGCCGATCACGACGAAGCCGGCCCGGCGCAGCCGCGCCACCGCCGGCGCATCGGCCTCGGCCGGCGCGGAATCCTCCAGCGCCCGCGAGCCGGCGCGGGTGACCTGGCCCTTGATGTCGAACAGGTCCTTGATCGAGACCGGAATGCCGGCGTAGGGCGACGGCGCCGCATTGGCCTTGCGCAGCGCATCCATGCCGTCGGCCGCCGCCAGCGCGGCCTCCTTGTCGACATGGATGAAGGCGCGCTGGCCCTCGCCGGCGGGATCGGCGATCCGGGCGAGACACTCCTCCACCAACTTGCGGGACGTGGTGCGACCGGCGGCGAGATCGTCGGCCAGCGCGGCCAGGGTCGGATTCGAAACGGTCATGGCATCCTATAGCGTGTCTGCGGCATCGGCCGCGATGTCCAGATCGAGCAGCGCGGAACTCAGCGACTTGCCGTGCGCATCCAGCGCGAGCGACCGGGTGACCCCGCCGCCGAGCGCCCGGCTCATCACGAAATTCAGCGCCGCAATGTTGGGCAGCTCATAGCGGACCACCTCGCCCTGGACAATGCCGGCGAAGTGCGCCTTCACCCGCTCGGCCGTGACTTGTGCGAGCAACAGCGGGTAATCCTTGGGGTCGTAGGCGATGACCGAGATGTTCGAGGTGTCACCCTTGTCGCCGGTTCTGGAATGGGCGATGTCACGCAGCTTCATCTCGGCTCCGATCATACTCCCAGCATCAAAGACCAATTTTCATCAGGCGGCAATTGCCGTCCAAACACCTCTGCGCCTCCCGGAGGGCCGCATGCGTGGCGTGATGGACCGTTGACGCGTCTGCGTCAAATGGCGCATCACGGATGCAAAGGAGCGGGCGACGGAGCCCGCCGCAGGGAGGATCAACCGGGATGGCCGAGCCTATGCGTGCACGCCCCAAACCGACACCCGAGACGCAGCATTTCTGGGACGGTACCCGCGCCGGCGAATTGCGGCTGCAGCGCTGCGACGCCTGTGCCCACGTCTACTTCCCGCCGCGCCCATTCTGTCCGGCCTGCGCCAGCCGCAAGGTCAGCGTCTTCAAGGCCACGGGCAAAGGCACGCTCTACAGCTACGTCATCAACCATCGTCCCCCTGCGCCCGGCTTCACGCCGCCCTACGCCATTGCCGTCGTGGCGCTCGAAGAGGGCCCGCGCATGATGAGCAACATCACGGGCTGCCCGCAGACACCGGAGGCATTGGAGCTCGACATGGCCCTCGAAGTCACATTCGAGAAAATGGACGAGCAGATCACCCTGCCCCTGTTCCGGCCGGCGAAAGGATAGCGCCATGCGTCGAAACCAGGTGGCCGTGGTCGGCGCGGCCGAGACCACCGAGCTCGGAATCATCCCGACGATGTCGCAGATCCAGCTGCATGCGGACGCGGCGCTGAATGCCATCGCCGATGCCGGGCTCAAGCTGTCGGACATCGACGGCTTCGCCACCGCGGTCGAGACGCCGCAGCAGATCTGTCATTATCTCGGCATCACGCCGACCTGGGTCGATGGCACCTCGGTCGGCGGCTGCTCCTTCATGCTGCATGTCCGCCACGCCGCGGCTGCGATCGAGGCCGGCCTATGCAAGACCGTGCTGATCACCCACGCCGAGAGCGGCAAATCGATGATCGGCAAGCTGCCGCGCTCGATCCCGCCGGACAGCCTGCAGGGCCAGTTCGAGGCGCCGTTCGGCATCTCAGGGCCGCCCAGCATGTTCCCGATCCCCGTGCTGCGCTACATGAAGACGTACGGCATCACCCATGAGCAGTTGGCGATGGTTGCCGTCGTACAGCGCGAATGGGCGGCAAAGAACCCGCGCGCGATGATGAAGGACCCGATCACCGTCGAGGACGTGCTGAACTCGCGCATGATCGCCTACCCGTTCCGGCTGCTGCAATGCTGCCTCGTCACCGATGGCGGCGGCGCGCTGATCCTGACCTCGGCCGATCGCGCCAAGGATTTTCCGCAGAGGCCAGTCTATGTTCTCGGCACCGGCGAAAGCGTGGAGACGCCGATGGTCAGCCAGATGGAGACGTTCAATTCATCGCGCGCCTTCAAGGTCGCGGGCCCCCTCGCCTTCAAGGAGGCCGGCATCGGCCATGCCGACGTCGACCATCTCATGATCTACGACGCGTTCGCGCATCTGCCGCTGTTCGGTCTCGGTGATCTCGGCTTCATGCCGCATGAGGAGACCGGGCCGTTCATCGCAGCCGGTCACACACGGCCAGGCGGCAAGCTGCCGCTCAACACCAACGGCGGCGGCCTATCCTACATGCATTCGGGCATGTACGGCATGTATGCGTTGCAGGAGAGCGTGCGCCAGATGCGTGGCATCGCCCCGGCGCAGGTACCAGGAGCCAAGATCTCGGTGTGCCACGGCGTCGGCGGCATGTTCGCCGCATCGGGGACGATCATCTTCACCAACGAGAGGTAACGACGCTCGCCGTTCCGGTCGCTCTCTTTCGTTTTGTCGTCATGGCCGGGCTTGTCCCGGCCATCCACGTCGTCCGGTGCCCTCGGAACGACGTGGATGCCCGGGACAAGCCCGGGCATGACGGAGCAACATATTGGCAGGCAGCCCGGCTGATCTGAGCCGTCTCGTCAAATGCAATAGCCCTGACGCAAACGGGGCAGGATGAACAGCACATCACGCTAAGGAGAACCTCTCATGACCAAATCGCTGCAGGACAAAGTCGTCATCGTCACCGGCGCCGGCCGCGGCATCGGGCGCGAGATCGCGCTGCTGTGCGCCGCCGAAGGCGCCAAGATCGTGGTCAACGATCCCGGCGTCGCCTCCGACGGCTCGGGCACCAGCGCAGCGCCGGCGGAGGAAGTGGTCGAGGAAATCAAGAAGCGCGGCGGCACGGCGGTGGCGAATTTCGAGAGCGTGTCCGAAGCGATCCCGGCCAGCAAGATCGTGAAGGCCGCGACCGACCACTTCGGCAAGCTCGACGGCGTGGTCAACAATGCCGGCATCCTGCGCGACATGATCTTCCACAAGATGAGCATCGAGGCGTTCGAAGCCGTCATCAAGGTGCACCTGATGGGGTCGTTCTATGTCGCTCACTCCGCCGCGCGGCTGTTCCGCGAGCAGGAGAGCGGCTCCTTCGTCCATTTCACCTCGACTTCGGGCCTGATCGGCAATTATGGCCAGGCCAATTACGCCGCGGCGAAGCTCGGCATCGTCGGCCTGTCGAAGTCGATCGCGCTCGACATGGGCCGCTTCAACGTGCGTTCCAATTGCGTCTCGCCGTTTGCCTGGAGCCGAATGATCGGCACCATCCCGGCGGAGACCGAGGCCGAGAAGGAACGCGTCGAACGCATGAAGCGGATGGGGCCCGAGAAGATCGCGCCCGTCGTCGCCTATCTGCTCGGCGATGCCTCGAAAGACGTCACCGGCCAGATCTTCGCCGTTCGCATGAACGAGATCTTCCTGATGAGCCAGTCGCGCCCATTGCGCTCGGTGCACCGCGGCGAAGGCTGGACGCCGCAGACCATTGCGGAGCATGGCATGCCGGCACTGAAGCCGTCGTTCTACAAGCTCGATCGTTCCGCCGACGTGTTCGGCTGGGACCCGATCTGAGATTTGCAGCGCGCAAAGTCCATTCGCAGCGCACACACTCTCAAGTTGTTTTTTATCGAGACGACCCGTACGTCGCCACGATTCTGTCGTATGGTCGCCTCCCAACAAAAAAATGGGAGGACACATATGACGACTCCACGACACGACGTCGCGCAGAA
This sequence comes from Bradyrhizobium sp. SZCCHNRI3052, assembly GCF_032484895.1. Classification (NCBI taxonomy): domain Bacteria; kingdom Pseudomonadati; phylum Pseudomonadota; class Alphaproteobacteria; order Hyphomicrobiales; family Nitrobacteraceae; genus Bradyrhizobium; species Bradyrhizobium sp. SZCCHNRI3052. The sequence continues at coordinate 331,582 of NZ_JAUETW010000003.1, read as the reverse complement.
CTCGCTGGTCGGAGCAGATGGCTTCGACAGGCGCAGATTGCTGAAAGGAGCCGCGGCATTCGCCGCTGCCGCGGCAACCGTGACGTCAGCATCGGCTGCAACCGTCACGCCCTTCGGCCAGACCGGGGCACCGACAATCTCGACAGATCCGCTGCCTCTCGGTCCCTTGCCGGGCAGCCGCTATCCGGACTCTCACCTGGAGTCGTCGAAAAAGCCCAAGCTGTCATTCGGGCCGGCGGAGTTTCCGGCCTTCGCGGGCACGATGGCCGTAGAACGCGTCGCGACCGGAATGCGCTGGGCCGAAGGCCCGGTCTATTTTGCCGCCGGTCGCTATCTGCTGTTCAGCGACATCCCGAACAATCGCATCATGCGGTTCTCCGAGGACGATGGTCACCTCAGCGTCTATCGGCAGCCGTCGATGAATTCCAACGGCAACACCATCGATCGAGAAGGACGGCTGATCACGTGTGAACATAGCGGTCGGCGGGTCACTCGCACCGAGCTCGATGGCTCGATCACGATCATCGCCGACAGCTATAATGGAAAGCGATTGAATTCGCCGAACGATGCAGTGGTCGCGGCCGACGGCGCAATATGGTTCACCGATCCGGTCTACGGCATCGGTGGCTTCTATGAGGGCCTCAAGGCGGCGCCCGAGCAGGACAAGCACAATGTCTATCGGGTCGATCCGAAATCGGGAGAGGTCAAGGTCGTTGCCGACGACTTCGTCGAGCCCAATGGGCTCGCCTTCTCACCCGACGAAACGAAGCTTTACGTCATCGACACTGGCTTCACCGACGGGCCCGACAATCCCGCGCATATCCGCGTGTTCGACGTCGATCACGCCGCCGGCAAGCTGGCGAACAGCAAGGTCTTCGCCGAAATGCCTAAGCCCAGCATCTCCGACGGCGTCCGATGTGATCGCGACGGGCGGGTCTGGTGCTCGGTCGGCTGGGGCGATCCGAACGAGGACGGCGTACGTTGCTATGCCCCGGACGGAACGTTGCTGGGCAAGATTCACATTCCGGAAACCGTCGCCAATCTGTGCTTCGGCGGCCAGCAGCGTAATCGGCTCTACATCTGCGGCTCGACGTCGCTCTATGCGGTCTATACGAGTGCGCAGGGTGCGCTGAAGCCCTGAAGATAGCGAATGGCGAATAGGGAGTAGCGAATAGACCCTCTATTCGCTACTCGCCACTCGCCCTCATCCCGTATTTCTCAACCCCGCCGAGATGCCGTTGATCGTTAGTTGAATCCCGCGCAGCACCTGCTCGTCCGGGTTCTGCGCGCGATGCTCCTTGAGCAGCTCGACCTGCACGTGGTTGAGCGGATCGAGATAGGGAAAGCGGTTGCGCACCGAGCGCTCCAGCAGCGGGTTGCCCTGCAGCAGCCGCTCCTGCCCCGTGATGTCGAGCAAAGTCTCGATCACCAGATTCCATTCGCGCCGGATGCGGCCGAAGATCTTTTCGCGCAGGGCCTCGTCCGGGACCAGCTCGGCATAGCGCGAGGCTATGGCGATCGAGCTCTTGGCGAGCACCATGTCCATGTTCGACAGCAGCATGCGGAAGAACGGCCATTCCTGATAAAGTTCGCGCAGGAACGGCATGCCCTGCTCCGGATTTTCCGCGATCCAGGTCTCGACCGCGCTGCCGAAGCCGTACCAGCCCGGCAGCATCAGCCGGCACTGCGCCCAGGAGAACACCCAGGGGATCGCACGCAGGTCCTCGATCGCGCGGGTTTTCTTGCGCGAGGCCGGGCGGCTGCCGATGTTCAAGGTCGCGATCTCGTTGATGACGGTCGAGGCCCAGAAATAGTCGACGAAGCCGTCGGTCTCGTAGACCAGGCCGCGATAGGCCTTGAACGCGAGCTCCGAGAGCCGGTCCATCGCGGTGAGATATTCGCGCTTCGGCGCCGGCTGCCGCGGATGCAGCAGGCTGGCCTCGAGCGTCGCGGCGGCGAGAATTTCCAGATTGTTACGTCCGACCTCGGCGTTGGAATATTTGCTGGAGATGATCTCGCCCTGCTCGGTGATGCGGATCTGGCCGTTCACCGCGCCGCCCGGCTGGGCGATGATGGCGTCGTAGCTCGGTCCGCCGCCGCGGCCGACCGATCCACCGCGGCCGTGGAACAGCCTGAGCCGGATGCCGTGGCGCTCGAAGATGTCGACGAGGCCGATCTCCGCCTTGTAGAGCTCCCAGCCCGAGGTGACGAAACCGCCGTCCTTGTTGCTGTCGGAATAGCCGAGCATGACCTCCTGCACGGCGCCGCGGCTGTCGACCAGGCGGCGGTAATCGTGCAGCGCCAGCATGCGGTCCATGATGCCGCTGGAGGCCTGCAGGTCCTCGATCGTCTCGAACAGCGGCACGATGTTGACGGCGCAGCGGCCCGATGGATCGATCAGGCCGACCTCCTTGAGCAGCAGCGCCACCTCGAGCATGTCCGACATGCCCTTGCACATCGAGATGATGCACTGGGGAATCACGTCGGCGCCGAAGGTCGCGTGCGCCTCGGCAGCGGCGCGGAACAGCGCGAGTTCGCCGACGGTCTCGTCGCTGTACTTGACGAATTGCGACACAAGCGGCCGCGCATTGCGCAGCTCGCTGACAAGCAGGCCGACCCTGGCATCCTCGCTCAGCGCCATATAGGACATGCCGGGCATCGCGGTGTCGATCAGCTCGGCGACGGTGCGCTCGTGCACCGCCGAATTCTGGCGGATGTCGAGCCGGGCCAGATGGAAGCCGAAGCAATCCACGGCACGCCGCAGCAGCCGCAGCCGCCCGCGGGCGATCACCTCGGCATTGTTGGCGATCAGCGAGTGATGCAGCACGTCGAGATCATCCTGCATCTGCTTGACGCTGTCGTAAGGCGCCACCGCCGCCACGGGAAGGCGGCTGATCTGGATACCGAGCTTCTTCGCCGTCGCCGCCAAGCGCGCATAGATGCCGGACACCGCCAGACGATATGGCTCGCCGCGACGATGCGGCGACGTGTCCGGCGAGCGCTCGGCCAGCGCACGCAGCTCCTCGGAGACATCGGCGAGATGCGCGGCGATGGACAGCTCGCTGCCGAGCAGATGCAGTTCCTCGAGATAGTAGTGCAGCGCCAGGCTGGATTGCAGCTTGAGCGTCCCGCGCATCACCTCGGCGGTGACGAACGGATTGCCGTCCCGGTCGCCGCCGATCCAGCTCCCCATTCGCAGGAACGAGGCGAGATCGCCTGCCACCTCCGCTCCGTCATTGAGCCGATCCTCGAGCGAGCACAGCAGACGCGGCACCTCACGCAGAAACGTGTAGTCGTAGAACGACAGGCCGTTGGTGACCTCGTCGAGCACCGTCAGCTTGGTCCGGCGCAGCAGGTTGGTCTGCCACAAGGTCAGCACGGCGCGGCGCAGCGCCTCGTCATTGGCCTCGCGCTCGTCCGGCGTCAACTGCATCCGCTCGCGGCGGTCGAGCAGCATCGCGATCTCCATCTCGCGATCCATCGTGCTCTTGCGCCGCACCTCGGTCGGGTGCGCGGTCAGGACCGGACTGACCAGCGCCGTCGAGAAGAACTTGCGCAGATCGGAAGCCTCGAACCCGGCGGATTTGGCGTGAGCGAGCGTCGCCGCCAGCATGCCGGACCCGCCATTGGAGTCGCTCCTGGCACGCATGCGTCGGATGTTGTTCTGGTCCTCGGCAATGTTGGCGAGGTGCGAGAAATAGCTGAAGGCGCGGACGATGCGGACCGTCTCAGCCGTCGTCATGCCGTCGAGGATCTGCTCCAGCTCGCGCCGCGCCTGGCGGTCCTCGTCGCGGTGGAAGCGCACCGAGGTCTGGCGGATGCGCTCGACGAGGTCGAACAATTCGGCGCCTTCCTGGTCGCGGACGGTATCGCCGAGGATGCGGCCGAGCAGCCGGATATCGTCCCGGAGCCGCGCGTCCTCCTCCATGGCCTGCGCCTCGGCGGCGCGGTTGGGACGGATTTCCTCTGTCATGGCTTGCGGCGACATGGATGCGCTCTCCAGCAGCTGCCCATTTACGGGTCAGTCTGCCGTATCTATACCGCAGCGCAAGATCAAGAAAGAGGCGTCGCCTGCCCTATTCAATGTCGGTCTCGCCTCCTTTCGCCGCCAAGTGCGGGCCCATCATCATATTTTCCGCCCCGCCTGCTCCCAATGGGGATCGCGCAGCCGCCGCTTGAAGATCTTGCCGGAGTCCTCGCGCGGCAGCTTCTCGTGGATCTCGATGTGCTTGGGCACCTTGTAATCGGCCAGCGACGCTCTCAGCCGGGCCCTCATCTCCCCAATGTCAAGCGTCACGCCCGGCTGCGGCTCGACCACGGCCATCAGGGCTTCTCCGAACTCGGCATCTGGGATGCCGAACACGGCGCAATCATGCACGCCGGGCACGGCATGCAGCACGGCTTCGATCTCGGCGGGATAGATGTTTACGCCGCCAGAGATCACCATGTCGCGCTTGCGGTCGCACAGGAAGACGTAGCCCTCGGCATCGATGTAGCCGACATCGCCCGAGGTGATGAAGCCGTCGCGGTCGATCTCGGCACGCTTCTCCGGCTTGTTGTGATAGGTGAAATCCGGATTGCCCGCGATGCGCGAATAGATCTCGCCGATCTCGCCCTGCGGCAGGATGCGACCGTCCTCGCCGAGAAAGCGCAGCTCCGCGCCCGGCGAGACCTTGCCGACGGTGCCGGGCTTGCGCAGCGCGTCCTCGGAGGTCGCGAAGGTCACGGCACCGGATTCGGTCGAGCCGTAGAACTCGTAGATGACCGGCCCCCACCAGTCGATCATCGCGCGCTTGACGTCGGCCGGGCACGGCGCGGCAGCGTGAATGACATGGCGCAACGACGAGACGTCGTAGCGGCGGCGAACCTCCTCCGGCAGCTTCATCAGCCGGATGAACATGGTCGGCACCATGAAGATGGTATCGATCCGCTCTGTCTGGATGACGTCGAGAAACGCCTCCGGCTCGAAGCGCGGCATCAGCACCAGCGCGCCGCCGAGCCGGCCCGCCCGCAGGCCGAAGGCGTTCGGCGCCGAATGATACAGCGGCCCCGGCAGCAGCGCGCGCGCGTTCGGCTTCAGCCCGTAGATCAACGCGCGCATGCGCTCGGCCGAGGCGGCCTGCTCCACCGTCGGCGCACTGCGGCGGACGCCCTTGGGATGACCGGTCGTGCCGGAGGTGTAGATCATGTTCTGCGGCTGCGGCACCTGCGGCCCTTCGTAAGGGCTCTGCTGTGTCAGCCAGCTTTCCAGGTCGGTCGCGAACTCCGGTGTTGCGAGCAGATCCGCACCGATCTTGTAGTTGGACAGGATCTCCGGCGGCGTGGGCACGCTGAGCGCCGTGACATCGGCCGGTATCGCACCGGCGAGCTGATGCAGCAGATCGGCGTGACCGATCAGCACGCGCGTCGCGGAGTCCTTGAGGATGTAGTCGATCTCCTCCGGCTTGAAGTGCCAGTTCACCGGCACGCCATAGGCGCCCAGCCGCATCGCGCCATAGGCCGCCTCGATGAAGGCGATGTCGTTGCGCATCAGCATGCAGACGCAATCGCCCTGGCGTACGCCGAGCTGCGCGAGGCCGCTGGCGATCCGCGCGGTGCGGTCGGCGATTTCGGCGTGGCTGCGCCGGCGCTCGCCGGAGATGATGCCGCAGAACAGGGAGGACGTTTCCATTTTCTTTGTTATCCGATCTGGCGTCGGTTTGAGTTTCCGCCATCAATCCGGGGCGATGCGCCGCGACAAACGGCGGTGCCGTTTTGCGCGGAGCATCGAACTCAGGTGCGCAGTTGCGCACCGGAGAATCTCGAGATTCCGGGCCTACTCCTTCGGAGCATCCCGGAATGACGGACTCAATCCGCAAACTTCGGCGCGCGCTTCTCGATGTTGGCGCGCACCGATTCGAGCTGGTTCGGGCTGCCGATCAGCTTCTGCTGCTCGACCGATTCGGCGAGCAGCGCCGGCCCCGGATCGACCGAGAGATTGTTCAGCATCCGCTTGGCGGCGCGGATCGCATCCGGATTCTTGCCGGCGATCTCACGCGCGGTCTCCAGCGCAGCCGCGCGCGGATCGGCGCAGATGCGGGTGACGAGGCCGTAGGACTGGCCTTCCTCCGGCGAGAACACCCGGCCGGTGTAGGTCAGCTCGCGCAGGATGTCGTCGCGCATCAGGGTGGCCAGGATCGGCGTGCCCGCCATGTCGGGCACCAGACCCCACTTGATCTCCATGATCGACATCTTGGTGTCCGGCGCGACGTAGCGCATGTCGGCGCCGAGTGCGAGCTGGAAGCCGCCGCCATAGGCGACGCCATGCACTGCAGCAATCACCGGCACCGGCAACTGCCGCCAGCCCCATACCGCCTGCTGCGCGAAGTTGGCCTTGCCGTGGGTGCGAACGGTGAGGTCGCGCTTCTCGCCGCCGGGTATGCCGTTGCCGCCGGAATCTTTCATCGCCGCGAAGCGGCCCATGTCGAGACCAGCGCAGAACGCGCGGCCCTCGCCGGACAGCACCACCGCCCGCAGGCCCTTCTCCTTCGACAGCCGGTCGGTCGCCGCGACCAGCGCCTCGAACATCTCCATGTCCAACGCATTCATCTTGTCGGCGCGAACCAGGCGAACATCGGCGACGCCGTCCTTGATCTCGATCGCGAGGCGGTTGTCCATCGAACGGTCTCCCTACGGATGTCTTTGTGACTTTACAGAAGGCTGTCGGAGCGATTTAGTCAATCGACCAATTAACTCACAACATGTCAGGCGGAAACTCCCATGTTCAAGGACAATCTCCTCGAAGGTCGACGCATTCTGGTGACCGGCGGCGGCACGGGCCTTGGCAAAGCGATGGCTGCACGCTTCCTGCAACTCGGCGCCGAAGTGCATATTTGCGGCCGGCGGAAAATCGTCTGCGACGAGACCGCGACCGAACTGATGGACCTCTACGGCGGCCGAGTGACCAGCCATGGCGTCGACATCCGCAATGCCATGGCGGTGGAGGACATGATCGAGGCCATCTTCCAGGAAGGCGGTCTCACCGACCTCATCAACAACGCGGCCGGCAACTTCATTTCCCGCACCGAGGAATTGAGCCCGCGCGGCTTCGATGCCGTCGCCAACATCGTGATGCACGGCACGTTCTACGTGACGCACGCCGTCGGCAAGCGCTGGATCGCCGCGAAGCAGCCGGGCAACGTCGTGTCGATCACGGTAACCTGGGTGCGCAACGGCTCGCCTTACGTGGTGCCGTCGGCGATGAGCAAGTCGGCGATCCACGCCATGACGATGTCGCTCGCGACTGAATGGGGCCGCTACGGCATCCGCCTCAACACCATCGCGCCCGGCGAAATCCCGACCGAAGGCATGAGCAAGCGCATCAAGCCCGGTGACGAGGCCGGCGCGCGGACCAAGGCGATGAACCCGATGGGTCGCGTCGGCACCATGGAGGAGCTGCAGAACCTCGCGGTGTTCCTGATCTCCGGCGGCTGCAACTGGATCAACGGCGAGACAATCGCGATGGACGGTGCCCAGGCGCTGGCGATGGGCGGCAACTTCTATCAGCTGCGCGACTGGAGCGACGACGACTGGACCAAGGCCAAGGAGTCGATCAAGGCGCAGAACGAAAAGGATCGCGCGACGCGCACGAGCTGATGGCTCAATCACCCTGTTGATCGGCGACCTGCTCCCTGTAGACTGATCGAGAGATGCTTGCTCCGGCGCAATCCGGGGCGAGGACCACGACAAGACATCGAACAAAGAACAAGACGCAATCGGAGGGGAAACATGTCCGTCACGACGGCAGCGTCGACGCTCGTCGACGTCGTGCGCAGGCAGGCGGAAGCGCTTGGCTCCGCCACTGCCTATGAGTTCGAAGGCCGCCTCACCAGCTTCGCCGCATTCGACCGCAAGACCAACCAGGTTGCCAACGCGCTGAAGGCGATCGGCATCAAGCCGCATGAGCGGATCGCCTATTTCGGCAAGAACAGCGACATCTATTTCGAGCTGCTGGTCGGCGCCATGAAGGCCAACGTCGTCATGGCGCCGGTAAACTGGCGCCTCGCCGGTCCCGAGGTCGCCTTCATCGTCGAGGACTGCAAGGCGCCTGCCCTGTTCGTCGGTCCCGAGTTCGTCACGATGATCCGCAACATCCGCGACCAGATTCCGAGCGTGCGGCACATCATCACCACCGAAGGCGGCGCGCCGGAATGGCAGGACTACACGGCTTGGCGCGACGCGCAAAGCGCCGACGCTCCCGGCGAGGCGATCACGCCGAAGGACATCGCGCTGCAGCTCTACACCTCCGGTACCACCGGCAAGCCGAAAGGCGCGATGCTGTCGCACGCCAACTTCCTCAACCTCGTCAACACCGGCAATCCCGAGGAGAAGCCGGACTGGAATAAATGGACGACCGACGACGTCTCGCTGATCGCGATGCCGATCTTCCACATCGGCGGCTCCGGCTGGGGCCTGATGAGCCTCTACCACGGCGCCCGCGGCGTGATCGCGCGCGAGTTCGATCCCACGAAGATCCTCGACTTCTTCGAACAGTCCGGCATCACCAAGCTGTTCATGGTGCCCGCCGCGATGCAGTTCGTGGTCCGGCAGCCGCGAGCGCGGCAGGTCGACTTCTCGCGGCTCAAATACATGCTCTACGGCGCCTCGCCGATCCCGGCGGCGCTGCTGAAGGAATGCATCGAGGTGTTCAAATGCGGCTTCGTGCAGATGTACGGCATGACCGAGACCACGGGCACCATCATCGCGCTGCCGCCCGAGGATCACGTCGAAGGGCTGGAGCGGATGCGCTCGGCCGGCAAGCCGCTGCCGGGCGTCGAAGTCGCGATCATCGATCCCTCGGGCAACCCGCTGCCGCCGCGGCAGGTCGGCGAGATCGCCACCCGCTCCGGCTCCAACATGACCGGCTACTGGAACCTGCCGGAGGCGACCGCACGCACGCTCGGCAAGGACGGCTGGCTGCGCACGGGTGATGCCGGCTACATGGATGAGGACGGCTACGTCTACATCCACGACCGCATCAAGGACATGATCATCTCCGGCGGCGAGAACATCTATCCGGCCGAGGTCGAGAGCGCGATCTGCGACCACCCCGATGTCGCCGAGGCCGCCGTGATCGGCATTCCCGACGACAAATGGGGCGAGGCCGTCAAGGCGATCGTCGTGATGAAGCCCGGCAAGCGCGCCACCGAGACCGACATCATCAATTTCACCCGCACCCGCATCGCCGGCTTCAAGACGCCGAAGAGCGTCGACTTCCTCGACGCCCTGCCGCGCAACCCGTCCGGCAAGATCCTGCGGCGGAATCTGCGCGACCCGTACTGGGCGGGCAAGGATCGGCAGGTGAATTGATCAAGAACGAGGTGCTCGCTGAGACATTCTGGATCGCTTCGCCACGCTCGCGATGGCGTGGAGAGAGGGTACGCTCCTTCCACGCCGTCATTGCGAGGCGCCCTTGCGCCGAAGCAATCCAGGGGCCAAACAACAAGGTCTGGATTGCTGGCTGACGCTCACGATGGCCGCCTTCCAACTACAACCGCCTCACCTCTTGTTCACCCCCATATACCCGAACAGGAAGCCCGCCACCTTGCGCATCTGGATCTCCTCGCTGCCTTCGGTGATGCGGTAGCGGCGGTGGTGGCGGTAGATGTGCTCAAACGGCTTGTGGCGCGAATAGCCCATGCCGCCATGAACCTGGATGGCGCGATCGGCCGCCTCGCAGCACAGACGGTTAGCCCAGTAGTTGCACATCGAGACCTTGTCGGAGAGTGTGTGCTCGACCTGCGCCTGGGTGAGCTGGTCCATCTCCCAGGCGGTCTTGCGGATCAGCAGCCGCAGCATCTCGGCCTGCGTCGCCAGCTCGACCAGCGGCCACTGGATCGCCTGGTTCTCGGCCAGCGCCTTCCCGAACGGTTTGCGCTCACGCGCATAGTTCACGCTCTCATTGATGCAGAATACGGCCGCACCGAGCGAGCTCGCCGCCTGCCGGATGCGGTTCTCGTGCACGAAGCACTGCGCCAGCGACAGGCCGCGCCCGACTTCGCCGAACTGCGCATCCTCCGGCACGAACACGTCGGTGAAGCTGACCCGCGGATGGTCGGTCGGCATGTTGAAGGTCCAGAGATACTCCTCGACCTTGACGCCCTCGCTCTTGGCCGGCACCAGGAAGCAGGTGATGCCGCGGGCATCGCCGTCCTTGCCCGAGGTGCGCGCAAACAATGCGCAATGCGTGGCGACGTGCATGCCGGTCGTCCACATCTTCTCGCCGTTGATCAGCCAGCCCTTGACGTTGTCGCGAGTGGCCGGCTCCGCCTTGGTTTCCATGTGGGTTGCGTCCGAGCCGTGATGCGGCTCGGTGAGACCGAACGTGATGCGGTACTTGCCGGTGATCGAGCCGTCGATCATCGCCTTCTGGTCGTCGCGGCCATAGCGGTCGAGCATGGTGACGATCGGCAGATTGCCGACGATCGAATGCTCGTTCTGCAGATCGTTGTGCAGGCCGAGGCCCTTCGAGGCGAAATGCTCGCGGATCACCGCCATCCAGAGGTTCGAGCCGTCCTTGCCGCCGTAGCGCTTCGGGATCGCAAAGCGCAGATGGCCGGCCGCGTCGGCACGGTCCTTGGCCTTGCGCAGCAGCTGCTCCCACTCATGCCGCGGCAGGCCGCCATTCTCGAAATCGGTGCGCGCCCATTCGCGACGATGATCGAAGAAGCGGATGTTGTCGTCGGCCTGCTCCAGCGGCTTGATCTCGGCGGCGATGAAGCGATCGAGCTCGTCGAGGTAGGCGACCAATTCCTTCGGCAAGGAAAAATCCATGGCGTGTCTCCCTGTGCGTTTCGTTGTTGTTCTTGGTCCTGATGGGCGCGACCTCCCGTTGCGCGCTTGTGGCGCGCAGCGCCGTTGCGTATTTGGATGACTGCGACACCTGCGCAGGCGCTAAGCTGATGCGCGACAACCAATCAGAAAACAGGAGGAACGGCCGATGGAGCTGAAGTTTTCGAGAGTGACGCGCAAGGGGCCGATCACGATCGTTACCCTGGCGCGCCCCGAGGTCTACAACGCCCTGCACATCGAGGCGCATTACGAGCTCGAGCGCGTGTTCGACGGCTTCGCCGCCGATCCCGAGCAATGGGTGGCGATCGTCACCGGCGAGGGCGACAAGGCATTCTGCGCCGGCAACGATCTGAAATGGCAGGCGGCCGGCGGCGCGCGCGGCTGGGGCAAAAGCGGCTTCGGCGGACTGACCTCGCGCTTCGATTGCGACAAGCCGCTGATCGCGGCCGTCAACGGCGTTGCGATGGGCGGCGGCTTCGAGATCGCGCTGGCCTGCGACCTGATCATCGCCTCGGAGAATGCGACCTTCGCGTTGCCCGAGCCGCGCGTCGGCCTCGCCGCGCTCGCCGGCGGGCTGCAGCGGCTGCCGCGCCAGATCGGCATGAAGCGCGCGATGGGCATGATCCTGACCGGCCGCCACGTCGGCGCCCGCGAGGGCAACGAGCTCGGCTTCGTCAACGAGGTCGTACCGCAGGGCGAGGCGCTGGCGGCCGCGGAGCGTTGGGCCGACACCATCGCCAAGAACTCGCCGATGTCGATCCGCGCCTCCAAACAGGCGATCGAGAAGGGCCTCGCGGTGTCGCTGGAGCAGGCCATCACCGAGCAGCGCGACTACGCGGCGGTGCAGGCGATGATCCACTCGCAGGACTACGTTGAGGGACCGAAGGCGTTCTCGGAGAAGCGGCCGCCGAAATGGCTGGGTCGATAGAGCCTCACCGAGCTCGTTATGCCGGGGCGCGACGCAGTCGTGAGGGCGGGATCGATAACCACGATCGGGAGTATGGATTCCGGGCCTGCGCCTTGCGGCGCATCCCGGAATGACAGCTGAGGTGGTGGACGGACCTGCTCCGCTCTCACCACCGTCATTGCGAGCGAAGCGAAGCAATCCAGACTGCCTTTGCAGAAAGAATCTGGATTGCTTCGTCGCTGACGCTCCTCGCAATGACGGCGGAGAATTAGGCGCCATCTTGGCCTCTCCCCGCTTCGCGCTTGTAGGAGGCGTAGTTCGGCTGGTCGACGGCGAGCTTGTCGAGTGTGGTCTGCCAGAGGTGTTCCTTCAGCCCCGGCGTCGCGAGATCGACGGCGCCACTTGCAATCTGCTCCGCCAGCATGCGGTTGAGATCAAGCAAGGCAACGTCCTGTCCCAGCAACTCCCTCAACCGCGCATGCTCCGCAGCCTCCGCCGGTGCGGCCTGCGTCAGCTGCCGCACCACAAGATCGAGCGCGTTGATGCCGACCCTGAGCTTGAACGCCTGGTGTCCCGAAATCTGCGGCGCGATGTCGGTGCGCAGGAAATCCGCGACCGCCTTCACCAGCTCCGTCGGCGTCGGTTCGTCCTGCATCAGCCCTCTCCTCGCGGCGCCAAGAGCCGCAGCAGATCGATCTCTGTCTCCGACGCGCGGCGGCCGATCATGGCGCGCTCCATCGAGTGGTCGGGACCCAAGCGAAACCGCTGCATCATGCCGCAACACATCACGCCCCAGCGCAACGTGCCCATGACCTCCCAGAACTTCACCCTGCCGGCATCGACCGTGCGGCCAGCGGCCTCGTAGCCCGCGTACAGCTCCTCGCGCGAGCCAAAGCCGCCGACGGGCTTGTCGATCTCGCCGAAGCGCCAGGAGTTGACGCAGATCCAGCCGAGATCCTCCATGGGATCGCCGAGATGGGCGAGCTCCCAGTCGAGCACAGCGCGCACCCCGTCGGGGCCGATGATGAGATTGCCGTTGCGGAAATCGCCATGCACCAGCGTCACCTCCGCCGAGGGGCCGGGATCGTTGTGCGACAGCCAGCGCAGCGCGAGATCGAACACCGGGCGCGGCCAGTCGAAGCTTTGATATTCGCGCGCGAGCTCCGCGATCTCCCTGGTCGCGTTCATCTCGCGCAACGCGGGCAGCGTCTCGCGTCGAATCCCGTGGATGCCGGCAGCGATGCCGCCGAGCTGGCGCGCGAGGCGCGGCCGCGCCTCGGCGAATTCGGCATCGCGCAGGATCTTGCGCGCGATGGTCTCGCCCTCGACGCGGCGCATGATGAAACCGGCGCCGAGATCGTCCTCCGGCCGTAGCACGTGCAGTACCTCGGGCGACGGCACGCCGGCCGCACAAGCGAGCCGCATCAGCGCCGCCTCGTTGTCGAGCCCGGCGGCACGCCCGGGCGCGGCGCCGTAGCCCTTCGGCGAGCGGCGCAGGATGGCGCCGACATCACCACCGGGATGGACGATGTCGAAGCGCCACGTCTCCTGGCTGGCGCCGCCGGAGAGTTTCGCGGCGCCGCGCACGCCGGTCGCCCCCGGCATGAACGAGGCGACGCAGCGCGACAGCTCGGCCTCGATCATTGGCCCTTGAACTTGGCCGGGCGCTTTTCGAGGAACGCGGTGACGCCCTCCTTGAAATCCGACGTGCTGCCCGCGATGCGCTGCGACTGGAATTCGGCGTTGAGCTGCTCCTCGAACGAGTTCTCCGGGCTGTCCCAGTAAAGCTTGCGGATCTGCGCCAGCGCCACCGTCGGCCCGCTGGCGAGCTCGTGCGCGAGCTTCATCGTTTCCTCCTTGAGGGCCGCATCGTCATAGACGCGGTTGACGAGGCCCCATTGCAGCGCCGTCTCGGCCGGCAGCTTCTCGCCGAGCAGCGACAGCTCGATCGCGCGCGCCTTGCCGACGAGGCGCGGCAACAGCCAGGTCGAGCCGCAGTCGGGAACGAGACCGATGCGGCGGAAGGCTTGCAGGAAATACGCGGACTTCGCGCACAGGATCATGTCGCCCATCAGCGCGAAGCTCATGCCAGCACCGGCGGCCGGGCCGTTGACCGACGTCACGATCGGGCAATGCAGATTGCGCAAGCGGCGCAGGAACGGATGAAAGGCGGTCTCGAGCGCGGCGCCGGCATTGCTGCGGCCGGGCTTGGCCTGCGCATTGCGGCCCTGCAGATTGGCACCGGTGCAGAACGCTCGCCCCGCGCCGGTTACGACCAGGCAGCGCACCTCGGCCTTCTTCTCCTCGATCTCGTCGAGCGCCTCGGCGAGCCCGCCAAGCATGTCGATCGAGACCGCGTTCATGACCTCCTGATGATCGAGCGTGAGGACGGCGACGGGCCCGTCGAAATCGAGCGTGACGTGCTTGAACTGCATGTTTTCCTCTCAAGAGCTTTTCGGTCAGTGCATTCTTCGCCGCGGAAATTTGAAGCGCGGCATGGTTCTGTCAGCATATTTGATTTTTGCGCTTCGCTTGTCCATGGTTGGATCATCCCAATAACCGAAGCGGCGCGCAGCGCGCTCACATCATCACGGAAACGCCCAAGAGAACCCCATGAGCATGTTCGACCTCACCGGCCGTGTGGCCGTCGTCACCGGCGGCAATGGAGGCATAGGCCTCGGAATCGCCCAGGCACTTGCGTCCAGTGGCTGCAACGTCTCGATCTGGGGCCGCAACGCCGAGAAGAACAAGGCGGCTGCGGCGTCGATGGCCGCGGGGCCCGGCAGGGTCGATACCCATGTCTGCGACGTGACGAGCCCTGCTTCCGTCAACGCGGCGATGAAGGCGACACTGGACACCTTCGGTCGCGTCGACGGCTGCTTTGCCAACGCCGGCATCGGCGGCGGCGGCCGCAAGCCCTTCATCGAGCGCAGCGAGGAGGAATGGCGCACAATGTTCGCGACCAATCTCGACGGCGTCTTCCATGCCTTCCAGGCCGCCGCCAAGCACATGACCGCGCGCGCCGAAGCCGGCGATCCGTTCGGCCGCCTGGTCGCGACCTCCAGCCTCGCCTCGCTGTTCGGCACCGCGCGGAACGAGCACTATGCGGCAACCAAGGCGGCAATCAATGCGCTGTGCCGCGCGCTCGCCGTCGAACTCGCACGCCACGGCGTCACCGCGAATGCGATCCTGCCTGGCTGGATCAAGAGCGACATGACCGCAGGCATCATGGGAAACGAGAAGTTCGTTGCCAATGTCATGCCGCGTATCCCGGTGCGCCGCTTCGGCGAGCCGTCGGATTTCGGCGGCATCGCCGTCTACCTCATGAGCAAGGCGTCGTCCTATCACACCGCAGACTGCCTCGTGATCGACGGCGGCTATACCGCTTTCTGACTCCTCGGAGTGGAGGTGAGCCGGTGCGCCGGTTCACCAAACGCGGGTTGTTCCCGTGCTGCACTGCAAGATTTCGGAAATTTAATCCGCCCCTGGCTGCCACACCCCCGTGACCAGGGCGTTGTCGTCCATCACATAACGGAGAGACGTCCAAGGAAGGATACCATGAAGCGCGGTGTGACGGTTTTGGCCTGTGTGTCTGCCCTGGCTGTGGCCGGTTACTTTGCAATGGCCAAGTGGGGCATTCAGCACGAAAGCCGCGAGTTCTTCGATGCCGCGCGGCAGCGGTCGATCAATGTCGATGTCGCCGTGCGCAAGGACTACGAGATGAAGGCCAATGCCGGGCTGTGGCGGCTGCCGGTCGCCATCATCAGCAACGGCAACACAGTCAAGAACACCGAGTACTCCTTCCTCGCGAACGTGTTCGCCGCGCGCGGCTACCTTGTCGCCAGCGTCCAGCAGGACCTTCCCACTGATCCGCCGCTCGTCACCAAGGTCGGGATGCCTTATGTCGGCCGGCTCGACGTCTACCGGAAAGGCGAGGCCAACATCCTCTGCGTGCTGAACGAGATGAAGAAGCGTCATCCGAATGCCGACTACGATCACCTGACCCTGGTCGGCCACTCCAATGGCGGCGACACCGCGATGTATTTCGCCAAGGAGCATCCGAACATCGTCTCGCAGGTGGTGACGCTCGACAATCTGCGCGTTCCTTTCGTTATCAGGGACAAGCTCAAGATCCTGTCGTTCCGCTCGGATGATCCGCAGTTCAAGACCGACCCCGGCGTTCTGCCAACGCATGTCGACAAGAAGAGCGGCATCGACATCATCAAGACCGAGTTCCAGCACACCTGGATGAGCGACCGCGGCCCCTACACGGCGCGGGAACGGATCCAGGCGACGCTCGACAAATATCTCGGCGGCGATGCGACAAGCGAACTGGCCCCGGCAGACACCGACAATCTGATCGTGACCAACGGCGCAGCGGCCCTGCCCTGATCTGACGACACCTCAGCGCTGGCGTGCGATGGCAGCTGCGCGATTGCGCAGCTGCCATCGCAGGCGTCAGTCCTGCGGTTTGTTGGCCGGTGGGCCGTTCTTATTCCCCGGCATGCCCTTGATGTTCGACGGGTCCTGAGCGCTGACGTCCGGATTATGGCGGTTGATCGTGGACGAGCCGACGGTGCCGCCTTTCCTCTCAGTGCCCGGTCCGTTCTTGTTGCCAGGCGCGCCCTGGATGCCTGCTCCGGAATTCTGCGCACTCGGCGGCGGCGTGGTCTGTGGGCTGCCCTGCGCCAGCGCTGACGTGGCCGAGACGACGAATGCGCAAGCAACCAGACTGATCATTTGTTTCATGGGCGACCTCCATTTGTAGTTGCCGTGCTGTCCGAACGTGGCGCTGGCGGAGCCGTTCCCGGAAACATGGGAATTTCCCGCGACGACGCCGAGGGGCGCACTCCTTGCCCGCTTTATTGGCTTCCGGATCGCGTCACGGCCCACTACGGTCGGGGAACCGACGCATCAGAGGCCTCTACATGGAATACCTCGCCACCGATCTCAGCCCGCGCGAGCGCTACAAGATCCTGACCTCCTTCGTGCTGCCACGGCCGATCGCCTGGGTTACGACGAGAGGCGAGACCGGGGTGGTCAACGCCGCACCGTTCTCTTTCTTCAACGTGCTCGGCGAGGACCCGCCGCTGTGCGTGTTCGCGATCAACCTGCGGCCGGACGGCCGGATCAAGGACACGCTGGTCAACATCCGCCGCTCAGGCGAGTTCGTGGTCCACATCACCGACGAGCCCCTGGCGCAGGCGATGCACGAGACCGGCGGCGACTTTCCGCCCGAGATCGGCGAGCCGGATCACCTTGGGCTCAAGCTCAAACCGTCCCGGATGATCGGCGTTCCGCGGTTGGCGGAGGCACCGTTCGCGATGGAGT
This sequence comes from Bradyrhizobium sp. SZCCHNRI3052, assembly GCF_032484895.1. Taxonomy (NCBI): domain Bacteria; kingdom Pseudomonadati; phylum Pseudomonadota; class Alphaproteobacteria; order Hyphomicrobiales; family Nitrobacteraceae; genus Bradyrhizobium; species Bradyrhizobium sp. SZCCHNRI3052. The sequence goes on along the minus strand of NZ_JAUETW010000003.1, from coordinate 314,514 downwards.
GCAAGACCTGGCAGCTCATCGACGTCAATGGCGATCGCGTGCTGGTGCTCGGCGAAGGCCTCGCCTTCCACATCCGTGACGAATTGTGGGACACCGAGAAGATGCGGGTTGAGATGGAGTTGTTCCATCCTGTCGGGCGCATGTTCGCCGACCGCTATTGCCGCACCGACGACCGGATGGATTTCCCGCCGGCCAAGGGCGCCAGCTGAGCGTTCGATGGCTTCCGCCGGCGCGAAACGTCAGTAGGTCGCGGCGAGATAGTCGACGATCTTGCCGACATCGGATTCATCGATCGGAGCACCATAGACCTTGATCATCTTGGTGACTTCGGCCTGCCAGAACTCCTTCTTGTTCTTCATCGGCGGCTGCGTCTTGATGTAGTCGGCGGAATGGCAGGCCGCGCAATTGCCCTGCACGACGGCGAGATCGGGCCCCGGCTTGAAGGCCGCCGTCTCCTGCGGAACCTTGTAGTTGACCGGTGCTGCGGTGAGGGAGACGGATGTGCCGGTAAGGCAGCCAAGTCCGACAGCCAGCATGGCGAGGAGGAAGGACGTCCGTTGCATGGTCATTCTCCTCAGGCGGCCGTGACGCGGACGGTTTCGACGACATTGCGCAGATAGCCGGCCGGGTTCCAGCGTGGCGTCTCTGGCTGAGTCTCGCCCGAATTGCTGGTGGCCCGCACCTTCAGATCGTGGGACCCCGGGGCAAGCTTCACCGCCAGCTTCCACTCCCGGAAGGAATACTTCCCGAGGTCCTTGCCGAGCTTGGCATCGGTCCAGGTCTGGCCGCCATCGGTCGAGACCGCGATCTGCTTGATCCCGCTTCCGCCGTCGAACGCGATGCCGCGCAGCGTCGCCGTGCCCGCCTTCAGCTTCGCGCCATCGCTCACGCTGGTGATGAAGGAACGGACCGTAAAGCGATTGATCGGAATCGTCGCCTTCGGCGCGGTCCCGGGCTCGATCGCATTGTTCGGCGTGTCCGGAATCCGATAGGCCGATTTCATCCAGAAGCCGTCGAACACGCTGTCGATGACGGTGATCTCGTTGAGGTGCTTGACCCAGTAGGTGCCGTAGTAGCCCGGCACGATCAGGCGCAGCGGAAAGCCGTTGAGGAACGGCAGGTCCTCGCCGTTCATGCCATAGGCGAGCATCACCTCGCCGTTCATGGCGTGATCGAGGTCGAGCGCCTTGACGAAGTCCGGCGTCTTGTCGATCACCGGGCCGTCCATACCGTTGAAGGTGACCTGCTTCGCGCCCGTCTGGACGCCCGCCATCTCGAGCACGGCCTTGAGCGGCACGCCCCGCCAGCGCGCATTGCCCATGGCGCCGTTGCCAAGCTGGCCACCTGCGACGCGCGGCTCGAAGAAGCCGCGGCTGTTGCCGGAGCATTGGTTGACGGCGACGATCTCGGTCGCCTTCATCTTGCGGATGTCCTTGAGCGACAGCTTGAGCGGCTTGTCGACCTTCCCCTTGACCGCGAGCGTGAACTTGTCCGGATCGAGATCGTAAGGCAGGCCCGCCAGATGATAGCGGACGAAGAAGGCATTGTTCGGTGTGATCACGCCGTCATTGAACACCCCGAATGGCGTTTCGAGTTGCGGCGGCCGGCTGGTCAGGCCGATCATCGGCCGCTTCTGCGGATACTTCACCAGCGGGCGCTCGCCGTTGGCGAAGGGCAACGTCACGGTGTCCTCGGCCAGCGCGCGAGTCGCGCCAAACCCGCCCAGCAGCGCCGCCAGCCCTGCTCCCTTGAGCAGATCACGTCTGTCGATCATGGCTCTCCCTCCGGAGTGGTCGTTCTCGCCCGGGGTCATCACCTCAAGACGATGTGGTCGGCTCGCGGCCTGCATTGCAGCGAGAGATGATTGTTGCACGATTCTCTTGTGACAAGAAAAGACATGAGCGTCAGAGATCAAACCATCGCGACTCATCGCACTGCGGCAAAACTGAAGACCGTGCGCGGGCCACGGAGTGCGCGCGAGTCGTGCCGGCGAAGGGGCCGGTTGGCGGGTCTCGTCGTCATGCGCGCGAAGCGAAGCAATCCAGAGCCCCACGTCGACTCTGGATGGCTTCGTCGCTGCGCTTCTCGCACTGACCGTTGTTAGGCCGTGCGCCTCGATCGCGCCACGGACTTATAGCCCGGATGAGCGCAGCGACATCCGGGGTCCCACGCGCCGTGTCGGTGAATCCGGATGTCGCTGCGCTCATACGGGCCATGGAGCCGCAGGCGAATTCCCTGCGGTACAGCGATAACCTCGGCGCGCCTTTGCCAAGGACAGTCGTGATGGACGGAGAGGCTACGGTGTGCTGGATGGCCCCACCTGCGCGGGGCATGACAGCAAGTCTTAGGCCCGATCGCGGCTCTAGCTCGCCTGCCCGATCTTGTCCTGCGTCTTGGTGTCGAAATCGCTGGCGTCGTGGCGCTCGTGGAGCTGGCTCTTGGGATCGCCGGAGACGCGGTTGACCATGCGGCCGCGCTTCACAGCGGTGCGCTGCGCGATCTGGTCGGTCCAGCGCTGGACATTCCTGTAGTCCTGCACCGAGAGGAACTCGCCGCCTTCGTAGAGCAGGCCCTTGGCGAGCGCGCCGTACCACGGCCACACCGCGATGTCGGCGATGGTGTAGTCGGGGCCGGCGAGATACTCGCTTTCGGCCAGGCGGCGGTCGAGCACGTCGAGCTGGCGCTTCACCTCCATCGCGAAGCGGTCGATGGCATACTCGATCTTGGTCGGCGCATAGGCATAGAAATGGCCGAAGCCGCCGCCGAGATAGGGCGCAGCCCCCATCTGCCAGAACAGCCAGGACAGGCATTCGGCGCGCTTGGCCGGCTCGGTCGGCAGGAAGGCGCCGAACTTCTCGGCCAGATGAACCAGGATCGCGCCGGACTCGAACACGCGGATCGGCTCCGGCCCGCTGCGATCCAGCAGCGCCGGGATCTTGGAATTGGGATTGATGGCGACGAAGCCCGAACCGAACTGATCGCCCTCGCCGATCCGGATCAGCCAGGCGTCATATTCGGCGCCGCTGTGGCCGAGCGCCAGCAGCTCCTCGAGCATCACTGTGACCTTTACGCCGTTCGGCGTTCCCAGAGAATAAAGCTGCAAGGGATGACGACCGACAGGCAATTCCTTCTCGTGCGTCGGACCTGCGATCGGCCGGTTGATGTTGGCGAAGCGGCCGCCGCTGGCCTTGTTCCAGGTCCAGACCTTGGGCGGCACATAGCTGTTCTGTTCAGACACGGCAGACTCCGGCGTGAGCGTCAGGAGCGAGCGTTTTAGGCGCATATGCCGTCGAGCGGAAGCCACGCTGCGCGCGGGCGCCATCAGCATTTTCTGCATTGCGCGGTCGAACCTGCGATGACAGAACGGAGACAAGACAACAATGACGGTCCGTCGCGGGCCGGCTCCTGGAAACGCCGATGACTGCAAGTCCCCTGCCCCCCGACCGCATTCCCGTGATCGTCGGCGTGGGCGAGATCGTCGATCGCCCCAAGGACATCGGCGACGGTCTCGAGCCGCTGGCGCTGCTCGAACAGGCGATCCGCCGCGCGGAAAATGACGCGGGCGCCAAGCTCATCCAGGACACCGGCTCGCTCGACGTCGTCAACTTCCTGAGCTGGCGCTACCGCGATCCCGAGCAGCTTCTCGCGCAGCGGCTCGGCGTGACGCCGGCGCACTGCCACTACGGTCCCGTCGGCGGCGAGAGCCCGATCAGCTTTCTGCACGAGGCCGCCTTGCGCATCGCGCGCGGCGAATGCGAGGTCGCGGTGGTCTGCGGCGCCGAGGCGCAATCGACGGCGACCAAGGCCGAACGCGCCGGCGTGCCCCTGCCGTGGACGCCGTTCGCGCATGACGTCGAGGAGCCGAAGCGCGGCGCTGCATTCCAGAAGCCGCTGGCGGTGAAGCTCGGCGTGTTCCGTCCGGTCACGGTCTATCCGTTCTACGAAGTCGCGAGCGCAGCCAAATGGGGCCAGACGACGCGGCAGGCGCTCGCCGAATCCTGCGAGCTGTGGTCGCGCTTTTCCGCGGTTGCCGCCTACAATCCCAACGCCTGGCTGAAGCGGCACTTCGCGCCCGAGGAGATCACGACGCCGTCGGCCGACAACCGCCCGATCGCCTGGCCCTACACCAAGCTGATGGTCGCCAATCCCATGGTCAACATGGGCGCGGCGCTGATCCTGACCAGCCTGGCCAAGGCGCGTGCGGCGGGCATTGCCGACAGCCGCATGATCTATCCGCTCGGCGGCGCATCGGCGGAGGATCCGCGCGACTACCTCACGCGCGATCAGTTCGCCGAAAGTCATCCGCAGAACGCCGTGCTGCGGGCCGCGATGAACATCGTCGGCGGCAACGGCGCGGCGTTCGACGTCATTGAGCTCTACAGCTGCTTTCCCTGCGTGCCGAAGATGGCGCGGCGGATCCTCGGCCTCGGCGCTGACGTGGAGCCGACCGTCACCGGCGGGCTGACCTTCTTCGGCGCGCCGCTCAACACCTACATGACGCATGCCGCCTGCGCGATGGTGCGGCGGCTGCGCGGCGGCGCCAGGCGCGGCCTGCTGTACGGCCAGGGCGGCTTCGTCACCAAGCATCATGCGCTGGTGATCTCGCGCGAGCCGCCGTCATCGCTGTCGCAGGAGGTGAGCGTGCAGGCCGAGGCCGATCGGCATCGCGCCGCAACGCCGGAGTTCGTCAGCGAGGCCGGCGGCGGCGGCAGGGTCGAGAGCTTCACCGCGCTGTTCGATCGCAACGGCGAGGTCGAGCATGGCGTGGTGATGCTGCGCACCGAGCAGGACACGCGCACGCTGGCGCGCGTGCCGGCGCAGGACGCAGCCACGCTGGCGCGGCTGATGGATCAGGACCGGTCGCCGGTCGGCGCGCTCGGCACGATCACGATGGCCGCCGATGGTGTGCCGGAGTGGCGGACGAATTAGTTCGCTTCCGTCGCCTCACACCTCCCGCGCCTCGTGCTGCCAGCGCGCATAGGCCGTCTCCCAATCGGGATCGCGCTCCGCCGCGAAGCCGAGCGTCCTGCCGCCACCGAGGTCGCGGAAGCCGATCATGGCGCGGCGGTGCGCGCCGCTTCTGACATAGGCGCGCATGCTGGCTTCGTCGGTCCAGACCGTCAGCGTGTGATAGATGCCATTCACCGGACGAAGCTCGACGCGCAGATTCCCGGGAGCCGCACGCGCCTGGCGGACGGCGCGCAGCGTGTGCCACCAGAATCGCGCCAGCCGCGTGAGGCCGCGATGCGGGCGGAAGCCGGTGACGGACACGTAGACGCTCATGGCGCGCTCCTGGATCGCAAACCGCCGCGCGATGGAACGGTCGCGCCGACAGGTGTGAGCACAACGCTGCCCACCGCGTCCTGGATGTCGAGTGCGGATCACGGGCCGGCGCTCAGCGCCCACTTCGCCTGGGCTTCACGTTGGCAGGCACCGTGCCCGTGGTCTCCGCAGCCGCCGGAGGCGCGCTGTCGTCGCCCGCCAATTGCTGGTCGCGCTTGCGCGCGAGCGCCTCGTCACGCCGGGCGGCCGCGACCGCCAATTCCGGATCCAGCTTGAGCGCCTGGTTGAAGTCGGCGAGCGCGCGGTCGTAGTGCCCCTTTGCCAGCCACACCGTGCCCCGGTCGCTGTACGTTGCGGCATCGCTGAAGCCCATGCGCACGGCGTGGTCGAGATCGACAAGGGCTTCGTCGAGATCTCCCTTGCGCTGGAACGCAAGTCCACGATCGTGGAACAGCATCGGGTTGTGCGGATCCAGCCGGATCGCCCGCTCATAATCGCCAAGCGCCCGGTCGAAGCGACCCATGCGGACCAGATCCTTGGCGCGGTAGTGATAGAGATCGGCATTGCGGGGCGCGAGCCGGATTGCTTCGTCGAAATCGGCGACGGCGCCCTCAAGATCGCCCTGTCGGCTGCGGTCCATCGCGCGCTTCACCAAGGATGCGGCGGTCATCGGCGCAGGCGGCACGACCGGCTCTGCCGCTTTCGGCTCTGCCGGCGGAGGCGGCGCGGGGGCCTCCGCCGCCGGAGGCGGCACCGGGAGCACGGCTCCGGTCGCGTCCTGGACGGCAGGCGCCGGGACGGTCTCACCTGCGACCTTGCGCTGCGGCCCCGATCGGGCCTGCGGCGACGGTGTCACGATCGAGCGCGTCGCCTGCCTGCTCATCCAGTCACCGGCGGAGGGCAACAGCAGAATCTCGAGGCCGATCAGGACCGCGCTGAGCACGGCGGTCGCCGCGGTAAACTGCAGGATGGCGTCCCAGCGTTCGCGGCGGACGCGGTCGCGCTCGGAGGCGAGATGGGCGTCGTATTCGGCACGCAGGCCCGCGTCGCGCAGCACGTTGTAGGCGACGATGATCAGCTTGAGCTGATGCTCCGACGCCGCATCGGCGCTGCCCCGGAGGTCGGGATGGTGCGCCTTGGCGGCCTGGCGGAACGCCCGCTTGATCGTGTCGAGATCGGCCCGCGGCGATACGCCGAGCACCTCATAATGCGTCGTCATGGCGCGATCCCGAACCTCTCTTCCGAGGCCGGTCCGGGATCACGCGGGGAGCAGGTCGAGCGCATAATGGGCGCCATCGCGGGTGAGCCGACCGAACGCGGCCCACGGAAAATGAGATCCACAAACCAACATCTTTTCTGCAACGATACGATCGAGCAATCTGCGCCGGCTGACCTCGGCAGCCGCGCCGTCCTGGTCATAGGCGCCGTGCCATTCCGGATGGCGCAGGCACAACGCCGGCACATAGGCGGTGTCGCCGGAGATCATCAGTTGCTCCGCTCCGGAGCCGAGATGAAACGCGGTGTGCCCCGGGGTATGACCGGGGACGCTGACGAAGCGGATGCCGGGCACCACCTCGTCCTCGCCCTCGACCGGCAGCACGTTCTTCCAGCCCGGGATCACGCTCTGGATGCGGCGCGCCAGCGCCTGCCGCCACGGCGGCAGCCGGCTGGTCAGAGATGCATCGGTCCAGAATTTGTACTCGGCCGCAGCCACGATGATCTCGGCGGTGGGAAACACCGGCGCGTCGGTGTTCTCGCCGAGCAGGCCGAAGATATGATCGGGATGGAAGTGCGAGATCAGGATGGTGTCGATGTCTTCCGGGCGAATGCCGGCTGCTTTCAGATTGTCCAGCATGCGACCCGAAACGAAGATCGAGTCGGAATTGTAGCCCTGCACCTGACCACCGCCGCCGGCATCGCAGAGCACGGTCTTGCCCTTCAGCCGCACCACGAAGGTGGAGATCGGGACCGGGACGAAGGCTGGGCTCAGACCAGCGGCGCGCAGTGCGTCCTTCACGTCGCTGATGCTGGCATTGCTGATGAAGCCGGCCTCGTGCGGCTTTTCCCACACGCCGTCGTAGAGGGCGATCACCTCCGCCTCGCCGATCGTGATCCGGCGATAGCCGCGTGCGGGATCCTCAGTGCGGCGGTGCGGCTTGGCGGCAACGACGGCTAGTCCCGCATCGAGACCCAAAGCAGCCGCGGCCGTCGCGGCCGATAGCACCAGGGTCCTTCGCGAAAAACCACCCGCAATCACATTGCCTGCCACTCAAATATACCGTCGGTTGAATAAATGCCTAACACAAGTTAATCTCCGCACCTTAGCGGGATTATGGCGCGACAACGGCCTTTCTGGCCGGGGCGTCAGGTGTGGGGAGTCTGCAACGGTGGGGGATGATCCGGTCGAGCGGGGCGCCGCCTGACGAACGGCGCACGCATGAGCGTCGACGTGGTTCGCGGGGGCGTCGTCGGCTCTGTCCGCGGCTATCGGTAGGGCTGTGTCGTTCGACTATCGGATGCGACAGCGGCCAATCTCGGCCGCTGTCCTCCGCTTCGTCATGTCTTGGGTCAGGCGGCGCGAACCGATTGCAGGAAGCGGCTGACTTCCTGCTTGAGACGCTGGCTATCACCGGAGAGCTGGCGCGCGGCGCTGAGCACTTGCCCCGAGGTGTCGCCGGTCTCGCTGGCGCCGCGCTGGACATTGGAAATGTTGGCGGACACCTGCTGTGTACCCGCGGCGGCGTGCTGGATGTTGCGCGAGATCTCGGCGGTTGCTGCGCCCTGCTCCTCGACCGCGGCCGCCACCGTCGCGGCGATCTCCGACAGCCGCTCGATCGTCGTCGAGATCTCCCTGATGGCGCCGACCGACTCCTGCGTGGCCCCCTGGATGCCGGAAATCTGTTGGCCGATCTCGCCGGTCGCCTTGGCGGTCTGTTCGGCCAGCGCCTTGACCTCGGAGGCGACGACGGCAAAGCCGCGGCCGGCTTCGCCCGCCCGCGCGGCCTCGATCGTGGCATTGAGCGCCAGCAGATTGGTCTGCCCGGCGATCGTGTTGATCAGTTCGACGACGTCGCCAATGCGGGTCGCCGCCTTCGACAGCTCGCCGACACGATCATTGGTGCGGCGTGCCTGCTCGACCGCATCGGAGGCGATGCGCGCGGACTCCTGCACCTGGCGGCTGATCTCACGGACCGACGAAGTGAGCTCCTCGGTCGCCGAGGCGACGGCCTGAACATTGGCCGACGCCTCTTCGGAGGCCGCAGCGACGGTGGTGGAAAGCTCCTGCCCTCGCACGGCGGTGCTCGACAGCGAGTTGGCCGAGCTCTCGAGCTCGCTGGAGGCCGAGGACACCGTATTGACGATGTTGCCGATGGCGCCTTCGAAACTGTTGGCGAGCTCCGACATCTCCCGCTTGCGCGAGGCGGCTGCTCGCCGCTCCTGCTCACCGAGCTCCCTGGCGTTGAACCGCACCATCGTCTGGACGGTCTGCAGGTTACGCAAGGCGCGGCCGATCTCGTCGTCGCGCTCGATGTGCATGCGGGTGTCGAGCTTGCCCTGGGTGATGCTTTCCATCGTCTCGTTCACATGATCGAGCGGCGCCACGATCACGTTCATTGTGCGCAGCCCGACCAGGCCACACAGCACGACACCGGTGGCAGCAATCGCCACGGCGGTCATTCCGGCGAGCCCGCCCTCCCCGAACGAGATGACACCAAGCACGAGCAGGAACAGCGTCTGCAATCCGACCAGCGTTCGCAGCCGTGCCGCGATCGTGCCGGTGAACATCGAGAGATGGTCGAACACCGAGCGGCGGCGGACGATGCCGTCGTCGATCTTGTAACCATGTGGCCGCTTTTCGCGGATCGCCGCATAGACCTGCTCGGCCTCTGCGCGCTGGTCGGCGGGCAGCTTGGTGCGCACCGAGGTGTAGCCGACGACCTGGCCGTCTTTGCAGATCGGCGACGCCGTCGCCAGCACCCAGTAATAGTCGCCGTTCTTGCGGCGGTTCTTGACCGCGCCGACCCAGGGACGGCCGGCCTTGAGCGTGGTCCAGAGATTGTCGAAGGCTTCAGGCGGCATGTCCGGATGACGCACGATGTTGTGCGGCTGCCCCATCAGCTCGGCTTCGGTGAAGCCGGCCGCATCGACAAAATCCTGGTTGAAGAAGGTCAACTTGCCCTTCGTGTCGGTCTTGGACACGATCAGCGTGTCATCCGTGATCGGATACTCGACGTTGGTGACGGGCAAATTCTTACGCATGGCGAGTCTTTCAATCGACGATGATGGCCGCGAGTCATGCCGGCATCGGCATGACTAATTTTGCTGCAAACGATGCATCGATTGTCGCAGTCGCCGATTAACCTAAGATAAAATGCCGCAACCGTTGAAATACGGGTCGCTGGACCCCGTTCACGGACGGCCGCAATCTCACAAGACCTGTCGCCGGCGTGTCTCCTCGATACGAGCCAGACAGAACGGCCCAACCATGTTGCCGCCGTTGATGCAGGAAACTGGATCAATCGGTGCGAACCGTTTGCAGGAAGCGCAAGAGCGCCAGCAGGTTGGTTCGGCCGGCGGTGATGTTGATCGGCTCGACGATTTTGCCGATGCGGGTCGCGGCCTTCGACAGCCCGCCGAGGCGATCGGTGGTCGCGCGCGCCTGGCCGGCTGCCTCGCCCGCCATCCGCGCCGACCGGCCCACGAAAAAAGGGCGCGGCCTCGCGGCCACGCCCTGGTCTGGTCGGGATCTGCGCGCCGGGATCAGGCTGCGCGCACGGTGTCCAGGAAACGTCCAACCTCGAGCTTCAGTCGGTTGCTGTCGCCGGACAGCATTTGCGCCGCCGAGAGCACCTGGGACGACGCCGAGCCGGTCTCGCCGGAGCCGCGCTGCACCCCGGCGATAGCCGCGTCATTCCAGCTCGATCGGCTGATAGGCGCCGGTCTCGTCGAGCGCCGTGCCCCAGATCTTGTGCGAGGCCTGATGTTCGGCGGGGCCGAAGTTGAGCGAGGCGCCAAGACCGAGATCGATGTTGCGCATCGACTCCAGCGTATCGATCAGCCGCTCGGTATCGAGCTGCGGACCGGCCTGCTTCAGGGCCTGAACCAGGATACTCGCCTCGATGTAGCCCTCGAGCGAGGTGTAGTCCGGCGGTTCGCCGGGGAAGTGTCGAGCCAGCGCGGCCTTGTAGTCGAGCACCACGCTCGAATAGCCGGAGACGGCGGGAACGGTCTGGGTCACGACGACCCCGGCCGCGTAGCGCGAACCGAGCAGCATGAGCTCATTGGCAAGCGCCGATGCGCCGACCGCCGACACATTGACGAATAGGACGCCGGGAAGCGCATCGCGCGCCTTTTCGATGAACTTCGCCGCCGCGCGCGAGGTCGCGACCATGATGACCGCGCGGACGGGCACCTTCTGGGCCTTGAGCTGGTTGATCGCCGGCTCCACATCCACGGTGTTGCGGGTGTAGTTGACGCGCAGGATCGCGGCGTCGCTGAGGCCGAGGACGCGAAACGCCTTTGCCACGCCGGCAAAGCCTGCATCGCCGAACGAATCGTCCTGCGCGAACAGCGCAATCTGGCGTGGCGGCACGCGGCGCAGCTTCACCAGGTAACGGACCAGCGCATCGGCTTCTTCCGAATAGCTCGGACGATAGTTGAAGACGTAGCGGTCCGGCGGATCGTGGCGCGAGACGTTCGCACCGGTATAGGGGCTGAAGAACAGCATCCGGCGCTCGAGCGAATATGGGATCGCGACGGCCGCCGTCGCGGTCCCGAAACTGCCGACGAAGCCGAACACGCGCTCCTTTTCGTAGAGCTGCTTCATGGCGTCGAGCGTGCGGTTCGGATCATAGCCGTCATCGGCGACGACGAGCTTGAGCATCCGGCCATTGACCCCGCCGGCGTCGTTGGCGCGGTTGAAGGCGGCTTCGATGCCGACCTTGAGCAGCCGACCCGATTCCTTGTTCGCGCCCGACAGTGGCAAGACGCTGCCGAACGTGATGTCGCGCTCCGTGACGCCGCGAACCGATGGAGCAGGCACGGCGCTCGTCGCACCAGCCGCAGCGATGGAGGGCGCAGAGTCCGGCAGCGCGCCGGCCGCCGTTGCGGGCGCGCCGATCGATCGCTCGATGTCTGCGAGCTGAAGCTCGGCCCGCCGGCAGTCCTGACGGCCACTCGCCACGGCCGCGCGACCGTCGGCGATGGAGCGGTCGAACTCGCGCGTCAGCTCGTTGCGATCGCCGTCGTCGCTCGACGCCTCCCGGATGACGGCCTGGAACTTGCCGATGATGGCCTGGATCCGCGGCCGAGGGATCTCGCTGCAGGCAAGGGCCGCTCCGATGGCGGGACCGATCCTGCCGCCGAGGTCGCGCACGACGGCGAGGTTGTCGCCGGGCGCGGCACCGACCGAGGTCGTGAGCATGAGGGTGAGGATGATCACCGAGGAAGTCGCGAGCGATCGCATCCGGTTCACCACCTCGTGGCGGGGCCGGAGGTCAAGGAAGGCCATCATGACGGGATTTGAACTCGTTGAGACACGCTGGTCGGATCGTTAATTGAGCTAGTGAGATTGCCCCGGCCTGTCAGGCCGCGCGGACCGTCTGCAGGAAGCGGCTGACCTCGCGCTTGAGGCGGTTGCTGTCTGTCGACAGCCCCTGGGCCGCCTCCAGCACCTGGGTCGAGGCCGAGCCGGTCTCGGTGGCGCCGCGCTGCACGTCGGTGATGTTGACGGAGACCTGCTGCGTGCCGTGCGCCGCCTGCTGCACGTTGCGCGAGATCTCCTTGGTCGCGGCGTTCTGCTCTTCGACAGCGGCTGCAATCGTCGAGGAAACCTCCGACAGCCGCTCGATGCTGCCGGAGATCAGCCTGATCGCCGCAACCGATTCCTGTGTCGCCGCCTGGATGCCGGCCACCTGCTGGCCGATCTCATCGGTCGCCTTGGCGGTCTGCTCCGCCAGCGCCTTGACCTCGGCGGCGACCACGGCGAAGCCCCGCCCCGCCTCGCCGGCACGCGCCGCCTCGATCGTGGCGTTCAGCGCCAGCAGATTGGTCTGCCCGGCAATGCTGTTGATCAGCTCGACCACGTCGCCGATGCGGCTCGCCGCGCGCGACAGCTCGCTCACCCGCTCGTTGGTCTTCTTCGCCTGCTCGACCGCTTCGTTGGCCATGCGCGCCGATTCATGCACCTGGCGGCCGATCTCGGTGACCGAGGACGTCATCTCCTCGGTGGCCGAGGCGACGGATTGCACGTTGGTCGACGCTTCCTCCGACGCAGCCGCCACCGTGGTTGCGAGCTCGCCGGCGCGGACCGCCGTCTTGCTCAAGGTATCCGCCGAGACTTCCAGTCTGGACGAAGCCGACGAGACCGTCTCGACGATCTCGCCAACGGCGCTTTCGAAGTCGTCGGCCATCTTGTGCATGTCGGCCTTGCGGCGGGCCAGCGCCCGCTGCTCGGCTTCCTTCTGCTCCGCTTCCAGCGCGTGACGTGCGACCGCATTGCTCTTGAACACCTCGACGGCGCCGGCCATCTCGCCGATCTCGTCGCCGCGTCCTACGCCGGGGACCTCGACGTCGAGACGGCCGCCGGCGAGGCTCTTCATCGCGCTGGTCATGCGATGCAGAGGGCTGGTGATGCCGCGCCCGACGAGCGTCGACACGACGAGCAGGATCAGCAGCACGATCCCGGCCGCCATCAACGACTGCCGCGTCGAGGCCCAGGCCTGAGCCGAGAGGTCATCGATATAGACGCCGGTCCCGACCAGCCAATTCCAGGGTGCGAAGCCTGCGACATGGGTGAGCTTGGGCTGCGGCGTCTCGGAGCCGGGCTTCGGCCAATCGTAGTCGACGAAGCCGCGGCCATGCTGGCGAACCACGTCGATCATCTCTTGGAACAGCTTCTTGCCGTTCGGATCCTTCATGTCCGCGACGTCCTGCCCGATCAGCTTGGTCGAGATCGGATGCATCAGCATCTTCGCGGTCATGTCCGTGACGAAGAAATACTCGTTGCCGCCATAGCGGAGCTGGGAGGCGCGCTCCAGAGCGCGCTTCTGCGCGTCGGCGACCGAGATCGTCCCCTTCTGCGCGGCAGCATGCTCCTCGGCGAAGATGGCGAGCGCGAGCTCGGTCAGATGCCGCAGCTCGAGCTGCTTCTGCTGCTTGAGGCCGGCAGCGAGCTCACGGGAATTGAAGGCAGTCAGGCCGATCAGACCGAGGAAGCTCAGACCGATCAGGGCGTAGATCTTGATCCCGATGGTGAGCTTGAGGCGATGAGGCATTGCAAACGACATGTCAGTCTCCACGGGCGCGACTCATGCTTGGGGCGCTCGGGGACAGATCACGTCGACGGTCGGGGGGCTCGCCCTCGTCGTCACGCAAACGGGCCCGCAGCCCACGCGTGGAAGCTACGGAACCCAATATTAAGTCTGGTTAAGACGATGTCCGTGCAAATACGGAGCAACGATCGAAAACTGATCGTTGCCCGTCCAGATCGGTAACGCGCTCCGGCTTGCCGTGCGACGCGTCGTCTCGTGCCATGCGACCGAACGAGAGAAGCGCCGTCTGCCCGTGGGACTCGACTGCGCGTTGGCCGCGAACGTCCGGACCCTACGCGCCGATTCTTAACACAAGTTAAAAACGTAGATTGACTACGCAGGTTAGTTTGCCGGCGTCGATGCAACGCGAGACAACGCAAAAGGCCGGAGCGTTCGATGCTCCGGCCTTTTAATCCCCTGCGCAATCCGAGTTGGCCGCTTCCGCGTCTCGGCGTTACGCCGCCCGCACCGAACCGAGGAAGCTCGCGACCTCCTGCTTGAGACGGTTGCTGTCGCCGGACAGCGCCTGTGCCGCTGAGAGCACCTGGGCCGAGGCCGACCCGGTCTCGGCCGCACCGCGCTCGACGTCGGCGATGTTGGACGAGACCTGCTGCGTGCCATGCGCCGCCTGCTGGACGTTGCGCGAGATCTCCTGCGTCGCCGCGCCCTGCTCTTCGACGGCGGCTGCGATGGTCGAGGAGATTTCCGACAGCTTCTCGATCGTGGAGGAGATCTCCTTGATCGCGCTGACCGACTCCTGCGTTGCGACCTGGATGCTCGAGATCTGCTGGCCGATCTCGCCAGTCGCCCTCGCGGTCTGCTCCGCCAGCGCCTTGACCTCCGAGGCGACGACCGCGAAGCCGCGGCCGGCGTCGCCGGCGCGTGCGGCCTCGATGGTGGCGTTGAGCGCCAGCAGGTTGGTCTGGCCGGCAATCGTGTTGATCAGTTCGACGACGTCGCCGATGCGGGTGGCAGCCTTGGACAGCTCGCTGACGCGCCCGGTCGTGGTGCGGGCCTGGCCGACGGCGTCGTTGGCGATGCGCGCCGATTCCTGCACCTGACGGCTGATCTCGGTGACCGACGAGGCCATCTGCTCGGTCGCAGACGCCACCGACTGGACGTTGGTCGTGGCTTCCTCCGAGGCGGACGCAACCGCCGTCGTCAAGCCTTGCGAGCGCGTCGCGGCCTGGGTCAGCGTGGTGGCGGACTGCTCGAGCTGGCTCGAGGCCGACGAGACGGTGTTCACGATCTCGCCGACCGCGGCTTCGAACTGCTCGGCCAGCCGCTGCATGTCGGCCTTGCGCTGGCGCGCCGTGATCGCGTCCTGCGCGCTCTTTTCCTCGGCCTCGGCGCGCGCCTTCTCCTCCGCATTGCCACGAATCACCGTTACGGTCTTGGCGAGATCGCCGATTTCGTCACCCCGCGATGCGCCGGGAATGGCGATGTCGAGCCGGCCGCGCGCCATCTCGCCGAGCGCCGCGTTCAGCCGCGTCAACGGCCGCGCGATCCCGAGGAACGAGAACACGACCGAACCGATCACCGACAACAGAACCGCCAATCCGACAAACAGCGTGATATAGCTCGCCTGCGCGGCGACCTGGTCTGCCTCGAACCGCGCGCTCGCGTTGCGCGCGCGCGCGTCCTGGATCGCAGAGGACATCAGCTCGCCGGCCTCGCCGAGATAGATGAGCGTGCGGTCGCGCAGCACGGCCTCCTTGATCCCCTCGGTCTTCACCACCTCGTCGTTCGCGGCGACGAAGTCCGAGGCGAGGCCATTGAGCTTGGTGATCGTGGCCTGGATCTCGCGGTCGTCGGCCAGCATGCGGGCGTCGGTCAGCGAGCTCTTCAGCCCCGGCACCGTCTGCTTCACCGTCAGGATCGTCGCGGCATCGCCAGTCATACCGAACCGCCAGGCCTGCGACCGCATGTAGTTCAACTTGGCATCGGCAGCGTGAAGCTGGCGCTCGACCCGCTCGCGGAAGGCGAGCTTCGGCAGCGACGGCGAGGCGAGCAGAGCCTTCAGGCTGGTGTTCCAGTCGTTGGAGACAGCACTGCGCTTTTCGATCTGCGTCAGCAACTTCTTCTGCGCCTCGGCGAGATCGACCGCTCCCGCGGCATAGCTCGTCATCAGCTCCTTGATCCGGGTCAGCCGGGCGCGATTGTCGGCGGTCGACACGTTGGCGAGTGCGGCGTCGATGTCCGTCACCATCCCGGTCGAGAACTGCTGAATGTCGGCGGCTGCCTTCTCTGCCTCGGCCGGCGCACGCGCCAGCCGCGCCGAACGGCCACCGAGCTGGGTCTGCTGCATGTTGATGCTGGCCGACAGCACGCTCTCGACGACGCGCCGCGCGCGCTCGGCCTGCTGATTGGCGTGGTTGACCGCTCTTTCCGCCATCAACTGGTTAGCGATCATGCCGACGGCGAGAGATGCGCCGATGGCGCCAGCGAGCCCGAGTTTGTAGCCGATCCGATTCAGTTTCATTGCCCTACCCACAGATGGACGCGTCACGCGACGGTCCGTACCGGAGGTATAGCGGTGAGGTCCCTAGAGACCGTTAATTTACGGGAGTTATCGGGCATTACACGCAAAAAACTTCTGCTTTTTCAGTGTGCGTCCCGATGCTTATGGCGGCACGGCGGCGCTGCCGCGCCGAGCGACGGCTCACAAACTAAGCAGATGATGAGATCGGGACCGAGGCTCAGCACGTCGTTCCAAAATCCGGCACAGGCCGACGCAGCCGGCAGTCGGCCGACGCGCAGTTAGCGCATCAGCCCGAGCGCGTCGGCGAAAAACTGCGGCCCACCGAAATTGCCGGACTTCAGCGCCAGCAGCATGTCGCCTGCGTCGGCGCCGATCGTGCGAAGCACGGGCACGCCGGCCGCGATCTCCGGACCGACGAGGAAGCCCGGAATCCCCAGCCGATCAACGACAGCGCCCGAGGTCTCGCCGCCGGCGACGATCAACCGCCGCACGCCGGCCTGGATCAGCCCCTCGGCGAGATCGGCCATCGCCTGCTCGATGGCGTGCCCCGCCGCCTCGCGGCCGTGCCTGGATTGCAGCGCGCTGACCTGATCCGGCGTCGCGCTGGAGGCAATCAGCACAGGCCCCTTGGCGATGCGCTCACGCGCCCAGGCGAGCGCGCGCTGCGTCTCGTCCGGACCGGCGACCAGACCCGCCGCATCGAGATGCAGCACCGGCATGATGGTCTCGGCCTGCGCGATCTGCTGCAACGTCGCCTGCGAGCAGCTGCCGGCGAGGCAGGCGGCCAGGCCGCCGACGGGGGCATCGGCGTGATGCGCCAAGCCGTGGGAATGCACGCGCCCGGCCTCGACCAAAGCGCGCGCCAGACCGAGCCCGATGCCGGACGCGCCGACAGAGACCCGGCTCTTCAAGGCGGCCGCACCGATCGCGGTCAGGTCCGCATCGAACACGGCGTCGACGATCGCGGCACCCATGCCCTGCCCGGCCAGTTCCTGCAGCCGGTGGCTGATCGCCTCCGGCCCATGCACCACGGTGGCGAGATCGACCAGACCGATCTTCCGTCGGCTCTGCCGGCCGAGCACGCGCACCAGATTGGCGTCATGCATCGGGTTGAGCGGATGATCCTTGAGCGGGCTCTCATTGAGCGGCACGCCGCCGACGAACAGGTTGCCCTGGTAGACGGTCCGCCTGGTTTCCGGGAACGCCGGCGTCACCAGCACGATCGTGTCACCGGCATCGCCCGCCAGCGCGTCCATGACAGGACCGATATTGCCGGCGTCGGTGGAATCGAACGTCGAGCAGATCTTGAACAGCACGTGGTCGGCGCCTCGTGCGCGCAGCCATGTGTCGGCCTCGCGTGAGCGGGCCACGGCAAGCGACGCCTCGATCGAGCGGCTCTTCAGCGACACCACGACGGCATCGACCTCGGGCAGCGTGAGGTCATCAGCCGGTACGCCGATGGTCTGCACCGTGCGCAGGCCGGCGCGGGTCAGGGTGTTGGCGAGATCGGAGGCGCCGGTGTAGTCGTCGGCGATGCAGCCGAGCTTCAGGCTCACGGCTTCACTCCCTTGTAGGGCGCGAACCAGCCGAGCCCGTCCTCGGTGCGGCCGCGCGGATTGTACTCGCAGCCGACGAAGCCGGCATAGCCGAGCCGGTCGAGCTCCCCGAACAGGAACGGATAGTTGAGCTCCTCGCCGTCGGGCTCGTTGCGCGAGGGAATGCTGGCGATCTGGATGTGGCCGATGATGTCCATCATCTCGCGCAGCCGCATCGTGACGTCGCCATGGATGATCTGGCAATGATAGATGTCGAACTGCAGCTTCAGGTTCGGAATCTTCAGCTCGCGGATCAGATCGCGGGCGAAGCCGAAATCGTTGAGGAAGTAGCCGGGCACGTTGCGCGGATTGATCGGCTCGATCACGACGTCGAGGCCGTGGGGCGCGAAGAACTCGGCCGCCCATGCGACCGATTTGTAGTACGCCTCCACCGCCTTCGGATCGCTGCGCTCGGCGATCCCCGCCATCATGTGCAGCCGCTTCACGCCGGTCGCCATGGCATAGGGCAGCGCGGTCTCGAGGCTCGCCTTCAGATCGTCGAAGCGCTCCGGCAGCGCCGCAAAGCCCTTCTCGCCGGCATCCCAATTGCCGGGCGGCAGGTTGAACAGCGCCTGGGTCAAGCCGTTGCCATGCAGCCGTTGGCCGACCTCCTCGGCCGGATGGTCATACGGAAACAGGAATTCGACCGCAGTGAAGCCGGCCTTGGCGGCGGCCGTGAAGCGGTCGAGGAACGGATGCTCGGTGAACATCATCGAGAGATTGGCGGCGAAGCGGGGCATGGCGTGAATACTCGTCGTGCTGCTACTTGGAGGGGCCCGGCAGCGTCGTGCCGGTGACCTGCGCATACATCCGCGCCACAGAGGCGTCGTCGTCGCGGCCCATGCCGGCGGCCGACGTCATCAGGAACATCTGCAGCGCGGCGGCCGAGACCGGCACCGGAAAACGATGGCTGCGTGCCATGTCCTGGATGATGCCGAGGTCCTTGACGAAGATCTCGACCGCGCTGCGCGGCGTGTAGTCGCCGTCGAGCACGTGCGGCATGCGGTTCTCGAACATCCAGGAATTGCCGGCCGAGGCGGTGATGACCTCATAGACCTTGCGGATGTCGAGGCCCTGCTTGGCGGCGAAGGCGATGGCCTCGCTGGCGGCAGCGATGTGAACGCCGGCGAGAAGCTGGTTGATCATCTTGAACGCAGCGCCCTGCCCGGCGGCATCGCCGAGCTCATAGAGCTTGGCCGCCATCGCATCGAGCGCCGGCCGCGCCTTGGCAAACGCCGCCGCGCTGCCCGAGGCCAGGATCGTCAGCTCGCCTTGCGCGGCGCGCTGCGCGCCGCCGGAGATCGGCGCGTCGAGGTAGTGCCGGCCGGTGGCTTCGAGCTGCTTCGCCAGCCGCCGCGCAACGTCAGGATCCATGGTCGCGGAGGAGACGAACACGGCGTCCTTCGGCATGGTTTCGGCAGCACCGCCCGGGCCGAACAGGATGGCTTCCGTCTGCGCCGCATTGACCACGACGCTGACCACGATGTCGGCGCCATCAGCCGCCTCGGCGGGAGTCGTCGCGCCCTTGCCGCCGTCGGCCACGAAACGCGCCACCGCGTCCGCCGAGACGTCGCATCCGGTCACCTCGAAGCCTGCGCGCTTCAGCGAGGTCGCCATGCCGAATCCCATCGAGCCAAGCCCGATCACGGCGACTTTCAATTGCAATGGCGACGGCATACGGCAGATCCCTGAAGCGTTTCCCGGAGACGTCCGGTTGCCCCGGACTGCACTCTGGGTATCACGGCTTGGCCGCGTTGCCAAAGCGTGAGACAAAGCGGCAAAACAGCGACATGCGAGGAAAGACCCGTGGCGGAAACTGCGATTCGCGAGGCCATCTGCCGGTTCGGCCGCTCGCTGTTCGAGCGCGGACTGACGCCGGGGTCGTCCGGCAACATCAGCGTGCGGCTCGATGATGGCGGCTGGCTGGTGACGCCGACCAATGCCTCGCTCGGGTTCCTCGATCCGGCCCGTTTGTCGCGGCTCGATGCCGAGGGGCGACTGGTCTCGGGCGATGCGCCGACCAAGGAGGTGCCGCTGCACACGGCGCTGTACCAGACGCGCGACGCCGCGCGCGCCGTCGTGCATCTGCACTCGACCCATTCGGTCGCGATCTCGATGCTGCCGGAGATCGATCCGCGCGCCGCGCTGCCGCCGCTGACACCTTATTACTTGATGCGCTGCGGCCAGACCGCGCTGGTGCCCTATCATCGTCCGGGCGATCCCGCGGTAGCCGATGCCATCAAGGGTCTCGCCGGCAAATACGCCTCGGTGCTGCTCGCAAATCACGGGCCCGTCGTGTCCGGTGACACGCTGGAAGCCGCCGTGTTCGCGATGGAGGAGCTCGAGGAGACCGCAAAGCTCTATCTGCTGCTGCGCGGGCTCAACCCGCGTCATCTGTCGCCGCAGCAGGTCGACGATCTGGTCAAAGTCTTCGGCCTCACCCTGCCCGATCACAACGATCATCACTGATCCGCCGGCGGATGGATGGGCATGCAATATTTCGCAACAACGCCGGCCGAGATCGATGCCGCTGCCCGGGTGCTCTACGAGGAGGCCCGCTTCTATCGCTGGTTTCCGATCGCAGCCGACTCCTATGACGCGTTCGCCGCCTCTGATCCGATCGCGGTCAGCGAGCTGCGCGGCATTGCCGAGCGCATGCTGGTGGCCGCCGCGCAGGCGAGATCGCGGGCACGGCGGATCTAGCGTCCCGCCAGCCTGGCCTGCATGCGAGGTAGCCTGCGCCGCCTTGTCGCTCATCAAGCTGCCTTGCCTCGGGAGGACAACGATGCCTAATATTCAGGCAAAGTGCGACTTCGGTAGCAATCAGGGACGGATCGGTCGAGCAAGGACAACACCGGCAGCTCATCGCTGCCGCGGCGCGAGGATGCGCCCCGCTCTTCCACCATCGATTGCAGCCTATCGCTGAGCACGCCCGGAGCACGAAAGGACAGGGCAAAATGCCTCCACATCGGCGTGGGCGCGGCTGTTTGGCCGGATCGGCGGCCCATCTGAGCGGACTGACGCCGGGACCGGGGAATGCCCTTTCGAGCGTTGCATACGCATCTCATCCAGCGCGCAATCTTCACGCGCTGCTCCGCGCCCACGGCGACCCTTGGCATATCCGTTGCAGACATCAGACGGGCCGGATCGCGGGCGCCCGACGGAGCGAGCTGCGATCATGACCGACACGGGACAGGACGACGGAGGGCGGATGGCGGCGGGCGCGAGCTTGGAACTGGTGAAGGTGACGAAGATGTACGGTCACGTCACCGCCGTCGACGCAATCGACCTGCGGATTCCCGCCGGCTCCTATTGCTGTCTGCTCGGCCCGTCCGGCTGCGGCAAGACCTCCACCCTGCGCATGATCGCCGGCCACGAATCCGCGACGTCGGGCGACATCATCGTCGGCGCCAGGAACGTGACCGAGCTGCCGCCCGCAGGACGCGGCACCGCGATGATGTTCCAGTCCTATGCGCTATTTCCGCATCTGTCGGTGATCGACAACGTCGCGTTTGCATTGAAGATGAAAGGCGTGTCCAAGCCCGAGCGCCACGCCAAGGCACGCGAGCTGCTCGAGCTGGTGGACATGCAGAGCTATGCTGGCCGCCTGCCGGCGCAGCTTTCCGGCGGCCAGCAGCAGCGCGTGGCGCTGGCCCGTGCGCTGATCACCTCGCCGCAGATCCTGCTGCTCGACGAGCCGCTGTCGGCGCTCGACCCGTTCCTGCGCCTGCGCATGCGCGCCGAGCTGAAGCGACTGCAGCGCGAGCTCGGGCTCACCTTCGTTCACGTCACCCATGGCCAGGACGAGGCCATGGCGCTGTCCGACCTCGTGGTGCTGATGAATGGCGGCCGCATCGAGCAGCAGGGCAGCCCGCGCGACATCTTCAATCATCCGCGCACCGAATTCGCCGCCCGCTTCATCGGCGGCCACAACGTGATCCCGCTGAACGGCGAGACCTTCGCCGTGCGCGTCGACCGCATCCAGCTCAAGGCGCCGAATGCGGCGATCGACGGCCCGGTGGTGCCCGGCACCATCAGCAAGATCGAATATCAGGGCACCTATGTGCTGGTCGCGGTCGCGACCGACGGTGGCCCCGAGATCTCGGCGCAGCTCAGCGACGATCAGTTCGATGCACAGACCCACAGCATCGGCGAGCGCGTCGTCGTCACCTGGAACATGGCCTTCGCTGACGCACTGACGCCCCGCCCTGCCGCAGCCGCTCCGGCTGCGGAGCTGGTCACCTGATTTTCGTTTGCTCGTTCTTTCCCAAGGAGATGATCATGACTGATCGATCGAAGACGACATCCATCAGCCGCCGCTCGCTGCTCAAGGGCGCGGCGGGCGTTGCCGGTCTCGCCGGCTCCGGCACGCTGCTCAGCGCGCCCTACGTCCACGCCGCCGACGCCAAGGTGCTGCGCTATCTCGGCACCGCCGTGAACGAGGGCGACGAGATCTCCAAGAAGTGCCTCGCCGACACCGGCATCAAGATCGAATACATCACGGCGACGACCGACGACGTCACCAAGCGCGTCATCACCCAGCCGAACTCCTTCGACGTGCTCGACACCGAATATTTCTCGCTCAAGAAGCTGGTGCCGTCGGGCAACATCTTCCCGCTCGACGCGCGCAAGATCAAGGAATTCGACAACATCACGCCCGTCTTCACCAAGGGCGAGCTGCCGAACGGCAAGAAGATCGGCGGCCAGGGCACCGCGCCCTGGAAGGTGCTCTATCTCGACGGCGCAAACTCCAAGACCTTCTCGGCAACCCCGACCGAATGGGTCACGCTGATCCCGACCGTCTACAACGCCGACACGCTCGGCATCCGCCCCGACCTGATCAAGCGCCCGATCAACTCCTGGGCCGAGCTGCTCAACCCCGAATTCAAGGGCAAGGCCTCGATCCTCAACATTCCCTCGATTGGCATCATGGATGCCGCCCTCGTCGTCGAGGCGACCGGCCAATACAAATATGCCGACAAGGGCAACATGACCAAGGCCGAGATCGACCTGACGATGAAGGTGCTGACCGAGGCCAAGAAGGCCGGCCAGTTCCGCGCGTTCTGGAAGGACTTCAACGAGTCCGTCAACCTGATGGCCTCGGGTGAGACCGTGATCCAGTCGATGTGGTCGCCGGCCGTCACCAAGGTGCGCTCGATGGGCATCCCCTGCGTGTTCCAGCCGCTCAAGGAAGGCTATCGCTCCTGGGCCTCGGGCTTCTGCGTCTCCAAGGCGGTGGGCGGCAGCCCGAAGCTCGACTGGGCCTATGAGTTCGTCAACTGGTACCTGTCCGGCTGGGCCGGCGCCTATCTCAACCGCCAGGGCTACTACTCGGCCGTGCTCTCCACCGCCAAGGCCAACATGACCGAGGACGAGTGGGGCTACTGGATGGAAGGCAAGCCGGCGAAGAACGACATCAAGGCCCCCGACGGCACCCTGATGGAAAAGGCCGGCGCCGTGCGCGACGGCGGCTCCTACGAGGACCGCATGGGCAACGTCGTCTGCTGGAACGCCGTCATGGACGAGAACGACTACATGGTCCGCAAGTGGAACGAGTTCATCGCCGCCTGATGTGACCGCCATTGCTGCCGCGCCCGCGACGTCGTGGGCGCGGCAGACCCTCTCAGCCGTTCATCCGCGACTTGACGACAGGTATCTCCGTGGCCGTGACGATCGACAGTTCGCCCGACACCGTAGCGCCCGCGGAGAGCACCTTCCGCAAGCTGACCCAGCGCTCGATCGCGTGGCTGCAGGCCGGCCCGATGATGCTGGTATTCGCGCTCTTCTTCCTCCTGCCGCTGGTGCTCGTCGTCGTCGTCAGCGCCTGGGACTACAACGAATATGAGATGATCCCGGCGTTCAGCTTCCGCGGCTATACCGACACCTTCGAAGGCTGCGTCGCGAACCTGCCCGAGCTGTGCACGATCCTGAAGACCTATCTGAAGACGCTGAAGCTGTGCCTGCTGACCTGGGGCCTGACGCTGATGATCGGCTTCTGGGTCGCCTATTTCCTCGCCTTCCACGTTCGCAGCAAGACCTGGCAGATCGTGCTGTCGCTGTTGTGCACGATCCCGTTCTGGACCTCCAACGTGATCCGGATGATCGCCTGGATCCCGCTGCTGGGACGCAACGGCCTCGTCAATCAAGGCCTGCAAGGTGTGGGCATCGTCAACAAACCGATCGAATGGCTGCTGTTCTCCGAATTTTCGGTGGTGCTGGCGCTGGTGCACCTGTTCACGTTCTTCATGGTGGTGCCGATCTTCAATTCGATGATCCGCATCGACAAGCGCCTGATCGAGGCCGCCTATGATGCCGGCGCATCGGGCTGGCAGACACTGGTCAACATCGTCATTCCGCTGTCGAAGCCCGGCATCGTGATCGGCTCGATCTTCGTCATCACCATCGTGATGGGCGACTTCGTCACCGTCGGCGTGATGGGCGGCCAGCAGATCGCCTCCGCCGGCAAGATCATCGAGTCCCGGCTGTCGGCACTGCAATTCCCGGCCGCCGCGGCCAATGCCGTGATCCTGCTCGGCATCACCATCATCATCATCTCCGCGCTGACGCGGATCGTCGACGTGCGCAAGGAGCTCTGAGATGGGAGACAAGCGCCCCCGCTCCTTCTACATCCTTGCGGCCTTCTTCGCAGCCTATGTGCTGTTCCTGTACGGGCCGATGATCGCGATCTACATCTTGTCGTTCCAAGGACCGGATGGCGGCCTGACGTTTCCGATGAACGGCGTGTCGCTGACCTGGTTCGGCAAGGTGTTTTCCGGCGGCGGCATCGTCGACATCGGCGCCGCGTTCAAGCGCTCGCTGGCGCTCGGCCTCGTGGTGATGGTAATCACGGTGGTGCTGTCGGTCGCGGCCGGCATGGCGTTCCGCAAGCCGTTCCGTGGCGCCTCGATCCTGTTCTACACAGCGATCGCCAGCCTGATCATGCCCTCGATCATCACCTCGCTCGGCATCGCGCTGGAGTTCCGGCTGATCGACGACTTCATCAACAAGCACGGCGCCGATGTCGGGCTCGGCTGGCTCGCAGACGGCTACACCACCGCGATGGGCCTGTTCACCTCGGGCCTCGGCGCGCATCTGACCTGGACCTTGCCGTTCGGACTCCTGATCATGTTCGCGATCTTCAACCGCTTCGACGGCCGGCTGGAGGAAGCCGCACGCGACCTCGGCGCCACGCCCTGGCAGACCTTCCGCCACGTCGTGCTGCCGATCATCCTGCCATCCGTGGTCGGCATCGGCCTGTTCGGCTTCACCCTGTCCTGGGACGAACTCGCCCGCTCCAGCCAGGCGATCGGCTCGGTGAATACGCTTCCGCTGGAATTGCAGGGCCTGACGACGACCGTCACCAAGCCCGACATCTACGCGCTGGGCACGCTGACATCGGCGGTGTCCTTCGTCGTGATCTTCGCCGCGCTGTCGGTGATCCTGATGCTGCAGGCGCGGCAGCGCCGCCAGGGGTCCGACGCCGGCAAGGGGATGGTGTAGCCGCGGCGGCTGACCGAACAGTCGCCGCTGTTGCTCGACATCTTAGCCAAAGAGAACTTTGCCTTGGCCCCTGGATTGCTTCGCTGCGCTCGCAATGACGGTTGTGGCGGACACCGCGCCTTCCACGAACGCTGTCATCGCGAGCGCAGCGACGCGATCCAGGGGCCTCGGACGGGACTCTAGATGGCTTCGCTACGCGCCGCGAACACAACGACGCAGAGCAGGCAATTGAACATATCGCCTCACAGCCCCAAATACGCCTTCCGCACATCCTTGTTGCCGCTGATCTCCGCTGCCGTGCCCTGCATCAGCACGCGGCCGGTCTGGAGGATGTAGGCGCGGTCGGCGATCTCCAGGCATTCGGCCATGCGTTGCTCGACGATCAGCACGGTCATGCCGGCGTCGCGGATGCGCTTGACGGCCTGGAAGATCTCGTCGACCAGCTTCGGCATGATGCCCTGCGACGGCTCGTCGAGCATCAGAAGCCGCGGCCGGGTCATCAGAGCGCGGCCGATCGCCAGCATCTGCTGCTCGCCGCCGGACAAGGTCTCGGCGCGCTGCTCGAGCCGCTCGGACAGCCGCGGAAACAGTGTGAATACGAAGTCGAGCGGCTCCTCGCGGTTGGCCTCGCCGCGATAGAGATAGCTGCCGAGCCGCAGATTGTCGCGCACCGAGAGCCGCGGGAACAGCCGGCGGTTCTCCGGCACATAGGCGATGCCCCTGGCCGTGATCAGGTGCTGCGCCATGCCGTCGATGCGGCTGCCGTCGAAGGTGATGCTGCCGGCACGCGGCCGCTCGGCCCCGGCGATCGACTTCAACAAGGTCGACTTGCCCGCGCCATTGGCGCCGGCGACGCAGACGATCTCGCCCTTCTCGACATCGATCGAGATATTCGAGATCGCAACCAGGCCCTGATAGGCGGTGGTGATGTCACGCACCGACAGCATGGCGGTCTCCGAGATAGGCGGAAATGACTTTGGGATCGCGGACGACGTCCGTGGGCTTGCCTTCGATCAGCACCTTGCCGAGATCGAGCACGATGGCGCGATCGACCAGCGGCATCACGATCTCCATGACATGCTCGACCATCAGCACCGTGATGCCGGTGTCGCGCACGCGGCGCACGAGCTCGACGCCCTTCTGTGACTCGACCGGCGTCAGGCCGGTCAGGACCTCGTCGAGCAGCAGCAGCTTCGGCTCAGTGGCGAGCGCACGCGCCACTTCCAGGCGCCGCTTCTCCGAAGGCACGAGATCGCTGGCGAGCACATCGGCGCGGGCGCCGAGGCCACAGAACTCCAAGACCTCATGCGCCTTCCGCCGCGCCTCGCGCATGTTGGTGGTGCGGACGAGCGCGCCGACGATGACGTTCTCGATCACCGTCATGCTTTCGAAGCTTTTCACCACCTGGAAGGTGCGGCCGATGCCGCGCTGGCAGCGTTCGGCGGCCGGCAGCGCGGTGACGTCCTCGCCGTCGAAGATGATGGCGCCTTCGGTCGGCTTGAACGCACCGGCGATCAGGTTGAACAAGGTCGACTTGCCGGCGCCGTTCGGACCGATCAGGCCAACGATCTCGCCATGCCCCACCTTGATGGAGACGTCGGAGTTGGCGGTCAGGCCCGAGAAGCGCTGGGTGATTTTACGGGTTTCCAGCAGCGCGGTCATGACGCCACCGCCTCTCTCGCGGGCTGAACGGCCGGCTTCGGCTTGCGGGAGAACAGGCTGACCAGACCTTGCGGCCGCGCCAGCGAGATCGCAACGATCAGGCCGCCATACACGATCAGGTCGACGCCGCGGCCGGAGCCGCCGATGAAGGAGCGGGTCAACTCGGTCAGCGGGATCAGGATGACCGCGCCCAGCATCGGTCCCCACAGCGTGCCGATGCCGCCGAGCACGGCCGGGAGCGCCATCAAGAGCGAGAACTGGAATCCCATCACGCTTTCAGGATCGATGTAGGACACGAACTGCGCATAGAAGCTGCCGCCGATCGCGACCAGGAAGGCCGAGACGGCCGCCGCGCCCATCTTGGAGTTGAACACGTCGACGCCGAGGCTCTCGGCGGCGACCGGGTTGTCCTTCACCGCGCGCCACCAATAGCCCCACTTCGAATCCTCCAGCCACCAGGTCACGAACCAGGCGACGCAGGCGAGCACGAGTGCAAAGTAGAAGTACGGCAGCTTGGAGCGGGTGAACTGGAAGGTCAGCCACGAGTCACGCCGCACCGGAATGTCGATGCCGAGTGCCGCCCCCGCCCAATCCCAGTTCTGGAACAAGAGCAGCGTGATCTCGGCGATGACGATGGTCGCGATGACGAAGTAATGGCCGCCGAGCCGGAAGCAGGGATAGCCGAGCGCCATGGCGATCAGCGCCGAGATCAGACCGCCGGCGAGCATGCCGAACCACGGCAGCACGCCGAACTTGGTGAACAGAATTGCGGTGGTGTAGGCCCCGAGCCCGAAATACAGCGCGTGCCCGAGCGAGATCTGGCCGCAATAGCCGGACAGGATGTTCCAGCTCTGCGACAGCGCCGCGTACATCAGGGTGAGCACCATGATGTTCTGGACGTAGACGTCCTTGACGAAGAACGGCACGACGGCGGCGATGGCCGCAAGGAAGGCGGCGAGGACGAGGTCGCGCCGACGGCGTTGGATGAATGCCTTGTCCATCAGATCGATCCGAACAGGCCGCGCGGGCGGATGAAGACGACGAGGAGATAGACCCCGTAGATTCCGACAGTCTTCAGCGACGGCGGCAGGATCAGCGTGGTGATGGCCTCGACGAGGCCCACCACGATGCCGCCGGCAAAGGCGCCGAATACGCTGCCGAAGCCGCCGAGCGCCACCGTCACATAGGCGATGGTCGCGAACGACGCGCCGACGTCGGGAAAGACATAGAAGAAGATCGCCATGACCGCACCGGCAAGGCCGACCAGCGCCGCACCAAGGCCCCAGCCGAGTGCGAACACCTTGTTCTTGTCGATGCCGACCAGCGCCACCGCGCCGGCATCCTCACGCGTCGCCTCCAGCGCGCGGCCGAAATCGGTGCGGTGGATGAAGAAGTACAGGCCGGCGAAGGCGGCGATCGCAATGAGGGCACCGACCAGCTGCGGCTGCGGCAGATAGATGCCGGCGATCGAGATCGTCTTGCCGCCCAGCCAGGAGTGCGGAATGCTGCGATAGTCAGGGGTGAAGAAGTACTGCGCGACACCGCGCATCAGCACGGCGAGACCGAAGGTGGAGAAGATCTGCACCATGCCGGTATTGGCCTTCGCCCTGACCGCAAATCTGACAATCAGAAGATAGACCACCGCGCCGAACACGAAGAGAGCAGCGGCGACGATCGGCGCCGACAGCAGCGGATCGAGCGCGAAATAGGCGAACAGGAAGAAGGTCGCGTACATCGCGATCATCAGGAACTCGCCGTGGGCGAAGTTCACGACGTCCATCAGGCCGAAGATGAGCGCCAGGCCGACGGCGATCAGCCCGTAGAGCAGGCCCATCAAGAGGCCGCTGGCGAGACTTTGGATGATTGTTTCTGCTGTCACTTCACTTGCTCCCCGTCATTGCGAGCGAAGCGAAGCAATCCAGACCTTCTTTGCGGCCCCTGGATTGCTTCGTCGCTGCGCTCCCCGCAATGACGGAGCACGACAGATGCTCCGCCATGGTCTCCCCGCCCCTCGGGCCGAAGACGC
Organism: Bradyrhizobium sp. SZCCHNRI3052; assembly: GCF_032484895.1. Lineage (NCBI taxonomy): Bacteria > Pseudomonadati > Pseudomonadota > Alphaproteobacteria > Hyphomicrobiales > Nitrobacteraceae > Bradyrhizobium > Bradyrhizobium sp. SZCCHNRI3052. Next base: position 285,654 of record NZ_JAUETW010000003.1, on the reverse strand, counting down.
TTACTTCATCGGCCAGGTGGCTTGGGCCACCGCGGCCTGGGTCGGGAAGATGGTGACGAACTTGCCGCCGACATATTGCAGCAGCACCGGATCGGCGTCGTTGTTCTGGCCGTTCTCGTCGAACTTCACCCGCTTCCACGGCATGATGGTCTGCTCGCCCGGCATGTCGGTCGCGGCCAGCGCGTCGCGGATCTTCTCGCCGTCGGTGGACTTGGCGCGGTTGATGGCGTCGGCCATCACGATCAGGCCCATGAACTGGCGCGACGAGTAGTCGTTGAAGTCCTTGCCCGACTTGGCCTTGAACATGTCGTTGATCTTGCCGACCATCGGCCGCTTGGCGGCGAGGTCGAGCGAGAACGAGCCGCGCGAGATCACGCCTTCGAGCTTGTCGCCGACCGCGTCATAAAGCGCCTTCTCGGAGAAGCCGGCGTCCTGCGCCACGATCGCATTCGGCTTGTAGCCGAGCTCGGCCATGGTCTTGACCAGCAGGATGCCGTCGGTGGTGTAGCTCGACGGCATCAGCACGTCGGCATTGGCGGCCTTGAGCTGCTGCACCTCGGCCGACAGCGACGGCGAGTTGGCGCGGTACTTGATGTCGGCGACGATCTTGTAGCCGCGCTCGTTGGCGAGCTTGAGCTGAGCATTGCTCGAATCGGTGCCGAAGATGGTGTCCTCGTGGAACAGGGCCAGCGTGTCGATCTTGGTGCCCTTCTTCTTCATCGCGTCGAAGAAGTCGAACATCGCCTGCGAGAACATCTCGTCATGCGGCGCGGCGCGGAAATAATACTTCAGGCCGCGGCGATGCAGGCTCGGCGAGGAATTGTCGGCCGACAGATACGGGATCTGGTAACGCTCGCAGATCTGGCTCGCCGTCACCGCGACGGCGCTCTGATAGGAGCCGATGACGGCTGCGACCTTCTCCTGGGTGATCAGGCGCTCGGCCTCCGCGCGGCCCTTCTGCGGGTCGGCCTGGTGGTCGGCGAACACCAGCTTGATCTTGGCGCCGCCGAGGCCCGGCAGACCCTCGGTACGGGCCAGCGGCAGGTCGTAGTCGAACTTGCCGTTGATGATCTCGGCCGCCGTCTCGAACGCCCGCTGCGCGTCGACGCCGATCTGGGCGCTGGCGCCGGAGAACGGATAGATGACGCCGATCTTCACTTCCGACGTCTGGGCGCGGGCGGCGATCGGACCGAGCGCAGCGGCGGCGGTGGCTCCAAGCAGGACGTTTCGGCGCGTGATGGTCATGGCAAGATCCTCTGATGAAAGCGCATCGATGAAGCGGTTGAGGTCGGCGGTAAAGGCTCAATGAGCAGCATGGCTGCCTGATTAGAGGACGGCGAGATCCTTGTTCCTGAGATCGGTGATCAGCATCAGCCCCGGTGCGTGGGTGATGGCGAAGGGCAGCCTGGCCGCAGCGATGACCGCCTGCGGCGTCACCCCGCAGGCCCAGAAGACGGGAATCTCGTCGGCGCCAACCGGCACCGGGTCACCGTAGTCCGGCTTGCTGATGTCGGCGATGCCGATCTGCTCGGGATGGCCGAGATGCACCGGCGCGCCGTGCACGGCGGGAAAGCGCGTCGTGATCTGCACCGCGCGGATCGCCTGCGCCGGCTTGAACGGGCGCATCGACACCACCATCGGCCCCGCAAACGGCCCCGACGGCGTGCAGGCGATGTTGGTGCGATACATCGGCACACGGCAGCCCTGCTCGATGTGGCGGATCGGCAGGCCGTCGGCCATCAGCGCCTCCTCGAAGGAAAACGAGCAGCCGAGCACGAAGGTGACGAGGTCGTCGCGCCAATGCGACAGCAGATCGGTCGGCTCCTCGACCATCTCGCCATCGCGCCAGACGCGATAGCGCGGCACGTCGGTGCGAATGTCGAGATCGGCGCCGAGCGCCGGAATGAAAGGATTGCCCGGATCGGACATGCCGATGATCGGGCACGGCTTCGGGTTGAGCTGGCAGAAGCGGTGAAAGGCGCCGGCATGCTGCTCGGGGATAACAGCCAGATTGCCCTGGACGAAGCCGTTGGCGACGCCCGCCGTGCTCCAGCCCCTGCCCGCGCGATAATCCAGGCGGGCCCGATGGCTCGGGAGAAGATCCGTCTCGCCGGCTGATTGCTGCACTGCCGCAGAAACAGTCATTTGTGCCACTTGCCTAATATCTCGACAAACTCACTGAACATCAGCCATGCTATAAAGTCTAATCTTCGTTTTTAATCAGGATCGATAAGACAAATTGATCCAAGCGGGGCGCGATGCTGGATTTCCGTTCCATCGAGACCTTCCTCTGGGTCGTGAAGCTTGGCAGCTTCCGCGGCGCGGCGCAGCGCCTCAATACGACCCAGCCCGCCATCTCCCAGCGCATCGCCCAGCTCGAGCGCGAGCTCGGCGTCAAGCTGCTCAACCGCGATCATCGCGTGGCGTCCCCGACCGCAAGCGGCCGGCAGATGCTGGTCTATGCCGAGAAGCTGATCGGCCTGCGCGCGGAGATGCTGGCCGAGGTCGGCGACCGCTCGGCGATGCGCGGCGTGCTCCGGCTCGGCGTCGCCGAGACCATCGTGCACGACTGGCTGCCGCGGCTGATCAAGAGCGTCAATGAGAGCTATCCGAATCTGTCGCTGGAGATCGAGGTCGACGTCACGCCCCATCTGCACGCGCGGCTGCTGGCGCAGGAGATCGAGCTCGCCTTCGCGCTGGGCGCGCCCTCCGAGTCCGGCATCCGCAGCCGCGTGCTGTGCGACTATCCGATCAGCTTCCTCGCCAGCCCTGCCCTCGGCTTCGGCACGGGCGTGGTCACCGCCGAGCAGATGGCGCGGTTTCCGATCATCACCTTTCCGCGCAACACCCAGCCCTATGACAATGTGCGTTCGCTGTTCAACCGCCCGCATCTGCCGCCGATGCGGCTGCACGCCAGCGCCTCGCTGGCGACCGTGATCCACATGGCGGTCGAGGGGCTCGGCGTCGCCGTCATTCCTGCCGCGATCGTCGCCAACGAGATCGAGAGCGGCCGCCTGCAGGAGTTGAAGACGGACCTGCGGATTCCACCGCTGACCTTCACCGCGAGCTGGCTGTCGTCGCCCGAGATGGTCGCGATCGAGCGCGTCGCCGAGCTCGCAGTCCGGACGGCGCAGACGGCCAGCCATCCCTCTGCATCGGTTGACGGGCTCGTCGCGGCGCGCGATGGACAGGATGCCGGAGTACAGGGAATTCAAGCATGAGCCGCGCCGTCACCAATCTGCAGATCGATTCCGCCCGCCTCTGGGACAGCATTCACGAGACCGCCAGGTTCGGCGCCACGCCGAAGGGCGGCGTGCGGCGGCTGACCCTGAGCCAGGAGGACAAGCAGGTTCGCGACTGGTTCCGGAAAGCCTGCGAGGATGCCGGGCTCGAAGTGCGCGTCGACACGCTCGGCTCGATGTTCGCACTTCGCAAGGGCCGCGACATGGCGAAGCCGCCGGTCGGGCTCGGCTCGCATCTCGACACCCAGCCCACGGGCGGCAAGTTCGACGGCATTCTGGGCACGCTCGGCGCGCTGGAGGTGATCCGCACCCTCAACGATGCCGGCATCGAGACCGACGCGCCGCTGTGCATCGTCAACTGGACCAATGAGGAAGGCTCGCGCTTCGCGCCGGCCATGATGGCCTCGGCCGCCTATGTCGGCGACTTCACGGTCGAGGACATTTTGTCGCGGACAGATGCCGCAGGCATGACCGTGGGCGCGGCGCTGGACGAGATCGGCTATCGCGGCGCGACCGCGGTCGGCACGCAGAAATTCTCCGGTTTCGTCGAGCTGCACATCGAGCAGGGTCCGATCCTGGAGGCCGAGAACAAGACCATCGGCGTGGTCGACCACGGCCAGGGCGTGTTCTGGTACGACGGCAAGGTCACGGGCTTCGAGAGCCATGCCGGCTCGACACCGATGCCGCTGCGCCGCGACGCGCTGCTGGCGCTGTCGGAGTTTGCACTGACCCTGGAGCAGATCGCGCTCAAGCTCGGGCCGAACGCGGTCGCGACCATCGGCGAGGCCGTCATCGCCAATCCCTCGCGCAACGTGATCCCCGGCGAGATCGCCTTCACCATCGACTGCCGCAGCGCCAATGCCGACACGCTGGAGGCGCTCGATGCCAGCCTGCGTGCGGCGGCGAACGAGATTTCCAAGAAGCGCAAAGTCGAGATCGCGATCGACCAGGTCTGGCGCAAGCCGCCGACGCATTTCGATCCGAAGCTGGTCGACGCCGTCGAGCGCGCCGCCGGCACGCTCGGCTATGCGCACCGCCGCATCACCTCCGGCGCCGGCCACGACGCCTGCAATCTCAACACGATCATGCCGGCCGCCATGGTGTTCGTGCCCTGCAAGGACGGCATCAGCCACAACGAGCTCGAGGACGCGACGCAATCCGACTGCGCCGCCGGCGCGAATGTCCTGCTGCACACCGTCCTGTCGCTGGCGGGCGTGGCGTCGTGATTGGCTGCTTCAATCGGCTCCGCCGAACTATTAGTCGTCAATCATAGACCTCAATCGCGCGGGCACACTGAGCTCCCCTCCCCCCCGCCGCAATCGCACAGCGATTGTCGGCAGCGGGGAGGGGTCGGGGGTGGGGGTCCGCACGGGCAGTCTCGCCCGGAGCCACCCCCCTCCCCAGCCCTCCCCCACAAGGGGGGAGGGAGCGCATCTGTGCCTGCGCAGCCACTTCGCATCCTTCGTAAAGGAGACCCTCACATGCGCGGAGTTTTCATCGACGCCAACGAGTCGCTTGCCGAGATCTTCGAGCGGCAGCGCAAATCGGGCGATCCCGAGATGCGCGTGCATCTCGATCCGGACATCAAACCGGAGGACTGGCCGGCGATCCTCGACGGCGCCGAGATCGGCGTGGTCGATCACACCGCCTTGCCCACCGAGGTCGCAAAGCGGTGCAAGGGGCTCAAGCACGTCGTCTTTCTCGGCACCGGCGCGCGCAGCTACATGAACCCCGAGGAGCTTAGCCAGCTCGGCATCACCGTGCATTTGATCAAGGGCTATGGCGACACGGCGGTTGCCGAAGCCGCCATTGCGCTGATGTGGGCCTCGGCGCGCGGCATCGCGCAGATGGACCGCGAGATGCGCGCCGGCAACTGGCTGCGCGACGACGGCATGCAGCTGACCGGCAAGACGCTCGGCCTGATCGGCTTCGGCGGCATCGCCGCCGAGGTCGCGCGCATCGCGTCGGGCAGCGGCATGAAGGTGATCGCCTGGAACCGCTCGCCGAAGAGCCATCCGGGCGTCGACTTCGTCAACCTCGACACGCTGCTGCAGCAGAGCCATGTCGTCTCGCTGCACCTCCTGCTCAACGACGAGACCCGCGGCTTCCTGTCGCGCGAGCGCATCGCGCAGATGCGCAAGGGCGTGATCTTCGTGAACACCGCCCGCGCCGCCATCATCGACGAGGCCGCGATGATCGACGCCCTGCGTTCCGGCCACATCCGCCACGCCGGCCTCGACGTCTTCAACACCGAGCCGCTGCCCGCCGGTCACGTGCTGACCACGATCCCGAACGTGACGCTGTCCGCGCACTCGGCCTTCCGCACCCCGGAGGCGAGCGAAAACCTGATCCACGCCGCGTGGGAGCACTGCCGGCGGGTGGCGGCAGAGTAAACGCTCTCTCCTCCGTCATTGCGAGCGAAGCGAAGCAATCCAGAGTCCGCGGCGCCCCTGGATTGCTTCGTCGCTGCGCTCCTCGCAATGACGTTGTTGGTCGAGCTGTCGCCTAAACTACCACTGTCGTTCCGGCGAATGCCGGGATCATACCGCGTGATTGATCGAGAGCGGACGGTGGCAATCGCGTAGGGCGGATTAGCGCAGCGTAATCCGCCGTCGTCCAGCAACGATTAGTAAGGCGGGTTACGCTCCGCTAACCCGCCCTACGAACCGTAGCTATGCAAACAACAAACAGCGTTCCTAGTCCACCATCTCCGCGACCGCCTTGCCGCACGCCTCGGTATCGGCATTGCCGCCGAGATCGCGCGTGCGCAAGGTGCGCTCAGCGAGCGTACGCTCGATCGCGCCGACGATCGACTGCGCCGCGGTCTTCTCGCCGAGGTGCTCCAGCATCATCGCGCCCGACCAGATCATGCCGATCGGGTTGGCGATCCCCTGCCCCGCGATATCGGGCGCGGAGCCGTGCACCGGCTCGAACACCGACGGGAAATGGCGCTCCGGGTTGATGTTGCCCGACGGCGCGATGCCGATGGTGCCGGTGCAGGCCGGGCCGAGATCGGACAGGATGTCGCCGAACAGGTTGGAGCCGACGACGACGTCGAACCAGTCCGGGTGCAGCACGAAGTTCGCGGTGAGGATGTCGATGTGGTACTTGTCCCACTTCACGCCCGGATAGTTCTTCGCCATCGCCTCGACGCGCTCGTCCCAATACGGCATCGTGATCGAGATGCCGTTGGACTTGGTCGCCGAGGTCAGATGCTTCTTCGGCCTGGACTGTGCCAGCTCGAAGGCGAACTTCAGGATGCGGTCGACGCCGGTGCGGGTCATCACCGTCTGCTGCGTCACGAACTCGCGGTCGGTGTCCGGAAACATGCGGCCGCCGACCGAGGAATACTCGCCCTCGGTGTTCTCGCGCACCACCCAGAAATCGATATCGCCGGGCTTGCGGCCCGCCAGCGGCGACGGCACGCCGGGCATCAGCCGCACGGGCCTGAGATTCACGTACTGATCGAACTCGCGGCGGAACTTGATCAGCGAGCCCCACAGCGAGACGTGGTCCGCGATCTTGGCCGGCCAGCCGACGGCGCCGAAATAGATCGCGTCATGGCCGCCAATCTGCGCCTTCCAATCGTCCGGCATCATCTGGCCGTGCTTCTCGTAGTAGTCGTAGCTCGAGAAGTCGAAATGGTCGAACTGCACAGCGACGCCGTGCTTCTTGGCGGCGGCCTCGATCACGCGAATGCCCTCGGGCATGACCTCCTTGCCGATGCCGTCGCCGGGAATGACTGCGATGCGATAGGGCTTCTTGCTCATCGAGCGGATCCTTGAGTGTTGGCGCCGGTTGTCCAGGCTGATTTGTCGATCGCCTGAATGGACCAAACGGCCGGGAAGCGCAACGCTGCGGTGCAAGATTGACCGCATGGCTGACGCGCCCGACAATCCGGTCTCCCTCCCCTCAGCGAGCACCTCCATGGACCTTCATCTGCGCGGCAAGCGCGTTCTCATCACCGGCGCGTCCAAGGGAATCGGCGCCGGGGCGGCCGAAGCCTTTGCCGAGGAAGGCTGCCACGTCCGGCTCGCTGCGCGCAGCGGCGATCGCCTTTCCGCCCTGGTCGAGCAGCTCCGATCGAAGCACCAGATCGATGCAGCCGCGCATGTGGTGGACCTGCGGAAATCCGAAGACGTCGCGCGGCTGGCGCAGGAGGCGTCCGACATCGACATTCTCGTCAACAATGCCGGCGATATTCCGGGCGGCGCGATCGACAAGATCGACGAGGCGGCCTGGCGGCATGCCTGGGACCTCAAGGTGTTCGGCTTCATCAACCTGACCCGGCTGGTCTATGCCCAGATGAGAGCGCGCGGCGGCGGCGTGATCATCAACGACATCGGCGCAGCCGGCGAGAAGTTCGACGTCAACTACATCTGCGGCAGCGCCGGCAATGCGGCGTTGATGGCCTTCACCCGCGCGCTCGGCTCCAAGAGCCTCGCCGACAACATCCGCGTCGTCGGCATCAATCCCGGGCCGGTCGGTACCGATCGCCACGTCAGCCTGCTCAAGACCCGCGCCCGCGATCTGTTCGGTGACGAGAGCCGCTACACGGAATTCCAGAAAAGCCTGCCGCTCGGCCGTCCCGCGCATGTCAGCGAGATCGCCGACCTGATGGCGTTCCTGGCCTCGGACCGTGCCGGCTACACCTCCGGCGTGATCTATACCGTCGATGGCGGCATCAGCGCAGGGTGGGGTTGATCGCCGCGACCTTTCCACCTCAGCCGAAACGTGATCTACAACGTGGCGCCGGGACGCTTGCCATCAGGAGAACTAAGCTTTGGCCGACCAGGGATTGATCCGCGAGAGCGCCTGCGCCGTCGTCGACAAGTTGAAGTCCGGCAAGGTCACGCCGCTGGATTGCCTCGACGCGCTGGAAGCGCGCATCGCAGCCGTCGACGGCAAGGTCAATGCGCTGCCGACCCTGTGCTTCGACCGCGCGCGCGGTCACGCCAAGGCGCTGATGCAGAAGCCGGCTGCCGAGCGCGGCGTGCTGGCCGGGCTGCCCGTGCCGATCAAGGACCTCACCGACGTCGCCGGCGTGCTGACGACGCAGGGCTCGCCGATCTTCAAGGACCGGATTCCGGAACGCTCCGATCTCGTGGTCGAGCATCTCGAAGCCAATGGCGGCGTGATCTACGCCAAGTCGAACACGCCGGAGTTCGGCGCCGGCGCCAACACCTTCAACGAGGTGTTCGGCGCGACGCGCAATCCCTGGGACACGTCCCGCTCGGCGGCCGGCTCCTCCGGCGGCGCCGCGGTGGCGCTCGCCACCGGCATGGCCTGGTTGGCACACGGCTCCGACATGGGCGGCTCGCTGCGCAACCCCGCCAGCTTCTGCGGCATCGTCGGCCTGCGCCCGAGCTTCGGCCGCGTCGCGAATACGCCGGCGGTGACCATCGACCGCAATCTCGCCGTCCAGGGCCCGATGGCCCGCAACGTCGCGGACCTCGCGCTGCTCTTGGACGCGATGAGCGGCGAGCACGCCGCGGATCCGATCTCGCTGCCCTCGCCTGCGACGTCGTTCCTGGCCGCCGCGCGCTCCGGCAGGAAGCCGGTCCGCGTCGCCTACTCGCCCGATCTCGGCATCACGCCCGTCGATCCCGAAGTCGCTGCCGTCACCCGCAAGGCGGCGCAGCGCTTCGCCGAGCTCGGCGTGATCGTCGAGGAGGCGCATCCCGATTTCAGCGAGGCGCATGAATGCTTCCACGTGCTGCGCGCGCTCGACTTCGCGATGAGCAAGGCGGAGCTGCTGCGCACCAAGCGCGACCTGCTCAAGCCCGAGGTGATCTGGAACATCGAGGAAGGGCTGAAGCTCACGGTCGCGCAGATCGCGCGCGCCGAGGCGCAGCGCGTCGCGATCACCGCGCGCGCGGTGAAGTTCTTCGAGACGTATGATCTGCTGCTGGCGCCGGCGACCATCGTGCCCCCCTTCCCGGTCGAGAACCGCTACGTCGCCGAATGCGCCGGGCAGAAGTTCGACAACTACGTGCAATGGCTCGGCATCGTCTATGCGATCACGCTGGCCTGCTGCCCAGCCCTGTCGCTGCCCTGCGGCTTCACGGAAACGGGCCTGCCGATCGGCCTGCAAATGATCGCGGCGCCGCGCGCCGACGCCAAGCTGCTCGCCGGCGCCAAGTTGCTGGAAGATGTTCTTGGCGTGGCCAGCTCGACCCCGATCGATCCGCGCGCGCCGAAGGGCTAGTTCGGTCGGTGGCCTCATGGTTCGAGAGGCGCCTTGCGGCGCGCCTCACCATGAGGATCGGGACTTGCTTTCGTGGCGCGATGGCCGACGAACGGGGCTTTTCTTCAAGGCCGCCATCCGCCGAGTTCCATGCTCTGAACATGGGACCCATGTCCGTTATCGGCTGTTGGCAATCCGGGCGGCTGCCGTAGAAGGGCCGCAAATCATGCTTGCCGGAGACCGGATATGACAGACCAGGCGCTGCCGCCTGCCGCGGACACTACCACATTCACCGACGTCGAGCGGCGCATCAAGGCGATCCTGATCGGCTCGGCCGGCAACCTGGTCGAGTGGTACGATTTCTATGCCTATACGGCGTTCGCGCTGTACTTCGCGCCGGCCTTCTTTCCGTCGAAGGACCCGGTGGTCGAGCAGCTCAACGCCGCTGTCGTGTTCGCCGCGACGTTCCTGATGCGCCCGCTCGGCGGCTGGCTGTTCGGCTATCTCGCCGATCACCATGGCCGGCGGCTGTCGCTGACCGTCTCGGTGCTCTGCATGTGCTTCGGCTCGCTGATCATCGCGGTGACACCGACCTATGCCACCATCGGCATCGCCGCGCCGATCATCCTGGCGCTCGCCCGCGTGATCGAAGGCCTCAGCCTCGGCGGCGAATATGGCGCCAGCGCCACCTATCTCTCCGAGGTCGCCGACGCCAAGCATCGCGGCTTCTATTCGAGCTTCCAATATGTCACCCTGATCGGCGGGCAGCTCACCGCGATCATCGTGCTTTTGCTGTTGCAGAAGGTGTTCCTGACCCCGGAAGAATTGCGAGCCTGGGGCTGGCGCATTCCGTTCGCGATCGGTGCCGGCCTCGCAATCTTCGTCGCGGTGATGCGGCGGAACCTGCACGAGACCGAAGCCTTCGTGGAGGCCAAGAAGACCGTAGGCCCTTCCGGCTCGATCACCGCCCTGTTCAAATATCCGCGGGAGCTGCTGCTGGTAGTCGGCCTGACCGCGGGCGGCACCGCCGCGTTCTACACCTTCACCACCTACATGCAGACCTTCGTGAAGCTCTCGGTCGGCCTCACCGAGGACCAGACCACGATGGTGATCTTCGGCTCGCTGCTGTTCGCCTGCGTGCTGCAGCCGCTGTATGGCGCGATCTCCGACCGCATCGGTCGCAAGCCGCTGCTGATCTTCTTCGGCGTCGCCGGCACCTTGTCGACGATCCCGATCCTGACGGTACTGAAGGGCACCAAGGAGCCGTTCACAGCCTTCCTGCTGATCTGCGGCGCCTGGATCTTCACGGCGGGCTACACCTCGATCAATGCGGTGGTGAAGGCCGAGCTGTTTCCGACCAATGTCCGCGCGCTCGGTGTCGGCCTGCCCTATGCGATCACCGTATCGCTGTTCGGTGGCACCGCGCCGGCGATCGCCCTCTACTTCAAGAGCATAGGGCACGAGACGTGGTTCTATTATTATCTCACCGGCGTGATCTTCCTGTCGCTGCTGATCTATGCGAGCATGCGCGATACCAAGCATGCGTCCGCGATGCACCGGCACGAATGAGTCCGCACGAAAAAGCCCGCACGAATTGACGAGGTGTCGAGATGGCCGACGAGTCCAGCCTGCCGCCCGAGAGCAAGCTGACCCGCAGCAAGGAACGCTGGGCGCGCGAGGGCAAATTCCTGACCGGCCGCATCATCAGGCCGGAGGACCAGCGCCTGCCGCCGGGGCAGCATCTGACCCGCGACTGGCCGGTGCTCGACCTCGGCCTGACACCGTCGGTCACATCAGAGCGCTGGCGACTCGATGTCTATGGCGCCGTCGAGAACCCGCTGTTCTGGGACATGCGCGCCTTCCTCGCCCAGGAGCAGCGCCAGTTCGTCTCCGACATCCACTGCGTCACGACCTGGTCGCGCTACGACAATCAATGGGAAGGGCTCGCCACACGTGACCTGCTCGCCGCCTGCCGGCCGCGCGACAGCGCTGAATTCGTCGTGCTGCATTCCTATGACGGCTACACGACGAACCTGATGCTCGAAGACTTCGCCGCCGAGGATGCGTTGCTCGCGCATAGCTGGTCCGGCGCGCCGTTGACTGGAGAGCATGGCGGCCCGGTGCGCGTCGTCGTGCCGCATCTGTATTTCTGGAAGAGCGCGAAATGGCTGAAGGCGATCGAATTTCTCGAGGCCGACAAGCCCGGCTATTGGGAGGTGCGCGGCTATCACAACCGCGGCGATCCCTGGGCCGAGCAGCGCTATTCGGACTGACGGGCCGACAGGACCGTAGGGCGGGCAAAGGCTTGCAGCGTCGTGCCAACCCTCGCCTGTTCTGAATGAAGCTGAATGGGAAAAGAATGGTGGGCACGCTTCGCTTTGCCCACCCTACGCGCTCAATTTTCGAACATGCCAGAGATGCAGCATGGAGTTCACTTCAGAAACTGGCAAGATCCCCAAAGGCTATGGGTACCTTCTCAAGCCGAGCGTCATCCTCGCCGCACTGACCGCAAGAGATCTCGGCGGCATTCGCATCCACCTCGTTCGCAGCCACGGCAGGCGTCTGTTCGATGCACGATATCGGCCGCCGGACGGCGACATTCCTTATGAGCGTCTCAACATCAAGGTCGGCACCGCGCACGAGCGGGACTTGCCCCCACTCCGCCGGCAAGCGAAGGACGAAGCGCTGCCGGCGCTCGTCCGATGGATTACCGATCTCGTCTCGCAGGACCTGCCGACGGCGATCCGGCATGGCGAACAGGAGATCGAGCTGTTGCCGCCGCGAGACTGATCGGCGCCTGGTCGTGAGATCGATCGCTGGTCCGGGCCGATCGCAGTCCAATCGCATATTGACCTACGTCGTAACGAACCATCACACCAGTTAGTTACTCCGTCATGCCCGGGCTCGTCCCGGGCATCCACTTCGTTCCCAGCATGCCGAACGGCGTGGATAGCCGGGACAAGCCCGGCCATGACGACCTGGAGACAGGCGGCACAAAACTCCGATCGTCAAATGCGATAGCCCTCGGTCTGACCGGAAGGTGTTGGCGTCAATCATGTGGTCCCACGTCCAGCCTCGCCCCCCAAATAATCTCCCTCTTGCTAATTTCTGAAAATCGTGATTTACTCCTCGCCATCCCGCCTCGTTGCAGAGGGGCGTATCGCGATCGTCACGGACGTGGAGCGCGGGATGCGGTGGGCGCGACGGGTCGCAGCATGGTCTTCCGTGCGGACGAACGATCCGGTGCGCACGGTGAAATCGTGTGGTCTCGGCGCCGCGGTGCTGGCGTCAAGTCGTGGTGCGGATGACGCGCATCGCGATGACGGGGGCAAGAAAGCCGTTCCCCGGAGAGAGCACGTATAAGCCGTTCCAACCATTGCGCAGGGAAGGCCGGGATGTCCTCAGCCGTACCTGTGGTTCTGCCGCCTGCATTTTTTCCGCAGGCGGGCCATGGGGGCGGCAGGCTCCCGACCTTCCCTGCGCCCTCTTGTTTCAAGAGGGTGGAAGATCCGCAGAGCTCGGGCCGTGCAGGCCGCGAGGGTATGCCACCATGTCTGCGCGTATGGCCAGATCTGTTGTATGACAACGGGGAACGATGCCGTGTCATCGCCTCGCACGGCGGTGAAGACGCAACGGATGGAGACCACATCATGCCGACCGAACGTTTCCAGTTTGAAGGCGCAGGCGGCGACAAGCTCTCCGCGGCGCTCGATCTGCCTGATGGCGCGCCGCGGGCCTATGCGCTGTTCGCGCATTGTTTCTCCTGCGGCAAGGACACGCATGCGGCGCGGCGCATCGCCATGGCGCTGACGGCGCATGGCATCGCCGTGCTGCGGTTCGACTTCACCGGCCTGGGCTCCAGCGAAGGCGACTTCGCCAACACGACGTTCTCCTCCAACGTCGCCGACCTCGTCCGCGCCGCCAATCATCTGCGCGAGACCCGACAGGCGCCGGCGATCCTGATCGGCCACAGCCTCGGCGGAGCCGCCGTGCTGGCCGCCGCCGGCGACATTCCCGATGCGAAAGCCGTGGTGACGATCGCGGCGCCCTCCGACCCGGGCCACGTCACCGCGCTATTCAAGGACAGCCTCGAGGCGATCCGCCGCGACGGCTCGGCCGAGGTCTCGCTCGCGGGCCGTCCGTTCCGCATCAGCAGCTCGTTCCTCGACGACGTCGTCGAGCAGCGCCTGCTCGACAGGGTCAAGCATCTGCACAAGGCGCTGCTGGTGATGCACTCGCCTGTCGACGACACCGTCGGCATCGACAACGCGACGAAGATCTTCATCGCCGCCAGGCATCCGAAGAGCTTCATCTCGCTCGATCACGCTGATCATCTCATCAGCAGGAAGGAGGACGCAGCCTACATCGCCGAGGTGATCGCGAGCTGGGCCGGCCGTTACGTCGCGCCCGCGGCCGCCGAGCCGGCGCCCGCAGATGGTCCGCGCGACGTGGTCGTGCGCGAGACCCGGTCGAGCAAGCTGCAGCAGGCCATCGCGCTCGGCCCGCATCATCTCACCGCGGACGAGCCGCTCTCGGTCGGCGGCCAGGACACCGGCCCGGGCCCCTACGACCTCCTGCTCGCGGCGCTCGGCGCCTGCACCTCGATGACGATGCGGCTCTATGCCGACCGCAAATTCCTGCCGCTCGACCGCATCACGGTCACCTTGCGCCACAGCAAGATCCATGCGGAGGACTGCGCGGAGTGCGAGACCAAGGTCGGGCTGATCGATCAGCTCGACCGCGAGATCCACCTGGACGGCGCGCTCGATCAGGAGCAGCGCAGGAAGCTGATGGAGATCGCCGACAAATGCCCGGTGCACCGGACGCTGACGTCGGAGATCCGTATCGTCACGCGCGCGACGGAGTGAGCTCATTCGACTGAGTCACAACCACCGTCATTCCGGGGCAAGGCCGTGAGGCCTTGAACCCGGAATCCCGAGATTGTCTTGCGTCCATTTCCGGCAATGTCGATATTCCGGGTTCAATCGCCGACGCGCAGCCGCTTCGCGACTTCGCATCGACGATTGCCCCGGAATGACGGTGGTCGTGACACAATGAGACTAACGCGCCGCCTGCGGCTCGATCTTCAGCGGCCTGACGCGCAACGCTCCGCGCAGGCCGGCCGCCGTGCCGATGAAGATTCCCGCGATGGCGACGAAGGACGGCAGCGCCAGGGTCGACAGCCCTGTCAGGCCCTGCCCGACCGAGCAGCCCAGCGCCATCACGCCGCCGATGCCCATCAGCGCGGCGCCGCCAACCGAACGCAGCATGTGATGCGGAGAGTGGAAGCCTTCGAGCCTGAAGCGCCGCGTCGCCAACGCGGTGACGAGGCTGCCGGCGAGCACCCCGGCCACGGTGGCGATGCCGAAATTGGCGGTCGAGCCGGTCGACAGCATGATGTATTGCAGGGCATCGGCGATCGGCGCGACGAAGGTCAGCGACGCGACCGGCACGGGGTTGAAATCGTCCGCGCCAAGAGTGCCGGTCGCGAACCAGCCGGCCGCGATCAGCAGGCCGACGACGAGGCCGGCGAGCATCTGGCCGGGCGCGCGCCGGAATGGCGCATGCGCAAGGGCGAAGACGATCAGCGCGCCGCCGAGCCCGAGGGCCGGCAGCAGCCGCGCCGCTGCACCATGCAGGCCACCGACCGACAGCACAGCCGGCAGCGACGTCGCGGTCGCCGCGGTCTGCGAGCCCTGCATCAGCGCGATGCGCAGCGGCGCGATCAGGCCCTTCAACGTCATCTCCGCCGCGATCGCGAGCACGGTCACGACGACGAGGGAGCGCAGATTGCCGCGGCCGAGCAGCACCAGCGCGCGCGAACCGCAACCGTTGGCGAGCACCATGCCGTAGCCGAACAGAACACCGCCCAAGAGCATCAGCGGCACCGAGAACGTCGGCTGCAGATAGATCGACTTGCCGAGATCGACGGCGCCGTTGGCCGCGAGCAGCTGTGTGGCGATGATGGCAATGCCCATCGCCAGGGCGTAAGTTCGCACCAGCCGGCGGTCGCCGTCGGCCCACCAGCCGCGCAGGCTGCTCATCATGCAGAAGCCGCTGAGCAGCCCCACCACGCCATAGACCAGGCCGATCATGAGACCGGCCATCATGGCCAGATTGGCGGCTTCGGGCACGTTCGGGATTCCTTCCGGTTGCGGACAACACGCGCGTTGCGCAGGCAGCGCTTTCGCTTGACGCGCGCAGAATATTTGCCACGATGTCGCACCTAACTAGATGAGAATGCTTGTTCCAACAAGCATCGACGGGAGAGAACGCCGTGATTTCAGAAGCGCATCCTCAGGGGTGGCCGACGCATTGCGCATGCATGGAGGCCGCACGGTGAGCGGCGTGGCGACACTTTCCGCCGACGCTCTCGCCCGCGCCTGCGCCGACGCGATGTGGCAGGACGACCGCGCCAGCCAGGGGCTCGGCATGCACATCGTCGAGATCGGCCCCGGACGCGCCACGCTGCAGATGACGGTGCAGCCGCACATGGTCAACGGCCACGGCATCGCCCATGGCGGCTTCATCTTCACGCTGGCCGATTCCGCCTTCGCCTTTGCCTGCAACTCGCACAACGACCGCACCGTGGCCGCACAGGGCAGCATCAGCTTCATCCGCCCCGGCAAGCTCGGCGACGTTCTGCTTGCTCGCGCGCACGAGGTATCCCGCAGCGGGCGCTCAGGCATCTATGATGTCCGCGTTACGGCAGGCGACACGGTGATCGCCGAATTCCGCGGCCATTCCCGCAGCATCGGCGGCACGCTGGTCCCGGCCGCCGCGAGCTGATCCGCTTCCCCATCGCCCCGCGCCCCTGCCGGAGGACCTGACCATGACATCGACCAAGCTTCAATCGACCGGCAGCTACGTTCCCGAGATGGACGCTGCCGAGCGTGCCTCGCGCGACGAGATCATGGCGCTGCAGACGAGCCGGCTCGCCTGGTCGCTGAAGCACGCCTATGACAACGTCGCCCATTACCGCCGCGCCTTCGACAAGGCGGGGGTGCATCCCTCCGACTTCCGCGAGCTCGCCGACCTCGCCAAGTTTCCGTTCACGGTGAAGACCGACCTGCGCGACAATTACCCGTTCAACATGTTCGCCGTGCCGCGCGAGCAACTGGTAAGGGTGCACGCCTCCTCGGGCACGACTGGCAAGCCGATCGTGGTCGGCTATACCAGGAACGACATCGCGACCTGGTCGGCCGTGATGGCCCGCTCGATCCGCGCCGCCGGCGGCCGGAGCGGCATGATCATCCACAACGCCTATGGCTATGGCCTGTTCACCGGCGGCCTCGGCGTCCATTACGGCGCCGAGCAGCTCGGCTGCACGGTGGTGCCCATCTCCGGCGGCATGACCGAGCGGCAGGTGCAGCTGATCAATGATTTCCGTCCTGACATCATCACCGTGACGCCAAGCTACATGCTGGCAATCCTCGACGAGTTCAAGCGTCAGGGCCTCGATCCGCGGCAGAGCTCGCTCAAGATCGGCATCTTCGGCGCCGAGCCGTGGACCAATGCGATGCGCGCCGAGATCGAGGATGCGTTCGCGATGGACGCCACCGACATCTACGGCCTGTCCGAGGTGATCGGCCCTGGTGTGGCGCAGGAATGCCTGGAGACCAAGGACGGGCTGCACATCTGGGAGGATCATTTCTATCCGGAGATCGTCGATCCCGACACCGGCAAGGTGCTGCCCGACGGCGAGATGGGCGAACTGGTGTTCACCTCGTTGACCAAGGAGGCCTTTCCCGTCATCCGCTATCGCACCCGCGATCTGACGCGCCTGCTGCCGGGCACCGCGCGGCCGGGAATGCGACGGATGGAGAAGGTCACGGGCCGCTCCGACGACATGATCATCCTGCGCGGCGTCAACCTGTTCCCGTCACAGATCGAGGAGATCCTGCTGTCGACCGAGTGGTGCGGCGGCCATTTCATGCTGGAGCTGACGCGCGAGGGCCGCATGGACGAGCTGACCATCTACGCGGAGTCGCGCCCCGAGCATTGGGACGAGACCGGCCTCGGCGCGCACGCCGAGCGCATCTCCATCCACATCAAGAACACCATCGGTCTCACGGCAAAGGTGAAAGTCGTCCCGCCCGACACGCTGGAGCGCTCGGCCGGCAAGGCGAAACGGATCAAGGACAAGCGGCCGGTGGGGTAGCCGTTCAGAGATGAAATCGAGATTGAGCGCCGATGACAGTGAGCTCCCTCGCCCCGCCTGCGGGGAGAGGGTTGGGGTGAGGGGGACTCTCCACGCACCGAACTCGCGGAGAGTCCCCCTCACCCGGATTGCATCTAACGATGCAATCCGACCTCTCCCCGCAAGCGGGGCGAGGTGCAGCGAGCGAGCCGAGCGAGCGTGCTCACATAGGCCTCGATCAGCAGTCGAAATTTCGCGGCCACTACCTCACACATGATCGTAGTCCACCACCACGCGCTCCGTCACCGGCCTGGCCTGACACGTGAGCACAAAACCAGCCTGCAGCTCCCATGGCTCCAGCGAGTAGTTAAGCTCCATCTCCGCTCTTCCCTCCACCAGCTTGGCGCGGCAGGTGGAGCACATGCCGCCCTTGCAGGCGAACGGCAGGTCGACGCCGGCGCGCAGCGCGGCGTCGAGGATGGCTTCGCCGTCGGCGACCGGAACCTCGCGGCGCTTGCCGTCGATGATCAGGGCGGCGATGGCCTTCGGCGGCGCCGAGTCCGGAACGACCATCTTGGGCCGCGGCTTGCCGCCGGCGCCGGAGACGAAGCGCTCGACATGGACGCGGTCGTCGGAGATGCCGAGCGCGCGGCAGGCGGCCTCGATATCCTCGCTCATCCCGGTGGGACCGCAGATGAAGACGTGATCGACGCTCTCGGCCGGCACCAGCGAGCGCAGCAGCACGCGCACCTTCTCGCCGTCTAGCCGGCCGTGCAGGATCGGCAGATCCTGCTCCTCGCCGGAGATGACGTGGAACAGCGAGAAGCGGTCGAGGAAACGATCCTTCAGCTCCTCGAGCTGTTCGCGGAACAGCATGCCTGCGGTGGTGCGGCTGCCGTAGAACAGGAAGAAGCGGCTGTGCGGCTCCCGCGCCAACACGGCTTTCACGATCGAGAGGATCGGCGTGATTCCGGAGCCCGCCGCGAAGCCGACGTGGGTGCGCGCGGCCTCCGGCTGCAATGCCACGCCAAAACGTCCAGTTGGCGTCATCACGTCAATCTCGTCGCCGCGCTTCAGTTCGTCAGTGACGAAGCTGGAGAACGCGCCGCCATCGACGCGCTTCACCGCGATGCGGATCTCGTCATCATCGGGGCCGGAGCAGATCGAATAGGAGCGCCGCACCTCCTCGCCGCCGAGCGTGGTCTTCAACGTGAGATATTGCCCCGGCGCGAACTGATAGTCCGCCGCCAGCTCGTTCGGAATCGCAAAGGTCAGCGACACGGCATCGGGCGCCTCGCGGCGCAGGTCACGGATAGCGAGACGGTGGAAGCGTGGCGTGGTCGACATCGGGTTCATCCTCCCGTCATTGCGAGGAGCGAAGCAACGAAGCAATCCAGGACCGCGCGGGACTCTGGATCGCTTCCGCCGACGCCCTTCGGGCTTCGGCGGACAAGTCGCTGCGCTCGCGATGACGGCTGCTGCATCAGTGACACTTGAAATAATCGAACGGCTCGCGGCACGATCTGCAGCGCCACAGCGCCTTGCACGAGGTCGAGCCGAACTCGGCGAGCTGCTCGGTGTCGACGGATCCGCATTGCGGACACGCAACCTCGGCCACGCCAAACAGCGCGCGGCGCCCGCTCGACGGCTGCGGCGGCGCAATACCGTACTCCCTGAGCTTGCGCCGCCCCTGCTCGCTCATCCAGTCCGTGGTCCAGGCCGGCGACAGCACCGTGCGAACGTGGGCATCACGGAAGCCGGCGCGCTCCAGCGCCAGCTCGATCTCCAGCGCGATCATGTTCATCGCCGGACAGCCGGAATAGGTCGGCGTGATCGCGACCTCGACGCGGTCGCCGACGACCTCGACCTCGCGCAGGACGCCGAGATCGTCGATCGTCAGCACCGGAATTTCCGGATCGACCACCGATGCCGCGGCGTCCCAGGCGCGCTGGCGCAGCTCGGCCGGGCTGAAATCCGCAACTACCATGTCGCACCGGGAAAGCTGCGCTGCATGTATTGCAGCTCGCAGAGGAGATGGCCGAGATGCTCGCTGTGGCGGCCGTCGCGGCCGCCCTGCTGCATCCACTCGTTCTCCGGCAGCACCAGGGTCGCCTCGCGCGCGACATGCGACACGCTCGACAGCCATTCCGGCAGCAGTTGCGTCGGATCGATCGCGATACCCGCGTCGATCAGACCGCGCTCACTCTCGTCGACGCTGAACATCTCGCCGGTATAGGGCCAGAGGTCATCGATCGCGGCTTGCGCGCGGGCGTGGCTTTCGTCGGTGCCGTCACCGAGCCGGATCACCCATTCGCTGGCGTGGCGCAAATGATAGGCGCATTCCTTCTCCGACTTGGCCGCGATCGCCGCCAGGGTCGCATCGGTCGAGCCCATCATGCCGCGCCAATACAGATCGGCGAACGCCGCGTAGAACAGCTGCCGCACCATCGTGTGCGCGAAGTCGCCATTTGGACGCTCGACCAGCAGCAGGTTGCGATACTGCCTGACATCCCGGAGATAAGCGAGCTTGTCCTCGTCATTGTCGCGACCCTCGACCTTGGCGGCGTAGCCGTAGAGCTCGCGCGCCTGACCGATCAGATCGAGCGCCATGTTGGACAGCGCCATGTCCTCTTCGAGAACAGGCGCATGGCCGCACCATTCGGAGAGGCGATGGCCGAGGATCAGCGCATCATCGGCGCGGCGCAAGGTGTAGAGCACCAGCGGCGTTTCGCAGACGGTGATCGAGGGAGCGGTCATGGTTGTGATCCGATCAGGCCCGCCACGAACTCAGCCATTGCGAGCGCAGCAATCCAGGGATTCATCCGAGCCGGCAGTCTGGATTGCTTCGCTGCGCTCGCAATGACGACGGCTGACGGCCGTCCGCACTCACATATGCCCGACTTCCTCGGGCACATCGTAGAACGTCGGATGCCGATAGATCTTCGACTCCGCCGGCTCGAACATCATGCCCTTGTCGGCAGGATCGGACGCGGTGATCGCGCTCGACGGCACCACCCAGATCGACAGGCCCTCGCCGCGGCGGGTGTAGAGATCGCGCGCCGCCTGCAGTGCCATGGTCGCATCCGGCGCGTGCAGCGAGCCGCAATGCTTGTGCGCAAGCCCGTTGCGGCTGCGGATGAAGACTTCCCACAACGGCGTGTTCGGCGTCGCCATTTCGATCTCCCTGTCCTATTCGGCAGCCTGCGCCATCCGGCGCCGCGCGCGCTTCTCGGCGTAGGCGGTCGCGGCCTCGCGCACCCAGGCGCCCTCGGCATGCGCCTTGCGGCGCGCGGCCATGCGATCGCGGTTGCACGGGCCGTTGCCGGCCAGCACCTGCTTGAACTCGTTCCAGTCGATCGGGCCGTGCACCCAATGGCCCTGCTCGTCCTGCGTCATCTCGGGATCGGGAATGGTGAGCCCGAGATACTGCGCCTGCGGCACGGTGGCATCGATGAACTTCTGGCGCAGCTCGTCGTTCGAGAAGCGCTTGATCTTCCACTTGGTCGAGGTGTCGCTGTGCTGGCTGGCCTGGTCGGGCGGGCCGAACATCATCAGCACCGGCCACCACCAGCGGTTCAGCGCGTCCTGCGCCATCGCCTTCTGCTCGGGCGTGCCGCGGCAGAGCGTGAGCATGATCTCGTAGCCCTGCCGCTGATGGAACGATTCCTCCTTGCAGACGCGGATCATCGCACGCGCATAGGGACCATAGGAACAGCGGCACAACGGAATCTGGTTCATGATCGCGGCGCCGTCGACCAGCCAGCCGATCACACCGATGTCTGCCCAGGTCAGGGTCGGGTAGTTGAAGATCGAGGAGTACTTGGCCTTGCCGGCGAGCATCGCATCGACCAGCTCCTCGCGCGAGGCGCCGAGCGTCTCGGCGGCGGCGTAGAGATACAGCCCGTGGCCGCACTCGTCCTGGACCTTGGCGAGCAACGCTGCCTTGCGGCGCAGGCTCGGCGCGCGCGTGATCCAGTTGCCCTCGGGCAGCATGCCGACGATTTCGGAATGGGCGTGTTGCGAGATCTGCCGGACCAGCGTCTTGCGATAGGCCGCCGGCATCCAATCGTTCGGCTCGATGCGCTCTTCGGCATCGATGCGCGCCTGAAAGCGCGAGGCGCGTCCAGCGTCCTCGGCGAAGCTGCCCTCCTCGGGCGAATTGAGCGCCTGCGTGTACATTGCGGCGGCGTCCTCCCAGGACTTGGTTGACGCCAATATATAACGAGATTTCATCCGTGCAATCGAATTCTGTAATATATCAACGGACCGCATTCTCAACGGCGAAACGCCGCAGCAGCGCCGCTCCGGCCGCCGGCAGAGGCCCCTCCTCATTTGTTGCATGCGCGTCGAGCCAGCGCTCGGAACCCGGCAGCAGCAACCGATAAATCTCGCCGCACAGCGCCCGGGCCTGCCGTCCAGGCCAATTCCCCGGCAGCAGCTCGGCCGGCAGCAGCGGATCGCGCAGCACGATGCGCCGATAGTGGTGGATCAGCAGGATCCGGGCGGTGAAGGCCTGCCCGTCGGACAACACCTCGCCGCGCGCGATGCTGTCCTTGAGCGGCGCAAAGGAGGCGCTGAACTTGCGGTACGCCTCCGCCGTCCGCTCCAGCGCCCAGCTCTCGGCGACCAGCCGTCGCGCCATGTCGGAGCCGGCGGACGCTTGCAGGCGGATGGCCCCCTCCACTGCGTCAGGGACGGCGATGCTCGAGGGGGCCACGAACACACCGGGCAGCGGGCTGCCGAAGCCCGCATCGCGCAGCGCAGTCCTCGCCTGCTCGCGATCCTCGGCGCTGCCGATGAGCAGCAGTTCGAAGCTGCCGTTCCATTCCGCCGGCGGCGAATCGTAGATGTGGCGGGTGGCGCCGGCGAAGGTCTGTTCGCCGCGCCGGGTCAGGCGATAGAAGCTGTTGCGTCCTATTCTGCTGCGCTCGAACCAGCCTTCCGCCGTCAGCCGCGACATCGCCGTGCGCACCACGCTGCCGTCGATGGCGAGCCCTTCGAAGAAGGCGAGCAAGCTGCCGAGCCAGACGCTGCCGCCCCGCGGCACGATGGCGTCGCCGAACACGGTGATGATCAGCGAGCCCGTGCGCGACGGCTCGCTCTTCAGTTGATTGACGATGCGGGACAGAGGCTGCGCCATGTCTCCGCTTTATCCGGTTTCGCCTGGTCACAAAAGAAAAGGCCCGCACGATGCGGGCCTTGCAGGTCGATCGGCTGATGCGCGAGGCGATCAGGCGGTCTTGTTGTAGGCCTTGGCCATGTTCTCCTGCGCGAGCTTGGCACCTTCGGTGACGAGCTTGCCGACATACTCGCTGGTCGACTTGGCGCGGGCGACGAGCGCCTCACCGCGGGCACGGGCCAGCTCACCCTGGATCTGAACGGCTTCGCTGATCGACTTGGCGGACGCCAGCCGGTCGATGCCGTCGAAGAAGGCCTCGGTGTCCTGATACAGCGCCTGCTGAATGTTCCGGCTGATCTTGCCGGCCTCGGTCACGCCGTCGAACACGGCGGTCTCGATCGCCGACGTCACCTTCTCGGAGCCAGCGAGGGCCTCCGCAGCGCGCTCCTTGGCGGTCGACGCGGTCTTCTTGACGAACTCCCGCGCGGACTCCGGCACTTCCATCGTCTGCAGGTTCTTGAACGCGTCGGTCACCGGCGCAAAGGCGTCTTTGACGGTGTCGAACACGGTGTTGGTCTCGGTGGTCATGGCTGTCTCCATCCTCAATGCTTCTGAGCTATGGCTCGCTCCGTCCCTTATGAAACCGGAGTGACTCAGCTATATCATTCTGAATGGTGCAACGCAACATAAATGTTGCAACGCACCATCCCGGGATGGGAGGAAAGAACTGGCAACCGCTGAGCGACCCGCCGCACGTCGGAACGTTCGGGTGAACCTCAGTGCTCGGCAGGGGCGCCGCCGTGCTTTTTGTTGCGGTTCTTCCCCGACCGGGCCGGCTCGGCCGGCTTTGGAGCCGCCTCATCAGCCTTGGGCGCGGCGTCGACGGGCTGAGACGGCTTCATCAACGTGTCGAGCATGGCCCGGATCTCGCGCAACTCTGCCTCGATCGCGACTGTCGGTGACGGATCGGGTGCTTTGGCAGCGTTCAGCGTCCGGTCGAGCAATGCTTTGATCTCGCTCAACTGGGGCGTGACGTCGACGGCGGATTTTGCCGCCGGTTGCGGAGCCTTGGTCGCGGCAAGAAGCTCGTTGAGCAAGTCCTTGATCCCCTTCAAGTCCGGCGTGACGTCGCGCGGCGGCGCCACGACTGGCGCCGGCGCCTTGGACGCGGAGAGAAGCGAATCCAGCACGCTCCTGATCTCGTTCAATTGCGGAGCGAGATCGGCGGGCGTCGTCGCGGGCACCTGCGCGGAAGCCAGCAGCTCCTTCAACAACACCCGTGTCTCCGCCAGCTCGCCCTCGATGGAGGCGAGCCGCTCATTCAAGGCGGTGAGCTGACCACGGCTCGGCACGTTCATGCCGGCGAAATAGTTTTCCATCAGATCAACCATGGGCTTCTGTCCGTTTCCTGAACCAGTTGCGGGACCGTCGGAGGATGGACGGGGCGTCACACCCATCGGGCGCAGCCGCGTGAAGGCGCTGAAGCTCTTCTGCATCTCTCCGACCATCTGCTGCCAGAATGCGATCGGGTCGCCAGCTTTGTTCGCCATCGGCACGCTCCTTCAGACCAATACAAGACTCAAACACAACTTATCATAGCACGCCTTCGCTGCGGTGCGGGAGAACTTGTAGCTTGCTTCTCTCGACCAACAGAACCATGCCATAGAGGGTTCCAAGGCCTTGAACGAGGGATCAAGTGACTGCAACTGCTCATCAGCCGCCGCAGACTGTGCGCGCCAACGGTATCGACATCTGCTACGAGATCTTCGGCGACCCGGCGGCCCCTCCCCTCGTGCTGATCATGGGCCTCGGCGGCCAGATGATCATCTGGTACGACGAGTTCTGCGAACAGCTCGCAAGCCGCGGCTTCCGCGTGATCCGCTTCGACAACCGCGACATCGGCCAATCGAGCAAGCTGCATGGCGGCCGCCGGCTGACCCCGTTCGAGCTGATCAAGCTGCGGTTCTTCAACATTCCCGTCTCCGCGCCCTACAAGCTGCTCGACATGGCCAAGGACACGGTCGGCCTGATGGACGCGCTCGACATCAAGTCGGCGCATCTGGTCGGCGCGTCGATGGGCGGCATGATCGCGCAGGAGATCGCGATCTCCTTTCCGCATCGCGTGCGCTCGCTGACGTCGATCATGTCGACGACCGGCAATCCGCGCATCCCGCCGCCGACGCGCGAGGTCGCGATGCTGCTGATGGCGCCGCCGCCGAAGACCAAGGACGACTACATCAAGCGCTTCCAGAAGACCTGGAAGGCGCTGCGCGTCGGCTCATTTCCCGAGGACGAGGTAAATGACGTGGCACTCGCCGAACGCTGCTTCGCGCGCGGCATCAATCCCGCCGGCGTCGGACGTCAGTTGCGCGCGATCCTGGCCTCCGGCAGCCGCAAGCCGCGGCTGCATCTGGTGACGGCGCCGACACTCGTGATCCACGGCAAGGTCGACCCGCTGGTCCATCCCACCGCCGGCAAGGACACGGCGGAGTCGATTCCGAATGCCAAGCTCCTGATGATCGACGGCATGGGTCACGCTACTCCGCGGCCGATGTGGCCGCAGATCATCGACGCAATCGCCGAGCACGCGCACGGCGCTAATGCGCAGGCGGCTTAGGAGAGCCGACGCGCTGCGTCGGCAGGCTTGACGACATCTGTTGTTGTTTGGCTCGGCCGCAGCCTCTCACTCGGACGTGCAATCTGCCTCGGCCGTTCTTCAACCGAACCGTCGCCGGCGCCATTCGATCAGCTTCGCGCTGACCTCCGCGGGCTGCTCCTGCTGCGTCCAATGGCCGCTGTCGCGGACGAGATGTTTCTCCAGGTCCGGCACCAGCTTCTCCATGCCGTCGGCGGCCGAGGGCGGCAGCACGGCGTCGTTCTCCGCCATGATCATCAGCGACGGCACGCGCACCGTTTGATCGAGCCCTTCGGCGCGCTGCCAGTTGCGCGTCATGTTGCGATACCAATTGATGCCGCCGGTGAAGCCGGTGCGCGTGAAGGTGTCGACGAACACCTGCTTCTCCGCCTCCGACAGGATCGGCTGCCGCGTGTCCTTGGCGGCGTCATAGGCTGCGATCATCTGCGGGAACGCCAGGTTGAGCGATGGCGAGGCTGCGATCCCGCCGTCCGGCGGCTCCGTCGGCGGCGTATCGCTGCGCGGCAGCGGCTTGCGCATGAAGGCATCGAAGGTCTCCCCGACACGGCTGCCGAAGATGCGGTCCGGCTCGCGTGCGGGATCCTGGAACTGCACGATGTACATCATGTCGCCGAACCGCTTGCGCATGATGGCGATGGGATCGGCGGGCGCGCGCGGCAGATGCGGCGTGTTGATGCCGACCACGCCCGCGACTCGGTCGGGGTATCGCAGCGGCATCTGCCAGACGACGAAGCCGCCCCAATCGTGACCGACGAAGATCGCCTTGTCGATCTTCAGATGATCGAGCAGGCCGACGAGGTCGGCGGTGAGATGCTCGAGGTCATAGGCCTCGACCGGCTCCGGCCGGTCGGTCGCGCCATAGCCGCGCTGATCGGGTGCGATGACGCGGATGCCGGCCTCGGCCAGCGCCTTGATCTGATGCCGCCAGGAGAAGGCCAGCTCCGGCCAGCCGTGGCAGAGGATCATCGGCGGCCGGTCGCTGACGGGGCCCGCCTCGTAATAGCCCATGCGGATGCCGTTGGTCGTCGCGAACTGCAGCGCCGGCATCCAAGACGGATCGGTCATGCGTCCTCCCCTGAAGTGTTCAGCCGGTCTTTTTCGACCGGTCTTCGGCTCCGGCATGGAGCCTGCCCCATGCCGTGACGTCACGCCACGTCCCTTCGGAGTTCCGCGCAAGCGTAATCCGTGCGGCCGTCGGCCGCGTCAGGCCGACTTCTTGTCGTTCGAGCGGCTGCCGCCGAGGCCTGTCATGGTCAGCATCAGGTCCTGAAACCGTTCGGCCAAGCGGGGATCGAACGTGAACCAGCTCTGCATGATGGCTTCGGGCGTGAGCTTGTCGATGTTGCTCGTCATCTGGTTCTGCAGCCGGTCCATGACCGCAGCCTGCATCGGACCGACATCGGGAAGTCCGAAAAACTGCCGCGCTTCGAGCGGTGTGCAATCGATCTCGATATTGACTTTCATGTCCGCTCCGCTGTTCGAACCATCCCGACGCGAGCCCCGGGCCGGGCTCCCTTCACCAGGAAGACCATCCCGGACTCGCGGCAGGGGGTGTCCAGTATCACCGCGCCGGCCCCCCTCTAGCAAGCGGCGCGTTGCTGCAGGTGCGCAATTCCCGGGACATGGTCAATCCGGCGAGCCCTCAGCCCCATCCCGGAAGCCGCCGCTCGCGTGCGCCGCACAGCGGCGGCGGGGGGATAACCATATCGTTTAGGCTTAAACAAACTGCACTTGTGTGCCGCCGCTGAACTCTGGCAACATATTCGGATCGATCTGCCGCGGGTCGCACGACGCACCGCCAGGCCAGAGCCAACGGGATCAGTTCATTCCGGCGCGGCATCAGACTTGCAAGCATATCGCCCGGCGTCTTGTTGCTTCTTGAAGTTCGTGCAAGAGGCGCTGCAGACAACACGAACTTCGAAGCAAAACAGGCCGGACACAATCGCGCCTGCCGAAAAACCAAGCGTCAAACGCGGAGAATTTGGACATATGTCGGGACGCAAATCCCTGCTCATCGCGGCAGCGGTCGCATTCGGCCTCGCCGTCATGCCAGCTTCGGCCCAGACCCTGCGCTATGCCAACCAGGGCACCCTGAAATCGCTCGATCCCTACACCTTCAAGGAATCGACCACGATTGCGCACCATGCTCACGTCTACGAGGGGCTGACCGCGCGCGACAAGGATCTGAAGATCATCCCCGCGCTGGCCGAGAGCTGGGAAACGCCCGAGCCGACCCGCTGGCGCTTCCATCTGCGCAAGGGCGTCAAGTTCCACAATGGCGAACCCTTCACGGCCGACGACGTGATCTTCTCCGCCGATCGCGTCCGCGCCACCGGTTCCAACTTCCTCTCCAACGTTCCGCCGGACGCAAAATTCATCAAGGTCGACGACTACACCGTCGACGTGAAGCTCGATGCCCCCAATCCCATCCTGATCTCGCAATGGGATACGTGGTACATCATGAGCAAGAAGTGGTGCGAGGACAACAACTCGGTCGCGCCGACGCCGGTGTCGGCAACCACGCCGAGCTACGCCGCGCTGCATGAGAACGGCACCGGCCCCTTCATCATCGAGAGCCATCAGCCCGGTGTGAAGACCGTGTTCAAGGTCAATCCGAACTGGTGGGGCAAGCCCGAGCACAATCTGAAGGAGATCGTGTTCACCACCATCGCCTCCGACGCCACGCGCGTCGCCGCGCTGCTGTCCGGCGAGGTCGACGTCATCGAGCCGGTCCCGGTGCAGGATATCGGCCGCGTCGATTCCAGCCCGAACGCCCAGGTCCTGAAGGGACCGGAGCTGCGCACGATCTTCCTTGGCATGGACGAGACGCGCGACGAGCTCTTGTACTCCAACGTCAAGGGCAAGAACCCGTTCAAGGATATCCGCGTCCGCGAGGCCTTCTACAAGGCGATCGACGTCGAGCTGATCAAGACCCGCGTCATGCGCGGCCTGTCGACCCCGTCGGCGCTGATGATCGCTCCGCAGCTCTATGCGCTGTCGAAGGACTTCACCCGGCCGAAATATGATCCGGACGCCGCCAAGAAGCTGCTGACCGAGGCCGGCTATCCCGACGGCTTCGAGGTCGGCATGGATTGCCCGAACGACCGCTACGTCAACGACGCCGCGATCTGCCAGGCCGTGGTCGGCATGCTCGCCCGCATCGGGGTCAAGGTGAACCTGAACGCCCAGCCCAAGGCGCAGTACTTCGCCAAGGTGCTGAAGCCCGGCGGCTACAACACCTCGTTCTTCCTGCTCGGTTGGACGCCCTCCTCGATGGACGCGCACAACGTGATGCACGACATCATGGGCTGCCGTGACGATGCCAAGGACCCGACCCGGGGCGAGGCCAATCTCGGCAATTACTGCAACAAGGAGTTCGACGCCCTGACCGACAAGGTCCTGGTCGAGACCGATACCGCCAAGCGCAATCAACTGATCAAGCAGGCCTTCGAGATCGGCATCAAGGATTACGGCTACATCCCGCTGCATCAGCAGGCGGTGGCCTGGGGCGTCTCGAAGAAGGTGAAGATTCCGCTGCGCGCCGACAACGCCGTGCTGCTGTTCCTCGCCACCAAGACCGAGTAGTCCAGACGCAACGACAAGTCCCGGAAAGCAGAACTGCTTTTCGGGACTTTTCATTTCCTGCGGCAGGTGCTACGCGCCGCCGCATCTCGAAGGACCTGAAAGGATCAGATGCTCGCCTTCGCGCTTCGCCGAGCAATTCAGGCCATCGGCGTCATGATCGCCGTCGGAATCATCGCGTTCGCCATGTTCCGCTTCGCCGGAGACCCGGTGAGCCAGATCGTGCCGATCGACGCGTCGGCCGCGGAACGGGCCAGCATCCGCCAGTCGCTCGGGCTCGACGATCCCTTCATCGTGCAGTTCGGTCGCTATCTGTTCGACGCGGCGCAGTTCAAGTTCGGCGTCTCCTATCAGTTCCGGCAGCCGGTCTCCGATCTGCTCAAGGAGCGCATGCCCGCCACCCTGGAGCTCGCGGTCTGCGCGACGATCCTGGCGCTGTTCTGCGGCATCCTGATGGGCGTGTTCTCGGCGCTGCACCGCGACTCCCTGCTCGCCAAGCTGTTCCAGATGCTGTCGCTGATCGGCATCTCCCTGCCGACCTTCCTGATCGGCATCCTCCTGATCTACCTGTTCTCGGTCACGCTGGGCTGGCTGCCGTCGTTCGGCCGCGGCGACACCGTCAGGTTCGGCTGGTGGACATCGGGCCTGTTCACCGTCTCCGGCTGGAAGGCGCTCATCATGCCCTCGATCACGCTCGGCCTGTTCCAGATGACCTTGATCATGCGACTGGTTCGCGCCGAGATGCTCGAGGTGCTGCGCACCGACTACATCCGCTTCGCCCGCGCCCGTGGGCTGACCACGCGCGCGATTCATTTCGGCCATGCGCTGCGCAACACGCTGGTGCCGGTGATCACCGTGGTCGGCCTGCAGTTCGGCTCGGTGATCGCGTTCTCGATCATCACCGAGCAGGTGTTCCAATGGCCGGGCATGGGCCTGTTGTTCGTGCAGGCGGTGCAGAATGTCGACATCCCGATCATGGCGGCCTACCTGATGATGGTGTCGCTGATCTTCGTCACCATCAATCTCGTGGTTGATATCCTCTACACCGTGGTCGATCCGCGCCTGCGCGCGACCATCAGCCGTCCGGCCTGATCATGAGCGACGCCGCCCTTCCCCACCCCACGCCCGTCGAGACGCCGCGCGCCGCCGACGGATGGCTGAAGCGTGCGCTTGCGAGCGACCTGTTCTACTCGTTCCGCCGCTCCAAGCTGACGGTCGCCGCGGCCGTGATCACGCTGCTGTTCTTCCTGCTGGCGATCTTCGCGCCGCTGCTGTCGCCGCAAAACCCGTTCGACCCGGCCCAATTGCAGCTGTTGAACTCGCGGATTTCGCCGCTGTGGACCGCCGACGGACAGAGCCCGTTCTTGCTCGGCACCGACGAGCAGGGCCGCGACGTGCTCTCGGCCATCCTCTATGGCCTGCGCATCTCGCTCCTGGTCGGCATTCTCGGCGTTGCCTTTTCCGGCGCGCTCGGCATCGGCCTCGGCCTGATCGCCGGCTATTTCGGCGGCCGGGTCGACACAGTGATCATGCGCATCGCCGACGTCCAGCTCACCTTTCCGCCGATCCTGATTGCGCTGCTGGTCAACGGCATCGCCAAGTCGGTGTCCGGCAACCGGCTGGACTGGCTCAGCATGCTGGTCGTGCTCGTGCTGGCGATCGGCCTCTCCTTCTGGGTGCAATATGCACGCACGGTGCGCAGCTCGGTCCTCGTCGAGAAGAACAAGGATTACGTCGCCGCAGCACAGCTGATCGGCCTGCCCGCGCCGGTCATCATGCTGCGCCACGTGCTGCCCAACACCACCGGTCCCGT
Source organism: Bradyrhizobium sp. SZCCHNRI3052 (assembly GCF_032484895.1). Taxonomy (NCBI): domain Bacteria; kingdom Pseudomonadati; phylum Pseudomonadota; class Alphaproteobacteria; order Hyphomicrobiales; family Nitrobacteraceae; genus Bradyrhizobium; species Bradyrhizobium sp. SZCCHNRI3052. The sequence continues at coordinate 254,915 of NZ_JAUETW010000003.1, read as the reverse complement.
GCTGGTGATCGCCACCATCAACCTTGCGCTGGCGATCATCACCGAGGCGACCTTGTCGTTCCTCGGCTCCGGCATGCCCGAAACGATGCCGTCGCTCGGGACCCTGATCCGGATCGGCAACAACTATCTGTTCGCCGGCGAATGGTGGATCGTTGCCTTCCCCGGCATCGCTTTGGCCGGACTGATCCTCGCCATCAACCTGCTCGGCGACTGGCTGCGCGACGCCCTGAACCCGAAACTGCGATGACCCGCGTGAATGCGTCCTTCCGAGGCTTGAGCTCATGACCGCCCCCGTTCTGTCCGTGCGCAACCTGCAGGTCGAGTTCGCGACCCGGCGCGGCACCCTGCGCGCGATCGACGGCGTCTCCTACGACATCGCCAAGGGCGAGGTGCTCGGCGTCGTCGGCGAATCCGGTGCCGGCAAGTCCGTCACCGGCCTCGCCGTGATCGGCCTGATCGATCCTCCGGGCCGCATCTCCGGCGGCGAGATCCAGCTCTCCGGCCTGCGGATCGACAACCTGCCGCCGGAGGAGATGCGCAAGGTGCGCGGCAAGCGCATCGGCATGATCTTCCAGGATCCGCTGACCTCGCTCAATCCGCTGTATCGCGTCGGCGACCAGATCATCGAGACCATCAGGACCCACACCAACCTCACCGAGCAGCAGGCGCGCAAGCGAGCCATCGACCTGCTCGCCGAGGTCGGCATATCGGCGCCCGAGAAGCGCATCGACGGCTATCCGCACGAATTCTCCGGCGGCATGCGCCAGCGCGTCGTGATCGCGTTGGCGCTGTGCGCCGAGCCGGAACTGATCATCGCAGACGAGCCGACCACCGCGCTGGACGTCTCCGTGCAGGCGCAGATCATCTCGCTGATCAAGCGGCTCGGCCGCGACCACGGCACCGCCGTGATGCTGGTGACCCACGACATGGGCGTGATCGCCGAGACCTGCGACCGCGTCGCCGTGATGTATGCCGGCCGCGTCGCCGAGATCGGCCCGGTGCAGGAGGTGATCAACAACCCGCTGCACCCCTACGCCAAGGGGCTGATGGGCGCGATCCCGACGCTCGCGGGCGAGGAGAAGCGGCTGGTGCAGATCCCAGGCTCGATGCCACGACTGTCCGCGATCCCGCCCGGCTGCTCGTTCAATCCGCGCTGCAGCTTCGCCTTCGACCGCTGCCGCGTCGACCGGCCGGAGCCGCTACGCCAGGGCACGCAGGCCGTCGCCTGTCATCTGTACGATCGCGCGACGGAGACCGCGGCATGACCGATTTCGTCGAGGTCAAGAACCTGCGCCGGGTCTTCGACGTCTCGAAACCCTGGCTCAACCGCGTGATCGAGCGTCAGCCGCAGGAGTTCCTGAAGGCGGTCGACGGCGTCAGCTTCGGCATCAGGAAGGGCGAGACCTTCGCGCTGGTCGGCGAATCCGGTTCTGGCAAGACCACGGTCGCGCGCATGGTGGTCGGGCTGCTGGCGCCGACGTCGGGCGAGGTCATCATCGACGGCGTGTCGATGAGCGAAGCGCGCCAGGCCCAGGTGCGGCGCAAGCTGCGCCGCCGCATCCAGATGGTGTTCCAGGATCCTTACGCGAGCCTCAATCCGCGCTTCCGCGTCGATAGCATCATCGCCGAGCCGATCCGCGCCTTTGACATCATCGAGGGTGAGCGCCAGATCAAGGACCGCGTCGGCGAGTTGCTGACGCTGGTCGGCCTGCATCCCGACGACGGCCAGAAATTCCCGCACGAATTCTCTGGCGGGCAGCGTCAGCGCATCGCCATCGCGCGCGCGCTCGCCTCCGAGGCCGAGTTCATCGTCTGCGACGAGCCGACCTCGGCGCTCGACGTCTCCGTGCAGGCGCAGATCCTCAATCTGATGCGCGATTTGCAGGACAAGTTCGGCCTGACCTATCTGTTCATCAGCCACAATCTCGCAGTCGTCCGCCACATGGCGAGCCGCATCGGCGTGATGTATCTCGGCCGCATCGTCGAGATCGCCGATGGCCGCACGCTGTTCAGCGACCCGCGCATGCCCTACACCAAGATGCTGCTCGGCGCAGTGCCGGACCTGTCGATGTCCGGCCGCCAGCGCATTCCGGTCAAAGGCGAGATCCCGAACCCGATCAATCCGCCCTCGGGCTGCACCTTCAACCCACGCTGTCCCCTTGCATTCGATCTCTGTCGGCAGCAGTCGCCCGAACTCATCGGCGGCGTGGCCTGCCATGCGGTGAACCAGCCGGCGAGCGCGGCCGTTCCTGCATGAGGCAACGAGTCGTGGTGCGGACGGACCGATCATCAGAATGAAAGTCACATGAGCTTCATCAACCCCGATCCCTTCACGACCCGCCCCGAGATCGACGGTACCTTCGGCGTCGTCACCTCCACGCACTGGCTCGCCACCGCGGTGGGCATGGCGATGCTGGAGCGCGGCGGCAACGCCTTCGACGCCGGCGTCGCGGCGGCCTTCACCCTGCAGGTGGTGGAGCCGCATTTGAACGGTCCTGGCGGCGACGTGCCGATCATCCTGCACGACGTCAGGCGCGGGCGCACCGAGGTGATCTGCGGCCAGGGCCCGGCGCCATCAGGCGCCACCATCGCGCACTACAAGAACGAAGGCCTCGACATGGTGCCCGGCACCGGCCTGCTCGCGGCCTGCGTGCCCGGCACGTTCGAGTCCTGGATGCTGCTGCTGCGCGACTACGGCACGATGCGGCTGCGCGACGTGCTGGAGCCGGCGATTTCCTACGCGCGCGACGGCTATCCGCTTGTCGAGCGTATCTCGGCGACGATCCAGACCGTGGAGCAGCTGTTCAAGACGCATTGGCCGACCTCGGCCGCGCTCTATCTGCCCAATGGCGAGGTGCCGAGGCCGGGCACGCTGTTCACCAATCCACAGCTCGCGGAAACCTACGCACGCATCCTCAGTGAAGGCGAAAGCGCGGGTGCTGATCGCGACGCGCAGATCGAGCGCGCGCGCAAGGCCTGGTCGCAGGGCTTCGTCGCCGAGGCCATCGACCGTTTCTGCCGGACGCAGGAAGTGATGGACGTCTCGGGTTCGCGCCACAAGGGCGTGCTGACAGCCGACGACATGGCGCGCTGGCAGCCGACCATCGAGGCACCGCTGACCTATCAGTACGGCCGCTACACCGTGTGCAAGGCCGGCGTCTGGAGCCAAGGCCCGGTGCTGCTCCAGCAGCTCGCGCTGCTCAAGGGCTTTGTGCTCGACGGCCTCGATCCGACCGGCCCCGATTTCATTCATTGGCAGATCGAAGCCGCGAAGCTCGCCTTCGCCGATCGCGAGGCCTTCTACGGCGATCCTGCTTTCGCCGACATCCCGATCGAGACGCTGCTGTCGGATGCCTACAACGACGAGCGCCGCAAGCTGATCACCGAAAAGGCCTCGCTCGAGCTGCGTCCCGGCACGCTCGACGGCTACGGCGCCAAGGTGAAGCTGCGCGAGGCCCAAGGCCGCCGCGAGGCCGTCGGCGCAATGGGCTCGGGCGAGCCGACCGTCGGCCGCTTCGGCGAGGTGCGCGGCGACACCGTGCATTTCGACATCATCGATTCCCGAGGCAACATGATCTCGGCGACGCCCTCCGGCGGCTGGCTGCAATCATCGCCGGTCATCCCCGAGCTCGGCTTCTGCCTGGGGACGCGCGCGCAGATGTTCTGGCTCGAGGAGGATCATCCGGCCGCGCTGGTGCCGGGCAAGCGGCCGCGCACGACGCTATCGCCGACCATGGCGCTGCGCGACGGCGAGCCTTATGTGGCCTGGGGTTCGCCCGGCGGCGACCAGCAGGACCAGTGGAACACGCAGTTCTTCCTGCGCCACGTCCATGCCGGCATGAACCTGCAAGAGTCGATCGACGCGCCGGCGTGGCACTCCGAGCATTTCCCGATCTCGTTCTGGCCGCGCACCGCGCGCCCCGGCGTGCTCGTGGTCGAGGGCCGCGTGCCCAAGGCGACCGTCGAGGAGCTGCGCCGCCGCGGCCATGTGGTCGAAGTCGGCCCCGACTGGTCGGAGGGCCGCCTTACCGCGGCCTCCCGCGTGGGCCGCCGCCGCCGCGCCGCGGCCAATCCACGGGGCATGCAGGGTTACGCCGCCGGACGATAAGAGAGCAACGCGACGATGACCTGGTCGATCATTGCCAAGGACGATCTCACCGGCCGGATCGGCATCGCCGTCGCCACCCGCTTCTTCGCCGTCGGCGCGCGCGTGCCCTTCATCGTCGCCGGCCACGGCGGCATCGCCACACAGGCGCTGGTCAATCCCTATTACGGCATCGACGGCGTCACGCTGCTGCGCGACGGCCGGCATCCGCGCGAGATCGTGCAACTGCTGACATCTGCCGATCCCGGCCGCGAGAGCCGCCAGCTCCACATCCTCGATCACAACGGCCAGATTGCCGCCCACACCGGCCGCGACTGCATCGACTGGTGCGGCCATCTCGAAGGCCGTGGCTTTTCGATTGCCGGCAACATGCTGGCCGGCCCGCAGGTGCTGAACGAAACCGCGAACGCGTTTATCGCCAGCCACGCCCTGCCCTTCGCGGAGCGTCTGATCGCAGCCATGAAGGCCGGCGAGGCCGCCGGCGGTGACAAGCGCGGCAAACAGTCGGCCGCTCTTCTGGTCCACGGCAAGGAGGAATGGTCCGAGCTCGATCTGCGTGTCGATGATCACCCCGATCCGCTGGCAGAGCTCGAACGACTGGAGGGCGTTAGCCGCAAGCATTGGGCCGTGTTCCGGCAGTTCATGCCGACGCGCGACAATCCGGCAGGGATTACGGATCGCGCCACGATTGATGCCGGCATCGCCGCCGCGCTCGCGAACCAGACATGACCGAGCCGGAAGGACGGCGCGTGATCGGGGTTGGTATTGATAGGGCAACAACGCAGGCTGCATTCGCGTGAGGGACATCGGATGATGAGGAACTGGTGCTTGGCCGCGGTCGCGGCCGTTGTCGTGGCTTCTTGGGGGCCGGTCGCGCAGGCGCAGACGACCTTGCGCATCGGCCTTGCCGAGGACCCCGACGTTCTCGATCCGACCATGGCCCGCACCTATGTCGGCCGCATCGTCTTCGCCGCGACCTGCGACAAGCTGTTCGACATCGACGACAAGCTCAACATCGTGCCGCAGCTCGCGCTGTCGCAGCAGACCTCGGCCGACGGCAAGGAGGTCACCATCAAGCTCCGGCCCGGCGTCAAGTTTCATGACGGCGAGCCGTTCGACGCTGAGGCCGCCAAGTTCTCGCTCGACCGCCATCTCACCCTCCCCGGCTCGTTCCGCAAGCCGGAGCTGGCCTCGCTCGATCATGTCGACGTCGTCGATCCCTTGACGATCAAGCTGGTGTTGAAAGCGCCGTTCTCGCCGCTGATCGCCCAGCTCACCGACCGCGCCGGCATGATGGTGTCGCCGAAGGCGGCCAAGGAGGCCGGCGACAAGTTCGGCCTGCATCCGGTCTGCGCCGGTCCCTACAAGTTCGTCGAGCGCGTCCAGCAGGACCGCATCGTGTTCGAGAAGTTCGCCGACTACTGGAACAAGGACAACGTCTTCATCGACAGGATCGTCTACCAGCCGATCGTCGACGCCACGGTGCGGCTGGCGAACCTGAAGTCCGGAGCCCTCGACCTGATCGAGCGCGTGCTCGCCACCGACATCAAGGACGTGCGCGCCGATTCCAAGCTTGCGCTGTCGACCGCGATCGAGCTCGGCTATCAGGGCATCACGCTCAACATCGGCAAGGACAAGGCCAAGGGCCCACTCAGCCAGTCCGCGAAGGTGCGCCAGGCGCTCGATCTCGCGATCGACCGCGAGGCGCTCAACCAGGTGGTCTTCAACGGCGAATTCATGCCGGGCAACCAGTGGGTCAATCCCTCGCATCCCTATTATCAGAAGGCCTTCCCGGTGCGTGCCCGCGATGTCGAGAAGGCAAAGGCGCTGCTGAAAGAGGCCGGCGTGACGACGCCTGTCGCGGTCGACTTCATGGTACCGAAGGGCGCCGAGACCGAGGCGGCCGCCCAGGTCGTACAGTCGATGGCCGCCGAGGCCGGCTTCGACATGAAGATCCGAGTGACGGAGTTTGCGACCTCGTTGAAGCAGGCCGAGGCCGGCGACTATCAGGCGTTCATGTTGTCATGGAGCGGCCGGATCGATCCCGACGGCAACAGCTACGTGTTCCTGCACAGCAACGCGCCGCAGAACTACAGCGTCTGGGCCAACGCCGAGGCCGACAAGGCGCTCAGCGACGCACGGCTGGTGACCGACATGGCCCAGCGCAAGGCGCTTTACGAGAAGCTGACCAAGCTCGAGATCGAGGACGAGCCGATTCTCTACCTCTACCACCGACGCATCCTGATCGCGCACACCAAGAAGCTCGAGGGCTACAAGCAGATGCCGGACGGCCTGGTGCGCGTGATCGGCCTGAAGCTGAAGTGAGCAGTCACTTGGCCCCCCTTCGTTGGGACGCGACCGCGACGCCTCGCGCGCGCTGCGCTCCCTCGCCCCTTGTGGGGGAGGGAACGCTGGGAGCACGACCGGTTTCCGATGACGCGCCGGGTGACTGCCGCGAGGGACGCAGATCATGCTGACGTTCCTCGCCCGCCGCATCGCCCAGATCATCCCGACGCTGATCTTTGTCTCCATCCTCATCTTCTCGCTGCAACAGCTCCTGCCCGGCGATCCCGCGCTGGTGATGGCCGGCGAGGAGCGCGATCCGGCGGTGATCGAGCAGATCCGCAAACAGTATCGGCTCGACCAGCCGCTTCCGGTTCAGTACGGCTACTGGATCAAGGGCGTGCTCTCGGGCGATTTCGGCGAGTCGCTGCGCATCAAGATGCCGGTGCGCGACCTCATCCTGCAGAAGCTGCCCGTAACCCTGCAGCTCGCCTCGATGGCGATCGTGATCGCGTTCCTGATCGGCATTCCCGCCGGCATCGTTTCCGCCGTGAAGCGCGGGACGGCCTGGGACTATGCCGCCAACCTGTTTGCGCTGTGGGGCATCTCGACGCCGAACTTCTGGCTCGGCATCATGCTGATCTTCCTGTTCTCGATCCAGCTCGGCTGGCTCCCCGCCTCCGGTTACGTCTCGCCCGCCGAGGACTGGCGGGCCAGCCTCGCCGCCACCATCATGCCGGCCTTCGTGCTCGGCAACGCCATCGCCGCGATCCTGATGCGCCACACCCGCAGCGCGATGCTGCAGGTGCTGGGCAGCGACTACATCCGCACCGCGCGCGCCAAGGGCATCTCCGAACGCCAGGTCATCCTGCGCCACGCGCTGCGCAATGCCCTGACGCCGGTGATCACGCTGGGCGCGCTCGAGCTCGGGACGCTGTTGTCCGGCGCCGTGCTGACCGAGCAGATCTTCTCGATCCCCGGCTTCGGCAAGCTGATCGTCGATGCCGTGTTCAATCGCGACTACGCCGTCGTGCAGGGCGTCGTGCTGGTCACCGCCACCGTCTACATCATGCTGAACCTGATCGCCGATCTCGCCTATGTCCTCGTCAATCCGCGGCTGAGGAGCTGAGATGGCCGAGACGACGCTGTCAGCTCCGCACGGGGCACGCGCCCTCGCTCCGCTCGAGCGGCCGATGCAGCGCACCTTGCGCCGACTGGTGAAGCGCAAAGGCGCCATGGTCGGGTTCTGCCTGATCACGGCCTTCATCCTGCTCGCCGTGCTCGCGCCGGTGGTGGCGCCCTACGATCCCATCAAGACGAGCTGGGCGCTGGTGCGCAAGGCGCCGTCGGCGGCGCATTGGCTCGGCACCGATGATCTCGGCCGCGACGTGCTGGCCCGCGTGATCTACGGCGCGCGGGCCTCGCTGCTGGCCGGAGCGATCTCGGTCGCCATCGCGCTGGCGATCGGCGTCCCGATCGGCATGATCGCAGGCTACCGCGGCGGCTTCCTCGATGCCCTGATCAGCCGCATCACCGACGCGATGCTGGCCTGCCCATTCCTGATCCTGGCGATCGCGCTGGCGGCGTTCCTGGGGCCGAGCCTCGGCAATGCCATGATCGCGATCGGCATCTCGGCGACGCCGATCTTCGTCCGGCTGACCCGCGGCGAGGTGATGAGCGTCAAGGTCGAGGAATATGTCGAGGCCGCCCGCAGCGTCGGCGATACCGACCTGCAGATCGCGGTCAGGCACATCCTGCCGAACATCATGCCGGCGCTGCTGGTGCAGGCGACGCTGTCGGTCGCCGCCGCCATCATCGCCGAGGCCGCGCTGTCATTCCTAGGCCTGGGCCAGCAGCCGCCGGCCCCGTCCTGGGGCAGCATGCTCAACGCCGCCCAGCGCTTCCTCACCAATGCACCGTGGATGGCGATCTGGCCGGGGCTTGCGATCTTCCTGGTCGTGCTGTCGCTCAACCTGCTGGGCGACGGCCTGCGCGACGCGCTCGATCCGCAGCAGGACGAGTGAGCGAGGCCTCTCCATGCTAGCTCGAATGGCTGAGGATCTCCTGCGATTGTTGACGATCGTCGACATGGGGGCTGGCGTCGTGATCTGGGCGCTGGCGTTTCGCGAGCGGGTCTTGATGGCGAGCCATGCACCGGAATGGCGCGGCTGGTTCACGCTCCGCCGTGTCACTGCCGACGAATATTCCCGCGCCTATCGCACGCACTTCCATCGGTCATTGCACTACGCCTTCGCGTTTTTCATCATCATCGGCATCGCCGCTCTGCTGATCCTGCTCGACCATCTGTTCTTTAAGAGGCCGCTGTGCTGAGCGCCGCGGCGGGCGCCGCCGGCCGTGACGACAGTAAGGGGAGAAAGAGACGGCCCGACAAAAACGGCGACTGCCAGGAGCAGCCGCCGTTGATCTTCAGCCCCCCAAAGAAACTGCCCGCTCACGTCGCCTTCAGCGCGTGGTCGGTCTCGGCGTCGAACTGGGCGATCTGCCGGGCGCGCAGCGACTTGGCGGCGGCCTGGTGGTTGGTGGCGATGACGGTGTAGACGGCCGGCAGCACGAACAGTGTGAACAAGGTGCCGATCGACATGCCGGCGACGACGACGAGGCCGATCGAGAAGCGGCTGGCGGCGCCGGCGCCGGTCGCGGTCAAGAGCGGGATCAGGCCGGTGACCATCGCCGCCGTGGTCATCAGGATCGGCCGCAGGCGGATGCGCGCGGACGTCTCGATGGCGGTGCGGCGGTCCATCCCCTCGTTGAGCTGCAGCTCGTTGGCGAACTCCACCATCAGGATGCCGTGCTTGGTGATCAGGCCGACCAGCGTCAGCAGGCCGACCTGGGTGTAGATGTTCATGGTCGCCAGCCCGAAGAACAGCGGGATCAGCGCGCCGACGATCGCCATGGGCACGCTGATCATGATCACCAGCGGATCGCGCAGGCTCTCGAACTGCGCCGCCAGCACCAGGAAGATGATGACCAGCGCGAAGCCGAAGGTGATGGCGAGCTGATTGCCCTCCTGGACGTATTGACGGGCGTCGGCGAGATAGTCGTGGCTGAAGCCGGACGGCAGGTTCTTGGCCTGCTTCTCCAGGAAGTCGACCGCCTGCCCGACGGTGACGCCCGGCATCGGCACGGCGGAGAAGGTCGCCGAGTTGAGCTGGTTGAAATGCGTCAGCGAGTTCGGGTCGGTCGCGGTCTCGATGTTGACGACGGTCGACAGCGGCACCTGCTGGCCGGCCGAGGTCGCGACATAGTAGCCGGACAGCGATTCCGGCGAGATCCGCTTGTCACGCGGCACCTGCGGAATCACCTGATAGGAGCGGCCCTCGAGGTTGAAGCGGTTGATGTAGTTGCCGCCGAGCAGTACGGCCAGCGTGTTGCCGATCGACTGCATGGTGATGCCGAGATCGCTCGCCTTGCTGCGATTGATCCAGACCTTGACCACCGGCTGATTGAACTCGAGGTCGCTGTCGGAGACGATGAACATGCCGCTCTTGCGGGCGGCGTCCTTCAGCTTGGCCATCTGCTCATAGACCGCCTGGAAGCCGCTGGTCGAGCTGATCACCATCTGCACCGGCAGGCCGCCGGGGCCGCCCGGCAGCGCCGGCAGGTTGAAGGCGAAGGCGTTGATGCCCTCGATCTTGGACAGCTCCGCCTGCACCAGCGGCTTCAGCTTGATCGAGGAGCGCGTGCGCTCGTCCCAGGGCTTGAGCAGCATGCCGGCAAAGCCGCCCTGCGGGCCGAGGATGCCGTTCAGAACGAAGCGAAGATCGGTCTCGGGGAACTTCTGGAACGCCTTGTCGACCTTGTCTGTGTAGAAGTTGATGTAGTCGATGTTGGCGTATTTCGGTGCCTTGGTGATCGAGAACACGATGCCCTGATCCTCCTCCGGCGCCAGCTCCTTCGAGGTGTGCATGTAGAGGAAGCCGACGAGGCCGAGGATCGTCAGCGCGAACAGCGCCGTCACCGGCCGGTAGTCGAGCGAGCGGTCGAGCTGGCGGCCGTACCAGCGCGTCATCGCGCCGAACACCCGGTTGACGAGCCGCGCGAAGCGGCCCTCCTCGGCGCTGCGCAGCAGCACCGAGCACATCATCGGCGACAGGGTCAGCGCGATGACGCCGGAGACGATGACCGAGCCGGCGAGCGTGAACGCGAATTCGCGGAACAGCGAGCCGGTGAGACCGCCGAGGAAGCCGATCGGGGCATACACCGCAGCCAGCGTGATCGTCATCGAGACGACGGGACCGACGATCTCGCGGGCGCCCTGCAATGCGGCCTGCACGGGCGCTTTGCCCTCCTCCAGATGGCGATGGATGTTCTCCACCACCACGATGGCGTCGTCGACGACAAGGCCGATCGCCAGCACCATGGCGAGCAGGGTCAGCAGGTTGATGGAAAAGCCGAGCGCCAGCATCATCGTGCAGACGCCGATCAGCGACAGCGGGATGGTCACGACGGGAATGATGACCGAGCGCAGCGACGCCAGGAACAGGAAGATGACCACGATGACGATCAGCACGGCCTCGCCGAGCGTGTGCTCGACCTCGTCGATCGACGACTGGATGAACTTGGTGGAATCGTAGGCCACCTTCATCTTCATCGACGGCGGCAAATTGCGCTCGAGGTCCGGGAACAGCGCGCGCACGCCCTTGACGATGTTGAGCGGATTGCCCTGCGGCGTCGCGTCGACGCCGATGAAGATGGCGCGCTCGCCGTTGAAGGCGACGCTGGCGTCGGTGCTCTGCGCGGCGAGCTCGACGGTGGCGATGTCCTCCATGCGGACGAAGCCGCCGTCCTTGGCCTTGACGATCATCCGCTTGAACTGGTTGACGTCGGTGAGGCCGGTGTTGGTCGTGACGTTGGAGACGATGAAATAGCCCTTCGCCTGTCCGGCCGCGGACTGGAAGTTGTTGGCGGCGATGGCCGCCGCGACGTCCGTCGGCGACACGTTGCGGCCGGCCATCTTCTCCGGATTGAGCCAGATCCGCATCGCAAAGGTCTGCCCGCCCAGGATGTTCGCCGCGGCGACACCATCGACGGTCGACAGCACCGGCTGCACCACGCGCGTCAGATAGTCTGATATCGCCGAGCCCGACAGCTCCTCGCTGGAGAAGCCGAGATACATCACCGAGGTCGTCTGTCCCGTCGTCTTGGTGACGATGGGATCGTTGGATTCCTTCGGAATGAGGTAGCGGACCGAGTTCACCTTGGCGAGCACCTCGGTGAGCGCCTGGTTCGGATCGAAATTGAGCTTGATGAACACCTGGATCGTGCTGGTGCCCTGCACCGAGGACGAGGTGATGTAGTCGACGCCCTCGGCGGATGCGACCGCCTGCTCCAAGGGCGTGGTGATGAAGCCCTGCATCAGGTCGGCGGAGGCGCCGGGATAGACGGTCGTCACGTTGACGACGGTGTTGGACAGCTTCGGATATTGCCGGATCGGCAGCACGAAGGCGGCGCGCAGGCCGAGCAGCAGAATGAGCAGGCTGACCACGACCGACAGCACCGGGCGCTTGATGAAGATATCGGTGAAACGCATCGCGGCAATCCCGTCAGCAGAAGTCAGATGAGGTCCGGGCGGGCCGCCTCAGGGCGGCCCGGCATTGGATCAGAGGTCGCTCAGTAGCGCGGCGGCTTCGCCGGGACCGGCGGCAGCGGATCGGTGGAGATCGCGACCGCGGCGCCGGACTGGATCTTGAGCTGGCCGACGGCGACGACGCGATCGCCTTCCTTGAGGCCCTTGAGGATCACCGCGCGGCCGTTGATGCGGTCGCCGGTCTGCACATAGATGCGGTCGGCCGTCAGCGCGGTCTTGCCGTCGTCGGTCTTCTTCTCGTTGATGACGAACACCGAGTCGCCATAGAGCGTGTAGTCGACCGCGGTCTCCGGCACCGTCAGCACCGGCGGCTTGTCCGGCAGCACGACCGTCGTGGTCGCGAACATGCCGGGCTTGAGAATGTGCTCCGGATTGGCGATCGTCGCCTGCACCCGGATGTTGCGAGTGTCGGTCGCGATCTGCGGCTCGATCGTGGTGATCTTGCCCTCGAACGTCTTGCCCGGATAGGCATCGACGCCGACGCGCACGGTCTGTCCGACCTTGAGCTGGCCCGAGTCCTTTTCGGTCACCGTGAAGTTGACCCACAGCTCCGACAGATCGGTCAGCGACACGATCTGCGTGCCGGCGCTGAGATACTGGCCAACCTCGACCTTGCGGACGCCGAGATCGCCGTCGAACGGCGCGCGCACCAGCTTCTGCGCGATCAGCGCCTCGGTCTTGGCGATGCCAGCCTGGGCCTGGTCGTAGGCGGCCTGGGCCTGGTCGACGGTCGCCTGCGGCCCGAACTGGCGCGACGCCAGCTGCTTGGCGCGATCAAGCGACAATTGCGCCACAGTCACCTGGGCCTTGTAGTTGGCGAGATCGCCCTGATCCGGCGCGTCATAGAGCTGCACCAGCGGCGCGCCCTGCTTCACCGTGGAGCCCGGCGTGAACATGATGTCGGTGATGCGGCCGCTGACGTCCGAGGTCACGTTGACCTGATGCACGGCGGCGAGATCGCCGACTGCGGTCAACAGGTTCGGCACCGTCTCCGAACTCGCCGTCGCGACGCTGACGTTGAGCGGCGGCGGCTTCATGTTGGCGAAGAACTGCGCGATCATCTTGTCGCGGAACATGTTGAACCATACGAGACCGCCGACCAGCGCCACGAGCAGGCCGCCAACCACGATGAACCACAGCACCGGGCGGGTGCGCTTGCGCGGCTTGCCGTGGACCGGCTTTCCTGAGAGCTTGGGTTCCGTCGCAATGTTCATGTCATGCACTTTCTGCCGTCGCCGGCCGGGCCGGAGGTTGCGACAATTCGTGATCGAGGTAGCACGCAATGGCGGCGTCGGTCAGTCCGATGCCGCGCAGGATGAATTCGCTGAGCTGGCGCTCCAGGCTCGCCGCAGTTCCATACGGCACACAGGGAATGGATGGAAGCCGCGTCAATGCCGCCATCAAGACCGTGTGATGCGCGAACCAGAACAGATCGCGCGGCGCGGCCGCCAATCGCACGGCGTCACCGGAGGCAACGGCGCTGTCCAGAGAGTTAACGAACTTGGCGCCGATCAGATCATCGATCTTCGTATACAGCAGCCTTGCGAACTCGCCATCGTCGAGATGGCTCGACGCCATCAGCCGCAGCCGCTGCTCTTCTTCCTCATTGGGGCCGTCGGCAATGCCGAGGAAATGCCGGACCATCCCGGCCATCAGCATGACCAGCGTCGCGGTCGAAGGTTCCTGGCTGAGCAGCACCTCGAAATCCGGATCGGTCTCGCACTCCTCGGTGAGGATCTCCGCATAGAGCGCCGCCTTGGAGGGGAAATGTTTGAACAGCAGCGCTTCCGAGATCGCCGCCGCGGCGGCCACGCTCTTGGTCGTGGTGCCGGCATAGCCATGACGCGCGAAGCAGCGCTTGGCTGCACCGAGGATCAGCTGCCTGCGGAGATCGCTTGTCATGCGCAAAGTGGACATCGGCCGTGAGTAAATACTCACTTGATCTGTGTCAAGAAAGATGCCGCGGCGCAACAGGGTCGGCGGCCAAGTCCCTGAAATTGCAGGCGGGATTTCACCGGCGCCAAAGGCAATTTTATACCTCTCAAAGCGGCGGATCTGGGGCACCGCTCCATCGGTGGACGCAAGGCCGCGCGGGGACCACCGCGGCGGGCACATTTTCTTCCGCCGCTCGCCGTGCGACGGTCGCCGGGACAAAAACAAGAATCGGCCGGGAGGACCAGACATGACCGACGACGCAGCGCTCGCCAGCCAGTTCGATCTCGAGAGCCTGACGCCGGAGTTCTACGCCGATCCCTACCCGACCTATCGCGCGCTGCGCCGGCACGCCCCGGTCAAGCGCATGCGCAACGGCTCCTATTTCCTCACCCGCTACGACGATCTGGTCACCGCCTACAAGGCAACCAGGACGTTCTCGTCGGACAAGAAGCGCGAGTTCGCGCCCAAATACGGCAACTCGCTGCTGTACGAGCATCACACGACGAGCCTCGTATTCAACGATCCTCCGGCGCACACGCGGGTGCGCCGCCTGATCATGGGCGCGCTGTCGCCGCGCGCGATCGCCGAGATGGAGCCGGCGCTGATCGCGCTGGTCGACGGATTGCTGGACCGGATCGCCGCCAAGGACCGCTTCGAGCTGATCGAGGATTTCGCCGCGGCAATTCCGATCGAGGTGATCGGCAACCTGCTCGGCGTGCCGCACGAGGAGCGCGGTCCCTTGCGCGACTGGTCGCTCGCCATCCTCGGCGCGCTCGAGCCGGTGCTGTCGGCCGAGCAATTCGCCCGTGGCAACCAGGCGGTCGGCGACATGCTGACCTATCTCAAAGACCTGGTCGCGCGGCGGCGCGCGGCTCCCGGCAATCCCGAGCGCGACGTGCTGACCCGGCTGATCCAGGGCGAGGCCGACGGCGAGCGGCTGAGCGAGACGGAGCTCTTGCACAACTGCATCTTCCTGCTCAATGCCGGCCACGAGACCACCACCAATCTGATCGGCAACGGCCTCGTCCTGCTGGGCCAGCATCCGGCCGAGCGCGAGAGGCTGATCGAGGCCCCCAACCTGATCCGCACCGCGGTCGAAGAGATCCTGCGCTACGAGAGCTCCAACCAGCTCGGCAATCGGATGACGACGGAAGCCGTCGAGCTTGGCGGCATCGCGTTGGCGCCCGGAACATCGGTCACGCTGTGCATCGGCGCTGCCAACCGCGATCCCGCCCAGTTCGACGATCCCGAACGCTTCGACATCACCCGCCTCGCCAACCGCCACCTCGCCTTCGGCACCGGCGCCCATCAATGCGCAGGGATGGCGCTCGCAAGGCTGGAGGGCGCCGTGGCAATTGGGCGGTTCTTGGCGCGGTTTCCGAACTATCAGCTCGAGGGCGAGCCAGTGCGCGGCGGCCGGGTGCGGTTTCGCGGGTTTGCGAGTGTGCCGTGTGTGGTCGGCTGAGGCGAGGATCACGTTGCGCGGCGTGACCGGAGCAATTCAGTCCGCAATCCGCTCTACGCGCGGCTGTCGGAAGGTCCGACCGGCGACACAAAGAGGGTGATACCCGCCCGCTTCCGCCGACACTCACCCGTCGAAAGAATCTTCTTTCTTTTTTTCAGAATTGGTGTATACGTTCTCCCGTCCCGCCTCACACGAGGGGCGCTTCGCGGTCGTCACGAACGTCGGGTGCGGGATGCGGTGGGCGTGTCGGTGCTGCGCGCGAGTGAACCTCGCGCGGACGAACGGCAGCGATGCGCACGGTCAAGTCGCGTGGTCCTGACACCCCGACGCTGGTGTCACGCCCGTGCCGGCGCTCACGCGCCGCGCGGGCAACGGTGGCCAGAAAGCCCGGAGCACCGGGGAGAACGCGAAGCAGCCGTCAAACCATCGCGCGGGGAATGCCGGGTGTTCTCGGCTGAACCTGTGGTTCCTGCCGCCTGCATTTTTTCCGCAGGCGGGCCATGGGTGCGGCCAGCGCCCGGCATTCCCCGCGCCCTCTTCTCGAAGAGGGCAGGACGAACGCTAAAGCTCGGACGCGAAACGCGCCGCGAGAAGAAGACCGCATGTCTCATCTCTCCGTCATTGCGAGCGAAGCGACCTGTCCGCCAAAGCCCGAAGGGCGACGGCGGAAGCAATCCAGGGCCGCGCCCGCGACTCTGGATTGCTTCGTCGCTTGCGCTCCTCGCAATGACGCGGAGAGATCGAGGTTAAAACACAGCGTGATCGCCGCGCTCGGCGGTCGCCTCGCCGCGGATCAGCCTGGCGTAGTAGTCGAACAGCGTCTCCGATCCGGTCGACGGCGTGGCGTCGGCGTCGTAGCGGCCGGTGGCGGGATCGAGCACCAGCATGGATTCGGTCGCGTAGTAGCGGCCGATGCGGGCGAGCTCCGCCTTGTCGGCCAGCGACGGCACGATCCGCTTGGCGACATCGAGCCCGCCGATGATGACATCGAGCAGCGCCACCGGGACGTGCCGGAAGTGCGGCTTGCGTCCGAGCAGCGCGAACAGATGCTCGCCCTGTTCGATCGGCGTGATGGCGGGGCCTGGGCCGCCGATCGGCAGCACCCGGTTCCAGCGGCGCTCGTCATCGAGACATCCGGCCAGATAGTCGCCGAGGTCCCCGTCGCTGATCGGCTTGCACGCCGTCAACCGGCCGTCGCCGAACACCATATAGGGCCGGCCCTGCTTCACCCGCGCGACCTGTCCCGACAGCGACTTGAAGAACGCGGTCGGGCGGACGATCGAGTAGGTCAGCCCCTGCTCCATCAGATGCGCTTCGAACGCCAGCTTGGCCCTCTGAAACGCCAGCAGCGGCTTCTGCACGCAGATGGCGGACAGCAGGACGAAGTGACTCACACCGGCACTCCGCGCGGCATCCAGCACGTTCACATGGGCTTGGTAGTCGATCGCCTGGGCATCCCTGGGCACGCCGGTCCGCGAGGCCATGCAGGACACCACGGCGTCGAACCGCTCACCGCCAAAGCCGTCACGTGCGAGGGAGGCGGGATCGGTGACATCCCCCGTCCTGACGGTGGCGCCCGCGATCTTCACGGCGTCATGGCGCGGACGCACCAAGCAGACCACCTCGTGCCCGCGCGCGACGAGCGCGCGTATCGTGGCACGGCCGATCGTTCCCGTCGCGCCAAGCATGAAGACGCGGCGTGGACGGGACACAGTGGCGGGAGCCGGTTCGGAAGGAGAGATCATCGGCGTGGCAAAGACTCCGAATGCCGTTCCGACCTATATCACGGCCGGCTGGCCCATGACGCCGTCGGCTCGGCTTCGACCTCACTCCGCCGCGCGCGGGGTCTTCTCGAGGATCAGCGTGTGGATGCCGCAGGTGCCGCTGTAGAGGCTCATCACCCGTGTGCCCGGCTTGCGGCCGGCGCGCGGCTCGGAGACCTGCAGGCCGGCGGCGAGCAGCCGCGCGCGCGTCGCCTCGATGTCGGCGACGCGCCAGCTCAGGCCCCACAGCTTGTCATGGGCCTTGTCGTTGCCGGCGACCGGCCGCTTCACCACTTCGACGATCAGGTCGCCGCAGCGGAAGAACATCAACTGGCCCCATTCCTGATGGCTGCGGTCGAGCGCCATGTCGAGGCCGAGCCGCGCGCCGTAGAGCGCGGCGGCGCGTTCGGGATCCTCGGTCGAGATCACGATATGGTCGAGGCCGAGCACGGCCGTATCGGCGGTCTTGGCGGACGGCGGGCGCGGCTCGGCGAGCTCGAGGAAGAACATGCGCACGCCACGCGTGAGATCGGTCATGGCGCGGGTGCGCTTCCAATGCAGCGTCTGGCCCGAGATGCGGTCGGTGCTGTCGACCTCGGCAATCGGATCCGGCTTCAGCGCGACCCGCTCGAGCCGCCGATGCATCTTGCCGATATCGCCGGTGGCGAAGCAGATACTGGCGAGCCCCTCGCCCCAGATCTTGATCACGTTGCGGATGCGGTCGGCGGCCACGCCCTGGCCCGCCGGCGCCATCAGCTCCAGGCTCATATTGTCGAGCGTGAACAGGACGCGATCGGCGCCCTCGCCCGAATTCTGCCAGGACGGCTTGCGCGCCAGCAGCGTCTCGAACGCGGCGCTGCCGGCCTGGATGTCCTGCAGCAGGACGACGACGTGGTCGAGGCCGGTGATCACGGAAACAGCCCTCGCGAGTTCTTGGCGGCGCGCACCTTCTCCACGCCGATCGCCATCGCCGCGGTCCGGTGGGAGATGCCGTCGGTCTTGCCGCGCGTCAGCATGCGCTCGAAGGCACGGTCAAGGATCTGGTACTCCCTGCGCATCACCTCCTCTTCCTCCCAGAACAGCTGCTGCAGGTCCTGCACCCATTCGAAATAGCTGACGATGACGCCACCGGAATTGCAGAGAATGTCGGGAATGAGGAAGATCTCGTTGCGGCGCTGGTCGAGCACCAGATCGGCATCCGGCGTGGTCGGGCCGTTGGCGGCTTCCGCAATGACGCGGCATTTCAGGTTCGCCGCCACCTTGGCGTCGATCACCCGCTCGACCGCGGCCGGCACGAGGATGTCGCAGGCCAGGGTCAGGATCTCCCGCGGATCGAAGGCGAGCTCGGTGGAGAAGCCGGCAATGCTGCCGTGCCTGGCGGCGTGCGCCATCAAGGCCGGGATGTCGAGGCCGCGCGGATCATGGAGGGCGCCGGTGTGATCGCTGACCGCAATCACCTTCATGCCCATCTGGTGGAAGCCGAGCGCGGCATAGGAGCCGACATTGCCAAAGCCCTGCACGACCGCGGTGGACTTGGTCGGGTCGATGCCCAGCTCATCCATCACCCGCCTCGACACATGGGCGACGCCGCGGCCGGTCGCCTCGCGGCGCCCCAACGTGCCGCCGGAGAACACCGGCTTGCCGGTCACGATCTCCATCACCGTCTGCCCCTGGTACATGGAATACGTGTCCATGAACCACGCCATCACCTGCTCGTTGGTGCCCATGTCGGGCGCCATCACGTCGGTATGCGGGCCGACGAACGGGATCATCTCCTGCATATAGCGGCGCGACAGCGATTCGAGCTCGCGCTTCGACAGTTTGGAGAGATCGACGTTGATGCCGCCCTTGGCGCCGCCATAGGGCAACCCGACCAACGCGCATTTCCAGCTCATCCAGATCGCGAGCGCGGCGACCTCGCCAATGTCGACCGTCGGAGCGAACCGCGTGCCGCCCTTGGTCGGCCCCATCGTCAGCAGATGCTGGACCCGGTAGCCTTCATAGACCGCGATCGTGCCGTCATCCTTGTGGATCGGACACGAGACGGTGATCGCCCGCTTCGGCAAGAGCAGCCGGTCCCGCTCGTCGGCTGGGATGCCAAGGTGGTCGGCGATCACGTTGAACTGATTGGTGGCCATCTCGAAGACCGGACCCGCATAGACAGTCATATTCCACTCCCGAATCTGCGCTTCTGCAGGCCGGCAACCATAGCGCGACCCGAGCGCCGGCGGCAGGGGGCCACCGGTAGCAGACGGCCGATCTCAACCACCAAGGTGACGATTTGGCGAAGAATTTCAGCGTTGATCCGCTTTGACCGCTTGCTAATCTGCGGCGCCGGGGCCGCGATCACCCCTTAGTGAGACAGAAATGGCAATGCAGGCCCTCTTCATCGGACAGACCTACATCGACGTGACGTTCATCACCGACCACATGCCGACGGGGGACGAGAAGCACGTGGCATCCGACTATGCCGTCTCGTTCGGCGGCAATGCGGTGACTGCGGCATTTTGCTGCGCCAAGCTCGGCATCGTGCCCGACCTGATCGCCACCGTCGCGAATGACTGGCTCGGGCGGATGTTCCAGGACATGACCGCGAAATACGGCATCTCCGTCCATCCCCGGAAGGTCAATGCCTCCTCGCTGTCCTTCATCATGCCGAAGGACGGCAAGCGCGCCATCGTGCGCTGCCGCGACGATGCGCATATCCACCCGTTCCCGCTGCTCAATCTCGGCAATTGCAAGGCGCTGCATGTCGACGGCCACCAGCCCGACGCGGCGTTGCATTATGCCAAGCTGTGCCGCGAGGCCGGCATCCTGACCTCGCTGGACGGCGGCGGCCTGCGCACCAACACCCATGAGCTCCTGGAATATATCGACGTCGCGATCGTGGCCGAGCGGCTGTGCGAGCAGATGGACCTCACGCCGGAGAAGATGCTCGACTACCTGAAGAGCCGCGGCTGCCGCATCGGCGGCGTCACCCAGGGCGAAAAGGGCCTGCTCTGGTATGACGAGGTCGGCGCCGTGCATACGCTGCCCGCCTATCCGATCCCGCGCGAGCGCGTGATCGACACCAACGGCGCCGGCGACGTCTTCCACGGCGCCTATGTGTATTCGTATCTCGCCAATCCTGCGAAGGGCTGGAAGGAGCATTTCGAGTTCGCCCGCGCGGCCTCGACGTTCAAGATCCAGAAGCTCGGCAACGAGGCCGGCCTGCCGACGCTCGCCGATATCGAGCTGGTCCGGCAGGAATTCGAGGCTCGCGTCTAGCGGTTGTGGGGAGCAGGCGGATGGGGCGGGTCGTCGTCGCCGGCAGCATCAACATGGATGTGGTGGCGGCGGCCGAGCGCCATCCGCGCATCGGCGAGACCGTCGCCGGCCGGTCGGTGATGTACTTTCCGGGCGGCAAGGGAGCGAACCAGGCCGTCGCCGCGGCCAAGCTCGGCGTGCCGACGGCGCTGATCGGCCGGCTCGGTCGCGACGCCTTCGGGGAGCAGTTGCGCGCATTTCTCACGGCTCAGGGCATCGATCTCACCGCCGTGAAGGACAGCGCCAGCGCGTCGACCGGCACCGCGATCATCACGCTGGCCAAGGCCGACAACACGATCGTGGTGATATCAGGCGCCAACGCCGAGGTCAGCGCCGACGATGTGGCGCAGGTGTCTCTTGGCTCGGGAGACGTGGCCGTCAGCCAGTTCGAGATCCCGCAAGCGACGATTGTCGCGTTCTTCCAGCGTGCCAAAGCGGCCGGCGCCACCACGATCCTCAACCCCGCCCCCGCGAGCGCCTTCGACAGCCCGCTGTTTGCGCTGGTTGATGTCCTCGTGCTCAACGAAACCGAGCTCGGTTTCCTGGCCGGCATCGAGCTCGGCGACGCGCCGACGCCGCAGCAGGTGAATGAGGCGGTTCGCGCGCTCAAGCCTCGCGACGACCAGACGGTCTGCGTCACGCTCGGCGCGCGTGGCGCGGTCGCGGTTTCTGGTGCCGAGGCCCGGCTGGTCGAAGGCCGCGCGGTGAAGGCCGTCGACACCACCGGTGCCGGCGACTGCTTCGTCGGTGCGCTCGCCGCGCGGCTGTCGCAGGGCGCTGATATCGCGGATGCGATCGGCTATGCCAACGTCGCCGCCTCGATCTCGGTGCAGCGCATGGGCGCCGGCCCGTCGATGCCGACCGAGGAGGAGGTTCGCGCGTGGCTCTAGGCCAGAGCGCTCTTCAGGTCGAAGCTGGGATCAGCGGCCTTGGCTGCATCCAGGGTGCCGCCCGCAGCCAGCAACTTGCGGCCGAACATATGGTCGCCGGCGCGGTTGACCGACTCGATGCCGACCAGCCGGCCCTCCTTGTAACAGAACGCGGAGAACGCCTTTTGCGCCGGATCACCGCGCAGAACGACCTGGTCATAGCCGGTGGTGAGCCCCGCGATCTGGAGCTTGTCATTGCCCTGGTCGCTCCAGAACCACGGCTGTCCGTCATAGGGCTTGACGTCGCCCATCAGCCGCGCCGCGACGCAGCGGGCGTGATCGGTGGCGTTCTGCACCGACTCCAGCCGCAGCGTCCCGCCGAAGCGCTGGCTGACGAACAGGGCGCAGTCGCCGATGGCCGAGATGTGCGGATCGCTGGTGAGCAGATATTCGTCGACGACGATGCCGGAGGCGACCTGCAATCCAGCCTCGGCAGCGAGCTCGACATTCGGCAGCACGCCGACGCCGACCACGACGAGGTCAGCGGGGATGTGCCGACCATCGCTGAGGCTGACGCCGGTGACCTTGTTGCCGTCGGCCTCGATGCTGGTGGCCTGCACGCCGAGATGGATGCGCACGCCGGCTTCCGCATGCTGCTTCTGGAAGTAGTCCGAGATTTCGGCGGTCACTGCCCGCGCCATCACCCGAGCGCCGAGCTCGAGCACGTCGACCTCGAGGCCCTTGATCCGCGCAGTCGCTGCGAATTCAAGACCGATGAAGCCGGCGCCAATGACGACGGCCCGCTTGGCATCGGCGAGCAAGCCTCGCAGCGCTTCGCTGTCGTCGAGAATGCGCAGATAGCGCACCGCTGGGAGATTGGCGTTGGGAATGTCGAGCAGCCGGTTGCGCGCACCGGTCGCGAACACGAGGTGCCCATAGTCGAGCGTCCTACCGGAGGCGAGCAGCACCCGGCGCTGATCGCGCTGAACAGCGACGGCACGATCGTAGACGAGATCGATGGTCTGGTCGGCGTAGAACTTCTGCGGTCGGAACATCAGGGTCTCGGGACCGCCGGTGCCCTTCAGATACGCCTTCGACAGCGGCGGGCGCTGATACGGCAGATGCGACTCGTCGTTGATCAGATGAATCGGATCGGCAAAGCCTGCCTGACGCAGCGAGGTCGCGAGCTGGAATCCCGCATGCCCCGCACCCACGATCACCACCGGTCCCTTCGTCACTGCACCCTGCCCCATTCTGTCATTGTCCACGCCGACGGAACCGGGTTTTGGCAGACTTGTCCGGCATTGTCACCGGTCCCGCCGTACGGTTTAAATGCGGCAACAAAAGCCACGCCCCGGGAGGTATGAATGTCGGACGCCGTAGCGGAACCTGCCCGCCTGAGCATCGAAGGTCCGATCGCGACCATCACGCTCGACCGCCCGGCAGCGTTCAACGCCATCAACCTTGCGATTGCGAAGCGCTTGGAGCTGCTTGCGGCCCAGGTCGAGGCCGACGACACCATCCGCGTGCTGATCCTGAAAGGCGAAGGCCGCGCCTTCAGCGCCGGCGGCGACCTGCAGACGATCGGCGCTGCCGCTGAGGCCGACGCCATCACGCCTGTCGTCAGCGAACTGCTGCATCACTACCATGCCTTCATCGCGAGCCTGCGGCGCATGCCCAAGATCGTGCTGGCGAGCGTGCACGGCTCCGCCGCCGGCGCGGGGATGTCGCTCGCCTTCGCCGCCGACCTCTGCATTGCCGCCGAGGACGCGCGCTTCACGCCGGCCTATGCCAAGCTCGGCGTGTCGCCCGACGGCGGCGGTACAGTTGGCGTGGTCGCCACTGTGGGCATCAGGCGGGCGCTGCAGATCTTCCTGGCGGAGGACAGCTTCACGGCCGCGCAGGCCCATGAATGGGGCTTGGTCGCGAAAGTCGTCCCCGCCCCCGAGCTCGCGGCAGCCACCGACGCGCTGGCTGCGCGGCTGGCGCAGAATGTGCCGGCGGGGATCGCGGCGACCAAGGCGCTGATCCATCGCGCGCCAACCAGCTCGGTCGAAGACCAGCTCGCCGCCGAGCGCGATGCCATCATCAACTGCATGCACACGGATGAATTCCGCGCCGCCGTGAAGCGGTTCACCAGCAAGGGAAAGTAGGACTGCGCTCACCCCTTCCCTTTCCGGCGCATGAAATCGAAATCGCAGCCGTCGTCGGCCTGCAGGATCGTTTCATGGAAGAGATGCGCATAGCCGCGCTCCGCCCATTCGGGCGTTGCGGCTTGCTTCAGCGCAGCGCGACGCCGGTCCAACTCGGCGTCGTCGACCAGCAGGTCGATGCTGCGCTTGGGAACATCGAGCCGGATCATGTCGCCGCTCCGCACCAGCGCCAGCGGGCCTCCAACCGCGGACTCCGGGGTGATATGCAGCACGATGGTGCCGAAGGCGGTGCCGCTCATGCGCGCATCGGAGA
Organism: Bradyrhizobium sp. SZCCHNRI3052; assembly: GCF_032484895.1. Lineage (NCBI taxonomy): Bacteria > Pseudomonadati > Pseudomonadota > Alphaproteobacteria > Hyphomicrobiales > Nitrobacteraceae > Bradyrhizobium > Bradyrhizobium sp. SZCCHNRI3052. The sequence goes on along the minus strand of NZ_JAUETW010000003.1, from coordinate 231,115 downwards.
TGCGCACCATGTCCTTCGTGCCGCCGCGCGCGAGCTTCTTCGGGATCGGCAGGTACCCCGCCTCCGGCATGCCGGGTGCGCCTTTCGGCCCGGCGTTGCGCAGCACCAGGACGTCGTCGGCCGAGACGTCGAGATCGGGAGCATCGACCCGCAAGGTCATGTCCTCGATCGACTCGAACACGACGGCGCGCCCGGTGTGCTGCAGCAGCTTGGGGCTTGCCGCCGAATGCTTGATGACCGCGCCGCGCGGCGCCAGATTGCCGCGCAGCACGGCAAGGCCGCCTTCCGGCTTGATCGCGTCGTCGCGCGCGCGGATCACGTCCTGCCCCGGCACGTCCTCGGCGGCGGCCACGATGTCGCGCAGCGATTGGCCGGTGATCGAGCGGCAATCGAGATCGATGAGATCGCCGAGCTGCTTCATCAGCTTTGGCACGCCACCGGCGTGATGGAAATGCTCCATGTAGTGATCGCCGGACGGCTTGAGATCGACCAGCACCGGCACCTCGCGACCGATGCTGTCGAATGCATCGAGGTCGATTTTATGCGGCGTCCGGCCGGCGATGGCGGTGAGATGCACGAGCCCGTTGGTCGAGCCGCCGATCGCCTGCAGCACCACCTGCGCATTCCGGAACGCCGCAGGGGTCAGCAGTTCGCTCGGCTTCGGTCCCTTCACCTTGGCCATCTCGGCCGCGACCCGGCCGCTGGCCTCGGCCGAGCGGAAGCGCTCGGCATGCGGCGCCGGGATGGTCGCGCTCATCGGCAAGGACAGTCCGAGCGCCTCGGTGATGCAGGCCATTGTCGAGGCCGTGCCCATCACCATGCAGGTGCCGACCGAAGGAGCGAGCCGGCCGTTGACTGCGTCGATCTCGCTGCCGTCCATCTCACCGGCGCGATACTTCGCCCAGAGACGTCGGCAGTCGGTGCAGGCGCCGAGCACCTCGCCCTTGTGATGCCCGACCACCATCGGCCCGACCGGAATGACCACCGTCGGCAGATCGGCCGACACCGCGGCCATGATCTGCGCGGGCAGGGTCTTGTCGCAGCCGCCGATAACCACCACCGCATCCATCGGCTGCGCGCGGATCATCTCCTCGGTTTCCATTGCCATCAGGTTGCGCAGATACATCGAGGTCGGATGCGCAAAACTCTCGGCGATCGAGATGGTCGGAAACACGAACGGCATCGCGCCCGACAGCATGACGCCGCGCTTCACCGCCTCCAGGATCTGCGGCACGTTGCCGTGGCACGGATTGTAGTCGCTGTAGGTGTTGGTGATGCCGACGATTGGGCGATCGAGCGCGTCGTCCGAATAGCCGGCCGCCTTGATGAAGGCCTTGCGCAGGAACAGCGAGAAGCCGGCATCGCCGTAAGCGGTCAGTCCCTTGCGCAATCCATCGGTCATGGTCTTCTCTTCTTTCATTCTCAACGTCATTCCGGGGCGCGCGAAGCGCGAACCCGGAATCCAGACATTGTCTTGCGCTCTCACATCGAGATTCCGGGTTCGCGTCCTGCGGACGCGCCCCGGAATGACGAGGTCGGATCAACCCCAGTCGATGATCCGGCTGGTGTCGCCGTCGAACTCAGTGGTGCAGAACGCGCCGCCCTGGAAATAGTCGCCGATCGGATCGGCGGGCAGCTTGGCCTGCTCGGCCAAGGCGTGCTCGCGGAAATCCTCCGCGCGGCCGGTCGGGCGATAGCCGAGGTCATAGGCACGCTGGTTGTCCCACCAGGCGCGCTCGTTCAGCGATGCGCCATAGAGCACTTCAAAATGGATGTCGGGATGCTCGAGGCCGATGCGGCAAAGTTGCACCAGATCTTCCGGCTTGAGCCAGATCGACAGCCGGCGCTTGTCGAGCGGCTTGTCGCCAAAATTGCCGATGCGGATGCAGGTCACCTTCAGCCCATGCTTGTCGGCATAGAGCGAGCCGAGCGCCTCACCGAACACCTTGCTGACGCCGTAGCGGCCGTCGGGACGCGGCTGCACGTCATTGTCGATCTTGCGGTGACGGGGATAGAAGCCGACCGCATGGTTCGACGAGGCGAACACCACGCGCTTGACGCCCTTGCGGCGGGCCGCCTCGAACAGGTTGTAGCCGCCGATGATGTTGGCCTGCAGGATGTCGTTCCACGGTCCCTCGACCGAATAGCCGCCGAAATGGATGATGCCGTCGACGCCTTCGCACAGCGCCTCGACCTGGGCGAGGTCGGCAAGATTGGCCGCCTTGAAGGTCTCCTGGCTGGAAAGATCGGCAGGCGGTTTCAGGTCGCTGAGCAGAAGGTCCGGATAGATCGGCGGCAGCAGCTTCCGCAAGGAAGTGCCGATTCCACCGCTCGCACCGGTCATCAAGATACGTGGCATTTCATCCCTCGTGTTGGGTCCGCAGGTTTGCGGTTGTGGCGGGCCAATGATAGCAGAGATCGCAACCGCGCAATAACAGGACCGGCCAAATGTCCGACGGAAACGCTCACGCGCAGGGCTGGCGCCCTGCCACCTTCTATCCCGATCCGGCGATCCAGGCGCTGGATCCGCGCTTCGAGAAATACTGGCTCAAGCTCTCGGCCGTGGAGCGGCTGGCGACGGGCCTGCGCTGGGCGGAGGGGCCAGTGTGGTTCGGCGACGGGCGCTATCTGTTGTGCAGCGATATCCCCAACCAGCGCATCCTCAAATGGGAGGAGGAAAGCGGCGCGGTCTCGGTGTTTCGCAAGCCCTCCAATTTCGCCAATGGCAACACCCGGGATCGCCAGGGCCGTCTCGTCACCTGCGAGCACGGTGGCCGCCGCGTCACGCGGACCGAGTATGACGGCTCCATCACCGTGCTGATCGACTCCTTCGACGGCAAGCGGCTGAACTCGCCAAACGACGTCGTCGTCAAATCGGACGACTCGATCTGGTTCACAGATCCGACCTTCGGCCTGCTCGGCAATTACGAGGGCTACAAGGCCGAGTCCGAGATCGACGCCAACGTGTACCGGATCGACGCGGCCACGGGCCGGGCGACCATCGTCGCCGAGGGCGTGCTGGGACCGAACGGGCTGTGCTTCTCGCCCGATGAATCCATCCTCTACATCGTCGAATCCCGCGGCGTACCGAACCGCAAGATCCTCGCCTATGACGTCTCCGCCGATGGCAGCAAGCTCGCCAACAAGCGCGTCCACATCGATGCCGGTCCGGGCACGCCGGACGGCATGCGCTGCGACGTCGACGGCAATCTCTGGTGCGGCTGGGGGATGGGCTCGCCCGAACTCGATGGCGTCATGGTGTTCGCGCCCGACGGCGCCCCGATCGGCCGCATCGCCTTGCCCGAGCGCTGCGCCAATCTCTGCTTCGGCGGGCTGAAGCGCAACCGGCTGTTCATGGCCGCCAGCCAGTCGATCTACGCGCTCTACGTCAACACGCAGGGCGCGCTGGGGGGATAATTGGCCGTCATTGCGAGGAGCGAAGCGACGAAGCAATCCAGACTTCCTTCCCGGCCCCTGGATTGCTTCGCTGCGCTCGCAATGACGGAGACCAATCAAGCCGCGTTGTAGCCCGCGATGGCCTTGACCTCGAGATACTCCTCGAGACCGAACCGGCCCCATTCGCGGCCGTTGCCGGACTGCTTGTAGCCACCGAACGGCGCGGTGCGGTCGTTCGGGACACCCTGCAGGTTGACGTTGCCGGCGCGGATCTTGCGGCCGACCTCGCGGGCCTTCTCGATCGTCGGGGCCGTGACATAGCCGGCAAGACCATAGGGCGTGTCGTTGGCGATACGCACCGCCTCGTTCTCGTCCTTGGCGCCGATGATCACGAGCACTGGTCCAAAGATTTCCTCGCGCGAGATCGTCATCTCAGGCTTGACGTCGGCGAAGATGGTCGGCCGCACATAGAAGCCCTTGTTGACGCCCTCCGGCAGGCCCGGGCCGCCGGCGACGAGGGTCGCGCCCTCCTCGATACCCTTATTGATGAGGGCCTGGATCTTGTCCCACTGGCCGCGATTGACGACCGGGCCGATCGTGGTGCCCTCGCCGCGCGGGTCACCCGCCTTGGTCTTGTCGGCGACGCCCTTCGCGATGGCAGCGACTTCCTTCATGCGCGCGGCCGGCACGATCATGCGCGACGGCGCGTTGCAGGACTGGCCGGAGTTGTTGAACATATGCATGACGCCGCCGGTCACTGCCTTCACCAGGTCGGAGCCCTCCAGGATCACGTTCGGCGACTTGCCGCCGAGTTCCTGGCTGACGCGCTTCACGGTCGGCGCCGCGCGCTTGGCGACGTCGATGCCGGCGCGGGTCGATCCGGTGAACGAGATCATGTCGATGTCCGGATGCTCGCTCATCGCAGCGCCGACCTCCGGCCCGAGGCCGTTGATCAGGTTGAACACGCCCTTCGGCACGCCGGCTTCATGCAGGATCTCGGCGAAGATCAGCGCCGAGGTCGGAGTGAATTCCGACGGCTTCAGGATCATGGTGCAGCCCGCGGCCAGCGCCGGCGCGACCTTGCAGGCGATCTGGTTCAGCGGCCAGTTCCAGGGCGTGATCATGCCGACCACGCCGACCGGCTCGCGCACCACCACGGACGCAGGCAGCGTCTCCTCGAACTCATACTTCTTCAGCACGTCGAGCGTTGACATCAGATGGCCGAGGCCGGCGCCGGCCTGCAGCTTCTCCGCCATCGGCAGCGGCGCGCCCATCTCGTCGGAGACGGCGGCGCCGATCTCCTTCATGCGGCCCTTGTAGATCGTGATGATCTTCTCGAGCAGCGCGACGCGCTCCTCGCGCGAGGTCTGTGAGAAGGTCTCGAAGGCGCGCTTGGCGGCGGCGACGGCCTTGTCGACATCGGCCTTGGAGCCCAGCGCAACCTCGTACATCGCCTCCTCGGTCGCCGGATTGATGACCTGGGTGGACTTCTTGACGACCGGATCGACCCAGGCGCCGTCGATGTAGAATTGCAGGCGATTGACCATCGGAAAACCTCTTCACGTGGAAGCATCTGGAGGGGGCGGCAGCACGCGGCCGGCATCCTGGCACGCGCGATCCGCGGGATGAACCCGCCACATGCGGGGACCGGGGTTGCGTCCCGCGGATATAGGAGCAAGGCCGCGACCGGCGCAAGCCGACCGGCCTGCGTTTCGTCGCCGCTCCATTTTGCATCGCAGCAACCGCGTGTCCCCTTCGCCCCCTCCAGATCGCCATCATTCCGGATGGCAGAATTCCCGCCGTCGAAGATTCATTTCCAAGATGTGAACTGCTTCACATCGCCGTTCGATCGCTCTGGCTAATCTCCTCTTCATAGACATCCCGGCATCTCGAAAGGACGCCGGATAAGATTTCAGAACCGATATTTTCGCCAGTTCTTATTGCGCAGCCTTTCAGTACGTAGACATTTGATCCAAGTTGCGACGCCGTCTCCTTCATCCAGGTGAGGGAGACGGCGTCCCCGTTCTTGGCCCGCCCTCACACTGCCATCTTGCGATGCCGGACCGGCGCGCCAGTGAGGCTCTCGGCCGCATCGATGATCGCGTTGGCGTCCATCCCATTGTGGCGATAGAGGTCGTCGATCGTCCCGGTCTGGCCGAATTTCTCAACCCCCAGCGCCTCGACGCGATGGCCGCGCACCGAGCCGAGCCAGCCGAGCGTCGCCGGATGGCCGTCGATCACGGTGACGATGCCGCAATCGCGCGGCAGCGGCGCCAGCAGTTGTTCGATGTGGCTGAGATGTTGCACACCGCGCCGATGCCGCCGCAGGCTGCGCGCCGCCGTCCATCCGGCATGCAGCCGGTCCGCCGAGGTGATCGCGAGCAGGCCGACGTCGCGGCGGGACTCGCCGATCAGGCCGGTGGCCTCGATCGCCTCCGGCGCGACCGCGCCGGTATAGGCGACGATCACCTCGGCATTCGGTCCCGGCTTGCGCAGCCAATAGGCGCCGGCGGCGATGTCGGATTCCAGCTCCGGCGTCATGATCCGCTGCGGCTGATCGATGGTGCGCGTCGACAGCCGCAGATAGAGCGAGCCGCCCTCGCCTGCCTCGCGCTGCATGTGGGCAAAGCCCCATTTCATGATCGCGGCGAGCTCGTCGACGAAGGCCGGCTCGAACGACGACAGCCCGTCCTGCGCCATGCCGATCAACGGTGTCGCGATCGACTGATGCGCGCCGCCCTCCGGCGCCAAGGTCACGCCCGACGGCGTGGCCGCCACCATGAAACGCGCATCCTGATAGCAGGCGTAGTTCAGCGCATCGAGGCCGCGCTCGATGAAGGGATCGTACAAGGTGACCACCGGCAGCAGCCGCGCGCCGTTGATGGCGTGCGACAGGCCAAGCGCCGAGGCCATGATGAACAGGTTCATCTCGGCGATCCCCAGCTCGATATGCTGGCCCTTCGGCGAGGCCGCCCAATTGAAGGTCGACGGGATCTTCTCGCTGCGGAACAAATCCGCCTTCTCCGCGCGGGCGAACAGGCCACGGCGGTTGACCCAGGCGCCAAGATTGGTCGAGACGGTGACGTCGGGCGACGAGGTCACGATGCGCGAGGCCAGCGCGGTGTCGCTGCGGGCGAGATCGTTGAGGATCAGGCCAAAGCCCTGCTGCGTCGACATCTGCGCCGCCGCGGTGAAGGTCAGCCGCTCCGGCACGTCGAACACCGCATCATCGAGCCGGCGGCCATCGCGATTGAACGGCACCGACGCGAGGAACGACTCCAGCGTCGAAGCATCCTGCGTCAGTCCCTCGAACTTGTCCCACTCATGGCCCGGGCGAATGTTCTGCTGCGCGCGCCACTTCTCCATCTGGGCGACGGTCATCAGGCCGGCGTGATTGTCCTTGTGGCCCTGGAACGGCAGGCCGACGCCCTTGATGGTATAGGCGATGAAGCACACCGGGCGGTCGTGGTCGATGGACTCGAAGGCATCAAGCATGCTGGCCATGTCGTGGCCGCCGAGATTGCTCATCAGCGCCAGCAACTCGTCGTCGGTGCGCTTGTCGAGCAGCCGGGTCACGTCGCCCTGATCGCCGATCTCGTCCTGGATGTGCTTGCGGAAGGCAGCCCCACCCTGGAAGCACAGCGCCGCATAAAGCGCGTTCGGGCAGTTATCGATCCAGCGCCGCAGCGCCTCGCCGCCGGGTTCGGCAAACGCCTCTCGCATCAGCCGGCCGTATTTCACGATCACCACGTCCCAACCGAAATTGCGGAACATGGTTTCGAACTTCTCCCACAGGCCCTCGCGCACGACGGCGTCCAGGCTCTGGCGGTTGTAGTCAACGATCCACCAGGTGTTGCGCAGGCCGTGCTTCCAGCCCTCGGCCAGGGCCTCGAAGATATTGCCCTCGTCCATCTCGGCGTCGCCGACCAGCGCGATCATGCGGCCCTCGCGGCGGCCCTTCATCCAGCCATGCGCGTGTACGTAGTCCTGCACCAGCGAGGAGAACAAAGTCTGCGCGACGCCGAGGCCGACCGAGCCGGTCGAGAAGTCGACATCGTCGACATCCTTGGTGCGCGACGGATAGGATTGCGCGCCCTTGAAGCCGCGGAAATTCTCCAGCTTCTCGCGCGTCTGCCGGCCGAACAGATATTGGATGGCATGGAAGACGGGGCTCGCATGCGGCTTCACCGCGACGCGGTCCTCCGGGCGCAGCACCGAGAAGTACAGCGCCGACATGATGGTCGCGAGCGAGGCGGAGGAGGCCTGGTGGCCGCCGACCTTCAGGCCGTCGGTGTTCGGCCGGATGTGGTTGGCGTGATGGATGGTCCAGGACGACAGCCACAGCGCCTTGCGGGTCAGCGCGTTCAGGATGTCGAGACGGTCTGACGATGCGGATGGCGTGGCCATGGCGCGCTGCTCCCCGGGGCCTTGTTGGATTCGCCGATTTTAATCCTGTCGCACCGGCCATAATTCTCAATTTTTCGCGTGCAGTTGCCGATTGTTGAGATATTTTCCCATTCAGAATCCACTTTGAGCGATTTTATCCCAATGCCCGAGCTCGACGCCATCGACCGCAAGATCCTCGGCCATCTCCAGGCCGACGGCCGCATCACCATGCAGGAGCTCGCCGACAAGGTCGGGCTGTCGGTCTCGCCCTGCCACCGCCGCGTCAAGCTCTTGGAGGAGCGCGGCGTCATCACCCGCTATCTCGCGACCGTCGACCAGAAGGCGCTCGGGCTGCACGTGTCCGTCTTCATCTCCATCAAGCTCGCGCGGCAGAAGGAGGAGGACCTCAAGCGCTTCGAAAAGGCGATCTCGGCCTGGCCCGAGGTGCTGGAATGCTATCTGATGACGGGAAATCGCGACTATTTGCTGCGCGTGGTGGCGGCTGATTTGTCGTCGTATGAGGCGTTCCTGAAGAGCAAGCTGACCCGCCTCGACGGCATCGCCTCGATCGAATCGAGCTTTGCGCTGAGCCAGGTGAAGTACTCCATCGCGCTGCCGGTGTGAGGCAGGCCATCGCCACGACCTCAGCTGTCGTCCCTGCGAACGCAGGGACCAATACTCCGCGGCAGACGTTGCGAAGAACGACTGGTCCAACATCGTGCGCAACAACATCTCCCTGGGGTTATGGGTCCCGGATCTGCGCGTGCTGCGCACGCTTGTCCGGGACGACGGCGGAGAGCCAAGCGAGACTTTCGGCCATCTCTGGCGCTCGGCCATGAGAGACCTCGCATGAGCCCCTCTCCCTGCGCCGTCATTCCGGGGCGCCCGCAGGGCGAGCCCGGAATCCATAACCACGATCGTGCGTATGGATTCCGGGCCCGCGCCGCTGCGCGACGCGTCCCGGAATAACGACCTTTGTTGTGTCATCGGATTTGCCACAATCGTGAGTCCAGGACCGACCGGGATGGTCACATGCGTTCTCACTCCCGCGGCGCGTTGCGTCCGGGTGATGCCGATATCATCGCCCTTATGACGTGAAGGGCGCAGGGAAGGCCGGGCGCTGGCCGCGCCCGTGGCCCGCCTGCGGAAAAAATGCAGGCGGCAGGTACCACAGGTCTGGCCGAAGACGCCCGGCCCTCCCTGCGCGATGGTTTTGACGGCTGCTTCGCGTTCTCCCCGGTGCGCCGGCTTTTGGCCACCGTGCGCGACGACGCGCTGTCCGCGCGCCGCCGCGGGGACACCAGCATCGGGGTGCCAGGACCGCGCGACTTGACCGTGCGTGCATCATTGTTCGTCGGCGCGAATGATCACGCTGCAACGACACACGCCCATCGCATTCCGCTGCCGACGTCCATGACGACCGCGATACGTCCCCTCCGACGCAACGGAACGGGCTGGACTGTAATGCTGATTATACGAAATCGGCAAGCGATTTATTTTTTGCCTGACGGCTGGACAGGATTTTAGCGCGCGATCTGATTTGCCCGTCGGGTCGTTATGGCAGCGTCGAAATCATCTGCGCACTGCCCTGATCACGCCCGAACTACGTCACAGCCGAGGCCGTCATTGATCCAGATCAAACGATCTGGAAAAACTGCTCCAGCCCCCGATCAAATCCTTGATGTTCCTCGATTTGATCCAGATCAAACGGCCGCAGGCCGACCGCAGCATGGCCCAGGGACGTCCATATTGGCCGTCAAAAAGCGCCACATCTCGCCGTCAGATTCTGCGTCACAGCATGCGCTGCGACACGAAGTCACAGGGATTGCGGGACTAACAACTCCGCGCCTGTGAACGTGACGTCGGCGCGATCGTGAAGACCAACTCGCGTCCTGGAAAGCAATGCAGAACAACAGCGCTCAACGTTCGCCCCGACACGACTACGCTTCGCAACATCGAGATGCCCGGCCGCTCGCGCACGTGGCGGTGAAGGTGGCTCCCGCCAGGTATCAGCCGGCCGCACAGGCCGGCAGCCGCAGCACCGGACGGGCCGAGCGGCGATTCTGGCTGACGATGCAGACGGTCATGCTGGTCGTCGGCGTGCTGCTGGTGAACCTGCTGCTGTTCTTCCCTCCCCTCGGCATCGCCCTGATGTGGAATCTCCTGATTCCGATCGCGCCCGCGCTGGTGACGATCTCGCCCGGCCTGTGGCGCAACATCTGTCCAATGGCGACATTCCATCTGCTGCCGAACAAGATGGGCATCTCGCAGAACATCCGGATGCCGGAATGGGGCGCGGCGACGCTCGCGGTGATCAGCGTGACGCTTCTTTTCATCGTCGTGCCGATGCGACGAATCGGACTCAATGTCGACGGTCCGCTGACGGCGGTCATGCTGCTGTCGGCCGCGGTCATGGCGTTCGCGATGGGCTCTGTGTTCGAAATGCGCTCGGGCTGGTGCACCTCGCTGTGTCCGATCCACCCCGTCGAGCGGCTCTACGGCACCAACCCCGCCCTGACCTTCAAGAATGCCCGCTGCAACATCTGCGAGGCCTGCAGCAATCCGTGTCCCGACTCCACGCCCGAGCTGACGCCGACGGCGGGCGTGCCCACCAAAGTCCAGCAGTTCCTCGGCAACTTCCTGATCGGCAGCTTCCCCGGCTTCGTCTGGGGCTGGTATCAAGTGCCGGACTATCCGCCGCAGCAGGTCGACCAGGCCGCGATCATCACCGCCTATGTGTGGCCGCTGGGCGCCGCGCTCGTCAGCTACGTCGTCTTCAGGGTCGGCGAGCACATCCTGCGCTACAGGCCCGCCGCCCGCACCCGGATGCATCGCATCTTCGCGGCGGCCGCGATCAGCACCTACTACTGGTATCGCCTGCCCGGCCCGGCATCCTTGCTGCCGGACTGGTTTCCGCTGGTCTCGCATCTCATCACGACGCCGTTCTTCTTCTGGTTCCTGGTGCTGCGTTCGCCGAAGGTGAGCTGGCTGAAGCGGCCGGTGATGGCGTCGAACTACTGGTCGAGCCGGTTCGAGAGCACCGCCAACAAGAATCTCATCCGCGTGTCGCCCGGCAAGGCGTGAATCCCCGCGGTCTCATCCCACCATCGTCACAGCGTATCCGATCGAGGAGTGAACCATGTCGAACTTCAGGACCGTCACCGTCAAGGGCCGCCAGTTCCGCGTCCGCGCGGGTGACGTGCTGCTCGATGGCGCGCTCGCCAACGGCGTCGAGATTCCGTTCGACTGTCGCGCCGGCACCTGCGGCACCTGCATGGTTCACGTCTCCAAGGGCCAGACGGTGTGCGGCGAGACGCATACGCAGGGCATGATCTATGCCTGCCAGGCGCGCGTCGTCTCCGATCTCGACGTCGAGCTGGAGGACGTGCCGGAAATCGACACCAGCAAGGCGCGGCTGGTCGGCCTGCGCGAGGTCGCGCCCGACATCATGGAGCTGATGATCGCTCCGGAGAAGAGCATCAGCTATCTGCCCGGGCAGTACTTCAAGTTCACCTTCAACGGCTATCCGGCACGCGCCTACAGCCCAACGGCGTCGTTCGACGGCCGCATCGGCGGCCGCGTCATCCATCTCAACATCAAGCGCGTGCGCGGCGGCCGCGTCACGACGGCGCTCGGCAGCGGCATCCGTCCCGGCCATCGGCTGCGCATCCAGGGGCCGTATGGGCATGCGTTCCTGCGCCCGGGCGGCACCGGCCGTCTCGTCCTCGCCGGCAGCGGCACCGGCTTCGCGCCGATCTGGGCGATCGCCGCGATGGCGCTGCGCGAGTCCCGCAACCGGCCGATGGTGATCATCGCCGGCGCCAAGAAGCTGCCGCAGCTCTACATGACGCCGATCCTGGCGCAATTGGCGCGGCTGCCGAACGTCACGATCATCCCGACGGTCGAGGAAGGTCCGGTCAATCATCCCTCGATCCGCACCGGACGGATCGAGCCGCACATGCCGACGCTGACGGCCTCCGATGTCGTCTATGCCTGCGGCTCGCCGCGCATGGTGACCGCGCTCGCCGGGATGGTCGAGAAGGCCGGCGCGACGTTCTATGCCGACCCGTTCGATTCCGCGCCACCAGAAGCGCCATCCGGCCTGATCGGCCGCATCAAGACGCTCGTGGCGCGACGTCCGCCCGAGCCTGAGCCGGGCCGTGACGGCGGCAGGGGGCATGACGCGTCGCTCGATCCGTTCGAGCGGGCGCTGTCGCTGGTGCCGAAGGATCCGATCGACGACGATCTGGGCCTGCGCCGGTCGGAGCCACGGCGCAGCACGGCCGCCGAACGCGACCACGCACTCTCGCTGGTGCGCGAGCGCGCGCTGGGCGACGCCTCATCGCTGCAGGAGCGCCCGCGCCGCGCCGCCAGCCAGATGGCCTCGGGGCATGTGTGAGATGACGCAGGAGCCCCCCAGTCTCTCCGTCACTCCGGGGCGCTCGCGAAGCGAGCGAGCCCGGAGTCCATAACCACCAGCCTGCGTGATGGAGCGCGATCGTAACTCAGGCCGTCTGCCTCACGAGCGCTGCGGCGTATGGATTCCGGGCTCGCGCTGTCGCGCGCCCCGGAATGACATCGTGGGTGTGGAGGCTGCGTGCCTCAGATCAGCTTCCGCCGCGCCAGGCTGCGCATCAGCGCACCCACGCCGAACGTCCACGGCTCGCATTCGTCGCTGTTGCGCATGCGGTTGACGAGACGACCGAGTTGAGGCGCCGAGATCGTGACGATGTCGTCGCGCTTGTGGGTGAACCCCTGGCCCGGTGCGTCGCGATCCTTGACGGGCGCGAACATCGTGCCGAGGAACAGCGCGAAGCCGTCGGGATATTGATGCACGGCACCGATGGTCTGGGCGACGAGGTCGGTCGGATCGCGGCTGATCTTGCTGATGGAGGAATGGCCGTCGAGCACGAAGCCGTCGCTGCCGGTCACGTTCAGCGCCACGTCCATCTTGCGGACGTCATCCAGCGTGAAGGTCTTGTCGAACAGGCGCAGCAAGGGGCCGATGGCGCAGGAGGCGTTGTTGTCCTTGGCTTTCGACAGCAGCAGCGCCGAGCGGCCCTCGAAGTCGCGCAGGTTGACGTCATTGCCGAGCATCGCGCCGACGATCCGGCCGCGGCTCGACACCGCCAGCACGACCTCCGGCTCCGGATTGTTCCAGGTCGATTTCGGATGCAGCCCGGCATCCATGCCGGTGCCGACAGATGACAGCGTCGGCGCCTTGGTGAAGACCTCGGCATCGGGGCCGATGCCGACCTCGAGATATTGGCTCCAGGCGTTCTGCTCGATCAGCACCTGCTTGAGGTGCATCGCCTGGTCGGAGCCGGGCTTCAGCTTGGAGAAATCGTCGCCGACCAGGCGCACCACCTCTTTCCGGATCGCCTCGGCCGAGGCCGGATTGCCGCGCGCCCGCTCCTCGATGACGCGCTCCAGCATCGAGATCGCGAAGGTGACGCCGGCCGCCTTCAGGACCTGCAGGTCGACCGGTGCCAGCAGCCACGGCTTGGCCGGATCGCGGCGATCCGGCGGGGTGTTGGCGAGGATGGCGGCGAGGTCGCCGATGCGCTGCCCGCCCATGCCGCGCAGCGCCGTCGCCGGATCATCCTGCTCGCACAGCGCGCTGACGGTGGGGAAAGCCGAGGTGACGTCATAAACACCGTCATCGCGCACCGCGACCACGGCCGGTCCGTCCACGTCGGGGCGCCAGACCCGGCCAACCAGCGTGCCGCTGGTGCCGTCGTCGGGCAGGACGGTCTCGGGCGTCAGGTTGATCATGGCGTCGTGCTCCCTGTTGTTCTTGTTGCTCAGCGCACCCCTAGCATCGGTGCACGCCGGCTCCAAGCCACACGACGTCGCGCAATCACCAACTGTAGCGCACCACGCCCTTGCCGGCGTAGGAGCGGCTGATGGACGAGAATTCGCCTTCGAAGGTCGCGACCGCCGACCAGCCGTTGCGCCAGGCGATTTCGGCCGAGGCGGTGGTGAGCGCGAGGTCGCGCGACTGCGCGGCGCCGTTGACGACGAAGCTCGTGCCCGGCAGCGCCTCGAAGCCCGCGGTCATGGTGCGATCGGGGTTGAAATTGTGCGCCCAGGCGGCGCGGCCGCGCAGCGACAGCACGCCGTCGGCGAGCGCAAACGACCGGTCGACGCGCGCGCCGAGCTCGGTGCGCGCATCCGTCACGGTCTTGCCGGCATAGCTCAGCGCGAAGGTGCCCGCGCCGGAGAGCACCTGCTCGGCATAGGACGGCAGCACGTAAGCCGTCGCCTGGCCGCCGAGATAGGGCGTGATCCCGCCCCACGGCGTGGCATAGCGGCGGCCGGCCTCGAGGCGGGCCGAATAGGCCGACGCATCGAAGCGGGCGCGGAGCTGGTCGACGCCGGCGACGGTCACGGCGCGGTCGGTGGTCACGTCGTGCCAGCCATAGGCGAGCGCCGCGGAGAGATAGTCCGGACCACTGCGATAGCGGGCGAAGGCGCCGGCCTGGAACAGGTCGGAGCGGCCGCTGCCGCCACCATTGACGCCGAAGGCGGTGCCGCCGCCCGACAGCGCGAAGCCGGCCAGCCAGCTCGGCGACACGATGTAATCAGCGCCGGCGGCCAAGGCGACCTCGCGGATCGTGGCGTTGTTCGAGCCGAGCGCGGCGTTGCCATCGGCGAACGAGCCGCCGCCGAACGGCGCCGCCCAGGTGCTCCAGCGCTCGTCGAAGCGCCGGGCCGGTATGGCCTTCACCGGCATGCGCGCGAAGGCATCGCGCGGCGCGGCGCCCTGTCCTGCGTCGGCGAACGCCGCTGCCGGACCGGATGCGTTCGCGCTGCGCCCGGCGACAAAGGGATCGGTCATCAGGCCAAGGAAGATCTTCATCGAGTCGAACATCGCCTGCTGCGAGGCGGTGGCGATCTCGCCGGACGCCTGTGTCAGGCCGGCTGGGGTCAACGCGCCGAAAGCGAGCGGGATGCCGCCGGTGCGGTTGAAATAGCCGGTCGTGGTGTCCGTGACGTTCTGCTGGTTGGTGTTGGTCCCGGCCGTGCCGAGCGTCAGGTTCAGATAGACGTTGTTGGCGTCGTAGCTCAGGCTCGAAGAGAAGTTGGCCGGCAGGTTGGTGTTGATCAGCGTGTTGAAGGTGCCGCTGATGCCGCCGGCGGCGTTGACGATCGTGTACTGCTTGTTGACATAGCTGCCGGGCGCGAAGCTCGCCTGCACGGTCGCGCCGCCGAGCGTCGCGGTGCCCGTCACATTGACCCGGTCGGCATTGGCCGGCGACACCTCGACCATGTAGCTCGCGGCCGCCGTGAACACGAGGCTGCCCTGCACGGTGAGCAGCCCGATCGAATTGCCCGGCGCGAGCGCGCCGCCATTGACCAGCGTGCTGCCGACGATGCCGTTGCCGCCGAGCGTCCCGCCGGCATTCACGGTGACGCTGCTGCCGGCGATGGCGCCGTTGACGGCGAGGATGCCGCCATCGACCGTGGTCGTGCCGGTGTAAGTGTTGATGCCGGACAATGTCAGCTTGCCGCTGCCGACCTTGGTCAGCGAGCCTGGGCCGATGGTGCCGCACCCGCAAGGATCGGTGTCGCCGATCACGCCGGAGACCTCGGTGGAGAGATTGTTGCCGCCGACCACCAGCGTGTTGAAGGCGCCGATGTAGTAGTTGCCGGAGCCCGCCAGCGAGCCGGCGGTGATGCGGCCGTCGCCATTGACACCCATGCTACCGGAGAAATCGACCACGCCGGTGCCATTGGTGACGAACTGGGCGGTGCCGCCGGTCGTATTGTCGAGGAAGCGGGTGCGGCCGCCATCATTGGTGATGATCGTGGCGGAGCCGGCGCTGGCGTGATCGAAGAACAGCGTCGATCCGCCGTCATTGGTGGTGACGGTCGCGTTCGCCGCGGTGGAATGGGCGTTGAACTGGACCTGGCCGTTCATGTTGTTGATGATGGTGGCATTGCCGGCCGACGGGGTGTCGCTGCCGAAGCCGATCCCGAACATCACGTACGAATTGCCGCCATTGGTGATGACCGCATTGGCGGCCGTGGCGGCATTGACGAACGCCAGCAGGCTGAACGTATCGTTCGTGATCGTCGCGTTGCCGGCGCTGGTGTTGGCGTTGAACAGCGTGCGACCCTGATGGTTGGTGATCACGGCGTTCCCCGCCGTGGCCGTATCGGTGCCGCCGGCGACGCCGAACGCGGTCGTGGCAATCGACTGGTTCACGATCGTCATCGCACCGGCGGAGCTCGCGCCGAGGAAGTTGGTGGTGCCGCCGTCATTGGTGAGCGAGGTGATGCCGGAGGTGTCGGCCCTGACGATGTTGAAGATGCCGAAATTCGAAACGTCGCCGATGATGCGGGCGGTGTGGGTGGCGTCGCCGAGTTGCAGCGTCGCGACGCTGCCGATGAAGGTGCCGCCGGAATAGGAGTTGGTGCCGAGCAGGATGGTGGTGCTGTTGCCGAGCAGCTCGGCGCGCACGCCGGCAACGGTCTCGCCGAGATTGTTGCCGATCGTGATCGTCTGGCCGGAATTGGCGTTGTTGATGAAGCCCCAGCCGGAGCCGGCGACGCCGAAATTCACGTCGGCGCCGCCAATCGAATAGGACTGGGCGTTGCTGAGGAAGATCCAGGAATCCGGATTGATCGGCGCGGTGACCGTGATGGTCGATGCGCCGGTGGCGCCGAACAGCGCCTCCTGGCCGCTCGATGCCGGCGGCGCGCCGGCCGGCGGGCTCTCCCAGTTGGTCGAGAGATTGTAGTCGGAGGTCGCGGTGGACGAGCCGGTGCCGCCCCAGGTGTAGTCGGTCTGGGCCAGCGCCGACGTCGTCAGCCCGAGCCCACAGAGCCCGAGCATGAGCCCCAGCGCGCCCCACACGGCCCGCGCCGTCCGACACACCGCCGTTTCGACCCGCCTCCGCACGCAATCCCCCGATCTTGCTCTGCACCCGTGATGCAATCCAAGACCTAGCAGGCGCACGGCGCCCGCCGAGATCGACGGCGCTCCTGTTTCTTGTTTGAAATCAGTGCGTTACGCGTTTGATCGCAGGTGTAGCGGACACGCAACGCATCCACCCAAAAAGTCGCTCCCCGGTAATGGCCCGGGGGCGTGCGACCGATGGCTCACGGATTCGGCGAGCTCTCGCCGGCGACCTGGAGCAGTTGCGAGCGGCGGACGCGCTCGCGATGGGCGGTGTAGAGGCCGCTGGAGACGATGAAGGCGGCGCCGACGATGGTCCAGACGTCCGGCACCTCGCCGAACACCAGGAAGCCGAGGATGCTGACCCACAGGAGCTGGGTGTAGGAGAACGGCGCCAGCACCGAGGCGTCGGCATAGCGGAATGCCAGCACCACGATCCACTGCCCCATGGTCGAGGCGACGCCGACCAGCACGCCGAAGCCGATGTCCTGCCAGGACGGCGTGGTCCATACGAACGGCACGATTGCCGTGAGCACGCAGACGCCGGCAATCGAGGAATAGGTCATGATGGTGATGGCGTGCTCGCGGCCGCTCATCATCCGCGTCATGATCAGCGTGCAGGCCCAGGCGAACGCCGAGACGATCGGGAACAGCGCGGCAAGATGGAACGCGCCGGTGCCAGGGCGGAGGATGATCA
This sequence comes from Bradyrhizobium sp. SZCCHNRI3052, assembly GCF_032484895.1. Classification (NCBI taxonomy): domain Bacteria; kingdom Pseudomonadati; phylum Pseudomonadota; class Alphaproteobacteria; order Hyphomicrobiales; family Nitrobacteraceae; genus Bradyrhizobium; species Bradyrhizobium sp. SZCCHNRI3052. The sequence continues at coordinate 213,731 of NZ_JAUETW010000003.1, read as the reverse complement.
GCACGCCGCACAGCCCGACCGCGGTTGCGACCCAGCGGCGCAGGCCGACCTTCTCGCTGAGGAAGATGATTGACAGCGCGGTGACGAACAGCGGCGCGACGAAGCCGGTCGCGGAGGCCTCGGCGATCGGCAGATAGCGTAAACCGGTGATGAACATCAGCGACGAGCCGAGCAGCGCAACGCCGCGCAGCAGCTGGAACTTGAGCTGCTCGGTGCGCATCGCGAACAGCGGCGAGCCCGGGATCATCGCCGGCACCATGATCGCTGCGAATACCACGAAGCGGATCCAGGTGATCTCGATCGAGGGCAGCGTCTTCGACAGATACTTCGCGGTGACGTCCGAGGTGCCGAGGAACACGGTCGACAGCAGGATCAGCGCGATGCCGCGGAACGGCCGGTCGGCCCGCGCGGGCGCGCGCTTGCGCGTGGCCTGCGGCTTCTCCTGCACGGATGTCGGCACATCGTCGAGGCGCGCGGCGGCGGCCGCACTCGGTGGCGGGGTCACGGTCGAACTCGGACGTTTGGAGACAGGACGATTCGGTGAGTGGCGACAAAACGCCAATCGCGACGCCGCGACAACCCATCGAAGCGGGCAGCACTTATGCGTTGCTACGCGCCGGGGTAGCAAACATCCGTAATTTTCCGTGATGCTGCATTACAGCATGGGCAGCCCACGCGGCTTCGGCCCGCGCGGAAAGGCGCGATCGATTGCGGCGATCTCGGCCGCGGTGAGCTCGATGTCGCCGGCCGCCGCATTCTGCTCGGCATGCCCGGGCCGCGACGCCTTGGGGATCGCGAACAGCGACGACGCCCGCGTCAGGAAGGCCAGCGCGACCTGGCGCGGCGTTGCACCATGCTGCTCCGCGATCCGCTGCAGCACCTCGCCGCCGGCGCCGCGGCGTTCCGGAAAGTCGTCATGGCCGAACGGCGAGTAGGCGACCACGGCAACACCATGCTGGCCGCACCACGGAATGACGGCATGCTCGATGGCGCGCTCCTGCAGATGATAGAGCACCTGGTTGCAGGCGATCTTGCCCTCACCTGCGACCTCCAGCAGTTCGTCGAGATCGTCGACGTCGAAATTGCTGACGCCCCAGGACGCGATCTTGCCGGCCGCCTTGAGCTCCTCGAACGCCGCCACCGTCTCCGCGAGTGGATAGGAGCCCGGCCAGTGCAGGAGATAGCAGTCGAGCCGGTCGGTCTTCAGCCGCTGCAGCGAGCGCTCGCAGGCGGTGACGGTGCCCTTGCGCGAGGCGTTGCTCGGCAGCACCTTCGACACCAGGAACACCTCGTCGCGTCGGCCGGCGATGGCCTCGGCGACGACGAGCTCGGCATCGCCATACATCTCGGCGGTGTCGATGTGGCTCATGCCGAGATCCAGGCCGCGCCGCAGGGTGGCGATGGCGCGGCGGCGATCGGCGTGGTCGAGATACCAGGTGCCCTGCCCGATGACGGAGACGCCGCCGCCGCCGGTTCCGAATGTCTTGTGCTTCATGCGCGGGAGCATAGTGGATGAGGCGCACGGCGTCGATTGGGTGCCCTCCCTGCTCAAGGCATCTGACACGCTTCCACACCCACGTCATTCCGGGGCGACGCGTCAGCGTCGAACCCGGAATCCCGAGCTTGTCTTGCGCTGTTTCATTTCCACCATGTCGAGATTCCGGGTTCGAGGCCGTTGGCCTCGCCCCGGAACGACAGTGTTCTCGGCTAGCTCGCCGCCGCGATGGGCGGGGCGTCCGTGGCCGTCTGCGCGATCAGCCGCTTCATCTCCGGAATGCACGAGCCGCAATTGGTGCCGGCCTTGAGCTGCGCGCCGATGGCGGCGGGCGTGCGCGCACCTGCCGTGATCGCATCGCAGATGGTGTCGCGGCCGACGCCGAAGCAGGCGCAGACGATCGGGCCGCCGCCGACGCCGTCGGGCGCGCGGCCGGACAGCAGCGTGCGACGCTGGTCGTCGTCGAGGCGGTCGGCGGCGAACATCGTCTTCACGACGTTCCAGTCGCCAGCATCATGGCCGGGGCCGACGAACAAACAGGTTTCGATGCGATCGTCGGCGAACGACGCGGCGCGATAGACGCCGCCGCCGACATCCATGTAGTCCGTGACATCGTCGGTGGCGCGCGCCTTGAACCAGGCCGGCCAGCGCGACAGATCGCCGTTGTCGGCGAACAGATAGCCGAAGCCGCCCTGCACCGTCGCGCGCGCCCACCACAGGTTGGACGGCAGCGTGAGCTCGTTGCGCGACAGGATGAAGCCGCGGAATACGTACTCATAAGAACTGATCGCAGCCGGGGTCGCCTTGGCCTCGGGCTGGCCGGAGAACGGATCGGTGTAGGAGGCGACCAGCGCGCCGACGCGGCCATGCGATGAGTTGGTGGCGCTCCAATGGATCGGCGCGAACAGCATGCCGCGCTGCTGGCGCTCGCTGACGACGACCTTGAGGATGCACTGGCCGTGCTCGGTCGTGACCTTGGCGAAACCGTCATGCATCAGGCCATAGCGCAGCGCGTCATCCGGGTGCACCTCGACGAACGGCTCCGGCAGATGCGCTGATAGCCGCGGGCTCAAGCCGGTGCGCGTCATCGTGTGCCACTGGTCGCGGATGCGACCGGTGTTCAGGCGCAGCGGGCGGGCGGCGGTGGTCTCGCCGCGCAGCGCCGGCACCTCCGGCGCGACGAAGCGCGCTTTGCGATCGTTGGTGAAGAAGGCGCCTTCGGCGAAAAAGCGCGGCTCGGGCGGCCTGCCCGCGCGCGCCGGCCATTGCACCGGCGCCATCGCGTCGTATTCGTCGTCGGTGAGCGTCGCCAGCGCGCCGATGTCGAAGTCGCGCGTGCCGTCGTTCTCGAACGCCGACAACGCCGCGTGCTCGCGGAACACGTCCGCCGCAGAGTTGTAATTGAAGGCGCCCGCGTGGCCGAGCCGTTTGCCGACCTCGCTCAGGATCCACCAGTCCGGCATGGCCTCGCCGGCCGGCGCAAGGAAGGCGCGCTGGCGCGAGATGCGGCGCTCGGAGTTGGTGACCGTGCCCGATTTCTCGCCCCAGGCCTGCGCCGGCAGCAGCACGTGGACGCCAGCATCGACGGTGTCGTTGGAGCGGACGTTCTCGGACACGACGAGCAGCTCGAGCTTCTTGAGCGCGGCGCGGACCAGATCGGCGTCCGGCAGCGACACCGCGGGGTTGGTGCCGATCACCCACAGCGCCTTGATCTCGCCGCGCGCGATCGCCTCGAACATCTGCACCGCCTTGAGACCCTCATGGGTGGCGATGTCCTTGGCCTTCCAGAAGCGGCGGACGCGGTCGATGTCCGGCGGCGTGAAGCCCATGTGGGCCGCGAGCTGGTTGGCGAGCCCGCCGACCTCGCGGCCGCCCATCGCATTGGGTTGGCCGGTCAGCGAGAACGGCCCCATGCCCGGCTTGCCGATGCGCGCGGTCGCAAGATGGCAGTTGAGGATCGCGTTGACCTTGTCGGTGCCCTGCGCCGACTGGTTGACGCCCTGCGAATAGAGGGTGACGACCTTGGGAGTATCGCGGAACAGCTTGAAGAAGGCGGCGACGTCGACCTCGGACAGGCCGGTGGCGAGCGCGGTCGCCGCGGCGCTGCCGGCGAGGCTCCGGGCGCGGGCCAGGGTCTCGTCGAAGCCGCCGGTGTGAGCGTTGATGTAGTCGTGATCGAGCGCACCGCTGTCGGCGAGATGCACCAGCAGGCCGGCGAACAGCGCCGCATCCGCGCCGGGCTTCAATCCCAGGAACAGATCGGCTTCGCTCGACGTGTCGGTGCGACGTGGATCGATGACCACGAACCTGGCGCCGCGCGCCTGCTTGTTGGCCAGCATGCGCTGGTACAGCACCGGGTGGCACCAGGCGGCGTTGCTGCCGACGAAGACCAGCAGATCGGCCTGATCGAGATCCTCATAGGTGCCGGGCACGGTGTCGGCGCCGAAGGCACGGCGGTGGCCGGCGACCGACGAGGCCATGCACAGCCGCGAATTGGTGTCGACATTGGCCGAGCCGAGAAAGCCCTTCATCAGCTTGTTGGCGACGTAGTAGTCCTCGGTCAGCATCTGGCCGGAGAGATAGAACGCCACTGCATCCTCGCCGTCGCGGGCGACGATGTGCTTCAGCCGGGTCGCGACGTGATCGAGCGCATCGCTCCAGGCCACCCGCTGCATTCCGCCCTTGCAGCGGATCATCGGGTACAGCAGCCGGCTCTCCAGCCCGAGCGTCTCGCCGAGCGCCGAGCCCTTGGAGCAGAGCCGGCCGAGATTGGCCGGATGCGAAGGATCCCCGGAGATCGCCGCACCGCCGCGACCGTCGGGCGTGGCGAGCACGCCGCAACCGACGCCACAATAGGGACAGGCGGTGCGCACCATCGGCAGCTTCGGATCGAGCGTCGTCATCGTCGTGCGTGGCCCCTTCTCACGCTGCCTGCGGCCGCGCCCTCGCGCGGCCGAACATCATCGCTGTCCGGATCGCTGCGACCGGTTCGCGGCTCCGGATCAGGTCGCGATACCACAACGCGTCCTGAGTCTCACCGATCAGCACGGCGCCGGTGAGGCGTCCCTCGGCGATGACGAGCTTCTTGTAGATGCCGCGCCTGGCGTCGTTGAGCACGATCGCCTCGCTGCCCTCGGCGCCCATGAAGTCGCCGGCCGAGAACACCGACACACCCGACACCTTCAGATTGGTCGAGACGACGCTGCCGCCATAGGCCGCCTGGCGGCCGGCGAGATGCCGCGCCAGCACCCGCGCCTGCTCATAAGCAGGTTCGACCAGCCCATAGCAGGTGCCACGGTGCTCGGCGCATTCGCCGAGCGCGAAAATGCCGGGCGCCGAGGTCTGCATCGCGTCGTCGACGACGATGCCGCGGTTGACCGCGAGCCCCGCCTCCTTCGCCAGTGTCACATTCGGCCGGATGCCGGCCGCGAAGACCACGGCGTCGGTGGCAAGGCGCCGCCCATCGGCCAGCTCGACTCCTTCGACGCGACCATCGCCATGGATGGCCGCGGTGCTGGCATTGAGCAGAACCTCGATGCCCTTGCGCGCCACCAGCGACTTGAGCAACGCGGCGGCCGGCGCATCGAGCTGCCGCTCCATCAGCCGGTCCATCAGATGCAACAGCGTCACCCTGGCGCCGGCACGCGCCAGGCCATAGGCCGCTTCCAGCCCGAGCAGCCCGCCGCCGACGACCACCACGCGCCCCTTCTTCGCCGCCAGCGCCAGAAGCACGTCCGTGTCCCGGCTGTCGCGGAATGTGTGCACACCCGGCAGATCGGCGCCCGGCACCGGCAGCCGCAGCGGCAGCGAGCCGGTGGCGAGGACCAGGCGCGAGAACGCCACGTTCTCGTCGTTCTCGATCCGCAGTTCGCGACGGCCGACATCGATGGCGGTGACGCGCGCACCGTATTTCAACGTTACCCCGCGCTCGCGCCACCAGGCCGCCGGCTTGAGCTCGATCTCGTGGGACGCGGCCTCGCCGGCCAGCACCGACGACAGCAGCACGCGGTTGTAGGCGAGCCGCGGCTCCTCGCCGATGACGGCGATCGCGTAGCGGCCGAGCGCAGTCTGCGACAATTCCTCGACCAGCTTTGCGGCAGCCATGCCGTTGCCGACGATGACGAGCGGTTCACTCAAAGCGCCTACTCCGCCGCCTGCGCCTTGCCATGGGCTTCCGCGATCATGTAGCCGGACAGCGTGCCGTAGGCCGCGGTCCAGGCATCGGCGACATCGGGCGTCCAGCCGTCGCCAAGTCCCTTCTCGAGGGTCCACAGCAGCGCGGCGCCGACCACCGGATAGTGCTCCGGCCTGGCGCCGTAATCGACGTGGCGCTTGGCGAGCGCGCTTGCCGCCGGCAGGATCGCGGGCAGATTCGTCAATCCATTGACGACGACCGCCAAGGTCGCCATCAGCTTCTTGCGCTGCTCGGTGAGATCGTCGGGAAACATCGCGCGCACCTGCGGCGCGACCTCGAACAGCCGATCGTAGAAGATGGTCGCGGCCTGATCGGAGATCGGCGCGACCCTGGCAAAGCTATCCTGAACCAATGCGATCTGAGACGGCGTCATGGGAAATCCTTATGATGGAAACGAGAACCCGTTAGTTGCCCGACGCGGAGAGCGGTTCGATGCGCTCTCCGCTTTCCAATCGTCACGCCGCCTCGACGTAGCGATGCCGCTCATACAGGAACTCCAGCACGCGCTGGCGACACTTGACGTAGGTGGCGTTGGTCGCCAGCTCGAGCCGCTTGCGCGGCCGCGGCAGGGCGACCTCGAGCACCTCGCCGATATGCGCGCTCGGGCCGTTGGTCATCATCACGATGCGGTCGGACAGCAGCACCGCCTCGTCGACATCGTGCGTGATCATCAGGATGGTATTGCCGAGCTTCTGGTGCAGCGCCATCACCGAGTCCTGCAGATGCGCCCGCGTCAGCGCGTCGAGCGCGCCGAACGGCTCGTCGAGCAGCAGCACTTTCGGCTCCATGGCGAGCGCACGGGCAATGCCGACGCGCTGCTTCATGCCGCCGGAGACCTCGTTGGGCCGCTTGTCCTTGGCATGGGCCATCTGCACCAGGTTCAGATTGTGCATGGTCCAGGCGTCGCGCTCGGCGCGGGTCTTGGTCTTGGCGAACACCTTGTCGACGCCGAGCCGCACGTTCTCGTAGACCGTCAGCCAGGGCAGCAGGCTGTGGTTCTGGAACACCACGGCGCGGTCGGGTCCCGGCGAATTGACTTCGCGCTCCTCCAGCAGCACGCCGCCGGTCGTGGCCGTGGTGAGCCCCGCCACGATGTTGAGCATCGTCGACTTGCCGCAGCCGGAATGGCCGATGATCGAGACGTATTCGCCCTTGTTGATCGAGAGGTTGATGTCCTTCAGCACTTCGGTGGTGGCGGTGCCGCGGGTGAAGGTCTTGTCGACGTGATCGAGCTTCAGATAGGCCATGATCTCTACCTCTCAATTCGTCGCGGTGCCGCGGGTGACGATCTTACCGACGACCGCAATCAGGCGATCGAGCACGAAGCCGATGATGCCGACATAGAACAGCGCCAGGATGATCTCGCTGATATGCGAGGAATTCCACGCATCCCAGATGAAGAAGCCGATGCCGACGCCGCCGATCAGCATCTCGGCCGCGACGATCGCGAGCCACGACAGGCCGATGCCGATGCGCAGGCCGGTGAAGATGTAGGGCGCGGCCGCCGGAATCATGATCTTGCCGAAGAACTCCAGCGGATTGAGCTGCACCACCGCGGCGACGTTGCGATAGTCCTGCGGAATGTTGCGGATGCCGACCGCGGTGTTGATGATGATCGGCCATACCGAGGTGATGAAGATGACGAAGATCGCCGACGGCTGGCCGTCGCGGAACGCCGCCAGCGACAGCGGCAGCCAGGCGAGCGGCGGGATCGTGCGCAGCACCTGGAAGATCGGATCGAGGCCGCGCATGGCCCACACCGACTGGCCGATCAGCGTGCCGACACCGACGCCGACGACGGCAGCAATCGCGTAGCCGAAGGCGACGCGGCGCAGGCTGGCCTCGAGATGCCAGAACAGTCCCTTGTCGATGCCGCCATGATCGAAGAACGGATCGAAGATCAGCTCGCGGGTATCGCTGAACACCCGGGAGGGCGGCGGCAGCGCCGAGCCGGCCCGGCGGCAGACCAGCTCCCAAATCAGCAGGAACAGCGCCAGCACGATCAACGGCGGCACCACGCGCACCGCGGCCTCGCGGGCCATCTTTCCATAGCGTTCGGCTTTCGGCGCCTGCTTGGGCGTCATGGTCACGATGGACGCCGAGGTGGACGCCGCCGCGGTCGGCACGACCTGGGGAGCGCTATCGTTGGTCAACGCTGGCATGGACATCGGAAATCTTTCTCCGTGCAATGAGAGAGGCCGCGCGCCTTGCGCGCGCAGCGGGAGGTCCTGATCAGGCGTCGACGCGCTTGATCGACAGCGACTTCAGGTAGGCGGCGGGATCTTCCGGATCGAACACCTTGCCGTCGAAGAAGGTCTCCTTGCCGCGCGACTTGGAGGTCGGAATCTCGGCGGCTGCGACGTTCATCTCCTTGGCGGCCTCGCGCCAGATGTCCTCGCGGTTGACCTTGGCGATCAGCGACTTGGCGTCGAAGCCAGCCTCATACTTGCCCCACCGGATGTCCTCGGTGATGAACCAGAGATCGTGGCTCTGGAATGGATAGGACGCGAAGTCGCGCCAATACTTCATGATGTGCGGCGAGTTGTCGACGACCTTGCCGGTACCGTAGTCGAACTTGCCGGCCGTGCGTCCGGCGACGTCCTCGACCGGGCAATTCATCCACTGCCGCTTGGCCATGATGGTCGCAAGCTCCTGCTTGTTCTCCATCTTGTCGGCCCACTGCTGCGCTTCCATCACCGCCATCGTCAACGCTTTCGCGGCCTTCGGATATTTGTCGACAAAGGCGGCGCGCATCGCGAAGGATTTTTCGGGATGCTTGTTCCAGATCTCGCCCGTCGTGACGGCGGTGTAGCCGATACCCTGGTTGACGAGCTGCGCATTCCACGGCTCGCCGACGCAGAAGCAGTCCATGGTGCCGACCTTCATGTTGGCCACCATCTGCGGCGGCGGCACCACGATGGTCTCGATGTCCTTGTCGGGATCGATGCCGCCGGCGGCGAGCCAGTAGCGGATCCAGAGATCGTGGGTGCCGCCCGGGAAGGTCATCGCGGCCTTCACGGACTTGCCGGAGGCCTTCTTCTTCTCCAGCGCGGCTTTGAACGGCGCGGTATCGAGGCCGAGCTTGAGGTCCGCATATTCCTTGCCGACCGAGATGCACTGCGCATCGAGATTGAGCCGCGCCAGAATGTACATCGGCGTCGGCTGGTTGTTCTGCGTCACCTTGCCCGAGGAGATCAGGTACGGCATCGGGGTCAGGATGTGCGCGCCGTCGATGCCGTTGCCTTCAGAGCCGAGCACGAGATTGTCGCGCGTGGTGCCCCACGAGGCCTGCTTCTGTACGTCGACGTCGGGCATGCCGTATTTGGCGAAGATGCCCTTGTCCTTGGCCACGAACAGCGGACCGGCATCGCTGAGCGCGATGAAGCCGAGCTTGGCGCTGGCGACTTCCGGCCCCGCCCCCTGGGCGAACGCTCCGCCCGGCAAGTTCAGCTTCGCGGCTGCTAGCAGCGCAGCCGTGCCGGCGCCCGCCTTGAGAAGCTGACGACGGCTGAAGCCGTTGCGGCGAGCAGGATTGGCAGTCTTCGTCATGAGTGCTGTCGTCCTTTGTCTGAAGAGCGCTCGATGGGTGAAAAGGCCGTCCGTTGCGGGTCGCTGCGCCACGCACGAAGGCGCGTGTTCCGAGGTGGCCTCGGAAGGGGCAGCGTCACGATTCGGATGAGGATTGCGCGGACGGCATCGATGGCGTCGCGAATGCTCTTTCAAGCTTCGTGCCAACGCATCAATTTTGAATTTACAAGTAAATTCAATCGTTTAACTGCACACAGCAAATCCATCAGAGGCAGAAGGCCGCATCCAAAATTTGCGATTCGCCCACTTTGTGTGCGCCGCACACAAAGTGGGCATGGCGCGATTGTTCCATGAGCACCAGGGCAGCAAATCAGCCCTTTCAAGCAGCCGCGGCCCGGACGTCCAAACGTAATCGATTGAAATCGATGATCTTTTGATTGGCGTCAAAATTGGCACAGGCATTGCTTCGACGCCTACAAGTCAACGATGACTGCGGTTCGCCGGACTGTCGAGGCCGATGGCGCCTGATCTCCGGGACGGACGCGCGCTCGCGACCGGGGTCACCTCGGCGCGGTCGTCGTGACGCCCTTCCCCGCATTCGACATCCGATCCGCCTGCCCGTGGCGATGTCCCGCGAGAGCCAGAACCTCTCGCAAGGCAGCGCGCAATCTATTCCCGAGAGCAAACAAAGGACGTTTGAATGTCGTACCTCGCGCCTTCAGAATTCGTGACCAAGATGGTGGACGCAGGCGAGTCCAAGATCTTCATGTCGACCCGGGACACCGTCATCCGCGCCTACATGGCTGGCGCGATCCTGGCGCTCGCGGCCTGGTTTGCCGTCACCATCAATGTGAACACAGGCCAGCCGATCATCGGCGCGCTGTTGTTTCCGGTCGGCTTCTGCATGCTCTATTTGCTGGGCTTCGATCTGCTGACCGGCGTGTTCGTGCTGTCGCCGCTGGCGCTCATCGACAAGCGTCCGGGCGTGACCCTCGCGGGCGTGCTGCGCAACTGGGGCCTCGTCTTCATCGGCAATTTCGCCGGAGCACTGACCGTTGCCTTCATGATGGCATTCGTGACCACGTTCGGCTTCACGCAGGAGCCGGACAAGGTCGGCGCTGTCATCGGCAATATCGGTGAAGGCAGGACGCTCGGCTACGCGGCGCATGGCGCGGCCGGCATGGCGACGCTGTTCATCCGCGGCATGCTGTGCAACTGGATGGTCTCCACCGGCGTGGTCGGCGCGATGATCTCGACGACGGTCCCGGGCAAGGTGCTGGCGATGTGGATGCCGATCCTGGTGTTCTTCTACATGGTGTTCGAGCATTCGGTGGTGAACATGTTCCTGTTTCCGTCGGGGCTGATGCTCCATGCGAAGTTCTCGATCATGGACTACCTGATCTGGAACGAGATCCCGACCGTGCTCGGCAATCTCGTCGGCGGTCTCTCGTTCACCGGCCTGACGCTCTATGCCACTCACATCAGGACGCAGCCGAAGCGTGATGCCAAGATCGCAGCCCGCGTCGCGGCCTGATTTCCGTCTCCCTTGGAGAGCCCGGCTTCAGTTAAGGTCGGACTCTCCTCAAATCGCTCGATAGCCCAAATGCCATTGCGGATCACCATCGGAGCGCATTCCGACAAAGGGCAGAAGCCGGGCAACCAGGACTTCCACGGCGCACTGATTCCCGATGAGCCGGCGCTCAGCCTGAAGGGCATCGCGATCGCCATCGCGGACGGGATCAGCAGCAGCGAGGTCAGCCACATTGCGAGCGAGTCGGCGGTCAAGAGCTTCCTGACCGACTATTATTGTACGCCGGATGCCTGGTCGGTGAAGACCTCGGCGCGACGCGTGATCGCCGCGGCCAACTCCTGGCTCTACGCCCAGACCAGAGCCAGCCAATACGCCTATGACCGCGACAAGGGTTACGTCTGCACGCTCAGCGCGGTGGTGATCAAGGCGGCCACGGCGCATCTCTTCCATATCGGCGATTGTCGCATCTATCGCCCCGCAGGCCATTCGCTCGAACAGCTCACCGACGATCATCGCGTCATCATCTCGTCGCAGCAGAGCTATCTGGGGCGTGCGCTCGGGGTCAATCCCGAGGTCGAAATCGACTATCAGGCCATTCGGATCGAGCGCGGCGACATCTTCGTGCTCGCGACCGACGGCGTTCACGAACACGTGGGCAAGCGTTTTGTCGCCAACGTGTTGAAAGAGAATTCCCACGACCTCGACCAGGCGGCCCGTATCATCGTCGCTGAGGCGCTGGCGCAGGGCAGCGCGGACAATCTCACGATCCAGATCGTGCGGATCGACGAACTCGGTGCCGGCGATGCCGCCGAGATTCCGGTCCAGGCCGAGCAGCTGCCGCCGGCGCCGGTGCTGGACGCGCGGATGATCTTCGAGGGCTACCGGATCGTGCGCGAGATCCACGCCAGCAGCCGCAGCCACATCTATCTGGCCGTCGACGTCGAGACGGAGCTCGCCGTCGCCCTCAAGGTGCCTTCGATCGACCTGCGCGGCGACCCGGCCTATCTCAAACGGTTCCTGATGGAAGACTGGATTGCGCGGCGGATCGACAACCCGCACGTGCTGAAGGCCTTCCCATCGACGCGTCGCCGCGATCATCTCTACGTCGTCACCGAATTCGTCGAAGGCCAGACCCTGGCGCAATGGATGATCGACCATCCCAAAGCCGATCTCGATGCCGTCAGAGACATCATCGAGCAGATCGCCAGGGGGCTGCAGGCGCTGCATCGCAAGGAAGTGCTGCACCAGGATCTGCGGCCTGCAAACATCATGATCGACCGGACCGGGACGGTGAAGATCATCGATTTCGGATCGGTGCGCGTCAGCGGCGTGGTCGAGGCCGATCCGGCTGCCGACCACGACAGCATCCTCGGCACCCAGCAGTATACGGCGCCGGAATATTTTCTCGGCGAGGGCGGCTCCGAATGGTCCGACCAGTTCTCGCTCGGCGTGATCGCCTACCAGATGCTGACGGGCCGGCTGCCCTACGGCGCGCAGATGGCACGTGCACGAACCCGGGCGCAGTTTCGCAAGGTGCTTTATCACCCGGCCTCCGGCGATGACCAAACCGTCCCGCTCTGGATCGATGGCGCACTCCGGCGCGCCGTCCATCCCGTCGCCGCCAAACGTTACGAGAGCCTCTCGGAATTCGTCTTCGACCTTCGGCACCCCAATCCCGCCTATATCGGCGGCGGCCGGACGCCCCTGATCGAGCGCAATCCGCTGCTGTTCTGGAAGGCGACGACTGCGCTGCTCGCGATCGCAGTGATCATCCTGCTCGCGGCTCGCCACGGCGGCTGGTAGGCGGACCTGCCGGCTGCGGATCAGGCGGGTTCAGGCGCGATCGCGCCAAGCGGCCTCGGCGCCACGCCCGCTCCCGGCTTCATGCGGAAATCGTAGGTCATCAAGTGCCATGGCCCGATGGCCAGCTTGCCGTCCGGCATCACAGCGTCGCTGCGCCGCTCGACCTGGGCGATGAGCTCGTCCTTGACGCCAAAGACGACGTCGCTGTCGAGATATTCGTCGCCGCCGACGAAGACATGGGTGATGAGCGGCTCGTAGCCCTTGGCGTCCACCAGGAAATGCACATGGGCCGGGCGCATCGGATGACGCTTGGTCTCGAGGATCATCCGTCCCACCGGACCGTCGGTCGGGATCGGATAGCTGCAGGGCAGGATGGTGCGGAAGAAAAAGCGGCCATCCGCATCGGTGATGAAGCGCGCCCGCGACGACGGACCATCGCTTTCATAGGACGGCCGCTGCGAATCGTAGAAGCCCTCGTCGTCGGCATGCCAGACATCGACCGCGGCGCCTGCCAGCGGGGCACCCGCCAGATCGGTCACCCGTCCCTGGACGAACATCTTCTCGCCCTTGAGATCCGCCGAGATGTCGGTGCCGTGGGGCGTCACCTTGTGCTCGCCGACGTAGAACGGGCCGAGTACGGTCGTCTCCGTCGCCCCTGCCCGGTCGCGATGATTGATGGCGTCGACCAGCATCGACACGCCGAGCACGTCGGACAGCAGGATGAACTCCTGCCGGCTTGCGGTGCAGGTCTGTCCGGTGCGGGTGAGAAAGTCGATGGCGGCGGCCCATTCGTCGAAAGTGAGCTCCGTCCGGCGCACATAATCGTGCAGCGACTTCACCAATTCCTGCAGCAGGAATTTCGCGCGCGGATCGGGTGTCCGTTCGAGGCTCGCGACGACGGCCTCCGTGAGCTCGCCTTCATTGAATTGTGTCATTGCCAATTCCTCCCGGCGCAAAGGGTACACGACGCATGCCTGGCCTGCCATTGGACGCGGCGCGATTTTCGGCTATCACCCGGAACAAACGGGATGCGCGGCCGATCCTCGCGCAGGCCGCCAGAAACCGATCATAGCGGAGACGCCCGATGCTCGCCCCGACACCCGCCTCGCCCGAAACCGTCGGCATGTCGAAAGCCGCGCTCGATCGCATCGATGCCCATCTGCGGCAGCGCTATGTCGAGGCCGGCCGCTTTCCCGGGACGCAGTTGATGGTCTATCGCCGCGGCAAGATCGTGCATGCGAGCTCGCTCGGCTATGCCGACGTCGAGCGCAAGGTCCCGGTCAGGGACGACACGATCTACCGCATCTATTCGATGACCAAGCCGATCACCTCGGTCGCCTTCATGATGCTGGTCGAGGAAGGCAAGGTCGCGCTCGACGAGCCGGTCGCGAAATACATTCCGGAGTGGAAGAATCTCGGCGTGTTCGTCGCCGGCACCGCGCCGGCCTTTGTCAGCCGGCCGCCGTCGCGGCCGATGCTGATCGTCGACCTGCTGCGCCACACCTCCGGCCTGACCTACGGCTTCCAGCAGCGATCGAACGTCGATGCCGCCTATCGCGACGCCAAGATCGGCGCAGTCGAAAAGGCGGGAACGCTGCAGTCGATGATCGATGATCTCTCGCGTATTCCGCTCGAATTCTCGCCGGGCGAGGCCTGGAACTACTCGGTCTCGACCGACGTGGTCGGCTATCTCGTCGGCAAGATCGCCGACCAGCCGTTCGAGCAAGTCCTGAAGCAGCGCATCTTCGATCCGCTCGGCATGAGCGACACCGATTTCCACGTGCCCGCGGCGAAGGCGCACCGGCTGGCGGCGTGCTACTCGGCCGATGCCGGCGGCGCCTTGTCGTTCCACGCCGCCGATCGCAAGGGCGGCCTGACCTTGCAGGACGACCCGGCGACCAGCTCGTTCCTGAGCCCGCCCGACTTCATCTCCGGCGGCGGCGGCCTGTGCTCGACCACGGCCGACTATCTGACGTTCTGCCGCGCATTGCTCAATGGCGGCGAGCTCGGCGGCGTCAGGCTGCTCGGACCGAAGACGCTGAAGCTGATGACCTCGAACCATCTGCCGGGCGGCGTCGACCTGCCGGCGCTGTCGCGCTCGATGTTCGCGGAAGCAGCCTATAACGGGATCGGCTTCGGTCTCGGCTTCTCGGTGACGATGGATCCGGCCAAGACGTTGATTCCCGGCAGCGCCGGCGAATATGCCTGGGGCGGTGCGGCCTCCACGGCGTTCTGGATCGACCCGGCCGAGGAGCTGATCACGATCTTCATGACCCAGGTCTTGCCGTCGAGCGCCTACCCGATCCGCCGCGAGCTGCGCACGATGGTGTACGCGGCGATCACCGAAAGCAACGTCTAGGAGCGGCGTCGTGGCGGTAAAGCCGCTCAGGGAACCGGCGATCCCCGCGCGTTGCGCTTGGCGTGCACGCGGTGCTCTCTTATGCTGACAGTCATGTGAACGGCTGCAACCGCCGAGCCCTTGCGGAGGCAGCCGCTCCAGCCTGATATGCGCTCGCCGCACAAATTCGCCTCCGCCCGACGCGTCTCCCGCCTGCGTCAGTCCCAACGGCGATCAGCAGCGCCAGCTCAAACGGGGCATCCGTGCCAAAACTCTCCCTGCCGATCCGGCTTGCTCTTCTGGTCGCAGGGACCACACTGCCGCTCATCCTGTTCGCAGGCGGAATCGTCTTGCACAGCTACATGCAGGATCGCAGCGACGCCCGTCAGCGCGTGCTGGAGACGGTGCGCAGCATCCGGCTGACGCTCGATGCCGAAATGCAGCGCATGACTGGCGGCGTTCAGGTCCTGGC
Organism: Bradyrhizobium sp. SZCCHNRI3052; assembly: GCF_032484895.1. Classification (NCBI taxonomy): domain Bacteria; kingdom Pseudomonadati; phylum Pseudomonadota; class Alphaproteobacteria; order Hyphomicrobiales; family Nitrobacteraceae; genus Bradyrhizobium; species Bradyrhizobium sp. SZCCHNRI3052. Next base: position 198,369 of record NZ_JAUETW010000003.1, on the reverse strand, counting down.
GCTGACCGATGCCCTGACCACCGGCGATTTCGAACGCTTCCGGCCGATCGCGACGGGCTTCCTCGAGCAGTACGGCAAGAACGGCACGATCGTGGTCGCCGACCGCAACGGACGCCAGCTGTTCTCGTCGGCGACGACGGATACGGCTCACCTGCCGACGCGCAACAACCGCGAGATCACCCGCCGCGTGTTCGAGACCCGGCAGCCGCAATATTCCGACCTGTTCTACGGCGTCGTGAAGAAGAGCCTGATCGTCACCGTCGAGGTGCCCGTCTTTCGCGACGGCGAGGTCGTCTATGACATCTCGTTCAGCCCGCCGATCGAGATGTTCCAGACCATCCTGGAAAAGCAGCGGCCGAATCCGGACTGGACCTTGTCGCTGCTCGACCGCCAGGCGACCGTCTTCGCACGCGTGCCAAATCCGGCGGAGACGATAGGCAAGCAGGCCTCGCCCTCGGTGTTTGATCGCATGCGCAGCGAGCAGGAGGCGACGCTGTCGAGCGTATCGCTCGAGGGCGTGCCGCTGCTGTCGAGCTTCACCCATTCCACCCTCACCGGATGGACCATCGGCGCCGGCATCGCCGAGGATTCGCTGGTTGCGCCGTTGTGGCGCAACCTCGCCGTCACCAGCCTGCTCGGCGGCATCATGCTGGCGATCGGTCTGGCCTTCGCGGTGCGGATGGCGACGACGATCGCGCGCGCCGAGATGCTGCACGACCTGCTGATCGAGGAGCTCAATCACCGGGTCAAGAACACGCTGGCGATCCTGCAGGCGATCGCGGTGCAGACCTTCCGCAGCGCCAGCCGCCTTGAGCGTGAGAAGTTCGAGGGCCGGCTCGGCGCGCTCGCCGAGGCGCATAATCTGCTCAGCAAGGAGAAATGGCAGGGTTCTGAGCTGCAGGACGTGATCGAGCGCGTGCTCAAGCCCTACCGCCTCAACACGCCCGACCGCATCAGGATCTCCGGCCCGAAGGTGGCGCTGTCGCCGCGGCTCGCCGTCGTGCTGTCGATGATCGTGCATGAGATCGCAACCAACGCCGCCAAATATGGTGCGTTCTCCAACGACACCGGCACGGTCGATCTGTCCTGGGAGCTGGCGAACGCGGCCGACGCGGCGAAGAAGCTGCCGGCACGGCTGCGGCTGGTGTGGCAGGAAACCGGCGGCCCGGTGGTCTCGGCGCCGATCCAGCGCGGCTTCGGCTCCCGCCTGATCGAGCGCAGCGCGCGCGATCAGCTCGGCGGCGAGGCCACGGTCGACTTCCTGCCGCCGGGCGTGGTCTACACCATCACCTGCAAGCTCGACGATTGAGCCGCGTCAGCCGAACCTCTGCAGCGCCGGGAACGTCTCGAGCAGCCAGATGCTGAAGGTCGAGACCGCGCCAGTGAGAAAGCCGATGCCGGTGGCGATCATCAGCACGCCCATCGCGCGCTCGATGTTCACGAGATGGCCACGCATGCGGATGAACAGCGCCGAGAACTGTTCGATCATGAACGCCGCGACCAGGAACGGAATGCCGAGGCCGGCGGAATAGACGGCAAGAAGCCCGGCCCCCTTGGCGACCGTCGTCTCCGCAGCTGCGATCGAGAGGATCGCCGCCAGGATCGGCCCGATGCACGGCGTCCAGCCGAAGGCGAAGGCGAGCCCCATGACATAGGCGCCCCACAGGCCGACCGGCTTGGGGATCGGCAGCCGCCCTTCGCGCATCAGGAACGAGATCCGCGTCAGGCCGAGGAAGTGCAGGCCCATCACGATGATGACGACGCCGGCGAGGATGGACAACTGCTCCGACCAGGCCCGGATCAGGCCGCCGATCAGCGAGGCGCTCGCCCCCAGCATCACGAACACGGTGGAGAAGCCCAGCACGAACAGTGCGGCCGAGATCATCACGGCGCGACGCGACGCGGCCGGAGGCTCGTCGCTCTCGATGTGCTCGATCGTGGCGCCGGTGAGATAGATCAAATACGGAGGAACCAGCGGTAGCACGCAGGGCGAAAGAAAACTGACCAAGCCAGCAATGAACGCGGCCGGAATCGATACGTTCTGGATCATGCGAGTCCCGCGATACGCCCCTCCAGGCGCAAGCCGGGGCACGACGCTTCTTGCCGCCGATGCGGGGAATACGCAACAGACGTGCCGAAGTTACGGCGGTCAACGATGATCACGGCCTGCGGGCTTTCGCCAGGATAGAGCCCGACGCCCCCGGATCGGGGCCTCATTGGCGAAGTCCCCCGCCCCGATAGGGAGTGTCGCCTCGCTTCAACCGGCTCGTCTGCGAGCCGGCGCGCGCCTCACCGTGGGATCACGACATATCACAAATGCGCCAAATGCACCCTTGTGCACACACCGAACTGTGCTATTTCACCACTCGAAGCAACGGTGGCCGGCGCTGACCTGGCTGCAGCTTCGCATCGCGCAGCTTGTCGGGATTGTCGGCTTGAACCATCTCATCGCAAAGCGATTTCAGATCGTCCTCGCTCAGACGGTTCAGCTTCATGCGCAGGTCGAGGATGGCAACCGAGACCAAATGCGCCGATTCGCGATTGCCCGTCGCCGCGAGCATGGCGCGGCACTGCTCGAGGGACGCAAGCACTGCAAGCATTTGTTCGTCTGAATTGGCCACAGGCGTCGTTTCCGTTCTAGTAGCGTGCGACGAGATGGAGCCGAGCAACTCCCGACTCGCGGATGGCTTCCAAATACGTCATGTCGTTGCTCCCCTGCGCTTTGCCGATGCGGCTCAGCCGAGCCATGCACCTACCCCCTGGGACGGCACGACGGCGTCCTGGCATGACGCAGGGTGAAGAGACATCACCGCTCCCCGGCATTCGATGAATTAGCGCCACGATCCGTTCATCACGATAGCATGACAACGGCCCATCTTCGAATACCATTTCATTGCGGTCGAGGCAAAAACCGTCGATCTTAGGTTCGACTCGCGTTAAGCGTGTCCCTGTCCTACATGATGTGTCAGACCGCGCATCTGCTGGCAGTAAGACCATGCTGCAGAGAACTGAAGGTGGCAGACTCATCGACCCTCGATCGCTCAACCAAATCATGGCACGAACGTGCCCTGCCCGTAATTTATCGGAATCACTCTAGCAGGCGGAGAGAGCTTGTATGCGCGTTGCGGCGGAACGGGGCGTTCCTCAGAAGGAACGCCGGGAACTAGCCGAGACCCCTGCGACGCTGGCACCAGGGGAGCACGGCGGCTCGTCTGCTGGGGCAGGATCGAGCATTGAACTGAGCCGAGAGAGTGGCGGCGCCAAGGGCGCAACGGCGAGCAAGCCGGCAAGAACTGCGACGGGCCGGGCCGCCCCGGCCAAGTCGACCGTGAGCAAATCGGCGCAGGCAAGCCTCACCGACTGGGATGCAGCGCGGATATTCCTCGAGGTTGTCAGGGCCGGCAGCTTTCGCTCCGCGGCCGAGCGGCTGACGCTCTCGATCAATGCCGTACGGCGACGCATCGATGATTTCGAGCGGCAGATCGGCGCGACGCTGTTCACGCGCGATGTCCACGGCGCTCGGCTGACCGACGAAGGCGCGCTGGTGGTCTCCGCCGTCGAGCACATGGAGGCCGCGTCATTCGAGTTGCTGCGCGCGGGCGATGGTCTCGCCGGCGCTGCGTCGGGCGAGGTCCGGGTCGCGGTGACCGAGGGGCTCGGCACGTTCTGGCTGGCGCCCCGGCTGGTCGAATTTCAGCAGAGCTTTCCCAACGTCATGGTCGATCTCTATTGCGCGATGCGCTCGGCCGACGTGTCGCGTCACGAGGCCGACGTCGCCATCCACCTCTCCCGGCCGGCGGCGCTCGACGTCAAGCTGGTCCGGCTTGGCCGCATGCACCTGATGTGCTTTGCGAGCGAGAAATATTTGGAGATATTTGGCATCCCAAAGACGATTGACGATCTCGTCAAACACCGCTTGGTTCTGCAGGTGGCGGACGAAGCCGCCGCCAATGCCGCCTTCGCCACCATCTTCCCCGGTTTCGAACAGCGGGACCTGATCGCGATGACCACCAATGTCTCGAGCGCCAATTACTGGGCCGTGGCGCACGGCGCCGGCATCGGGGTCTTCCCAACCTATGCGAGTGCCCTGGGCGGGAAGATCATACCACTGGAGGTTGACCTCAAGTGGTCCTACGACATCTGGCTGTCTTATCATGCCACCACCGGACGCATCCCTAGGGTGCGTCACATGATCGACTGGCTGGTCGAGGCTTTTAACCCTGGCAAATACCCGTGGTTTAAAGACGAATTCATTCATCCACAGCAACTTAAAACAGTATATATGGGTGAACCCCTGACCCATCTATTCGGGGGCTTTCCGATGGAAGGACGGTAAAATCAGTATGAACAAATCAGCGGCAAAGAAAATGAAGCAGCGCAGTGCGGGCAAGCCCGACATCGAGCTCGGCAAGCGGATTCGCCTGCGGCGTGTAGAGCAGAAGATCTCGCAGGCCGAGCTCGGCGAGAAGCTCGGCGTGAGCTTCCAGCAGGTCCAGAAGTACGAGAAGGGCGTCAACCGGGTCGGCGCTGCGCGTCTGCAGCAGATCGCCACCGCGCTCGACGTGCCTGTGACGTTCTTCTACGACGGCGACAGCAAGGCGCGCGAGGTCGAGAGCCTCCTGTTCCTGGACTCAGCCTTCAGCCTGCGGTTGCTGCGCGCCTACAGCAAGATCAAGGACCAGACCGTGCAACGTCAGCTGGTATCCTTGATGGAATCGATCGCAGCGAACGAAGAATAGGCAAGGCTGTCTGATCCGTCAGACAGGTCTGCCCGTGATGGATATGGGCCATCTTCGCTCGAGGGCGCAACTTGGGGGCGCCAGGCGCTCTGCCAGCTCGGGCGAGTTCACTGCCTCGGCTCAAGGCCGAGCGATCGGCGCGGCCGACACACCGGCCCTTCTCGTCCGCACAGCGATCGCTGCGCGGTCTGAGGCTTCGTCGCTTTTATAATCTCGTGCTCTCTGCCGTCATAGGAAGTGGCGGCATGCCGGCGTTTCGGTTCCGTCCGGCCGACGCTGATCATGAACGCTGCGCGTCCTCTCCTGGGCCACCCGTGCACAGGTCGAGAGCTCGGCCCGAACGTCCCTTTGCCTGCCCATCATGTCCTGAACTTGCATTGACGCCGTCACCGGCGCGGTGAACGATGCCGGCCGCCTGCCCTCCTGCGGACGGACCCACATGCCGACTATCTCCGAGCTCCCCACCACCTTCGCCGGGGACAAGATCCTCATGACCAGAGCGGGCGATGGCGTCGGCATCATCACCTTCAACAACCCGGACAAGCGCAATGCGATGTCGCTGGAGATGTGGGAGGGGCTTGGCCAGGCACTGGTCGCGCTGCGCGACGATGACGCGATCCGGGTCGTGGTGCTGACCGGCGCCGGCGGCAAGGCCTTCGTGTCCGGCGCCGACATCAGCCAGTTCGAGCAGAGCCGCCACAATGCCGCGGCCTCGGAGGCCTATGCCGAGCGAAGCGCCGCCCAGCGGGCGCTGCTCGCCGGCTACCCGAAGCCGACGATCGCCTGCATCAGCGGCTTCTGCCTCGGCGGCGGCCTGCAGATCGCGATGCTGACCGACATGCGCTTCGCCGCCGCGGACAGCCAGTTCGGCATCCCCGCCGCCAGGCTCGGCATCGCCTATGGCTATGACGGCCTGCGCAACCTGGTGTCACTGGTCGGCCCGTCGCAGGCGCGGCTGCTGCTCTATACGGGCCTGCGGATCGATGCCGCGGAGGCGCTGCGGATCGGCCTCGTCGACCGGATGATGAGCAACGACGAACTGCTGCCGGCCACGCTGGAGATCGCCCGCACCATTGCCGTCAATGCGCCGCTGGCGGTCAAGGCCGCCAAGATCACCATCGCCGAGGTGCTGAAGGACGAAAGCCGCCGCGACATGGAAGCCATCAAGCGGATCGGCGACATCTGCATGGATTCGGAGGATTTCCGCGAGGGCCGCCGCGCCTTCATGGAGAAGCGCAAGCCAGCCTTCAAGGGACTTTAGAGCGCCTCCAGCACCGCCCTGGTCACGTCGATCGTGCCGGCATTGCCACCGAACTCGAATGGCTTGAGGCCGGATGCGTAGACCTGGTCGACGGCCTGCTCGATCCGCTGGGCCGCCTCGGCTGCCCCCTCGATGCCATGGGTGTCCGCCAGCCAGTCCAGCATCATCGCGGCCGACAGGATCATCGCGGTCGGGTTGGCCTTGCCCTGCCCCATGATGTCGGGCGCGGTGCCGTGGCAGGGCTGGAACACGGCGTGGCGATCGCCGATGTCGGCCGACGGCGCCATGCCCATGCCGCCGACGAGACCGGCGGCGAGATCGGACAGGATATCGCCGAACATGTTCTCGGTGACCAGAACGTCGAAATCCCACGGGCGCTTCACCAGCATGAGCGCGCAAGCATCGATGTAGAGGCGGTCCGTCTTCACGTCCGGATGAAGTTGAGCGACCTCGTCGAAGATCTTACGGAAGTAGGCGAAGGCCTTGAAGACGTTGGCCTTGTCGACGCAGGCTAAAGTCCCCGAGCGGCCGCGCGCGCGGCGCCGGGCGGCGAGCTTGAAGGAGAAGTTGAACAGCCGCTCGGATGTCTTGCGGGTGATGACGAGGGTCTCGCGCGCCTCCTCATGCGTCACGACACCTTTGCCCATCGAAGCGAACAGGCCTTCGGTGGACTCGCGGATCACGACGAAGTCGATGCCGCGCTCGGCGGCGCCGACGATCGGACTCGGCACGCCCGGGATCAGCCGCGCCGGCCGCACGCCGGCATAAAGGTCGAAATGGAAGCGCAGCTCGATCTGCGGCGCGATCTCGGTGTTGTCGGGATAGCGCACCGACGGCAGCCCGCAGGCGCCAAGCAGGATCGCGTCCGCCTCTTCGCACAGCCGGATCGTGGAGTCGGCGATCGAGACGCCGGTCGCGAGATAGTTGTTCGCGCCGGCCTGGGCCTCGGTGAACCGGAACGACAGGCCGGCCTTGGCCTCGACCTTGCGCAGCACTTCGAGTGCCGGCGCCATGACTTCAGGACCGATGCCGTCGCCGGGGAGGACTGCGATGTGGAGTGCGTTGGTGGAGGGCATGCTTTTTTCTTCGTCACACGAGGGATTTAGCGCCGTCATTGCGAGCGAAGCGACTTGTCCGCCTTAGCCCGAAGGGCGACGGCGGAAGCAATCCAGGGCCCAGGTTGAGACTCTGGATTGCTTCGTCGCTTCGCTCCTCGCAATGACGATGGAGAGGGTGTGTCCTACGGCGTCAGCACGGCGCGGCCGACCAGCTGACCCTTCTGCAGCTCACGCAGGGCATCGTTGGCCTTGGCGAGCGGCATCGGCGTCACCGGGATCGGCGCGATGTGCTTGGCGCGGACGAGGTCGAGCAGCTCCTTTGTCTCGCGGAGATTGCCGACATAGCTGCCCTGGATCGTCACCGCCTTGATCGGAATGAGCGGCAGCGCCCACGGCGCGCCGCCGCCGAACAGGCCGACGATGACCAGCTTGCCGCCCTTGGTGAGGCAGTCGAAGCCCAGCTGCGCGGTGGCGGCATTGCCGACCAGGTCGATGACGGCCCGGATCGGCTCGCCTGCGGCCTTGTTCAGTTGCTCCAGCGCATCCGGCGCCTTGCCGTCGACCGCCGCCAGCGCGCCGGCCGCCAGCGCCGCCTCGCGCTTGCGCGCGTCGATATCGACCACGATCGCACCCTTGCCGCCCATTGCCTTCAACAGCGACAGCGCCATCAGCCCGAGGCCGCCGGCGCCGAAGATCACGATCGGCGTGTCGAAATCCTTCTCGACCTTCTTGAGCGCGCTGTAGGTCGTGACACCGGAGCAGGCGTAAGGCGCGGTCGTCACCGGATCGAGCCCCTTGAGATCGATCAGGTGGCGCGGATGCGGCACCGTCATGTGGTCGGCATAGCCGCCGTCGCAATAGACGCCGAGCGAGGCCGGCTTCAGGCACATGTTCTCGTCGCCGGCGAGACAAGTCGCGCACTTGCCGCAGCCGATCCAGGGATAGACCAGCACGACGTCGCCGACCTTCAGCCCGCCCTTCTCCGCCTCGGTGACCTCCGGCCCGAACGCCACGATCTCACCGGCGCTCTCATGGCCCATGGTCCGCGGCAGCGACACGCCGCGATCCTTGAGGGACAGCGGTTTGCGGCCGTGCCCGAGATCATAGCCGCCTTCCCAGATGTGCAGATCGCTGTGGCAGACGCCGGCCGCCTTCACCTTGATCAGCACCTGTTTGCCGAATGGTTGCGGTGTCGGCTCGTCGACCTCGGTCAGCGGCGCATTGAAATCGGTGACCTTGAAGCTCTTCATGGTTTCACTCCCGTAGTCCGGTGCGGGCGCGACCGGTGGCGCATCGACGGGACGAGCGGCGAGGCTGCGCGCGGCAACGTCGCCTTGGACCTCCTCCCCGGCATGAGCGCGTCCGGCTGGTCCGGACTGTTCTTGCGATATCGCGACATTGGCTGGAAACGCGAGGAGCGGCAAGGCTGCGCGCAGCGCCTGCGGTCATGGCAGCCCTGCAGCGTTTTGCCTCAGCGAGCTCAAGGTTTTGCAGCGTCGCCTACGCCAGCCCCCCGCAGGATTTCCACGGTGTGCTCTCCGAGGCTTGCGGCCCGCGGGCCGGCCGCAACCTTCGCTTCCGACATCCGAAACGGCAGGTTGACGACCTTGAAGCTGCCGGCTGCATCCTCCACATCGGCCAGCGCGCCGCGATGCGCGATCTGCGGATCAGCCAGCGCATCGGCCACGCTGCGGTAGGCCGAACTTGGCACGCCGCCCGCATTCAATGCCTCCAGGCATTGGGCGACGGTGAGCCGGCGCGACCAGGCTTCCACGCCATCCATCAGCGCCCCCCAGTTTGCCCGCCGGTCGGAATATTTTGCGAATCTGGGATCATCGACCCAGTCCGGATGGCCGATCGCGGTCATCAGGTTCTGGAACGTCTTCTCGCTGGCGATGGCGATCATCACATAGCCGTCGCGACACTCCGCCGGGCCGAAGGTCGGCCGCGACGGCTGCGCGACGGGAAATTGCGACCATTGGATCTCGTTCAGTGTCAGGCTCAGCATCGATTCCAGCATCGAGCAGTCGATGTGCTGGCCGCGCCCGTTGCGTTCGCGCTGATACAGAGCGGAGGCGATGGCGCCGAACGCGTAGGTCCCGGTGACGACGTCGGCATGGTAGATGCCGCAATAATCGGGTCGGCTGCGCCCCGGCTGGTAGGCGAGATGCGCCATGTCGTAGCCCGAAGCCGCATGGATCACCGGGGCGTAGGCCGGGAGTTCCGCCGATGGGCCAGTCTGGCCGTAGCCCGAGATCGAGCAGTAGATCAGCCGCGGATTCAGCGCGCTCAAGGCCGCATAGTCCAGCCCGAGCCGCTGCATCACTCCAGGGCGGAAGTTCTCAACCAGGATATCGGCCGATGCGACCAGCCGACGCACCGCGGCGACACCGTCGCGCGACTTGAGGTCGAGCACGACGCTCTTCTTGCCGACGTTGAGCTGACCGAAAGCGGTAGAGCAGCCATGACGCATCGGAGGCCGGGTGCGCATGGTTTCACCTTCGACTGACTCGATCTTGATCACCTCCGCTCCCATATCGGCAAGCATGCGGGCACAGTGCGGGCCGGCGATGGTGGTCGAGAAGTCGAGGACGCGCAGTCCCTCGAAACATCCTGTCAAACGGCTCTCATCGTTTCCCACTAGACTCACCCTGGCAGCTCCCTGGTTTGAACTCTTCTCGCTCGGCACCGAGGCCGAAGGTCCGCTTTGCCGTCGCGGATTCACAAAGCGTAAGCCATCGATCGTTGTGCAGGTCGTTTCTAGATCGAACCATTCGATGTCGAAAGCGTTTGGCGTCCCGCCGCGGTGCGGCAGCGCCTTTCTTCATGACTGAATTTGGACCTTTTCTTGCATAGGACGAACATGGGGCTTGATCGAGGACATCTCTTGCGGGTTCTGTTCGTTACGACCGAAATGGACGATTTCGTCCGGGTGGGCGGACTGGCTGCCGTTTCGGCGGCACTTCCCCGGGCGCTGCGCTCACACACCGATGTCAGGATCATGCTGCCCGGCTACCGGGACGTGATCGAGCAACTCACTCACATCGAGATCGTCGGCCACTGCGCGCCCCTGGCAGAGATGCCGGGCTGCGCCCTGGGGCGGTCGTCGACCCGCGACGGCCTGCCGGTCTACGTCCTGCTCTGCGACGAGCTCTACGACCGGCCGGGCAACCCCTATGGCGACGAAAGCGGGCAGGACTGGGCGGACAACGACATCCGCTTCGGCCGTCTCGCCGCCGCCGCCGCCGAGTTGGCGGCGGGCACGCTGGACAAGAACTGGGCAGCCGATCTGGTCCACGCCAATGATTGGCAGGCCGCATTGGTGCCGGCCTATCTGGCGTGGCGCGGGGTCGACGTACCGTCGATCCTGACCATCCACAACCTCGCCTATCAGGGCCTGTTCCCGCGCGAGTCGCTGCGCCGGATCGGCGCCCCCGAATCCTCGTTCCACATCGACGGTCTGGAGTTCTACGACAAACTGTCCTTTCTCAAGGGCGGTCTGATCTATGCGTCGCATCTCACCACGGTCAGCTCGACCTATGCCCAGGAGATCACGACGCCCGAGCTCGGCTGCGGGCTGGAGGGCCTGCTCCGGCAGCGCTCCAATGCCGATGAGCTGACCGGCATTCTCAACGGCATCGACGAGAGCTGGGATCCCCGCTACTGCCAGCAGCTGGCGCAGCCCTTCGCCGCGGGCGACTGGAAGGGCAAGAAGGCCAACGCCGACTACGTCCGCAAGCAGTTCGGCCTCGCCGTGTCGCGCGGTCCGATGTTCGGCATCGTCGCGCGCCTCGTCCATCAGAAAGGCATCGACCTGGTGCTGGAAGCCGCCGATGAGATCGTCGGCGCCGGCGGCCAGATCGTGGTCACCGGCACCGGCGAGCCCGCCATCGAGCGCGCGCTGATGGAGGCCCACCGCCGCCGGCCGGACGCGATCGGGGTCGCCATCGGCTTCAACGATGCACAGGCGCGGCGCATCTTCGCCGGCAGCGACTTCACCCTGATGCCGTCGCGCTTCGAGCCATGCGGCCTGAGCCAGATGTATGCCCAGCGCTTCGGCTCGCTGCCGATCGGCCACCAGACCGGCGGCCTCGCCGAGACCATCACAGATGGCGAGACCGGATTCCTGTTCGAGAAGCCGTCGGCGGAATCCTTCCTCGGCGGGGTTAAGCGCGCGTTTTCGGCGTTCACCAGCACCGAACGGCTGAACGAGATGCGGCTGTCGGCGATGGCACGCTCATTCAGCTGGAACCTGTCGGCCGCCTGCTACAACGCACTGTACCGGAAGATGCTGGCGTCGTAGCCCGCTTGAAAGGCTGGCTTCTTACGCTGCGCGGACCGCTTCCAGGAAGCTGCCGACCTCCCGCTTGAGGCGGTTGGAATCTCCAGCCAGCGACTTGGCCGACGACAGCACCTCGGCGGAGGCCGAGCCGGTCTGCGAGGCGCCGCGCTGCACGTCCGTGATGTTGGACGAGACCTGCTGGGTGCCGTGGGCGGCCTGCTGCACGTTGCGCGAGATTTCCTGCGTTGCCGCGCCCTGCTCTTCGACCGCCGCCGCAATGGCTGCTCCGATCTCGGCAAGCCGCTCGATCGTCGAGCTGATCGCCTGGATCGAATTCACCGATTCCTGCGTCGCGGCCTGCACGCCCGAGATCTGCTGTGAGATCTCCTCGGTCGCCTTCGCCGTCTGTTCCGCGAGCGCCTTCACCTCGGTCGCAACCACCGCGAAACCGCGGCCGGCGTCGCCGGCGCGCGCCGCCTCGATGGTGGCGTTGAGTGCGAGGAGATTGGTCTGTCCGGCAATGCTGTTGATGAGCTCGACGACGTCGCCGATGCGGGCTGCGGCCTGCGACAACTCGGCGACGCGCCCATTGGTCTGGCGCACCTGCTGCACGGCGTCGCCGGCCATGCGGGCCGACGCCTGGACCTGACGGCTGATCTCGGTCACCGACGAGGAGAGCTCCTCGGTGGCGGAGGCGACCGACTGAACGTTGGCGGACGCTTCCTCCGACGCAGCCGCCACCACCGTGCTGAGCTCCTGCGAGCGGCTAGCGGTGTTTGTCAGCATGTCCGCCGACGTCTCGAGGCCCGAGGCCGCCGACGACACGGTGTTGACGATGTCGGCAATCGTCGACTCGAAGTTGCGCGTCAGCGCATCCAGCCGCTGGGCCCGATCGATCTGCGCCTGCGCGTCGCGCTGCGCGGCCTCGTCCGAGGCCTTCTTGGCGATCAGCGCGTCCTTGAAGATCTTCAGGGCGCGCGCCATCGCGCCGATCTCGTCCTTGCGGGACTCGTTCGGAATATCGGCGCTCAGCTCGCCATTGGCGAGGCGCAGGGTCACGCCGGTCAGTCCGACCAGCGGGCCGATGACGCCGCGGACGACGCCGATGACCACGGCGACCGACACGATCGCCACCAGCAGCAGAACGCCGAGCGCGATGAACAGCCGCAGCCGCGCCGCGCCGATCGCCTGATCGATGGCCTGATGCGCGGACTTCAGCGCCGCATCGCGCAGCACGATGACGTTGTTCAGCATCGGCGTGGTCCAGCGGCCCCATTCCTCAGCCGTGACCGGCGACGGCTGTCCGTCGCGCCCCGCCGTGACGATCTGACGGTAGCGCTGTTCGCCAGCACCCATCAGGGTCGTGCGCACGTGCTCCAGCGCGGCGGACACCTCCGGCGTATTGCGAACGCTGCGCGCCGCGAGCTCGATCTGCTGCCACAGCAGGGTCACCTGTCCGCTCTGCTCGGTCACCTCGGCAAGACGCGCCGGGGTCCAGCTGACGTTCTGGATGAAGAAGCGCAGCACGGCGGAGCGCGCGCCGTTGATCGTGCGCATCGATTGCGACAGCTGCGCAAGCTGGGCCGAAGGCAACAGGTTCTCGACCTCGCCGCCGGCCCCCGACAGCTCGATCGCGGTCTCGTCGATGGCGGCATTCAGGGACTCGGCCGCCCGACCGAGGCCATCCGTGGTCGTCGCCTGGATGTTCGCCGGACGTTGCGCGGCCGGAAGCGGTACAGCGTTGCGCGCCGCCGAACGGACGCCACGCAGTGTCGTCGCTGCGGCATCGATGTTGGTGGTCGGCAGGCCCGCAACTTGCGCGGCGGCCTTGGCCCGTGCCAGCGACTCGTCCGTCGTGGCGATGGCCTTGTCGAGCTTGGCGACATCATCCGCCGACGCGGACCCGGCCGCCGCGAGCAGATTCCACTGGCCGCGCTCGAGCGGGATCTGCGCATTGACCTTCAGTGCCAGCTCGAAGGCGTCCAGAACCTGCTCCGCCCGCTCGCGCTTGCGCAAGTCGCCCCACCCGCTCCATGCGAGCGCAAAGGCGAAGGCCATCGCGAAGAAGCCGGTCAGCAGATTGCCGGCAAGAATTTTCCATTTGAGACTGACCGCACCGGTCTCCGGCTTGATCGTCTCATTCTGCAGCACCGAGCGCTCGGACATCGGCCGTTCCCAATCAAATATCGCTGCCCGGCCGGTCACGCTCGCGTCGGCCGATACGCGCTGGCGCAGCGGCCTCCGGCGACGTCCCCGCGCGGTCGGCAAACACGAATCGCGGCGATGCTGCCGCGCCATAATGATTAAGAACGAATGGCGACTAATCCCTTAAACTGAGCTGATCCGAGCGGTATCTGAATGCCGCGATACCGCGCCAATCGGATCGACTCGGCTCATCGGGCCCTCTACTCCGCAGCCGCTGCAAGCGTGACCGAGGGATCGTGCAACACCACGCCGGAGAGCGGATCGTGCTCGCCCGACCAGGGCCTGCGCTGCAGGACCGATCGCGTGTGCTGATAGCCCGCAGTCCAGCGCGCGATGATGCCTCGCTCGGTGAAATCGATATCCTTGGTATGGCTCTCGCGAGCGAGTTGCGGGGCCAGCAGCCGGACGACATGCATCCGCGTCTGGCAACCGTGACTGACAAGATCGCGGATCGCCGGATCATTGCGGGCCGACTCCGGCAAATGAACCGCAAGCTGATTGATGATATGCCGCAGCCGATGCGTCTGCTGCTGGCGCGCGATATGGCTCGAGATCCGGCTCGAATATTGCGCGTCCTTGTGGCGGTTGAACACCTCCGCCATGGTCGTCGGCTCGGCTCCCTCGGGATTCCACAGATGCACGGCGAAGATCAGCGAGTCCTTTCGCGGATTGTCGTCGAACACGACCTCGGTCGGCGTGTTCGACAGGATGCCGCCGTCCCAATACAGTTCGCCATCGATGCGAACTGCCGGAAACGCGGGAGGCAGCGCGCCCGATGCCAGGATGTGGCGGACATCCAGCACCTCGTCGCGACTGTCGAAATAGCTCATCCGGCTCGTCCTGACATGCGCCGCCCCGACCGTGAGGCGTAGACCGCCATTGTTGAGACGATCGAAGTCGACGAGCTCCTGCAGCGTTTCGCGCAGCGGAGCGGTCGAGTAATAGCCGGCCTGCTCGGCACCGAGCGGATAGGACTCCCCGGCATGCGCCAGGGCGTTGGGACGGAAGAAGCCCGGAATCCCATGCGTCACGGTCGTCCAATAGGACAGCCGCTCGTTGAAATCCGGAAAGGCCGTGCGCACTGTCCAGGCTGGCCGCCGGTGCATCCGCTTCCAGAACTCCCGCAGCCGCGTCATGCGCTCCTGCACCGGGCTGCCGGCGATGAGAGCGGCATTGATGGCGCCAATCGATGTCCCGATCACCCAGTCCGGCTCCAGACCAGCCTCGTGCAGCGCCTGATAGACGCCGGCCTGGTATGAACCGAGCGCACCACCGCCCTGCAGGACGAGAACCACCTGCCCAGGCAGCCTGCTGCGATCGATCATCGCGCACATCGTGTCGTCGACGTCGGCCATGTCTCCCTCCTCATGTCTCCCTCCTGATGCATTGTCCTGTTCGCAGTTTTCCCGTCGCTGTTACATCGCCCAACCGTCAATGTGCGGTCCAACCACCATCGACCGGCAGGGCAACACCGGTGATCGATGCGGCGGCATCGCTGGCGAGAAAGACGGCGAGCGCACCGATCTCCTCCACCGTTGCAAAGCGCTTGTTCGGCTGTTGCGCCAGCAGGACATCGCGGATGACCTGATCGCGGGAGATGCCGTGCGCCCTGGCCTGTCCGTCGATCTGCGCCTCGACCAGCGGCGTGTAGACGTAGCCTGGACAGATCGCATTGCAGGTGATGCCGATCTCGGCCGCCTCCAGCGCCGCGACCTTGGTCAAGCCGATGATGCCATGCTTGGCAGCGACATAGGCCGATTTGAACGGCGACGCGACGAGGCCATGCGCCGAGGCGATGTTGATGATGCGACCGAAGCTATTCCGCCGCATCGACGGCAGTGCCAACCGCATCGTGTGGAACGCCGACGAGAGATTGACCGCAACGATGGCGTCCCACTTTTCGACGGGAAACTGCTCGAGCGGCGCGACGTGTTGAATGCCGGCGTTGTTGACCAGGATGTCGATACGGCCAAATTCCTGCAGGGTACCGGCCATCATGCTCGCGATCGCTTCCGGCTGCGTCATGTCGGCCGCAGCATAGCCGGTGCGAACACCGAACTCCGCAGCGATCTGCGACCTGATGCGGCCGATCTCCTCGGGAGCTCCGAAGCCGTTCAGCATGACGTGCGCCCCGGCACCGGCAAGTGCCTGCGCAATCCCCAGACCGATGCCGCTGGACGAGCCGGTGATCACCGCCACCCTGCCGGACAACGGAGGTAATGTGGATCGGGCTTTCAGTGAATCTACAGCCATGGCGTCGCCTTCGTCCGAGCAGTTGAGCCCCGTGCCTGCACAAATTGCCGGGCCGCCATGACCAATGGAAATGCCGTTTGGCTCGCCACACGATAGGTGCTCGCTATCGCAATCGCTGGTGCCAAGCCCCGCTTGGTAGGATATTGCACCCGGGACGTCAGCCCGATCGAACGGAGCACCTCGATGGAAATGCATCAGGTTCGGTATTTTCTTGCCGTTGCCCGGCTGCTGCACTTCACGCGCGCGGCCGAGGAATGCAACGTGACGCAGCCGTCGCTGACGCGTGCGATCAAGCAGCTCGAAGCCGAGCTCGGTGGCGACTTGTTCCGGCGTGAGCGGCCGGCCGCGCAACTCACCGAGCTCGGCCAGCGCATGCATCCACTGCTGAAGCAATGCTACGAGGCTGCCGTTGGCGCGCGAACCCTCGCCTCGTCCTTCAAGAGCGGAGAGCTCGGCACGCTCCGGATCGCGCTCGCCGACTCGGTCGACCTTGCGCTGCTGATCCCGCTGCTCGATCAGCTGCAGCGCCAGTTCAACCAGCTCGAGCTCAGGTTTCTACGCGGCAGCAGCCGCATGATCGCAGAGCATCTGAAGAGCGGCGAAGCGGAGCTCGGCATCGCCTCGGAGATCGACGAGACCTGGGATCGGCTGGATGTCTGGCCTCTCTTCACGGAGGACTTCGCGCTCGCCGTGAGCAGCCGGCACCGGCTGGCCGGGCAGGATCCGATCGCGATCGATGATCTGGGCGGTGACGCGTTGCTGTGCCGCAACTATTGCGAACATGCGGACAGGTTGCGCACGCTGCTCCGCGAACGCGGCGTCGACCTCGGACGAACTCATGATGTCCACTCCGAACGCGACCTGATCGCGCTGATGGAAGCCGGAGTCGGCATCGGTGTGGTGCCGCAAACGACCACGCTGCCGGAGACCCTGCATCGGGCCACCGTCGACGGACTCGACGTGCGGCGCACCGTTCATCTCTACGGCGTTGCTGGCCGTGAACGCACGGCGGTTGCCTCGACCGTGATGCGCATGCTGCGCGGCAGGAACTGGCAGGAATGGCTCGCTCAGCTGTCCTGAGCCGCGGCCTGGCGAAGCGCTTCGACCAGATCGTCGATTTCCATCCGCTTGCGGAAATCGGGATCGACGAAACGCGCCTTTACGAGACCGTCACGCCCGACCACGAAGGCAGCCGGAATGGGCAACACCCAGCCGTCATTGCCGTGGAAGCTCGCCAGGTCCTGGTGCGCCAGTAGTTGCTGGATCTCACGACCAAGCCAGATCGCGAGGTTGAGCGACAAGGCATAGCCGTTGTCGAGGTCCGTCAACACAGGGAAGGTGGCGCCGGCGTCCGATTTGAACTGCTGCGTGAACGCCTGCAGCTCCGGCATGATCGCGACGATCGCGCCGCCCGCGGCGTCGATGCGCTCCTGCGCCTTGATCACCGCGCGAACGTTGAGCCGGCAATAGGGGCACCAATGGCCGCGGAAGAACATCACGGCGACCGGCCCCCGGACGAGGCAGGATTGCAGGCTCACTAGCCGGCCAGCCTCATCGGGCAGGACGAATGGCGGCATCGTCTCACCGGGCCGCGGCGCAGTCTCGCCGCCGCCGTTGTCTCCGAGCCGCGCCACCAGGCGGTCGACGGCGGATGCGTAGGCCGGAAAGATCTCGCGACCCGCAGCGGCATAGGCCTCGAGCTGCTGACGCAGGGTGCCCTGCATCTCCCTGCATTGCAGGAAGGCCTGTCTGAGCCGCTCGGCATCCGCGGGTGAAAGCACTGTCATGAGCAGCTCCGGCAGGTTCAGGACCCCAACCATGATAGTTTCCCGGGCAAGCCGACCACAAGGGCGGCCTGCCCGACCGTCGCGCTCAGGGCCGATAGAAATTGCCGGTGGGATCGAGCATGCCGGACGCCGAATAGAGCTGCCCGTCGCTCATGAAGAAGACGGTGTTGTTCGGCACCTTCCTGGCGTGGCGCATCATGGCCCGATGATTGGCGTCGCCGGCGGCCATCGTCATCATGCTGGTCTTGCCGGCGCTGTAGACATAGGCCATGCCGGGCGCGAGATCGAGACCGCCTTGCGCGATGGCTGCGGTGGCAGAGACCGCGACCACGGCCGCGGCGATCAAGGTCTTGGACAGGCGGGTCATGGATATCTCCTCCTCATGAATGCTGTCGCCCGTCATCGGGCGTCCGCATTACAAGCGCGACCTGCTCTGCTTGAGAAATGCCGTTGTCCAATCGCGAGGATAGCGTCCGCCTATCGATAGCGGCGGTCTATCGGCTCCAGAGAAAGGATGCATTTCCATCATGTCCCCTGCTCCCCGATGGTGCGCCTCGCGATGCCCGCTCGGCGCGGGCCGCTGTTCCATCAGAGGAGACAATGACATGTTGATGCAGATCGCACCTACACGCGCGCGCCGCCTGAGCGCTGCTTTCGTCCTGGCCGTTGCTACGACGGTGATCGCGGCGTCCGGCGCCCGCGCCGGCGAGTGTCCGGCCGACAAGATCAAGGCCGGCGTACGTGAGAAAGCCGACGTCAAGGCGGTCGGCGTTACCGACGTCACGCTTGGCGCGATCGATCTCGCCAAGCAGCCCGCCAATATCAAGGACCGCGAGTTGCGCTTCCGCAAGCTGACCATCGCGCCCGGCGGCATCGTGCCGTGGCACAGCCATGACGATCGCCCGGCGCTGATCTTCGTTCAGCAGGGCGAGATCATCGAATATGCCAGCAACTGCGCCGAGCCGATCCTGCACAAGGCCGGCGATCTGAGAGCCGAGGTGTTCGGCACGTCGCATTGGTGGAAGAACGACGGCAAGGAGACGGTCATCCTCTATGTCGGCGACGTTCGCAAGGATCCGCACGATCACAACATGTAGATCGCGGGCCTCCGCCAGCCGCCTTCGGATCGCCCCCTTCAGGCAGGCGATCCGGATGCGGCCGCGTTGCCTGTGGAGCCGAGGAGATTGCCATGACGGATCTGTCCGCACGGTTGCCGATTGGAGCCGCCGATGTGAATGCACGAAGGGCGGCGCGGCGCGCGGTCCTGGTCGGCCTGCTCGCCTTTTTCAGCCTCGTCGATCTGTTCGCGGCGCAGGCGATGCTGCCGGTCCTCGCGCGCTACTATCAGGTCAGCGCGGCCGAGATGGGGCTTGCCGTCAACGCCTGCACGCTGGGAATGGCGATCGCGAGCCTGGTCATCGGCCTGCTCAGCCCGCTGATCGATCGCCGGATCGGCATCGTCGCCAGCCTTGCCCTGCTCGCCGGCTTCACCGCCTTGCTCGGCAGCGCGCCCGACCTGACGGTGTTCGCAGGCTTGCGCATCCTGCAGGGCCTGTGCATGGCCTCGGCGTTCGCCCTCACCCTTGCCTATCTCGGCGAGCAGTGCACCGCCAGCGAGGCCGGCGGCGCCTTCGCGGCCTATATCACCGGCAACGTCGCCAGCAATCTGGTCGGGCGCCTGCTCTCGGCCGGTCTCACCGGTGCCCTGGGCCTCAAGCCGACCTTCTACGTCTTCGCCGCGCTCAATGTCTGCGGTGCCCTTCTCGCCGCATTCGCGGTCGGAGGCGCGGCCATGCGTGTGCAGGGAACGATGCGGCTGCGCGGCGGGGCCATCGCCGATCACCTGCGCGACCGCCGGCTGCGCGCGGCCTTCGGCGTCGGCTTCTGCGTCCTGTTCGCCTTCATCGGCGCCTTCACCTTCGTGAACTTCGTGCTGGTGCGACCGCCGCTGTCGCTCGGCATGATGGAGGTCGGACTGGTGTATTTCGTCTTCCTGCCCTCGATCGTCACCACGCTGCTCGCCGGCCGGACGGTCGCAAGGATTGGCACACAGGGCGCGATCTGGGGCGCACTCGCAACCGCAGGCCTCGGCCTCGTCCTGATGCTGTCGTCACAGCTCGGGGCGGTGCTCGCCGGCATGGTGCTGGTCGGAGCGGGCACGTTCTTCGCCCAGGCCGTGACCACAGGTTTCGTCGGAAAGACCGCCGCCCACGATCAGGGCGTTGCAAGCGGTCTTTACCTCGCCAGCTATTTCGCCGGCGGCATCATCGGAACGGCCGTGCTCGGCCAGTTGTTCGACCGGTTCGGCTGGACGGCTTGCGTGGCAGGCATCGCCGCCGCGCTCGCGGTCGCGGGATACCTGGCGCGTCGGATGACGCTGCCAGGCGTTCAGGACCGGCTCGGCGCGGCCTCGGGCTGAGCCGGCGGGGCCTGCTCATCGTCGTCGGCGATGGCGCGCCAGGCCGCCCCTTCGAGATCCTCATACTGGCCGCTCTTCAGCGACCAGAGAAAGCCGACCAGGCCGGCAAGGCCGAGCGCCAGAGCGAGCGGGACGAGAATGATCATCACTTCCATGACGCGGCCTCCCCGGCCACCTTGCGGGCACGCAGCGCATTCAGCATGACGATGATCGACGAGCCGGACATCGCGGCTGCCGCGATCAGCGGGGTGACGACGCCGCTGATCGCCAGCGGCACCGCCAGGGCGTTATAGCCGACTGCGAGCCACAGATTCTGCCGCATCAGATGCAGCGCCTTGCGCGCGTAGTCGATCGCGGCCAGCACCGGCGCCAGGGGACGACCGAGGAAGACGAGATCCGCGGTGGCTTGGCTCAGATGCGCGGCCGAGATCGGCGACATCGAGACGTGCGCGGCGGCGAGCGACGGCGCGTCGTTCATGCCGTCGCCGACCATCATGACCTTGACGCCCGCGCGCTTCAGCTCCTCGATGCGCGCGATCTTGTCGGCCGGCGTGACGCCGGCGCGCCACTCGCCGATGCCGAGCGCCTTGGCGGCCGCGGCCACCGCCGCCTCGCGATCGCCCGAGAGGATCTCGACCTTGATGCCGCGCCGCTGCAGGCCGGCGACGATCTTGGCGGCGTCGGGGCGCAAGCCCTGCCGCACCGAGAACAGGTACTTGCTGTCGCCGCGGCTGAAGGCCACCACCGAGGCCTCGGGATCGACGCTGCCGGTCTGCGCAACCAGCGCCTCGGCGCCGCAGAAGGTTGGACGTCCCAGCCTGATCTCGACGCCGTCGACGACGGCGCGGACACCCTGGCCCGGCTCCTCGACCGCGCCCATCAGCGGCGACCGCGCATTGGCGGCCTGTGCCACCGCCGCGGCCACCGGATGATGGCTCGACAGCGCGAGCTGGCCGGCCAGCGCGAACACATCTGCAGGGATGTCGGCGGCGTTGACGACCTCGAGCTCCGGCAGCGTCAAGGTGCCGGTCTTGTCGAAGATGACGTGATCGGCCTCGGCGAGGCGCTCGATCGCATCGCCCGCATTGAGCAGCACGCCGGACTTGAACATCGCGCCCGACGCCACGGTCTGCACGGTGGGAATCGCGAGCCCGAGGGCGCAGGGACAGGTGATGATCAGCACGGCAATGCCGGTGACGATGGCGTCATGCCAGCTCGCGCCCATCAGCACCCAGCCGAGCACGGTGAGCGCCGCTGTCGCGTGCACGACCGGCGCATAGAGCCGCGAGGCGCGGTCGGCGAGGCGCATGTAGCGCGAGCGGGCCTGCAGCGCGTTGTCGAGCAGGCGCGTGATCTCGGCGAGCAAGGTGCCCTCGGCCGCGGCCGACACCCGGACGCGCAGCGTGCCGGAAATGTTGAGCGAACCCGCATAGACCGCGGTGCCCTGCTCGGCCGGCACGTACAGCGTCTCGCCGGTGATCAGGCTCTGGTCGATCTCGGAGCGGCCCTCGACCACGACGCCATCGACGGCGCAGCGCTCGCCGGGTCGCAGCAGCACGAGATCGCCGGCGCGAACGGCGGCGACCGGTACCTCCGAAATCTCGTCGGGGCCAATGAACTTGGTCGCGGTCTCCGCCTTCAGCGCGGCGAGATTGCCGGCGACGGCGCGGGTCCGCCGCCGCATGTTCTGGTCGAGATAGCGGCCGACCAGCAGGAAGGTCAGCAGCATGATCGCGGCGTCGAAATAGGCGTGCTCGGCGTGGTGGAAGGTCTCGACGACCGACATGCCCAGCGCCAGGATCACGCCGATGCAGATCGGCACGTCCATGTTGACGTTGCCGCTCTTGAGCGCGCGCCATGCCGAACGGAAGAACGGCTGGCCGGCATAGGCCGCGGCCGGCAATGCGATGACGGCCGACAGCCAGTGGAAGAAGTCGCGCTGCTCCGGCAGCATGTCGCTGACATTGCCGGACCACACCGGGATCGACAGCATCATCACGTTCATGGTCGCGAACGCGGCGACGCCGAGACAGCGCAGCAGGAAGCGCGATTCCTCGGCCTCGGTGGCCTCGGCGCTTGCCTTCTCGAACGGATAGGCCTTGTAGCCGAGTTCGGCGAGGCGGTCGATGAACTTGGCCGGATCGAGCGTGCCCTGCTTCCATTCCAGCGCGACGCGGCGGTCGGTCAGGTTGACCCGCGCGAGCGTCACGTCGGGCAGTGCCGAGAGGCCGCGCTCGATCTTGGCCATGCAGCCGGCGCAGCTGACACCCTCGACCGCGAGGTCGATGTGCTTCAGGCCGGCGCCGAGATCCTTGACGTAGTGGGAGAAGTCACGCGTCACATGCATGATCGGAAGTCCCTTCAGTTCAGCAGCACGCGGTTCTTCGACATGAACAGGCGGCGGCCGCTGGAATCACCTTCGAGCACGAGGTCCCACTGGCCCGGCGCGATCGCCTCCGCCGTGCCGCGATAGATGCCGATGCCGACCTCGGCGAGGGCGACGTCCTGATCCGCGCGCTTGTCGGCCGGACGCTCGAGCCGGCCCTGGAAGGTCAGGCCCGAGACGGGATTGCCGCTTGCGTCGCGCGCGTTGACCTGCAGGATGGCGGCGCCGCCGGCGCTACGCTCGATATGCGCCTCGACCTGCCAGCGCCGCGCCTCCTGGGCGCGCGCCGCCGCGATCTCCTTCTCGTAGCCGAGGCTGGCGCTGTAGGCGCTGTCGACCTCGGTGCCCGGCAGGGTCGAGATCGCCATCTTCATCATGTAGACGTTGACGCCGATCACGGTCCCGAAGAAGGCGAGGAGCATCGCGAGCACCATGCCTCCGGTCAGCTGGAAAGAAGGATTGGAACGGCTGGCCATTGACAGGCTCCTTAGCTCTACGGGCTGACGAAATTGTCGGTGGCGGAGGCGACGACGCCGAGACCGATATCCGTCACATGGAACTTCACTGGGATGGACTTCGCGGGATTGTTCTCCTCGGGAGCGGTCACCAGGAGGCGCAGCTCCTCGGTCTGGTCGCGCCCGATCACGATCATAGGCCGGTCCGGCGTCACCGAATCCGCACCGACGACGTGGACGGTCGAATTGGCAGGCCCCTCGATGTCGATGGCGATGACGCGATCGAAGCCGTGCTTGTTGAGGACGCGCACCGTATAGGCATTGCGGATCGAGCCGTCGGACAGCTTGATCGCGATCGGATTGCGATCGTGCAGCACGTTGACCTCGAGCAGCGACCGAGTCGCGAGCTTGTAGACCATGGCGCCGCCGACCACGGCGATGATCGCGGCATAGACGATGGTCCGCGGGCGCACGAGCTTGTAGATCGGCGGCTTGCCTTCCTGTCGACGATGGATGTTGATGTCGTTGTCATAGCCGATCAGCCGCGTCGGGCGGCCGATCTTGGTCATGACGGTATCGCAGGCGTCGATGCAGAGGCCGCACTGGATGCAATCCATCTGGGCGCCGTCGCGGATGTCGATGCCGGTCGGGCATACCGCCACGCATTGCTTGCAATCGATGCAGTCGCCGGCCGGCTGGCCGAGCGCGCGCAATTCGGCGGCCTTCTTGACCGACATGCGGCTCTCGCCGCGGTCATAGCGGTAGGTGACGTTGAGCGCCCATTCGTCGGTCAGCGCCGCCTGGATGCGCGGCCACGGGCACATATAAACGCAGACCTGCTCGCGCATGAAGCCGGCGAGCGTGTAGGTCGTCGCGGTCAGGATCGCGATCCAGACATAGGCGAGCATCGGCCCCTGGAAGGTGATGAGATCCTTCACGAGCGTCGGCGCATCGCTGAAATACAGCACCCAGGCGCCGCCGGTCCACCACGCGATCATCAGCCAGATCGAATGCTTGAGCACGAGCTCCGAAATCCGCTCCAGCTTCATCGGGTCGCCGGAGGCATCCTTCTTCATGCGCTCCCGCCGGTCACCCTCGATCAGGCGCTCGACGGCATAGAACAGGTCGGTCCACACTGTCTGAGGGCACAGATAGCCGCACCAGATACGGCCGCCGATCGCGTTCATCAGGAACAGGCCGATGGCGGCGATGATCAGGAGGCCGGTGAAGTAGTACACCTCCTGCGGCCACAGCTCGATGAAGAAGAAATAGAAGCGGTGGTTCGGGAAGTCGATCAGCACCGCCTGGTCGGGCGCGCCGAGGCCGCGATTCCAGCGCACGAACGGCAGGAAATAATAGACGCCGAGGCAGAAGCCCATCAGGCCCCATTTGATCCGGCGGAAAGTGCCCGAGACGCTCTGGGGATAGACCTTCTTGTGCGCAGCATAGAGCGGACCGTAATCGTCCACGGGCTGCAGGTCCTGAGGCTTCAGGTCGTCCGGTCTTACCGTCTGGTTCATGGCTGGCGGATCATGGCTGGGGGGTCTTCTCGCAGTTGCGGCCGAAGGTATGTCCACCTCCGGCCGCTCAGTTGATCCAGCTCAATTGAAGGGAAAGTTCCGTTGGATTTCCGTTACTTTCCGCCACCCAGCGAGTGGACATAGACCGCCATCGCCTTGATCGTGGTCGGGTCGAGACGGCCCTCCCAGGCCGGCATGACGCCGGCGCGACCATTGGTGATGGTCTCGATCAGGGTCGCCTCGTCGGAGCCGTACAGCCAGATCTTGTCGGTGAGGTTCGGCGCGCCGAGCTCCGGATTGCCCTTGGCGTTGTCGCCATGGCAGGCCGCGCAGTTCTCGGCGAAGACCTTGGCGCCGGCCTTGGCGTCATAACCCGGCCGGGTCGGCAGGCCCGCCAGCTCCCGAACGTAGTTGGCGACCGTGACGATCTCCGCCGGCTTCAGGACACCGTCCTTGCCGAAGGCGAGCATCTGGCCCTCACGCGTCTTCGGGTGACCCGAGCGCACGCCGTACAGCAGGGTCTGCTGGATCTGCTCCAGCGAGCCGCCCCACAGCCAGTCGTCGTCGTTCAGGTTCGGGAAGCCCTTGGCGCCGGCCGCGCCGGTCCCGTGGCAGGCGGCGCAATTGTCGCCGAACACCGTCTTGCCCTTGGCGCGCGCCAGGGCCAGCATCGCCGGATCCTTCTCGATGTCGGCGAGCGAGGCGGTCGCGAGCGCGGCCATCTTGGCGCCGCGGATCTTCTCGAGATTGGCAAGCTCGACCGCCACGTCCGCACGGGACGAGTAGCCGAACAGGCCCTGGGTGTTGCTGGAGATGGTCGGCCAGGCCGGATACACGATCCAGTAGCCGATCGCCCAGACGATGGTGATGTAGAAGGTGATCACCCACCACCGCGGCAGCGGGGTGTTGAGCTCCTTGATGCCGTCCCAGGCGTGGCCGGTGGTGGGGGTGCCGGAGACACTGTCGACTTCGGTATGGTCAGCCATGATGAATCAATCCTCCCGCAACGGCATGCTCGCCGCCTCGTCGAAAGCGGCCTTGTTGCGAGGCCAGAGGGCATAGGTCACGATCGCGATGAAGATCGCGACGAAGATCGGGGTCCACAGCGTCGTCACGAGTGACGACGCGATGTTTTCGACTGCAATGATGGGCTTCATGATGTTCGCCTCTGATCTCAGCGCAGATTGGCTTTTTCGTTGTAGATCTTGAAGTCGACCAAGGTGCCGAGCATTTGCAGATACGCTACCAGCGCATCCATCTCGGTCGGCGCACCCGCCTTGCCGTCGAAGTTGCGCACCACCGCCTTCGGATAGCGTTTGGTGAGCGCCTCGGCACCGGCACCGTCCGGATCGACCTGCGCCTTGAGGTCGGCGGCGGCGTTGGCGATCTGGTCGTCGGTGTAGGGCACACCCACCGCCCGCAGCGTCTTCAGGTGATCGGCGACGTTGTCGGCGTTCAGCTCGGTCTCCTTCAGGAAGGGATAGCCGGGCATGATCGATTGCGGGACGATGGCGCGCGGGTTGGTCAGGTGGGTGATATGCCAGTCGTCGGAGTACTTGTTGCCGACGCGGGCGAGGTCAGGACCCGTACGCTTGGAGCCCCACTGGAACGGATGGTCGTACATGCTCTCCGCGGCGAGCGAGAAGTGGCCGTAGCGTTCCACTTCGTCGCGCAGCGGACGAACCATCTGCGAATGGCAGAGATAGCAGCCCTCGCGGACGTAGATGTTGCGGCCGGCCAGCTCGAGCGGCGTATAGGGACGCACGCCGTCGACCGCCTCGATCGTGCTCTTCAGGTAGAAGAGCGGAGTGATCTCGACGAGGCCGCCGATCGCGATCACCAGCAGGATGCCGATGACCAGGATGATCGAGTTCTTCTCGAAGACTTGGTGTCGTTGCCAGAAAGACATGGTTGATACCTCACTCCGCCGGCTGAAGGGCGACGGGCGACTGAACTTCTTCCTCACCGACACGGACCGTCATCCAGAGATTGTAGGCCATGATGAGTGAGCCGATCAGGAACAGTGCGCCACCAGCGGCACGGATGATGTAGAAGGGGTGCATCGCCTCGACGGTCTCGATGAACGAGTATTCGAGGAAGCCGAGCGCCGTGTAGGACCGCCACATCAGACCCTGCAGGATGCCCGAGACCCACATCGCGGAGATGTAGAGCACGATGCCCAGCGTGGCCGTCCAGAAGTGCCAGTTCACGAGCTTGAGGCTATAGAGACCCTTGCGGTTCCAGATCCACGGCACCAGGCAGTACAGCGCGCCGAAGGAGACGAAGCCGACCCAGCCGAGCGCACCGGAGTGCACGTGACCGATGGTCCAGTCGGTGTAGTGGCTGAGCGAGTTGACCACCTTGATCGACATCATCGGACCTTCGAAGGTCGACATGCCGTAGAAGGCGACCGAGACGACCAGCATGCGCAGCACGGGGTCCGTCCGCAGCTTGTCCCACGCTCCCGACAGGGTCATCAGGCCGTTGATCATGCCGCCCCAGGAGGGCATCCACAGCATGATCGAGAAGGTCATGCCCAGGGTCTGCGTCCAGTCCGGCAGCGCCGTATAGTGCAGATGGTGCGGGCCGGCCCAGATGTAGAGGAAGATCAGCGCCCAGAAGTGGATGATCGACAGCCGATACGAGTAGATCGGACGCTCAGCCCGCTTCGGGATGAAGTAGTACATGATGGCCAGGAAGCCGGCGGTCAGGAAGAAGCCGACCGCGTTGTGGCCGTACCACCACTGGAACATCGCATCCTGCACGCCACCCCAGGCGATGTAGGACTTGGAGCCGAACAGCGACACCGGAAGCGCCGGATTGTTGCCGAGGTGCAGAACCGCGATCGTGACGATGAAGGCAAGATAGAACCAGTTCGCCACGAAGATGTGCGGCTCCTTGCGCTTGATGATCGTCGTCAGGAAGACCAGCAGGTAGACCACCCAGACGATCGTCAGCCAAAGATCCGAGTACCATTCGGGCTCGGCGTACTCCTTGCCCTCGGTGACACCGAGCAGATAGCCCGTGCCCGCGATCAGGATGAAGAAGTTGTAGCCGATCACCACGAACCAGGGCGCGAGATCACCGGCGAGACGCACGCGGCAGGTCCGCTGCACGACGTAGAACGACGTCGCCAGCAGCACGTTGCCGCCGAAGGCGAAGATCACCGCCGAGGTATGCAGCGGCCGCAGGCGGCCGAAGCTGGTCCATGGCAGGTCGAAGTTCAGCGCGGGCCAGGCCAGTTGCGAGGCGATGATGAGGCCGACCGTGAAGCCGGCGATGCCCCAGAACATCGACATGAACGAGGCGAACTTGATCGGACCGAGATTGTAGTTCGGCCGACCATTGATCTCCTGCGGAGGCAGCTCGCGGCGCTCGAAGTAGCGGTTGAGGATGAAGAAGACGGACGCCGCGCTGGCGGCAGCCGCGAGCGAGGCGTGGAACGCGAAGGCCGTATCCAGTGCCTTCGCCGCAGCGAAGACGCACAGGAAGGCGGTGACGGCAAAAGTGAGCGACAAGCCACTTTCGCCGATGGTCATGGATTTTGTGGATGAGGACGCGCTCATGCGGAATCTCGCTGAAAGAACACGAGCCCAGCAACCACAATCGTTCACACGTGGAATTGATCGAAATCAACTTTGCGACCAGTTCGCCGGTAAACAGGCGGAGTGTTGCACGACGACGCGGCCCGACGCGGTTTCGCTCGCAGACACGGCGACGGCCGGCATGCAGCGATGCATGCCGGCCGTCATTAGACGTTCGTAGCAGGCTTCGGACTCAGCGCGCCGCGCTCAATCCTTGGCGGCAGCCGCCAGCGCTCGCACGATGTCCTCGCGGGCGACGATCCCGACCACGCGGTTGTCGGCATCGGTCACGGGAAGGCTGCGGATGCGATGCTCGACCATCAGCTGCAGCACGCGCGTCAGCTTCGTATCCGGCCGGACGTAGATGAACTCGGACGTCATCACGTCGGCGACCGTCCGGTTCATCAGGTCGCTGTAGCGCGGCAGCATCTGATTCGGCGTGAAGGCAAAGCATTTCAGCACGTCGAACTTGGTGACGATGCCGATCACCTCGTCGTTCTCGACGACGGGGTAGGTGTTGAAATCGTCGCGGTCGAACATCTCGCCGAGCTCGCGGATCGTCGTCTCCCGGGTCACGGTCGTGACGTTCCGCGTCATGTAGTTGCCGGCGGTTTCCTCGAGAAATCTGTACAAGGCGGCAATCCTGTTCTCGAATGGAGCGGGTCGAATTTCAGTGCGACAGCAGAACGCAACGCTCGCTGCGCGTCATCAGATGCTCGGTGACCCCGCCGAGCACGAGCTCGCGGAATCGGGAATGGCCATAGGCGCCCGCCACGACGAGACCGGCCGAAACATCGGCGGCGACGGCGTCGAGCGTAGCCGCAACGTTGCGCCCCTGCCCCGGTTCCGCGACGCGCGCCGATGCGACGATCTTGTGACGGCCGAGCCATGCGACGACGTCCGCAAGACGCGCCGCGCAGGCGTCATATTCCGAGGCGGTCTCCGGGATCTCGGCGACCACGACGCCGCTCGCCTTGGCGAGCAGCGGCAGAGCATCGGTCAAAGCGCGGCGCGCCTCCGGTGTCTCCTTCCAGGCCACCAGCACGGTCCCGAGATCGAGCGAACTGGCGTTGTCCGGCACCACGAGCAGCGGGCGCCCGGCCTGCATGACGAGATCCTTGGGATTGGCGACCGCGAACGCATCGGACACCCCGGGCGGCACGCCGCCGGTGACGAGAATGTCGGCGGCACGGGCCTGCGCCAGCACGTAGCGCGCGGGGAAATCCACGGCGCTGCGCCAGCTCAACGACGCAGCCCGGTCACCCACTGCGGTGCGGAACTGCTGCTCGAGCTCGGCCAGTCGATTCCGCAGCGCGGCCTCACCCTGCTCGATCAGATCCTGCGCCTGCTCGCCGGTCGTGAAATACAGCGGCGGCGCGAATTCCGCGGCCGCCACGCCGATGACACCTGCGTCAAAGCGCGCCGCCAAGTCGGCCGCGACCTGAAGGCGGGCCTCATTCGGCTGACTGAGCGCAAGGCTCACCATGACAGTCGCGAACGTCATCCCGCCTCTCCAAACATTGCTTCCATGCAGCTCTTAGAGGTGAAATCACCTGCCGTGATGAGATAGATCAAGGTGCGGCGGTGGAGCACGGGCGGCAGGACACCGTTGGAACCCGGCCCAGGATCGGAGAAAGCCTTGAATTGTCGAACCAAAGTTTAAGTCGGGCCGGGTTGCAGGGGCGCAATCTGGTATAGGATACCGCGGTGGTCGGCCTCCCGGCCGCGGCGGCAACGGCGAATCGGACAACGGCGAATCGATCAAAGGCCTCGAATTGCGCGACTTCACCCACCCCTTCCCGGATGCATCCGCCAGGCTCGACGACGCTCCCGAGGACGCTCGGAGGCTGGGCTTCGGCGCGTGGGATCTCGATCTGGCCTCGGGCGAGTTCTACTGGTCGGTGACGACGCGGAAGCTGTTCGGCGTGGCGGCCGATCAGCCGGTGACCTACGGGTCCTTCCTGGCGCTGCTCGCGCCCGAGGATCGCGCGCCGGTCGAGGCGGCGATCGAGGATTCGCGCCATCGGAGCACCGGGTTCGACATGTCGTTCAGGGTGTCCGGCGGCGGCCACTGGATTCGCGTGCTTGCCGGCGTGGTCCCCGACGAGGCCGGCGCGCCGCACCATCTGCGCGGCATCGCCCTCGACATCGACCAGGAGAAGCGGCTGGAGGAGACGCTGCGGCTGCGCGAGCAGCATTTCCGCTCGATCCTGGACACCGTGCCGGACGCGATGATCGTGATCGACGGCAGCGGCACCATCCAGTTCTTCAGCTCCGCGGCGGAGCGGATGTTCGGCCTCACCGAGGCAGAAGCGGTCGGCCTTGACGTCAGCGAATTGATGCCCGAGCCGGACCGCTCGCGCCATGCCGGCTACCTCACCCGCTACCATGCCAGCCGCGAGCGCCGCATCATCGGCATCGGCCGCATCGTGACCGGCCGCCGCCGCGACGGCACGACATTCCCGATGCATCTGTCGATCGGCGAGATGCAGTCCGGCGGCAAGCCCTATTTCACCGGCTTCGCCCATGATCTCACCGAGCACCAGCAGACCCAGGCACGGCTGCGGGAACTGCAGTCGGAACTGGTCCACGTGTCGCGCCTCAGCGCCATGGGCGAGATGGCCTCGGCGCTGGCGCATGAGCTCAACCAGCCGCTCGCCGCGATCAGCAATTACATGAAAGGCTCGCGCCGGCTGCTGGCCGGCAGCAGTGATCCGAACACGCCCAAGATCGAGAGCGCGATGGACCGCGCCGCCGAGCAGGCGATTCGCGCCGGCCAGATCATCCGCCGTCTGCGCGATTTCGTCTCGCGCGGCGAATCGGAGAAGCGGGTCGAGAGCCTGTCGAAGCTGATCGAGGAAGCCGGCGCCCTCGGCCTTTCCGGCGCCCGCGAGCAGAACGTCCAGTTGCGCTTCCAACTCAATCCGGAGGCCGATCTCGTGCTCGCCGACCGGGTCCAGATCCAGCAGGTCCTGGTCAATCTGTTCCGCAATGGACTCGAGGCGATGTCTCATTCCGAACGCCGCGAGCTCAGTGCGACAAATTGCAGACTCAGCGACGACTTGATCGAGGTCTCGGTATCCGACACCGGAACGGGATTCCACGACGACGTCATGCCCAATCTCTTCAAGACCTTCTTCACCACCAAGGACACCGGAATGGGAGTCGGCCTCTCGATCAGCCGGTCCATCATCGAGGCCCATGGCGGGCGCATGTGGGCCGAGAACAACGAAGCGGGAGGCGCGACGTTCCGCTTCACCCTGCCCGCGGCCTCCACCAAGGTTGAGCACGATGGCTGAACGGGCCAAGGTCTATGTGATCGACGACGACGAGGCGATGCGGGATTCGCTCAACTTCCTGCTCGATTCATCAGGCTTTGACGTCACGCTGTTCGAGAACGCGGAGGTCTTTCTCGGCCGACTGCCGATGCTCCCTTTCGGCTGCGTCGTCTCGGACGTGCGGATGCCCGGCATCGACGGCATCGAGCTGCTCAAGCGCATGAAGGCCGCCGGCAGCAGCTTTCCGATCCTGGTGATGACCGGCCATGGCGACGTGCCGCTCGCGGTCGAGGCGATGAAGCTCGGCGCGGTCGATTTTCTGGAGAAGCCGTTCGAGGACGAGCGACTGGTCGCCATGATCGAAACGGCCATCCAGCAGGCCGAGCCGGCCGCGAAGAACGAATCGGTCACGCAGGACATCCTGGCGCGCGTCGCCAGCCTGAGCCCCCGTGAGCGCCAGGTGATGGATGGACTGATGGCCGGTCTCTCCAACAAGCTGATCGCGCGCGAATACGACATCAGTCCGCGCACCATCGAGGTCTACAGGGCCAACGTGATGACCAAGATGGGAGCGAACAGCCTCTCCGAGCTGGTGCGTCTGGCGATGCGCGCAGGCGCGCTGAAGGATTGAGCTAGATCAAGCTACCTTGACAGAATCGAGTGTTATCTTGCGCCTCGGTTCAACATCACATTCTCGCGGCACGTGCGATGTCGGCTCACACAAAACCTACGGTCTACGTAGCCGACGACGATGCTGACGTCCTCGGCTCGCTGCGCTTCCTGCTGGAGGCCGATGGCTTCGACGTGCGCACGTTTCGCAGCGGCACCGCGCTGCTCAAGGCCTCGGACCACGCGCCCGTCGACTGCTTCGTGGTCGACTACAAGATGCCGGAGATCAACGGCGTCGAGCTCGCCGAACGGTTGCGCAAGCAGGGGGCGACCGCGCCGGTGGTGCTGATCACGGGGCACTACGATGACCGGCTTGCGGCGCGCGCGGCGGCCGTCGGGATCCAGGATTTCCTGCTCAAGCCGCTGCTCGACGACAATCTGGTGAAGCGGATCCGCAAGGCGATCGCCAACGACCATTCGGGTACCGCCCAGCGCGTCTCCTGAGCGGGCCGGCTACGTATATCTACGTAAGGAACCCCCCTTAAGATAACGGCCGAAATGTCCTTAACGGGAGCCGCCGTGTACCACATCGCCATCCGCCGCAAGGAGATGGTCATGCTCAATCAGTCGATTACCAATTCGGTCGTCAGCACCAACGCCCCCCACGCCGTCCCCTCTCCTGTCGTCTCTCCTGCCGCCAATCCCTTTGCCGAGATCACCGGCCATGCCGGGCTCATCGCCAGCGAGTTCTCCTACAAGAAGGACGAGGAGATCTATGGCGAGGACGAGCCGGCCGAGTACGTCTACCAGGTGATCTCCGGCGCGGTTCGCAGCTACAAGCTGCTCTCCGACGGCCGCCGCCAGATCGGCGCCTTCCATCTTCCCGGTGACGTTTTCGGCCTCGAATTCGGCTCCATGCATCGCCTCGCCGCCGAGGCCATCATCGATACCACCGTGCGCCTGGTGAAGCGCCGCAGCCTCGAACAGGCAGCAGGCGTCGACGTCGCGGTCGCCCGCAAGCTCTGGACCATGACGGCCGGCGATCTCCGCCATGCCGAGGACCACATGCTGCTGCTGGGACGCAAGACTGCGATGGAGCGCGTCGCGACCTTCCTGCTCGAGATGGACCGCCGCCTCGCCGTCGCCGGCATGATGGCGCTGCCGATGTGCCGCCGCGATATCGGCGACTATCTCGGCCTGACCCTGGAGACCGTGTCGCGCGCGCTGTCGCAGTTGCACAGCCA
Source organism: Bradyrhizobium sp. SZCCHNRI3052 (assembly GCF_032484895.1). NCBI lineage: Bacteria > Pseudomonadati > Pseudomonadota > Alphaproteobacteria > Hyphomicrobiales > Nitrobacteraceae > Bradyrhizobium > Bradyrhizobium sp. SZCCHNRI3052. The sequence goes on along the minus strand of NZ_JAUETW010000003.1, from coordinate 165,289 downwards.
GGGCGTTCTCGGCTTCTCCGGTGCCCGCCAGATCGTGCTGCGCAACCGTCAGCGCCTGCGCAGCATGGACGCCTGAGCGGCCCTGCCCGTTCACGCCCTGCGCTCGCGCTGCCCGGTCTCCGGCATCAGCAGCGCGATCAAGAGAAGACCCGTCAGCGCCACGCCTGACAGACCCATGAAGGCGGTGGCGCTGCCGTAACGGTCGCTGGCGAAGCCGGCGACGACGGTGGACAGCGATCCGCCGATCCCGGACGCCGTCCCGACGATTCCCTGCGCCAGATTGAAATGCCCGCTGCCGAAGGCGACGTCGGCCACCGTCAGCGGAATCATGACGGCGAACACGGCCGCCGTGACGCCGTCGAAGATCTGCACCGCCACTAGCACGTAGGGATCGTGCACGACCGCGAACAGCGCGCCGCGCATCGCGAGCGCGGCAAACCCCAGCATCAGCAGCGGCCTGCGGCCCCATTGCTGCGCGACCGCGCCGACCGAGGGCGAGGTCAGCGCCACGATCGCCTGCGGCACCACGATGCAGAACGCGATCAGCATCGGCGCCCATTCGCTCGATTTCGTCGTCACCACGCCGGCCATCAGCGGCAGCATCGCCGCATTGGCGAGCTGCAGCAGGAACACGCCGAGCGCGAACACGAGCAGCGCGCGCTGGCGCAGCAGGCCGAGCAGATTCGACAGCCGCGCGACCTCCTTGTCCTCGTGATGGGCCCGGCCGTGCGCCCGCGCGACGTCGATCTCGCGCTCGCGGATGCGCGACAACGCGATCAGCGTCGGAAAGGCGAGAATGAAGGTGACCAGGAACACGGCGCGGCTGGACAGCAGATAGCCGCAGGTGCCCATCACGGCCGCAGCCACGCCATTGCCGAGCGACGCGAACCGCGCATTGCGGCCGAGCCGCTCCGCCATGCCGCGCGGCCCGACCAGGCCGAGGCTGATCGCCGCGATCGCAGGGCCCAGCACGCAGCTCGCCGCCGCATGCAACGTCGCGGCACCCGCGACCACGGGAAAGATCGGCCAAGCGGCATAGGCCAGCGCGCAGCAGCCGATGGTCGCGATGGCAAGACCGGCGACGCGGCGCTCGGATCTGGCCGCATCGATGATCGCGCCGCCCGGCATCTGCCCGATCAGCCCGACGATGCCGCCGATCGACAGCACTAGGCCGATCTGGGCCTGCGTCCATTTCTGCGTCGTCAGATAGACCGCGATGAAGGGACCGAAGCCGGTCTGCACGTCGGCCAGGAAGAAGATGAACCAGTCCAGCCCGCGCAGGCTCTGCCGCGACGGCGCCGGTCTCGCAGTCGACTGGCCATGATCCTGCCCGGCATCCGGACGCGCGCCCGCCTCTGCCGCGCGGTCAGGCTCGGGCTCCCGGTCAGGCGATCTCGACGGCCGTGCAATCGGCATGGCTCTCACATCTCAACTCATGAGGCTGACGGGACAGAACATCCCCACCGTGTTCCGCTGCACGCGCAGGCCGGACCGGCAATCGCACACATCAACTCAATGATCGAAATCCCAGGGTGACAGCTTGCCGGACGCGCCGAGCACGACGACGGCCTTGTCCTCCTTGTATTCGGGCGCGGCCTTCACCTGCTCCTTGGTGAGGTCGAGCGTGACCTGGTCGCTCTTCTCGGCGATGTGCTTGAAGTCGAGCGCGGTCCAGTCGACCACGATCTTGCGGCTGCCGACACCGAGGAAGCCGCCGAAATCGATCACCGCGGCTCGCACCGTGCCGGTGGAATCGACGATGACGTCGACGATGTGGCCCATGTCCTCGCCGGTCGAGCTGCGCACGTCGCGACCGAGCACGCCATGCGCATCGCGCGCGCCGAGGATGGTGACCGAGGGCGGCGGTGCCGGCTCCTTCGCGGGCGCCGCGGCATCCTTGGCAGGCGGTGCCGGCGACGGCTGCTGCGCATGCCCGTCGCCGACATACGGACCGATGAGCAACGGCAGCGTGACGAGACAGCCGCAAGCAGCTCGGTGGAGAGTGGGTTTCAACGCCATCATTGCGCCAGCACCAGCGAGACCTGGATCTGACCGCGCCGCCGCAGCACCTCCATGGAGATGTCCTCGCCATGGCGGCGAATGCGCAGGTCGATCGTCGAGCTGCCGAGCCTGAGATCGCGCAGCACCACCCAGTCCAGGAAGGCGGGCAGCCGCGGATTGCGCAGACGGATCTCGCCGCGCGCGGCGTCGAACTCGAGCCCGAGCGCCGCCTCGAGCAAGGTGAACGGCGTCGCGCTGGCCCAGGCCTGCGGCGCGCAGGCCACCGGATAGAGCGTCGGGCCGCGATGCTTTTCGCGCCGGAAGCCGCAGAACAGCTCCGGCAGCCGGCGCAGATCCATGTAGGACGCGGCTTCGAACAGGCCGCCGAACACCTGCTCGACCGCATGCTTGAGGCCATAGCGCGACAGGCCCAGCGCAATCAGCGCGTTGTCGTGCGGCCAGATCGATCCGTCGTGATAGGACATCGGATTGTAGCGCGCTTCGCCGCAGGCGACGGTGCGGATGCCCCAGCCCGAGAAGAAATGCGGCCGCAGCAGTTCGGCGGCAAGCTTGCGGGCGCGATCCTCGCGTACCATGCCGCTGAACAGCAGCTGCCCGGCGTTGGACGTCCGGACGCGGCAGGGCTGCTTGTGGCCGTCGAGCGCGAGCGCATAGGTGTTCAGATCCTCGCACCAGAAGGCGTCCTCGAACCGTTCCGCGAGATCAGCGGCCTCGGCCTGGAGCCGGTCCGCCATCTCGGCCTTGCCGAGCCGGCGGGCGCAACGCGCCGCCAGCTGCTTGCCGGCAAACACATAGCCCTGCACCTCCGCAAGCGCGATGTAACCTTCCGCGAGACGTCCATCGGCATGGAACACCGCGTCGTAGGAGTCCTTCCAGCCCTGGTTGGCGAGACCCTGCTCGGAGGCGCGCTGATATTCCACGAAGCCATCGCGATCGGGATCGCCGGGGCCGTCGATCCAGCGCAACGCCAGCTCGATCGCCGGCCATAGCTCCCTCAGGGTGTCGATGTCGCCGGTGCGCTCGATATAGAGCCCGGCGAGCAGCACGAACAGCGGCGTGGAATCGACGCTGCCATAATAGCAGCCGAACGGCACCTCACGCAGCGCCGCCATCTCGCCGCCGCGCATCTCGTGCAGGATCTTGCCGGGCTCGGCATCGGACAGCGGATCGGTCGTGCGCGCCTGATGCACGGCGAGCCGGCGCAGGACGCCGCGGGCAATGCGCGGATCGACCCACAGCATCTGCATCGCGGTGATCAGCCCGTCGCGACCGAATGTGGTCGAATACCAGGGAATGCCGGCATAGGGATAACGCCCCTCCGGCGTATCCGTCATCAGGATGTTCAGATCGGCCGCTGCCTGGCACAGCACCTCGTTGAGGATGTCGTTGGAGGTCTCGATGCTGGCGGCGCCAACGGTGCATCGGCGCATCTCTCGGCGATGGGCGAGCAGGCTGCGGAAGAAGGGCCGGGGCCGCTCGCCGGCCTTGGCGTTGCACATCACGGCCACGAACAGCGAGGCCGATTCCTGCGGGGCAAGGTCGAAATGATAGGTTGCGACATTGACGGTGAGATGCGTCGGACGCGGATCGAAGCTCACGTCGGTGGTGCGCAGGACATTGTCCAGGCCGCGATAGTGCAGGACCACCTCGGACGGTTCCACCAGCCGGCTCGAGCCGATGCCGCGCCGCGGCCGCACGGTGCCTCGCACCTCGAAAAGGTCGGCAAAATCATTGTCGAATGTCAGCTTGAGATCGAAGCTGGCATGGCGATCGCCATGGTTCTGCAGCCCGATGCGCTGATAGGCCGTGCCATGCCAGAGAAAGATCGTGCGCACGATGTGCAGCATATCCTTCGGCAGCACCAGGCGGCCCTGGCTGTAGATGTCGGGATTGGTGAGATCGACGGTCAGCGCGGAGTTGTCGTCGCGCAGGCTCGAGCCGAGCAGCAGGGGCTGAACGTCGTCCAGCGTCAATTCGAGCCGCGCGAGATAGCGCGTATCGGCGTTGAAGAGACCGTCCGGTCCGCCGGCCGAGGCGCCGATGTCGCCATGGCCGTCGAGGACGATGAACGTATCGTCGTGCTTGAGCGAGCGCCGCGGCCGGGACGCCGGCCCCGTCATGGGAATATAGAACGGCTGCTCGGCAGGCTCGTCCGTCTGGGTGATCAACGACAGTGTGCTTGCGACTTCGGCGGACATGTTGGCCTCATGCGATGTTGAAGTGCCCAGACAACCGAGAGTGCACATTCTCGACGCGACCCGACGCTACGATCAGGCGGCGAACTTGGCGAGCCGGTTCATCTCCTGGGTGACGAGCTCACGATACGGGCCCTCGTCCTGCATCAGCCGGTCAGGCGCGCCGTCCTCGATGATCCTGCCCGATCTCAGCACCACCACGCGGTCAAAGTTCCGCAAGGTCGCAAGGCGATGCGCGATCGCGATGACGGTGCGGCCGCGCATCAGACGACTCAACGCCTCACGGATGGCCTCCTCGGACTCGCTGTCGAGCGCGGCGGTGGCCTCGTCGAGCAGAAGGATCGGCGCATCCTTGAGGAAGGCGCGCGCGATCGCGATGCGCTGGCGCTGCCCGCCCGACAGCTTGACGCCGCGATCCCCGACCATCGTCTGCAATCCTTCCGGCAGCGTCTCGACGAAGTCGCAGCGCGCCGCGATCGCCGCCCGCAACACCTCGTCGTCGGTCGCACTCGGACGTCCGTAGCGAATATTCTCCAGAATGGAGCGATGAAACAGCGAGATGTCCTGCGGAACCACCGAGATCGCCTCGCGCAGGCTCTGCTGGGTGACCTTGGCGATGTCCTGGCCGTCGATCCTGATGTGCCCGGCTTGCGGATCATAGAACCGTTGCAGCAGCGTGAACAGGCTCGACTTGCCGCCGCCGGACTGCCCAACCAGGCCCACGCGCTGGCCTGGCTGCAGGCGCAGCGTGAAATTCTCGAACAGCTTGTGACCGCCAGGATAGTGGAAGGTGATGTTGTCGAAGGCGATGGCCGCACCGCTCTTGACCAGCGGCTCGGCCTGCGGGTCATCGCGCAGCTCGTGCGGCTGCAGCAGGGTCGCGATCGCCTCGCTCATGCGCGCCACGTGCTGGGTGACATCGACCAGCGCCACCGCCAGATCCCGCGTCGCGTTGAGAATGCAGAGGCCGAGCGTGCAGACCAGCACGACGTCGCCGGTCGTCGCCCCGCCCCGCTGCCACAGCGAGATCGCCCACGCCATGAGCGCGATCGTCAGCACGATCGTCACCGTCGCGTGCAGAATGCGCAGCTTTTCGAGGTAGCGGAGACTGCGCCCGCGTGCCTCCAACTCCCTGTCGACCGTCGCGTCGAACCGGTCGTGCTCGTGGCGCAGGCCGCAGAACGCGCGCACCAGCGGCATGTTCGAGATCACGTCGACCATCTCGCCGTCGACCATGGCCGCCTTGTCGGCGAAATCGTCATGCAGCGGCTTGCCGGCGGCCGCCAGACGGAACATCGCCGCCACCATCATCGCCGCGATCAGCAGCAGGCCGATGGCCATCGGGCCGCTCACGGTTCCGATCAGGCAGATCGCCGCGACGGTGGCGAGGCATGGCGGCAAGACGTTCCAGACGAACATGTTCTCCACGGTGAACACGGCGTTCGACGTCGCCGTGATGCGGCTCGACAGCATGCCGGGCAAACGGTCGCCGAAATAGCTCGGCGAATGCCCGGTGAGATGACGGAAGATGTCGCGCCGGAGATCTCCGGTGACACGGACGAAGGTGAAGCTCGCGATCCAGCTGGCGACACGCCAAAGAATGTTGTCGGTCGCGATCAGCGCCATCAGCAGCACGAACGCGGCCCAGACGTTGCCGCCGCCCGCAGGCCCTGCCGAGAGGCTGTCGACGAGGGATTTCACGCCATATTGCGTGCCTACCGAACAGGCAACCGCACCGATGACGGCCATCAGAATCACGAGGTGGGCGGTGGGGCGCTTGCGCAGATAGCGCATCACGAAGGGAAAGGGGCGGTGCGCGTAGCCAGAAAGCTGATCCATGGTCTTCCCGTTGATGAGCGAGGTCGTGGCGACACCTGATGCGGCCAGATGAACGACGAACGGTTTCTCGGGTTCCGTGCGCCTTCGCGGCGCAAACCTGCCCTCCGACGATGCCGCGGCAGCAGCGTTGGAGAGCGGGGATGGCATCAATGAGACGGCACGGAACACGTTGTGTCGAAGAAAGAGTGATCGCGTGAATGGAACTTCGCACATGCGACAACGTTCCCGCTGTGGCAGTGCCGGTGCCATTGGGGATTCATCCATGATCGGTCACGAACAGGAGACGATGAGATGCGCATTGCGCAAATAGCTCCATTGACGGAGGCCGTGCCTCCGAAGCTCTACGGCGGCACTGAGCGGGTCGTCCATTGGTTGACCGAAGAACTCGTTGCCCTCGGACACGACGTCACCCTGTTCGCCAGCGGAGATTCTCAGACCTCGGCGAAGCTCTCTCCGACATGGCCAAAAGCTCTGCGCCTCGACGGCTCGGTGAGGGATCCGAACGCGCTGCACATGGTGATGCTCGAAAACGTGCGGCAGCAATGCGACGACGAACAGTTCGACATTCTGCACTTCCACCTCGACTACTACCCGTTCTCCCTGTTCCACCGGCAACCCACACCGTTCCTGACCACCTTGCACGGCAGGCTCGATCTTCCGGAGCACCAGCCGGTGTTCTCGGTCTTCAAGGATGTTCCCGTCGTTTCGATCTCGGACTCGCAGCGCCGGCCGGTTCCGAATGCGAACTGGGTGCGCACCGTGCTGCATGGACTGCCCGCAACGCTCCTGGTGCCCAGGCCGGTGACGCCGAGCTATCTCGCCGTGCTCGGACGCATCGCCCCGGAAAAGGGTGTCGACCGTGCCATCAAGATCGCGATGCGCTGCGGGATTCCGCTGAAGATCGCGGCCAAGATCGATCGCGCCGACCAAGACTATTATGAGCAGACGATCCGTCCCTTGATTCACGGCAATCCGCTCGTCGAGTTCATCGGCGAGATCAGCGATCACGAGAAGCCGGAGTTCCTGTCCGGCGCGCTCGGCCTGCTGTTGCCGATCGATTGGCCGGAGCCGTTCGGCCTGGTGATGATCGAATCGATGGCCTGCGGCACGCCCGTGATCGCCTACAACCGCGGCTCGGTTCCCGAAGTGATCGACGACGGTGTGACCGGCTTCATCGTCGAGGACGAGCTCAGCGCGGTAGCGGCCGTCAGTCGCCTGCCCGAGCTGAGCCGCGCCCGCGTGCGCGCGCAGTTCGAGCGACGCTTCACCGCGCGCCGGATGGCGCTCGACTATCTCGCGGCCTATCGCCGCCTGATCGACATCGCTGCGCCGCGCATCCGGCTGGTCAGCAGCGCCGAGTAGCATGAGGAGGCCGGGCAAGTTCGGCGAGCCCGGCCTCCGCCTCATCTCAGGTGACGGCAGCCCGCTTCGGCTCGACGATCTCGAACATGCGCGGGAACTCGTCCATCAGCGACATCAGCTCGGCCAGCCGCATCGGATTGCCCGCGAAGCTGATCTTCCCGGCCGCGACCGCTTCCGGAAAGCTCGTGGCCTTGGCAATGACCGCATCGAGCGTCGAACGCGCCAGCGTGAACCCCGCATCGGCGGTCGACGCCTGCACGCCGACCGCATAGGTCAGCGCACAATTCTGCAAGGTGAGCACGAAGCGCTCGCCGGTGTCGGTGAACGTCCAGTTCAGCACGATATGCTTGCCTTCCGCCTTGGGCCCGTTCAGCCTGACCCCGAGCACGTCCCATAGCTGCTCGGTGCGCAGCGCCGCCAGCGTCTCGCGCGGCAGGCCGGGCCGGGCCGGAACCTCCGGCATACCCTGGCGCAGCTCTTGCGCGCCGAACAGATAGGCATTGCGCCAGGTCGCGCTCTCGGCGGCATAGCCGAGCTGCTCCAGCGTGTCGGCCAGCAGCGCGCGCGCCTCGGCATTGTCTGGCTCGGCGAAGACGAGATGACCCACGACCTGCGCGACGAAGCGGTATTCGCCGTTGGCAAAGTCCGCGCGCGCCCGCGCCAGCAGCGCCTCTGTCCCGCCCATATAGGCGACGTATTTCCGGCCGGCCTCGACCGGCGGCAGCGGATCGAGATTGACGGGATTGGCATCATACCAGCCGAGATATTTCTGGTAGATCGCCTTCACGTTGTGGCGGATGTGGCCGTAATAGCCGCGCGCATGCCATGCCCCTTCGAGGCTCCGGGGCAGCCTGATCTGCTCGGCGATCTCACTTGCGGTCAGGCCATGATTCATCAGCCGCACGGTCTGGTCGTGGGCAAATTTGTAGAGATCGCGCTGTTCGCGGATCATGCCGTCGACACGGCTCGCGCCCCATATCGGCCAATGATGCTGGCCGCACATCACCTCCGCCTTGCCGCCCCACAGTTGCAGCGCCTCGCTGAGATATTTCGACCACGCCAGCGCGTCGCGCACGTCGGCGCCGCGAAACGGCAGCAGGTTGTGGAAGTTGTGCGTGCAGTTCTCGGCGAGGTTCAACAGGCGATAGCGCGGCACGAAGAAATGCATCTCCGCCGGCGCCTCGCTGTTCGGCGCCATCTGGAATTCGAAGGTGAGACCGTCGATGACCCGGGTGTCCCCGGTCGCCATGATCAGGTCGGTCGGCCGCAGCAGCGCAACGGCTCCCGCCGCCATGGTCTTGCCGAGCCCACAATCGACATGGCCCTTCGGCCCCTTCGCGAGCAGCGGCCCGAACTGATATTGCGCCCGGCGCAGCATCGCAGGGCCGGCGATGATGTTCTCGGAGACCGCATGCTCGATGAACAGGTTCGGCGCGATCAGCGGCACGCGGCCGCTGGCCATCGCGTCGTCGTCGACCACGCCGCGCGCGCCGCCCCAATGATCGGTGTGGGTATGCGTGAACATCACCGCCGTGACCGGCCTGACGCCGCGGTGCTGGTAGTACAGCTCCAATGCGGCCTGCGCGCCCTCGATCGAGGTCAGCGTGTCGACCACGATCACGCCGGTGTCCCCCTCGATCAGCGTCATGTTGGCGATGTCGAGCCCACGCACCTGGTAGACGCCGGGCACGACCTCGAACAGGCCGTGATGCATGTTGAGCTTCGCCTGCCGCCACAGGCTGGGATTGACGGTCGGCGGCGCCTGCTCCGCGTCAAGGAAGTGGTAAGGCGCGAGGCTCCAGACGGTGCGCCCCTGCGCCGTCGTCACCTTGGCCTGATCGATCGTGCCGAGAAAGCCGCGGGCGGCATCATCGAAATCGGCGGTGTCGCCGAACGGCAGCGCCTCCAGCACGGCCTGCTGCGCTGCGCTCACGGCCGCGCTGGCCTCCTTCGGATCCTTGGTGCCATCTCCGCTGACCGGCGCGCTCATGACTGTTTCCTCCGCAACGACGTTGGCACGATGCTAGTGCGCGGGATCGCGGAGCGCAAATCGCGGGCCGCAGAACAGCCCCTCAGAGCACGTGATCGACGGCCTCGTCGATGGCGGCATAGACCGTCTCGACATCCCCGGCGGTGACGCAGTAAGGCGGCATGACGTAGATGGTGTGGCCAAGCGGACGCAGCAGGACGTCGCTGTCGCGGAAGAAGGCCTGCAGCTTCGGGCCGACCTCGGCGAGGTAGCCCGGCTCGTCGGCATGGAGATCGAGCGCGGTGATGGTACCGCAGCGCCGCAGGTCGGAAAATCGCTCGTCGTAACGCAGGCGGTCGAGGCAGCGCTCCTGCGCGGCCGCGACGGCGGCGACCCGGGCCCGCGTCTGCGGCTGCCGCCACAGCTCGAGATTGGCGCTCGCTGCCGCGCAGGCGATGGGATTGGCGGTGTAGGAACTGGAGTGAAAGAACGTGCAGGCGCGGTCGGTCGAATAGTGCGCCTCGTAGATAGCGGGACTGCACAGCGTGACCGCAAGCGGCATCGCGCCTCCAGTCAGTCCTTTGGCGTAGCAGGCGATATCGGGGGCGATGTCCGCCTGCTCGCAGGCGAACAACGTGCCGGTGCGGCCCCAGCCGGTCATCACCTCGTCGGCGATGAACAGCACGCCGAACGCCTTGCAGATCCGGTGCATCTCGCGCAGCACCTCGGCCGGATACATCAGCATGCCGCCAGCGCCGAGCACCAGGGGCTCGACGATGAAGGCGGCCGGCCGGTCCTTCTCGCAAATTGTAGCGAGCGCATCCAGAGTCGCCTGTTCCCGGCCCTGCACTGGAAACGGGACGACGGCGACGTCGAACAGCAGCGGCTCATAGGCCGCATTGAACACGCCGCGCGCGCCGACCGACATCGCGCCGATGGTGTCGCCGTGATAGGAATGCTGCATCACCGCGATGCGCGAGCGCGGCTCGCCGATGTTCTTGAAGTAGCCGAGCGCCATCTTCAGCGCGACCTCCACGCTGGTGGCGCCGCTGTCAGAGAAGAACACGTGCGTGAGGCTCGGCGGCACCAGCGCGAGCAGCCCGGCGGCCACCTGCTCGGCCGGCTCGTGGCTATGTCCGGCGAAGATGACCTGATCCAGCCGCTCGGCCTGGTCCTGGATCGCGCGCACGATATGCGGATGGCAATGGCCGTGCGTGACCACCCACCACGACGCGATCGCGTCGATGATCCGCCTGCCGTCGGCGGTGAAGAGATAGGCGCCCTCGCCGCGCGCGACCGCCGTCATCTCGGGCTGGAGCGCATGCCGCGTGAAGGGATGCCAGATCGGCGAGGTTGCCTTGCGCATCATGGTTCGAAATCCGTGCGCTGGAATTGGGTGGCGAACACGTGCTGCAGCGATCGCGCCGTCAGCGGCGTGACCCAGGGCAACCGGCCAAGGCGCCTCACCTCGCCGAGCCGGCAGATCGTATCTTCGTTGTCGTCGTGGCCGTCGCCGATGAAGGCGATGCCGAACACGTCGATGCCGCGACTGCGCAGCGCCGCCAGCGACAGCAGCGAGTGATTGATCGTGCCGAGACTGGTGCGCGCGCAGAGCACGACCGGGAGCTGCCATCGCGCGAAGACATCGAGATAGAGCGTTCCGGAATCGAGCGGCACCATGACGCCGCCGGCTCCCTCGATCACGACAGGGCGGCCGACGACCTGCGGAGGACGGAGGCGGAGCGGATCGATGCTGATGCCTGCGAGGCGCGCCGCGCGATCCGGCGAGGCCGGCTCGGCCAGCCGATAGGCTTCGGGCAGCACGCGGTCGTCGGCGAGCTCGGCGAGCCGCTGGACGCAGCAGGAGTCCGTCTCCTCGGCAAGGCCGGCCTGGACCGGCTTCCAATAGCAGGCCCCGAGCAGCGCCGTGAGGCCGGCGGCGAACACCGTCTTGCCGATCCCGGTGTCGGTCCCGGTGACCACGATGCGCAGCGTCATGGCCGCGGCCTTCCGATCTCATCGGCGAGCGCGTCGAGCAGCGCCGCGATGGCCGGCTCGTCGATGTTCAAGGTCAGCGACAGCCTGAGCCGCGCCGTGCCCGGCGGCACCGTCGGCGGGCGGATGCCGCGGACGTCGAAGCCCCGCGCCTGCAGCGCGGCAGCCAGGTTCATCGCGCGCGCATTGTCGCCGACGACGCAGGGAATGATCTGCGACGGCGACCAGCTTTCACCGAAGCGCGCGGCGATCGCGCCATGGGCGAAGGCAACGAGCTGCTCCAGCCTCCGCTGCCGCTCCGGCTCTTCCCGCAGGATCGCAAGCGCCTCCATCACCGCCACCGCCATCAGCGGCGACGGCGCCGTGCTGAAGACGAAGGGTCGGCAGCGATTGATCAGCGTGTCGCGCAGCACGCGGCTTGCGGTGACCAGCGCACCGGCTGCGCCCAATGCCTTGCCGCAGGTGTGAACGGTCACGACGCTCTCGCGTCCCTCGTAGGCTGCGGCCAGACCGCGGCCCTGCGCGCCGTGGACCCCGGTCGCATGGGCCTCGTCGATCAGCAGAAAGGCATCGTGGCGCTCGGCGATCGCGATCAAATCCGCCAGCGGCGCGAGATCGCCATCCATGCTGTAGAGGCTTTCGACGACGATCCAGGGCCGGCCCACCCCGCCGCCCCTGCGCCAGATCAGGATCGCGTCCTCGGCCGACTGGGCGTTGTTGTGGATGAACTGGCACGTCTCGGCACGGCCGGCGCGCGCGCCTTCATGGGTGCTGGCATGAACCAGCGCATCGAGCACCAGCAGGTCGTCGCGCTGCGGCAGCGTGGTGAGCACGGCGAAGTTCGCCATGTAGCCGGAGCCGAAGAACAGCGCGCTCTCGGCACCGAAGAAGCGCGCCGCGTCCGCCTCGAGCCGTTCGTGCTCCTCGCAATTGCCACGCAGCAGGCGCGAGCCGCCGGCGCCGACCGGCGTGCCGGCCTCCATGGCCGCGGCGACCGCGCGCTTCATCCGCGGAGCCTGTGCGAGACCGAGATAGTCGTTGGAGGAGAAATCGAGACCGGCCCGTGGACTGAGGCGCCGCAACCGGTCATCGGCCGCGAGTCTCTGCAGACCGTCGGAATAGATCGCCAATCTGTCGGGCGGCATGGGCATGGCTCCGCTCTCTTTCGGTCAGCCGCGGACGTGGACCGGCACGACAAGGCAGTTCCGTGGGCGCCGTCGCGCCGAGATCGCGCTGAGGGTTGAATCAGGCCGGGGACGAAGCCTCCGCGCCCTCGCCGGCGGCGATCGGCGCGCCCGGGCGCGCCGACAGCGACGATGTCATGCCGAGCCGCGCGAGCAGATCGGCGTCGCGGTCGCGTTGCGGATTGGCCGTGGTCAGCAGCACGTCGCCGATGAAGATGGAATTGGCGCCAGCGAGCAGGCACAGGGTCTGCAGCTCGTCGCTCATATATTGCCGGCCCGCGGACAGCCGCACCACGCTGGCCGGCATCATGATCCTGGACACCGCGATCAATCGCACGAGCGCAATCGGATCGGGCCGCGCGGCCGTAGCGTTGACCGGCACGCCCTTGACCTCGTTCCACATGTTGATCGGCACGCTGTCGGGATGCTCAGCGAGATTGGCCAGCAGCACCAGCATGCCGAGCCGATCATCGACCTCCTCGCCCATGCCGATGATGCCGCCGCAGCACACCTTGATGCCGGCCTGCCGCACATGCGCGAGCGTGTCGATGCGGTCCTGCAGCGTGCGCGTGGTGATGATGCGGTCGTAGAATTCGGGCGAGGTGTCGACATTGTGGTTGTAGAAGTCGAGCCCGGCCTCCCTCAGCCGCTGTGCCTGCGGCGGGGTCAGCATGCCCAGCGTGACGCAGGTCTCCATGCCCAGATCCTTCACTGCGCTGACCATGTCGCAGACCTGATCGAGGTCGCGGTCCTTCGGACTGCGCCAGGCGGCGGCCATGCAGAAGCGCTCGGCCCCGGCGGCCTTCGCGCGCCGCGCGGTGGCGACCACCTCGTCGCGGTCCATCAGCTTGGTCGCCTTGAGCCCGGTGTCGTAATGCGCGCTCTGCGAGCAGTAGCCGCAATCCTCCGGGCAGCCGCCGGTCTTGATGCTGAGCAGGCTCGCCGTCTCGACGCGGGTGGGATCGAACTGCCGGCGATGCGCCGACTGCGCCAGGAACATCAGGTCCGGAAATGACAGGCGATAGAGCGCCTCGGCCTCGTCTCTGGTCCAGTCATGACGGATGGCATTGCCAACCGCCATTCGATCAGGGCCCGCGCCGCTTTGATCCGCCATGCTCGCTCCACGCCAAATTATAGATTATCATAGACATTATCTATGATTTCTCTGTATTCGAGCACCGTATCGGACGAGAGCTTCCGCTGCATCGGTTTTTTCGATAGATAATCTATGACTATGCCGGACGAGAATCTCACCACCGCTCAGCGGATCGCCGAAGCGATCACCGATCGCATCGTCAGCGGTGCGCTGCCGCCCGACGCGCCGTTGCGGCAGGACCACGTCGCGCGCGAGTTCAACTCCAGCCACGTGCCGGTGCGCGAGGCATTTCGGCAGCTCGAGGCGCTCTATCTGGTGGTCGCGGCGCCGCGACGCGGCGTGCGGGTGGCGCCGCTGGATGCGAAGTCGACCAGGGAGATCGTCGAGATGCGCACAGCGCTCGAGGTGATCGCGCTGCGCAATGCCGCGCCGCGATATACGCCGGCGCATCTCGCCGCGATCGAGCTGGCGCTGATCGAGGCCGATAATGCCGAGACCATCCAGGAGTTCGAGACCGCAAACCGCGCCTTTCATCGCGCGCTGGTCGCGCCCTGCGCGATGCCGCGGCTGCTGGCGAGCCTCGACGGACTACGCCTCGCGAATTCGCGCCTCGTGCTGGCGATGGCCCGCAATGCCGGCTGGCGTCCGCGCACCAACCAGGATCACCGGCTGATCCTGCAGGCCCTGCGCGCCCGCCAGATCGGCCACGCCTGCGAGCTCCTGACGCGGCACAACCAGACGATCGAGCGGCTGGCAAGGCCGGGCGTGTAGCCGGCTTCAACCCGTTCCTTGCGACCGGGCGCATACCGCCATGCGCCCGCGACGGCTGGGGCGCTCGCCTGCTCCCGTGTACATGCTGATCCGGACGCGCCCCGCGAACCGAAGGTCTCCAAAGGTCTCCATGTCCAACCGCCACCACGCTTCGAGGCTCGCCGGCGACGGCACCGCCGACGGCCTACCGCCGGGCCAGCGTCCCTGGGCGATCGCGGCGATCTTCACCGCGCTGTCGATGGCCTCGCTCGACGTCGCCATCGCCAACATCGCGCTGCCGTCGATCTCGGCCGATCTCCACGTCTCCCCGGCCGAGGTGGTCTGGGTGGTCAACATCTACCAGATCGCGCTGGTGGCGACCTTGCTGCCGCTCGGCGCGCTCGGCGAGATCGTCGGCCATCAGCGCATCTATCTCGGCGGCCTCCTGCTGTTCACGCTGGCCTCGGTCGGCTGCGCGCTGGCGTGGTCGCTGCCGACCCTGGTCGTTGCCCGCGCGTTGCAGGGCCTCGGCGCCAGCGGCATCATGAGCGTCAACACCGCGCTGGTGCGCTACGTCTATCCTGGAAAAATGCTCGGCCGCGGCCTCGGCCACAATGCGCTCGTGGTCGGCATCTCCTTCACCTTCGGCCCGACCATTGCGTCCGCCATTCTCTCGCTCGGCTCCTGGCCTTGGCTGTTTGCGATCAACCTCCCCTTCGGCCTGATCGCCATCGCGATCGGCATGAAGATGCTGCCGCGCACGCCGCGCGCCGAGCATGGCTTCGACTTTCTCGGCGCCGGGCTCGCTGCGCTCTGCCTCGGCCTGTTCATCACCGGCATCGGCAGCGCCGCGCATGGCGCGACGCCGGCCATGGTGGTGGCAGAGCTTGTCGGCGCGCTCGTGCTCGGCGTCATCCTGACCCGCCGCCAGGCCGATCACCCGGCGCCGATGCTGCCGATCGATCTGTTCCGCCGCGGGGTTTTCGCGCTGTCGGCGGCGACCGCGGTTTGCTCCTTCTCGGTGCAGGGCCTCGGCTTCGTGTCGCTGCCGTTCTATTTCGAGGACATTCTCCAGCGTTCGCAGGTCGAGACCGGGTTCTTCATGACACCCTGGCCGCTCGCGGTCACGATCATGGCCCCGATCGCCGGGCGGCTGTCGGACCGTTTTCCCGCCGGCCTGCTCGGCGGCATCGGCCTGGTGATGCTCGGATCCGGCATGGCGCTGCTCGCCATGCTGCCCGAGAACCCGAGCATCGCCAACATCGTCTGGCGCATGCTGATCTGCGGCATCGGGTTCGGCTTCTTCCAGGCGCCGAACATGAAGGCCATCATGTCAAGCGCCCCGCCCCATCGCAGCGGCGGCGCCAGCGGCATCGTCGCCACGGCCCGGTTGACCGGTCAGACCACCGGCGCGGCGCTGGCCGCCTTGTGCTTCAGCCTTGCGGGGCACGACGGAGCCACCCTTGCCTTGGCCCTCGGCGCAGGTTTCGCCGCGCTGGGCAGCGTGATGAGCTTTCTGCGGCTTGCCGTAGCTCCGCCGCGCGGCCCATGAGCCGAAGCAACTACAACCCCGGCTCATCACAAATCTTCCCGCGCGGCAAACGCATATTCTTGATTTGAAGGATACAAACGTTCGCGCCACATTGCCGCCCTCTGTTCAACTGGCGAGTTGAACGAAAGGGATCTGCGATGGCAAACCTCACGATCAACGGACAATCCTATACTCTGGACGTCGAGCCCGACACGCCGCTGCTGTGGGCGATCCGCGAGAATGCCGGACTGACCGGCACCAAATATGGCTGCGGCATTGCACAATGCGGCGCCTGCACCGTGCATCTCGACGGCGCGGCCGTGCGCTCCTGTGGCGTCACCGTCTCCGAGGCCCAGGGCAAGCAGATCACCACCATCGAGGGGCTCGCGAGCGACAACGGGCTGCACAAGGTGCAGCAGGCCTGGGTGGAGAACGACGTTCCGCAATGCGGCTACTGCCAGAGCGGCATGATCATGGCCGTCGCGGCACTGCTCAAGGACAATCCGAAGCCGAGCGATCAGGACATCAACGACGCCATCACCAACATCTGCCGCTGTGGAACCTTCGCGCAGGTGCGCGAGGCGATCCACGCCGCGGCCAACGCCTGAGGAGGACGGCATGAACCAGCATGTGACGCCGCGCCTCGACCGCCGGTCCTTCGTCATCGGCACCGCCGCACTCGGCGGCGGCCTCGCCCTCGGCCTCGATATCCCCTTCGGCGGCCCGCAGGTGGTGCGCGCAGCCGATGGCTCACCCGAGGTCAATGCATGGGTCGTCGTCCGGCCCGACGACACCGTGGTGATCCGCATCGCCCGCTCGGAAATGGGCCAGGGCTCGCTGACCGGGCTCGCCCAGCTCGTCGCGGAGGAGCTTGCCTGCGACTGGAGCAAGGTCACGACCGAATATCCGACGCCCGGCCAGAACGTCGCCCGCAAGCGCGTGTGGGGCGATTTCTCCACCGGCGGCAGCCGCGGCATCCGCTCGTCGCAGGACTACGTCCGCAAGGGCGGTGCCGCCGCGCGCATGATGCTGATCCAGGCGGCCGCCGACGAATGGAAGGTTCCGGCGGCCGAATGCACCGCCGCCAACAGCGTCATCACCCACAAGGCGTCGGGCCGCACGACGACCTACGGCAAGGTGGCGGAAGCCGCCGCGAAGCTGACGCCGCCTGCCGACGTCAAGCTGAAGGATCCGAAGGACTGGACCCTGATCGGCAAGGGCGTGAGACGGCTCGACACCGCCGACAAGGTCACCGGCGCGATGATCTACGGCGCCGACATGAAGCTGCCGAACATGCTCAACGCCGCGATCAAGGACTGTCCGGTCACCGGCGGCAAGCTGAAGAGCTATGACGAGGCCAAGATCGCCGGCATGAAGGGCGTCAAGAAGGTGGTCGCGATCGATGGCACCGCCGTGGCCGTGGTCGCCGACACCTGGTGGCACGCGAAGACGGCGCTCGATGCGCTGCCGATCGTGTGGGACGAAGGCGAGAACGCCAAGGTCTCCTCGGCCTCGATCGCCAAATGGCTCGCGGAAGGATTGGAGTCCGGCCCCGCCTTTGTCGGCAACGAGAACGGCGACGCCAAGGCGGCGCTGGCGAGCGCCGTCAGGAAGGTCGAGGCCGTCTACAACTATCCCTATCAGAACCACGCCACGATGGAGCCGATGAACGCCACGGCGCTCTACACGCCCGAGCGATGCGAGGTGTGGTGCGGCACGCAGAACGGCGAGGCGGCGTTCGCCGCGGTTCTGGAAGCCTCAGGGCTGCCCGCCGACAAATGCGAGGTGCACAAGCTGATCCTCGGCGGCGGCTTCGGCCGGCGCGGCCAGACCGACTATGTCCGCCAGGCGGTGAAGATCGCCAAGGAGATGCCGGGCACGCCGATCAAGCTGTTGTGGTCGCGCGAGGAGGACATGACCCATGGCCGCTATCACCCGATCACGCAGTGCAAGCTGACCGGCGGCTTCGACGCCGACAACAATCTGACGGCACTGCACATGCGCATCTCCGGCCAGTCGATCCTGTTCAGCCTGCGGCCCGACGCGCTGGTCAACGGCAAGGACCCCGCGACCTTCCAGGGGCTCGCACCATCGGGCGAAGCCACGATCGGCTACTCCGTGCCGAATTTGCTGATCGAACACGCGATGCGCAACCCGCACATCAATCCGGGCTTCTGGCGCGGCGTCAACGTGAACCAGAACGCGATCTATCTCGAATGCTTCATGGACGAGCTCGCCGATGCGGCCGGCCAGGATCCGCTGGACTTCCGCCGCAAGCTGATGGCCGATCATCCCAAGCATCTCGCGGTGCTCAACGCTGTCGCGGAGAAGATCGGCTGGGGCACGCCGGCGCCGGACGGCGTGTCCCGTGGCCTCGCTCAACTGCACGGCTATGGCAGCTACGTCGCGGGTGCTGCCGAGATCTCGGTGATCGACGGCAGAAAGATCAAGATCCACCGCATCGTCGCCTCGACCGATCCCGGCTACGTCGTCAACCCGGCGCAGGTGGAGCGGCAGATCGCCGGCTCGTTCGTCTACGGCCTCTCGGCGCTGTTCTACGGCGGCTGCACCGTGAAGGACGGACGGATCGTCGAGACCAACTTCGACAGCTACAACTCGATGCGCATCGCCGAGATGCCGAAGGTGGAAGCGATCATGATCCCGAGCGGCGGCTTCTGGGGCGGCGTCGGCGAGCCGACCATCGGCGTCGCCGCACCCGCCGTGCTGAATGCGTATTTTGCCGCCACCGGGAAGCGCATCCGCTCGTTGCCACTGCGCGACCAGAACATCACCTTCGCATGACCCGCGTGGCGGCGGCCGTTGGGACCAATGGCCGCCGCCGTGCTATTGCAATGATGATGACGATGTCCCGGCAGCGCACGCGCAGAGAGGTCGGCGGCCTGATCGCGGCGTCAGTTGCCATGATCGCCGCCCCTGCCGTGCTGCGCGCACAAGCGATGGCGCGCGTCGTCGTGATCGGCGGCGGCTTCGGCGGCGCCAGTTGCGCCCGCGCGCTGCGCCAAGCCGATGGCAAGCTCGACGTCACCCTGGTCGAGGCCAACACGACCTTCACGGCGTGTCCGCTCAGCAACGAGGTCATCGCTAGCCTGCGCGATATCAGTGCCCAGCAGTTCGGCTATGACAAGATCGCAGCCGAAGGCGTGAGCATTGTGCTGCGGGCGGCCACGGCGGTCGATGCGCCCGCCCACAAGGTCACGTTCGCCGACGGCAGCGCGCTGGCCTATGACCGCCTCGTGCTGGCGCCCGGCATCGACCTCGATTTCACGGCCCTGCAAGGCTACGACGAGGCCGCCTCCGCGGTCATGCCGCACGCCTACAAGGCCGGCGAGCAGACGCTGCTGCTGCGGACGCAGATCGAGGCGATGCCGGATGGCGGCACCGTCGCGATCGCCGTCCCGGCCAATCCGTCGCGCTGTCCGCCCGCGCCTTACGAACGCGCCAGCCTGATCGCGCATTATCTCAAGGCGCACAAGCCGAAGTCGAAGGTGCTGATCCTCGATGCCAAGGACAGCTTCTCGCAGCAGAAGCTGTTCGAGCAGGCGTGGCAGCAGCTCTACCCCGGCATGATCGAGCGCATTCCGCTGTCGCAGGGCGGCCGCGTCACCGGCGTCGAGATCGCCACGCGTACCGTCGTCACCGAGTTCGGCAATTACAATCCCGATGTGACCAACATCATCCCGCCGCAGAAGGCCGGCCGCATTGCCGCCCTCGCCGGCGCGGCCGACCGCACCGGCTGGTGCCCGATCGATGCCGCGACCTTCGCCTCGAAGCTCGTCCCCGACGTCCATGTCATCGGCGACGCCTGTCTCGGCGGCGGCATCCCGAAATCGGCCGGCGCCGCCCAGGCGCAGGGCAAGGCGTGCGCGGCCGTGATCGTGCGCGATCTGACGGGACGGCGGTCGGAGCCGCCGACGCTGACCGGCATCTGTTACAGCATCGTCGCGCCGGACGACGCGTTCTCGCTCGCCGGCATCTACCAGCCCAAGGGAGACATCTTCGCCGAGATCGAGGGCGGACGGGCCAGCCCGGTCGACGCATCGCGCGAGACGCGCGCGCGTGAGGCCGCCGCGGCGACGGCCTGGTTCAAGGCGCTGACCCACGATGCCTTCGGCTAGCCTTGTCATCGCCGCGCTCGTGGCCGCCCTGCCCGCCGCTGTCGCGGCGCAGACACTCGCGCCCGCTACGATCACCGGCGACGGCATCGCCTCGTCCCTCACCGGACGGCCCGGCGACGCCACCCGCGGCCGCGCACTCGTCGTCGCGCGCAGCTCGACCTGCATCCTCTGTCACTCCGGCCCGTTTCCGGAAGCGCACTTCCAGGGCGATCTCGCACCCAGCCTTGCCGGGGCCGGCAGCCGTTCGACGATCCCGCAGCTCCGCTTGCGGCTGGTCGATGCCTCCAGGCTCAATCCGGAAACGATCATGCCGTCCTATTATCGCATTGACGGGCTGACGCGCGTCGGTTCCGCCTGGCGCGGCAAGCCGATCCTGTCGGCAGAGCAGATCGAAGACATCGTCGCCTATCTCGCGACCTTGCGCGAGTGAGCCCATATGACCGGCATGTTCGAACCGTCCCACATGTCCCGCCGCCACCTGCTGCAACTGGCGGGAACGCTGACCGCCGCGGGCGCACTGCCGCTGATCACGGTCCGGCCTGCGCAGGCGACCCCGGCGATGCTGGCGTCCGCGATCCGCAACCTCGTCGGCGAGGCAAAGGTGAACGCCGGCAAGATCCGACTCGACATCCCGCCGCTGGTCGAGAACGGCAACACCGTGCCGATGACCGTCAGCGTCGATCACCCGATGACGCCTGACGATTTCGTCAAGAGCATCCACGTCTTCAACGAGAAGAACCCGCAGCCCAACGTCGCCAGCTTTCACCTGACAGCCAGCGCCGGCCGCGCCCAGGTCACGACGCGCATCCGGCTCGCCGACACCCAGAAGGTCGTGGCGATCGCAAAGCTCTCCGACGGCTCGTTCTGGTCGGCGAGCGTCGACGTCATCGTGACCTTGGCCGCCTGCACCGAGGAGATGCCGTGATGCCTGCCGCCCTCGTCAACGTTCCCGCCAAGGCCAAGCGCGGCGCCGTCATCGAGATCAAGACACTGATGAGCCACGTCATGGAGCCGGGCTATCGCCATACGGCCGCAGGCGAAGCCATCCCGCGCGACATCATCACCAGCTTCACCTGCCGCTTCAACGGCACCGAGATCTTTCGCGCCGACCTCTATCCGGCCATCGCCGCCAATCCGTTCCTGTCGTTCTTCACCACGGCTACCGAGAGCGGCCGCTTCGAGTTCGAATGGATCGGCGACAACGGGTTCGTCGCCACCACCGCCGCCGCGATCACGATCGAATGATGCGGTCTGCGTTTCTCACTGTCGTCACGGCAATCGTCGTGACCTTGCCCGTGCTTGCCGGCGAGATCGCAGAGTCCGAGCGCCGCTCCGGCTATGACTTCATGTCGTCGGACACCAGGGCGATGCAGGACGACGACACCGCCAATCCGGCGATGCTGTCGGTGCTCGACGGTGAGGCGCTGTGGACGACGAAGGCAGGCACGGCCAACAAGGCGTGCGGCGATTGTCATGGCCCGGTCGATGTCAGCATGAAGGGCGTCGCCGCGCGCTATCCCGCCTTCAATGCCACCAGCGGTGCGCCGGTCGATCTCGGCCAGCGCGTCAATCTCTGCCGCAAACAGCATCAGGAGGCAGCGCCGTTCGCAGCAGAGAGCCGCGAGCTGCTGGCACTGACGGCGCTGATCGCGAAGCAATCGCGCGGGATGCCGATCACCGCTGGCGACGATCCGCGGCTCAAGCCCTTCATCGCGCGCGGTCGCGAGCTGTTTTTTCAGCGGCAGGGCCAGCTCAATCTCGCCTGCACCAATTGTCACGATGACAATTGGAGCAAGCATCTCGCCGGCTCCGCGATCACGCAGGGACAGCCGACGGGCTATCCGATCTACCGGCTGGAATGGCAAGGCATGGGCTCGCTGCAGCGCCGCCTGCGCGGCTGCATGACCGGGGTGCGCGCCCAGGCCTACGATTTCGACGCCCCCGACATGATCGCGCTGGAGCTGTATCTGATGTCCCGGGCGCAAGGGATGCCGGTGGAGGCGCCGGCGGTGCGGCCGTGAGCGGGCAAGGTCTCGCGAGCTATCAGGCAAGTCGTTCGAGCTTGCAGAACGCCGCTTACGAACGAGCCGTGCCATGGGTTACGCGTCGTGGCCGGCCATGACGGCATGGAGACCCCCGGCGACCCAATATGCTCAAGATCCTGCCTTCCGTCCCTTTCTCACCCCTGCCGCCGTCGGATCGATCGCGGCGAGAGGTCCGTCCGAGGCCTGCTTCATCAGGGGATCGGCGGCGATGAAGTCGATGAAGGTACGGACCTTGGCGGAGAGATATTTTCGGCTGGGATAGACCGCCATCAGCGGCGCTTTGATCGTCAGCATCTCCGGCAGCACCGTCTCGAGCCGGCCGCTGGCGAGGTCGTCGGCCATCAGCCAGCGCGGCAGCACCGCCATGCCCATGCCGGCGACAGCGGCGTGATGCAGGAGCGTCTCGTTGCCGCTGATCAGCACCTCGTTGAAGTTGACCGTCACCTCGCCCTCTCCGGTCGGCAGGATCATGGCCCGCAGCGGGTACAACGCGTATTTCAGCATTGCATGGCCATTGAGATCGGCCACCGCCTTCGGCCGCCCGGCGGCGGCGAGATAGCTCGGCGCGGCGACGAGCTGCATCAGCACCGGCGACAGCGGCCGCGCGATCAGCCCATCGCCGGGCGTGGCCGAGACGCGCAGCGCCAGATCAAACCCCTCGTCGACGAGATTGACCAGGCGTCCGCTGAGATCGAGATCGATCACCACGTCCGGATAGCGCGCGCGGTACGCTGCGAGCGTGCCGGCAAACAGCGGATTGGCGAACCATACCGGCGCGCTGACCTTTAGGGTGCCGCGCGGGATCACGGTCGCCTTGCTGACGACGGCCTCGACCTCGTCGAGAGACTCCAGCATCGGCCGCACCTGGTCGAAATAGACTTGGCCGGCCTCGGTCAGGCCGACACGCCGGCTGGTGCGGTTGAGCAGCCGGGTCGAGAGCCGCTGCTCCAGCTGCATGACATGCTTGGAGGCCATCGCCGGCGAAAGCCCCAGGCGATCGGCGGCGGCCGCGAAGCTCTTGAGCTCCGCGACCTGGCAGAACACCCGAATACTGACCAACGTATCCACTTATCATCAACCAATAGAAAATGATGACTTAACGAAAAGCATAATGATCAAACCAGAAGAAATTATCAATGTCGGGCACGTTTTCATTTGGAGCTCCGACCATGTCCAGCACCGCATCGACCACCGATCTCAGCCCACTCCAGCCCCCGCTGGCGCTGCGCATCGGCCTGTGGGTCGCCCAGACCCTGCTCTTCGCCCTGTTCTGCTTCGCCGGCGTCACCAAGGTCTTCACCCCGATCAAGGAACTCGCCCAGATGATGCCGTGGACCGGCGAATATTCGGTGGCCTTCGTCCGCACCATCGGCCTGATCGATCTGGCTGGCGGGCTCGGCATCCTGTTGCCGTCGCTGACCCGCATCATGCCGCGCCTGACCGTGCTGGCCGCAATCGGCTGTGCCACGCTGCAGGTGTTCGCGTTCGCCTTCCACATCTCCCGCGGCGAAGCGGCGGTCACGCCCCTGAACATCCTGCTGCTGGCGCTGTCGCTGTTCGTGCTGTGGGGCCGCAACGGCAAGGCGCCGATCGCGCCGCGCGGCTGATCCGAGCATCGCCGGCGCTGGCCATCCAGCGCCGGCGCATCGCGTGCTTTGAAGGAAGCCATGATGAGCGAACCGATCCCTGACGTGTCGCGCCGCGGCTTTCTCGCTGGCGCGACAGCCCTCGGCGCCCCAGCCCCCGCCGTCCCGGCCGTCGCCCAGCATCGCGCCGGCATTGTCGTGCTGATCGACCGCAACGACCCCCATGTGATGGGTCACGCCATCAGCTATTCCGGCAATCTGACGCGGCATTTCGGCAGTCTCGGACAGACCCCCGCGATCGAGGTCGTCGCCAACGGCACCGGCATCGACGTATTTCGCGCCGACAAATCACCGCTCAAGGAGCCGCTCGCGGCGCTGCGGCAGATGTATCCGCATATCGGCTTCAGCATGTGCGCCTCGTCGAAGTCGATCGCGGAGAGCAAGGAGAACCTCACGATCCAGCTGATCGACGGCGCCAGGCTGGTGCCGTTCGGCATCGGCCGCGTCGTCGAGCTGCAGCGCAAAGGCTGGGCCTACGTCCATGGCTGAGGTTTTGAGCGCGCCCGCACGGCGCGATCTGCTGCTGGCGGCGGCCAGCCTGCTGCTGCTGACAAGCAGGCCTGCTTGCGCCGGCGCACAGGACCCGAGCCCGCCGGTGTTCCGCAGCGGCCGCACCCAGTTCATCGTCGAGCGGCCGCGCCGGGCGCTGCCGCCGTTGAAGCTGCAGGACATGGGCGGCAAGGACGTGACGCTCGCGCCCAAGCCCGGCCATGTCACGCTGGTCAATCTCTGGGCGAGCTGGTGCGCGGCGTGCAAGGTCGACCTGCCGACTTTGGCCGGGCTGGAGCGGATGCGGATTCCGGCGCTCGACGTCTGGACCATCTGCACCGACCGGCGCGACATCAAAAGCATCCGCCGCTATGCCGAGGCGATCGCGATGCCCCGCGCCTCCTACGCCGATCCGCATGCGCAAGCGACCAATCCGGCCAATGCCGATGCCTCGATCTTCGCGACGCCGGCGATGCCGATCACCTATCTGATCGGCACGACGGGATTGATCGAAGGCTATGTCACCGGGGCGGCCGAATGGCTGTCCGAGCCGGGCCAGGCGCTGCTGCGCTATTATCTCGATCAGCCGGGCGCGTGAAAATCATCACCGGCGGCCATGCCGCCGGTTGTCGTTCTCGTTGAAAAGATACCTATTCTGCCGGCGCCGCATGCACGTCGGCATGCGCCAGGTAGCTCTCGGACATGCCGAGCCGCCCCAGTGCAAACAATCCGCCTGCGACCACGAAATAGGCCAGCGCCACCGCCGGCGTGACGCCGAAGCCGCCACCGATGCCGACGGCCTCGCCATGCATGAAGCCGAAATAGGTCATGACGGCACCGGCAAGCGCGAAGGCCGCCGCCTTGGTGAAGTCGCGCTCGATCACGAACACGCCGATCGCGCCGAGCACGAGGCCGGCGAGGATCGAGCCCCCGCCCATCACTTCGAGCCCGTGATACAGCACGCCTTGCTGCGGCAGCGCCGCGATCGCAGCGGTCTTGACCGCATCGACCTTGTCGGCTGCGAGGCCGCCGACGCTCTGCGCCGCGGCCACCGTCGAGGCCAGCATGGTGTCGATCTGCAGCTTGGCCCAGGCGGCGAGATGCGGCGTGAAGGCGAGCACGATCGCCGGCGCGTGCTTGACCGGCGTGGTCTGGAACGCCTGCGCGCCGATCAGCATGCCGATGTACAGCAGGATCGGCGAGATCGCGACCACCGGCACCAGCGCCAGCAGCACCGAGATGATGCCGAGCCAGGACAGCACGATCACCATTAGCCCGGTCGCCGCGGAGTAGCCGATGCGGCCGCCCATCGCCTTCCAGCCGGGATGGCCGATATAGACGGCGTTGATGAAGGGGTTGCCCATCATGCAGCCGATCAGGCTGACGACGCCGTCGGCTGTCAGCACCCGCGTGGTCGGATATTCGTCGCCCGCGGCTTCCGCGCTCTCGACATTGTCCATCGCCTCGACGAGGTCGTAGATGCCGAACGGGATCGCGGTTACCAGGATCACGCCGAGATATTCGAAGCCGGAGAACACCGTGCCGAACGCCGGCAGCGGCACCGAGAAGCCGAAGCTCGCAAAGGCGTCCCCGACGCCCTTGACGCTGAGCCCGCCGAGACCGAGGCCCAACAGGTTCGAGCCCCAGGCGATGATCATGCCGACCGCGATCGCCACGAGGCCGGCCGGCAGCCCCTTCGGATATTTCACCCCGCCGAACCAGCTCACCAGAATGATCGCGAAGCACACCAGGCCGATCTGCGGCGTCATGTACATCTCGAGCGCCGGCCGCATCGAGATGAAGGTGACCGAGACGCCGGCCAGCGTGCCGAGCAGCGCCGCGCGCGGCGTGATCTTGCGGATATAGGGCGCGACGAAGCCGCCGATCATCAGGATGAAGCTCTGGAAGAACACCCAGACGAGGCCGGCCGACCAGCCCTTCAGCGGATCGCCGGTCTTGAGCGTGATCGGCAGCATGATCACGAAGGTCACGATGAACATGTGCGGGACACTGACGCCCGAGGGCAGCGCGCAGACGTCGCTGCGTCCGGTCTTCTGCGCCAGGCGATAGGCAAGGAAGGCGTAGTACAGGGTCGACAGGCACATCATGAGGCCGAGCGCCGGCAGGATGCGGCCGAACACCAGGCTGTCCGGCATCTTCAGCACGAAGCGCAACAGTCCGGTGAGGACGAGCATGTTGACGAGGATGTTGGTGCCGAAACCGAAGAACGCGTTCCAGTCTCCGGGTGTCCAGAGCACCGGCTTGAAATCCGCTCTTACCGAGCTTGCCGTCCCGCTTCCGCTCATCGCCTTGCTCCCCTGTTGCTTGCAGCGACTACATGACCGAACTCATTCGTCTCGACTCGTCTCTCGGTTCATCTCTCAGTTCATGGCCTTCAGAACCGCGGCGGAGTCAGCGACCCAGCCGAAGATGCCGCCCTGGGCCTTGATCATCTTCAGGCCCATCTCGTGGAATTCCGGGAAGTAGGACGCGCAGCCGTCGGAGATGACGACGCAGCGATAGCCCCGGTCATTGGCCTCGCGCACGGTGGTGTTGACGCAGACCTCGGTGGTGACGCCGCACACCAGCAGGTTTTCGACGCCGTGATGCTTCAGCACGTCACCGAGTTCGGTGGCGTAGAAGGCGCCCTTCCCCGGCTTGTCGATCACGACCTCGCCGTCGACAGGATAGAGCGCGGGAATGATGTCGTGGCCGGCCTCGCCGCGGATGAGGATGCGCCCCATCGGACCGGGATCGCCGATGCGAAGCGACGGCGCGCCGCGCTCGACCTTGGCCGGCGGCGCGTCGGAGAGATCAGGCGCGTGCCCCTCGCGCGTATGGATCACCAGCATGCCGCTCTTGCGCGCCGCCGCCAGCACGTTGGCGATCGGCGCGACGGCGCGTGCAAGCTGCGAGACGTCGTTGCCCAGCGTCTCGCCGAACCCGCCCGGCTCCATGAAGTCGCGCTGCATGTCGATGATGACCAGCGCGGTCTTGAAGAGATCGAGCGTGATCGGCTCCGGCTCGGCCGTGATCGTAGCGGTTGCCGATGCAGATGAGTTCGCCATACCAGCCGCTTGCCTCTCCACGAGAATGCCTCGCAACAGACGAAGCAAGCGCTATGCCATTGTGTACAATCCAGCGGAGCGCGACGGCCCTGGCGAAGGACGAACTAATTCAAGGGGTTGAGAAGCGCGCGGGCAATGCCCGGTCGCTGAGCAGGTTTGTTTGCAGCGATCGCAGCTCATTTCATGAGCGGCCATTGCATGCAACGATCACCCTGCTGCATCCCCGTGCGCCAAGGGAAGCCAGTGAATTGAGGAGAGTCTCAACTGCGCGAGCTTGCCCACCGATCGCGCCAAACCGCACGGTGTCGTCCCGGGCTTGACCCCATGGGCGTTCGCCGGGACGACGGCGGTGGTTGTGGCGTGAGCTCAGCGTCCCACGACGATCACGACGCCTGCCGCGCCGCCGGCTTGCGCTCGACCGGGTGGATGTCGATGCCGCGCAGCCGTCCCAGCCGCAGCACGTCCATCGCGACGGTACGGCCGATGCGGTCGCGGTCGAGCACGCGGATCAGGTCGTCGACGCCGTTGATGTCGACACCGTCGAGCTTGATCACGACGTCGCCAGGAAACAGGCCGGCGCGGGCCGCGGGCCCGTCCGGCTCGATCTGCATCAACAGCGCGCCCATCTTGTTCTCGACGCCGGCCAGCAACGCATGTCGCCGCGGCACCGGCGCGGTCTGCCCGGACACGCCGATATAGGCGCGGCGGACGTAGCCGTGGCGGATGATCTCCGACAGCACGAACTGCGCGGTGTTGCTGGCGACGGCAAAGCAGATGCCCTGCGCGCCCTGGATGATGGCGGTGTTGATGCCGATCACCTCGGCGGCCGACGACACCAGCGCCCCGCCGGAATTGCCCGGGTTGAGCGCCGCATCGGTCTGGATGACGTCCTCGATCATGCGGCCCGAGACCGAGCGGATCGAGCGGCCGAGCGCCGAGACCACGCCAGCCGTCACCGTGGATTCGAAGCCGAGCGGATTGCCGATCGCGACCACGAGCTGGCCGCGGCGCAGGCTCTTGGAGTTGCCGAGCGCGGCGTAGCGCAGGTCGCGCGCGTGATTGGCGCGCAGCAAGGCGAGATCGGTGTCGGGATCGACGCCGAGCACCTGAGCGTCGGCGACGACGCCCTCGACGTCGCGCAGCCGGATGCTCTTGGAGGAGCCGACGACATGGCTGTTGGTCAGCACGAGACCGTCGGGCGAGATCACGATGCCCGAGCCGAGCCCGCCGCGCTCGGCGCGGGAGCCGGCGGTCGACCCAGCCCTGGGGCCGGTTTCGACGCGCACGACCGCAGGGCCGACCCGCTCGGTGACGTCGATGACGGCATTGGAATAGGCGTCCAGCAGCGCGCGGTCGTCGGCCGGCGCAGCATCAGACGCGCGCGCCGGCGACAGCGCATCGCCGGCGAGATCGGAGGTAAAGTCCAACATGGCAAGATTTCCTTCGCCCGGTCAGATGGGTAGCAGCCGCCCCCCGCGCAAGGTGGCGATCCGGCGGCGCCGTTCCGCGCCGTCCTTGGCGAGACTCACGCGCGCTGTGATAGGACTACGGCTGGGTAT
Source organism: Bradyrhizobium sp. SZCCHNRI3052 (assembly GCF_032484895.1). NCBI lineage: Bacteria > Pseudomonadati > Pseudomonadota > Alphaproteobacteria > Hyphomicrobiales > Nitrobacteraceae > Bradyrhizobium > Bradyrhizobium sp. SZCCHNRI3052. The sequence goes on along the minus strand of NZ_JAUETW010000003.1, from coordinate 136,403 downwards.
TTGATGAATCTGATTGCGGGAGGAAGCATGCGGCTGCGAGACCGGCTGTTGTCGTTGTGTGGGGCCATGGTGCTGGGAGCCGACATGACCGGCGCATCGCTGGCGGCGAGCGCCACGGTACGCAGCGGCGACACGATCCAGCTCGGCGACACGGTGTTCCGGCTCGACGGCATCGATGCGCCGGAGGTCGACCAGCTCTGCATCGACGATCACGCCGATTCCTGGAGCTGCGGCGTCGAGGCCCGCGAGCAGCTCGGCAAGCTGATCGGCGGCCGCTCGGTGCGCTGCGACGATCTCGGCCCCGACAAGCCGCTCAAGACGCGCAGGATCGGCCTCTGCATCATCGACGGCGACAGGGTCAGCCTGAACCAACAGGTCGCGCGCGCGGGCTACGCCATGAGCGCGGATCCGGCGATCAAGTATCGCGCCAAGGACGATGTCGCCGCGGCCAAGGAGGCGGTGCGCGGGCTGTGGAAGGGATGTTTCGTCGCCCCAGCCGAGTTCCGCGCCGACAAGAAGGACGGCGCCCTGCTCGGCGCGGCCTGCCGCGCCGACCGCGACCGCGAGATCCGTGCGGTGCTCTTCCCGGACGCGCCGAGCGCGCCGCCGGGCTGCAGCATCAAGGGGAAGTTCGCGGTGCGCGCCCGCGTCACCGGCAACATCGGCATCTACCATCTGCAGGGCTGCCCGAGCTATCCGGCGACCACCGAGCCCGACCGCTGGTTCTGCTCGGAGGACGATGCACGCGCCGCCGGCTTCCGGCGTGCATTCAACTGCCGCGCGCCGAAGAAGTGAGATCGGACGGTCGACGAGCCGGCACGACAAAGCAATCGAGAGCTGTCGCGCGGCCCATCGCGAGCGAAGCGATCCAGGGGCTCGGCAAAGACCCGGTGATATCCGCAGCGATGCTCAGTGCTGCATCTGCAGCAGCTGATCCATCGGCATCATGTTGTGGTTGAGGTTCGCCATGATCCACAGCGAGCCGCCGACGACGAGAAACACGATCAGCAGCCCGAAGGCCAGCGCCAGCACGTTGTTGGTGTTGTCGGGCCCGGTGGTGATGTGCAGGAAGAACACCAGGTGCACCCCCATCTGGGCGATCGCCAGGACGATGATCGCGACCGGGATCGACGGCTGCCAGACGAGGTCGGTGCCGGCGATGAAGAACGATGTCGCCGTCAGCAGGATCGCGAGACCGAGGCCGGCGACATAGAACAGGACGCGGGAACGCAGGCTGCCATGCTGCTGCTCGCCGGGTGCGAGATCGAATTCCGCGGGGGCTTGATCGGTCATGTCGCACTCCCGAGCAGATAGACCACGGAGAACACCGCGACCCAGATGATGTCGAGCGCGTGCCAGAACAGCGCGAAGCACAGGATGCGACGCTCGATGTCGGCGCGGAAGCCCTTGGCGACCACCTGCGCCATCATGGTCAGCAGCCACAGGATGCCAGCCGCGACGTGCAGGCCATGGCAGCCGACCAGAGTGAAGAACGCCGACAGGAAGGCGCTGCGGCTCGGCCCGTCGCCGCGGCCGACGAGGTCGACGAACTCTCGGACCTCGAGCAGCAGGAAGCCGGCGCCGAGCAGGCCGGTGACGGCCATCGCGACCTGGAACCAGAGCTGGTTGTGGCGCTCGGCGGCAATGCTCGCCATGCCGCAGGTGAAGCTCGACAGCAGCAGCAAAGCGGTCTCGACCGCGACGTTGCGGACGTCGAACAGTTCGGTGCCGCCCGGACCGCCGGCGGTCGCACCCGACAGCACCGCGAAGCTCGCGAAGAAGCACGAGAACATCACGATGTCGGAGAGCAGGAATATCCAGAAGCCGAATCCGGTCACGATCCGTTTCGGCGCCGGCCCGGGATGCTCGGCGGCACGCAGTTGATGCGGATCGGCATAGGCAGGCGCCTGAGCGACGGTGGTCACCGACATCGGCCCACTCCCTTTGCGACGACTTCAGTGGGCATGCGCCGTTCCGCCTTCCGGCCGCGACTGGTTCTCGCTGAGCTGCGGTCCCGGCGCCGGAGGGATCTTCTGGCTGGCGATGTTGCCGAACAACTCGGGATCCGCGAGCCGGTAGGTCTTCGGACGGGTCTCGACGGACTGCGCCGCGAGCTCCTTGTAGCCCGCCTCGTCGAGCAGCTGGCCGCTCCTGGCAGCATTCGTCACCCAGTTGGCGAAGTCGGGCTGCGAGACGACGTTGGTGTCGAACATCATGTCGGGAAAACCGTCGCCGCTGAAATGCGAGGCCAAGCCCTTGTAGGTCCCGACATGATCTCCGCGCAGGTTCAGCCGCGTGACCATGCCGTTCATGGTGTAGATCATGCCGCCGAGCTGCGGGATGAAGAAGGCCGTCATGACGCTGCCGGATGTCAGCTCGAAGCGCAGTGGCGCGCCGATCGGGACGGTCAGGCTGTTGACGGTGGCGATGCGCTGGTCGGGATAGATGAACAGCCACTTCCAGTCGAGCGACACCGCCTGGATGCGGATCGGAAGCCCAGTGCCGTCGACGGGCTTGCCCGGGTCGAGCTGGTGCGAGCCGATCCAGGCGACGCCGCCGAGCAGGATGACGGTGAGCGCGGGGATCGACCACACCACGAGCTCGACCGCGCCCGAATAGGCGAACTCCGGCCGGTAGCGCGCCCTGGTGTTGGAGCTCCGGAACCAGAACGCGAAAGCGAGCACCGCGATCGATGTCGGCACGATGATCGCCAGCATGATGATGACGGAATCGATCAGGATCGTCTGCTCGGCGGCGGCGATCGGCCCTTGCGGATCGAAGATGTTCATACGCTCATCCGGCATTCATCCGCGCTCCCAACCCACACCGGGTCGAGAGGTTCCTGCGCCGCAAAGATCCGCTCAGCGGCTCACGCGCCAAATCGTGCTGTTGCCGTCTTCGGAGATGAGCAGGCTGCCGTCGCGCGCCACGGTGACGCCGACCGGCCGGCCCCAGACCTCGCGATCGTTGACGACGAATCCGGTGACGAAATCCTCGTATTCGCCGGTGGGCACGCCGTCCTTGAGCCTGACCCGGATCACCTTGTAGCCGGTGCGCTTGGACCGGTTCCACGAGCCGTGCTCGGCAGCGAAGGCATCGCCGCGATACTCCGGCGGAAACAGATTGCCGTCGTAGAATGTCAGACCGAGCGAGGCCGAATGCGGCTGCAGCAGCACGTCGGGCACGGTGATCCTGCCCTTCAGGTCGGGGCGCTCGCCGGCATGGCGCGGGTCGGGGTTGTCGCCGATGTAGTACCAGGGCCAGCCATAGAAGCCGCCCTCCTTCACCCGCGTGACATAATCCGGCACCAGATCGTCGCCGAGCCCGTCGCGTTCGTTGGTCGAGCACCACGGCGTTCCGGTCGCGGGCTGGATGGCGAGGCCGACGCAGTTGCGGATGCCGGTGGCGAACAGGCTGCGGTTCTTGCCGTCGGGATCGAACGCCAGCACGCTGGCACGGTCGGCCTCCCCGCCCCAGGCCGCGCCGAGCGGGTGCGCCTTGATCCAGGCACTGACTCCGCCGGTTGGCTCTCCCAGCGCTTCGCCGACATTGCCGGTGGAGCCGACCGACACCAGCATGCGCTTGTCGTCCCTGGTGAAGACGATATCGCGCGTCGAATGGCCGTAGCCGGCCGGCAGATCGGGCACGACGACCTGCAGCGGCCCCTGCGCCTTCATGTCGCCGGCACGATAGGGAAAGCGCATGACGCGCTCGGTGCTCGCGACATAGATCCATTGCGGATCGCTGCTCGGGTAGAAGGCGATGCCGAAGGGATGGCCGAGACGGTCGGCGAAGATCTCGCTCGACGCGACCTTGCTGCCGTCCTCGCTCGGACGCAGCACGCGGACGCGCCCTGCCCGGGTCTCGGCAACGAAGATGTCGCCATTCGGCGCGGTGCGGAGGATGCGCGGCCCGCTCAGCCCCTCGGCAAACAGCGCGATCTTGAAACCGTCGATGACCTTCGGCACGGCGGAGGCCGGTCGGTGCATCACGCGGGAGACGTTGGCTGCGGACGCCGTCGCCCCCGGTTTGGGCAGGTCTTCGGGACGGATCAGCCTGATTGTGCCAGGTGCATCACCCTGCCAACTGCCGAACGCGTCCTTGCCTTTCAGCACAACAGGTTCGGCTGCGGCGGCGGTCGCCGCCAGCGCGCTCAAGGTCGCCACGACAGCCGTGCTGATCAGTCTCGTCATGCGGTCCTCGCGCGTCTCGAACGGCCGGCAGTCTACCCCGGTCGAGGACCGGCGATCACGTGTCGCGGCGACGGGACGCGATCACGACAGCGCCCCGAGCACGCCGCGCGTCGCCTGGTCGATCTCCTCGACATAGCGGCGGCGCGCGAAGGACTCGGTCAGGAAGCCGATCACCTTGCGGCTGTTCTCCGATTCCAGCACCGCCAGCTCTTCGGCGCCGGAATCGTCGAAGATCTTCATCGCCGTCTTGACGTTCATTTCGGGCAACAGCGCGACGTCGAAATATTTGGCGAGCTCGACCACCTGGATCTCGTCGGCGATGGAGTCCAATTCGCCCGAGAACAGATCGGGCAAGGAGACCAGCCCGCAATAATCGTCGCTGTTGTTCACCACCACCACGGCCTGGCGCGTGCCCAGCGCGAACTCGCGCCGGCAGGCCGCGATGCTGGTCGTGGTCGGCACCTTGGCGACGTCGGAGCGCATCAGCCGCTCGACCGTGAGGTTGCGCAGCCAGCCGACGTCATTGGCGCTGCGGATGGTCTCGCCGCGCAGATGCAGGCGCCAGGTCGAGAACGAGTGGCCGAACAGGACGCGGACGCACACCGACGTCACGATGCAAGCGCCCAGCACGACGGCCGTGACGTCGACGCTGCGGGTCATCTCCAGCACCAGGAACGACATCGTCAGCGGCCCGCCGACGATGGCGACACCGAGCGTCGCCATGCCCGTGAGCATCGCCACCAGCGGGTCGATCGCGAGCCCGAGGCCGGCCAGCGCGAGCAGTCCCGCAAACAGCTTGCCGAGCAGGCTGCCGACGAACAGCGAGGCGAAGAACAGACCGCCGCGGAAGCCCGAGGCCAGCGAGATCAGGCAGGCGGCGAGCTTGAGCACGATGATGGTGGCGATCATGCCGACCGCCATCTCGCGATGCAGGTCGAGCAGCATTGCGCCGTGGCCTGCCGCCAGCACCTGCGGCGTCACGATCGCCATGGCGCCGACACAGACCCCGCCGATCACCGGGCGCAGCCACACCGGAATGCGGACGAACAGCCGCTCGACCGCCGGCGAGGCACGCATCACCACGATGCCGATGCCGGCGACGAGGAGCGCCAGCACGAACAGCGCGATGTATTGCTCGAAGCCGACCGCGCCGACCTTGGCGACCTCCAGCGAATACGGCGCGCCGGCGAGATATTGCGAGGTCAGCGCACCCGCCAGCGAGGCCGCCAGGATCGGCGCCGCGCTGCCGACGGAGTAGACGCCGACGATCAGCTCATAGGCATAGAACGCCCCCGTGATCGGCGCGCCGAAAGCGGCCGCAATGGCGGCGGCCGCACCGCAGCCGAGGATGAGGCGCATATCGTTGCGGCGGAGCGTGAGATACTGCCCAAGCAGCGAGGCGACGCCGGCACCGATCTGGGTGTAGCCGGCCTCGAGCCCGACCGACGCGCCGGAGCCGTTGGAGACCAGGGTCTGGCCGCTCACCACGATGCTGTCGCGCATCGACAGCCGTCCGCCGCGCAGCGCATTGGCCTCGACAGGGTCGACCGCGGCCGCAATCTTCCAGCGCCGCCGCAGCCATTCCATGATGCCGAGCGCAAGGCCGCCGCAGGCGGGCGCGATCAGGGCGACGGCCGGGTTGACCGAGGTATGAGCGCTGAGCCGGACATCGATCGGAATGCCGTAGATGACCACATGCGCGACCTGCGCGATCAGGCTCATCACCGTCACGATCGCACCCGTCGCAACGCCGATCACCAGCGCCAGCGGTATCAGGTAGAACTCGTTGCTGCGCAGCAGGGCCCGCAGCCGCGTGACCACCCGGTTCGAAGCCTTGCGATCGATGATATGCGACAGCGTCGACAGCACGGAGAGCCATTTCTTCTACGATGAGGCCTCGCCGTGGCAATAACCTGTCGCAACTAGCGGAACAAGCGCGAATTCCTGTCCGATCGAAACGTGGTTGACTGGTCCGGAAAGTGGAACCGCCGCGGCTCGCGCGATCCTGCGCCTCAACTGCGCGGCACCGCCGAGGTCACAAGCGGCCCAGGTGCAAAACGACGGCGCCCATCACGGGAGACTCCGCAACGGGCGCGCGCAACTCAAATCGAGGAGATGTCCCGTTCAGACCCGCTCGATGATGATCGCGGGTGCCATGCCACCGGCCGCGCACATCGTGACCAGGCCGCGCTTGAGATCGCGCCGCTCGAGCTCGTCGAGCAGCGTCCCGATCAGGATGGAACCGGTGGCGCCGATCGGATGTCCCAGCGCGATCGAGCCGCCGTTCACATTGACCTTGGCGCGGTCGAGCTCGAGGTCGCGGATATACTTCTCGGCGACGACGGCGAACGCCTCGTTGATCTCGAACAGGTCGATGTCATCAAGCTTGAGCCCGGCCTTGGCCAGCACCTTGCGCGTCGCCGGCACCGGGGCGTTCAGCATCAGGGTCGGGTCGTCGCCCATATTGGCCATCGCCACGACGCGTGCCCGCGGCTTCAGGCCATGGGCCTTGGCATAGGACGGCGACGCCAGCAGGATCGCCGCCGCACCGTCGACCACGCCCGAGGAGTTGCCGGCGTGATGCACGAATTCGATCTCGAGGCCGGGATAGCGCTGCAGGATCAGGTTGCGATACGTCGTGCCCTTCTCGTCCAGCGCGTAGTCGGCGATCGCCGGAAACGCCGGCTTCAGCCCGGCCAGCGCCTCGGCCGTGGTCTGCGGCCGGGGGTATTCCTCGTGGTCGAGCGCGAGGCTGCCGTCCTCGCGATGCACCGGCACCAGGCTCTTCTTGAAATGGCCGGCAGCGATCGCAGCCGCCGCGCGCTTCTGGCTCTCCAGCCCGAGCGCGTCGACGTCGGCGCGGGTGATGCCTTCCATGGTGGCGATGGCGTCGGCGCAGACGCCCTGGTGCGACTGCGGATGCAGCGCGCGCAGATGCAGGTTGCCGGCATCCATCATCAGCGGCCCCTCGCCGCGCCGACCGTCCATCGACATCATCTCGCAGCCGCCGGCGATGACGAGGTCCTCCTGCCCGGCCATGATCGAGGCCGCGGCGATGTTGACGCTGGTGATGCCGGAACCGCAGAAGCGATCGAGTGTGACGCCGGAGGCACGGATGTCGTAGCCGGCATCGAGCGCCGACATGCGGCCGAGGTCTCCGCTCTGCGGCCCGCGCTGCGACGAGCAGCCCCAGATGATGTCATCGACATCGCCGGTATTGATGCCGGTGCGGTCGGCCAGCGCACGCAGCACGGTGGCGCCGAGATGCTGCGGGTGCAGCCCGGCGAGCGCGCCCTTGCCGGCCTTGCCAATACCGCGCGGCGTTCTGCAGGCATCGATGATGAGCGCGTCGACCATGGTGTTTCCTTTGCCCGATGTTGTTGTGCGCTGACCGCGCGCGGCGTCTCGGCGGCCGCACGCCTCTCTTTGCTGTCGCATAGCATTGCGCATGCGGTCGTCACAACGGCGCTTGAAGCTGCCGGCGCATGACCAGAACGCACGCCATGGCTTTGACACAACTCACCTTTCCGTCGCACGAACAATTCCGCGGATCGGCGCGCTCGGGCTGCCTTCTCGCAGACTGGTTGAAGAGCAGCCCATCTCGCCCAGGCGCGCTGCAACGCAGCTCGAACGGAGGGTCTCAGCAACGTTGGCAGTTGGACTGCAGAGCATTGTCCAACCAAGCGAACTGACCGTTCACCCAATGCTTCTTGTCATGCTGCAGAGGCTGCAAGATCCTCGATCAGGAACAACTGGGATCACAGCGATCCGCCGGCTCCGGAGCCGGAGCCCCCATGATCACGACGCCACGTTGAGAGGTCGCCCGACCTCTCCATCGTGGTGTGACGATAGCAAACACGAACGATGCCGGAGCCTGGCGGGCAGCGCCTGCCTGTGACCGCGGCCATCCCGAGGAGGACGCTCTGATGTTGAGACGAGACCTGCTGGCCACCATGGCCGGACTGGGAGCGGCGAGCGTGCTCGGAGGCCCTGCCCTCTCCGCCGACGAGGCCAAGATCCCCAGCATCGCCGGCCCGGATCCGGCACCGAAGACCCCGAGCTTCAGGGCGCCACCGGGCAGCGTCGATACCCACACCCACATCTTCGGGCCGGCCGCGACCTATCCATTCTCGCCCACCCGCCCCTACACGCCGCCGGACGCATCGCTGGAGATGTTCCGGGCGCTGCACGCCAAGATCGGCGTCGAGCGCGCCGTCATCGTCAACGCCACCGTCCACGGCACCGACAATCGGGTCGTGACCGATGCGATCGCGCAGAGCAACGGCAACTACAAGGGCGTCGCCAACATCAACGCGGCGATGTCCGATGCCGACCTCGCGGCGCTCGGCAAGGCCGGCATTTGCGCCTGCCGGTTCGCCTTCCTCCGCCGCCTCGGCGGCGTCGGCGACATGAACGTCTTCCGCACCCTGGTGGACCGCGTCGCGGCGATCGGCTGGCACGTCGACGTTTATCTCGAGGCCGGGACGATCCAGGAATTCGTGCCGATCCTGAAGGCGCTGCCGGTCACCTATGTGATCGACCACATGGGCACGATCAGCGCTGCCAAGGGGATCGACGATGCCGGGTTCAAGGCGCTGCTCGACCTGCAGGCGAGCGACGACAAGTGCTGGATCAAGATCACCGGTCCCGAGCGCGCTTCGGCCTCCGGCCCCCCGTTCCACGACGCGGTCCCGTTCGCCCGCAAGCTGATCGACAACGCGCCGGATCGCGTCATCTGGGGCACCGACTGGCCGCATCCGAACGTCAAGATCATGCCCAATGACGGCGATCTGGTCGATCTGATCCCACTCTACGCCCCGGATCCGGCCATGCAGCGAAAGCTGCTTGTCAGCAATCCCGAACGGCTGTTCAAGTTCGAGCCCAAGAGCTGAGTCACCGCCAGCTGCGAATTCGCCCGTTCAGCGACAGGACCGATCATGACCGCCACGACCCTCACCGCCGACAGCAAGGCAGGCGCCCGCCGCGGCTGGTGGAAGGAGCTTTGGGTCCAGGTCATGATCGCGATGGCAGCGGGCATCCTGCTCGGCGCCGTCAAGCCGGATCTGGGCGCCCAGATGCAGCCGCTCGGCGATGCCTTCATCAAGGCGATCCGGATGCTGATCGCGCCGATCATCTTCTGCACCGTGGTCAACGGCATCGCCCACATGGCCGACATGGCCAAGGTCGGCCGCGTCGCGATCAAGGCGCTGATCTATTTCGAGGCGATCACGACGCTGGCGCTGATCATCGGCTTGACCGCGGTGAACCTGTTTCAGCCCGGCGTCGGCATGAACGTCGACCCGGCGACGATCAACTCCGCGACGATCGAGCCCTATGTCAAGCAGACCGCTGCGGTCGGCTTCGTGCCGTTCCTGCTCAACATCATTCCGCAGACCTTCGTTGGCGCCTTTGCCGAGGGCAATATCCTGCAGGTGCTGTTCATCTCGGTCATGTGCGGCTTTGCACTGATCTGGCTCGGCGACCGCGCCAAGCCGGTGACGGACGTGATCGATGTCGCCGGCCGGATGATCTTCGGTGTCGTTCGGATCGTGATGTGGGCAGCGCCGCTGGGCGCATTCGGCGCCATCGCCTTCACCGTCGGCAAGTTCGGCCTGGGCTCGCTGGCGAAGCTCGGCCTGCTGCTCGGCAGCTTCTATCTCACCTGCCTGATCTTCATCGCCGCCGTGCTCGGTCCGATTGCCGCCTTCACCGGCTTCAGCCTGTGGAAGCTGATCCGCTACATCAGGGACGAGGTGCTGGTCTGCATCGCCACCACGTCATCGGAGACCGTGCTGCCGCGCATGCTGGCGAAACTCGAAGCCGCTGGCTGCGAACGCAGCATCGTCGGTCTCGTCATCCCCACCGGCTATTCGTTCAATCTCGACGGCACCTGCCTCTACCTCGCGACCGCCGCGGTGTTTCTGGCGCAGGCGACCAACACGCATCTCGACATCAGCCACCAGATCGGGCTGCTGCTGATCCTGCTGGTGACGTCGAAGGGCGCGGCCGGCATCGCGGGCGCCGCCTTCGTCGTGCTGGCCGCCACGCTCGCCGCGACCGGTACGATTCCGGTCGCCAGCGTCGCGCTGGTGCTCGGCATCCATCGCCTGATGTCGCAGGGGCTGACGCCGACCAACCTGATAGGCAATGCAGTCGCCACCATCGTCATCGCGAAGTGGGAGAACGGCTTGGACGCGACATGCCTGCGCGAGGTGCTCGATGGCCGCAAGACGGCATCTGATACAAATTGACATCATCCCAGCAGTCCTGAAACGACCTCTGCCGCATTGATGCCGATCAAACGGCGCATGACCTAAAATTAATAGTTATCTCCTTCGTCTCGCTGCTGCGCTCAGCTAATGAAGCGCGGCGGACGACAGGTTGATATCCCGGCGTCGTCCAGCGAGAACGATCAGAAACGTTCACGGAGCAGACGCCTGCGGACAACGGTCCCGCATGATACCGCGTGCGAGACGATCAATCGGAGACGATCATGAACAAGCAGCTTCTGCTCAAACTTCACCGTTGGATCAGCCTCGTCTTTGCGCTGCCATTGCTTGCCATCATCGTGACCGGGCTGATCCTCTCCTTCGAGCCGATGGCGCAGGTCGCCGCCGTCAAGCCGCAAAGCGTCGATCCGGCGCGCGTGGTCGCGCTGATCAAGCAATACGATCCCGACGGCAAGGCACGCGGTCTGTCGATCGACGCCTCCACGCAGCATCTGACCTTGCAGGGGGCGCCGGGCGCCGAGGTCGACATGACAACCGGTGCCGCCGTCGAAAAGCTGGCGATGCCCAGCGTCTTCTCGTGGGCGCGCAGGACCCACGAGCATCTGATCGGAATCCCCGGCCTCACCCTGATCTCGACCATCGCCATGATCAGCATCATGATCATCGGCATTCTGATGGGACTGCCGCGGCTGCGCAACACGCTGTCCGGCTGGCACAAGGGCACGGCCTGGTTCACGCTGCCGCTGATTTTGCTCAGCCCGCTCACTGGACTCTGCCTCGAGCTCGGCCTGACCTTCGCAGGCGGGACTCCTCCTGCCGCAGCCAAGCGCGTCTCGCTGCCTGACGCCGTCAGCATCGTCGCCAAGGACCACGACCTGTCGTCGGTGAACTCGATCGGCAATCGCGGCGGACGGATGATGGCGCGCATCATCGAGGGCGATGAGCTCAGGGCCTATGCCGTCACGTCCGACGGGCTCTCCGCGTTGCCGCGCAACTGGCCGCGCCTGCTGCATGAAGGCAACTGGTCTCTGATCGGCAGCGCGGCCAACGTTCTGATCTCGGTCGCGCTGTTCGCGCTGCTGGTCACTGGCCTGCTGATCTGGACGCAACGCCGGCTGCGGCGCCCGAGCCGCGTGCGCGACGTGCCGGCGAAGCCGGTGGTCGCATCCTCGATGCCATCCTGACCAGCGCTACGTTGCAGACGCCGGCTCGCACCGCGGGCCGGCTTCCAGCGCGATCTGCACGCGCTGCTTCGCTCGGGCCTGCCCTGGACAATGTGGGCGCGACGGCGCTTTTTCGATCATTGTGAGAAACGACGTAGCTGCCCGCCACCGCGGGAAGGGCAGCGGCGCGTTCTCGGCGTTCGTCTCGGAGCTGTCATGCCCGCGTCCCGATGCAGACGAGCGCCGGCGCCACGCAGCGGTGCGCGAGACGTGAAGCTGTGAGCAAGCTCGCTTTGTCATCAACGTGACTTGACTAGGCCGGAACCGCCACGCATCGTCGGCGACAGAAAACGAAACGGTTTAGTTTTATGTCCGATGATGTCAAAATGTTTCATGCCTGTTTGGGGCTGGTCCCGAGATGCAGCGCGCTGCCCTTGCGGCTCGGCCTCCTCGGCTGCAGCATGCTGCTCGCGTCCTGCGCCGTCGGTCCGGACTTCATGTCTCCCGACGCGCCGGCCGCAACCGGTTATGTGGCCGAACGTCGGCTCGCCGCGACCGCCAGCGCCTCGACACCGGGCGGCAATGTGCAGAGCTTCGCGCCCGGAGGCGATCTGCCCGGCACTTGGTGGGCGCTGTTTCATTCCCGGCAGATCAACGCCTTCGTCGAGGAGGCGATTCGCAACCACCCGGACATCGAAGCCGCACAATTGGCGCTGCGTGCTGCGCGCGAGAACGCGCTATCGCAGCAGGGCGCGCTGTTTCCGCAGCTGAGCGCGAGCGGCTCGGCCGAGCGTACGCAGGCCTCCAGCACGCAGCAAGGACAATGGCCTGGTCAGACCTCGCTGTACACGCTCTATGGCACGTCGGTGAGCGTCAGCTACGCGCTCGACCTATGGGGCGGCACGCGTCGCCAGGTGGAGGCGCTGCAGGCGCAGGCCGACTACCAGGCCTTCAAGATGGAAGCGACGTATCTGTCGCTGACCGCCAATGTCGTCACCGCCGCGATCAGCGACGCCTCGTTGCGCGATCAGATTGCCGCGACGGAGGAGATCATCAAGGCGGAGACCGACCAGCTTGGCCGGATCCAACACCAGTTTGACGTCGGCGCCATCTCCAAATCCGACGTGCTGGCGCAGGAAGCGACGCTGGCGCAGGCCAAGGCGACCTTGGCGCCGCTGCAGAAGCAACTCGCACAGCAGCGCAATCAACTGATGGCCTATCTCGGCCGGCTGCCGAGCCAGGATCGCGGCGAGCATGTGACCCTCGCGGAGCTGCGGCTGCCGCGCAAGCTGCCGATGTCACTGCCCTCCTCGCTCGTCCGGCAGCGTCCCGACATCCGGCAGGCCGAGGCCACGCTGCACCAGGCCACAGCGACGGTCGGCGTCGGCGTCGCCAATCTGCTGCCGCAGGTGACGCTGTCGGGCAGCTACGGCGCAAGCGGACCGGGCCGGCTGTTCTCGCCGACGACCATCGTGTGGGATGCGGCCTCGAGCGTCAGCCAGAAGCTGCTCGACGGCGGCACGCTGTATCACACCAAGGAGGCGGACGTCGCCACCTTCGAGCAGGATCTGTCGCTCTACAAGAGCACCGTCATCACGGCGTTCCAGAATGTCGCGGATTCGCTGCGCGCCATCCAGTACGACGCCGAGGCGCTGAAGGCCCAGGCCGCCGCCGAGAAGGCCACCGCCGACAGTCTCGCCATGGCGGTCGAGCAGTTCAGGAGCGGCGCGGTGCCCTACGCCAACGTCATCAACGCGCAGCAATCCTATCTCAACGCACGCGTCTCCCGCATCAAGTCGCAGGCCACGCGCTTCACCGACACCGCGGCGCTGTTCCAGGCGCTCGGCGGCGGCTGGTGGAATCGCCAGGACGAGACCCCGGCGGCGCTGCCGCGTGCCAATCCCGGTTATTTCGCCGGTCCCAATCGTACGACCCAGGAAGCAATGTAATGAAGAAACGCATGACGATCATGCTGGCCGCCATGGCGGTGCTGTTCGGCGGCCTGTACGGCTTTCAGACCTTCAAGGGCATCATGATCGCCAAGGCGATCGGCGCCATGGCCAACCCGCCGCAGACGATCTCGACGGTCGTTGCGGCGACCGCAGCATGGCGCTCCAACATCACCGCGGTCGGCTCGCTGCGCGCCGTCAACGGCGCCGATCTGGCGCTGCAGGCTGCAGGCATCGTGCAGGGCATCCAGTTCAATTCGGGCGACACCGTCGAAGCCGGCCAGCAATTGCTGCAGCTGGTCGCGACCGATGACGTCGCCAAGCTGCAGTCGCTGCAGGCGACTGCCGAGAACTATGCCATCGTCGTCAAGCGCGACGAGGAGCAGATCAAGTTCAACGCGGTCAGCCAGGCCACGCTCGACAGCGATCGCGCCAACCTCAAGAACGCGCAGGCCCTCGTCACGCAGCAGAAGGCGATCGTCGAGCAGAAGACGCTGAAGGCGCCGTTCGCCGGTCGGCTCGGCATCCGCGCCGTCGATCTCGGGCAGTATCTCGGCGCCGGCACCACCATCGTCACCCTGCAGAGCCTCGATCCGATCTTCGTCGATTTCTACCTGCCGCAGCAGTCGCTCGCCGACATCCGGATCGGCCAGGACGTCGGAATCGCCGTCGACGCCTATCCCGGCGAACGCTTCACCGGTCAGATCTCGGCGATCAACGCCAAGGTCGATTCGACGAGCCGCAACGTCCAGATTCGTGCCACGCTGCACAACGATGCGACGCGGTTGCTGCCGGGCATGTTCGCCAAGGTCGAGATCGCGACCGGCAAGCCCGAACAGCTCGTCACGCTGCCGCTGACAGCGATCGTCAGCAATCCCTATGGCGATCTTGTCTACGTGGTCGACGATCTGAAGGACGGCGAGGGCAAGGCGCGGCAGACGTTCGTGAAGAGCAAGCCGGCCAAGGGCGACCGGATCGCGATCACCGACGGCATCAAGCCGGGCGAGACGGTGGTGATCGCGGGACAGATTAAGCTGCGCAACGGCAGCCCGGTGAAAATCGACAATTCGCACGTGCCGGTCGCGGAAGCCGCGCCGGATGTCGTCGACCAATAATCCGGCCAGCCCGCACCCATCAGAGTCATCACTATGCGTTTCACAGACATCTTCATCCGCCGACCGGTGCTGGCGCTCGTGGTCAGCGCCCTCATTCTCGTGCTCGGCCTGCGTTCGATGACGACGCTCGCCATCCTGCAATATCCGCGCACGCAGAACGCCATCGTCACGGTGAGCACGGCCTATGCCGGCGCCGATAGCGACATCATCGCCGGCTTCATCACCACGCCGCTGGAAAATGCGATCGCCCAGGCCAACGGCATCGACTACATGACGTCGACCAGCGTCACCGGCAGCAGCACCATCACCGTGAACCTGCGGCTCAACTACGATTCCGGCAAGGCGATGACCGAGATCAACGCCAAGGTGAACTCGGTGCTGAACCAGCTTCCGACCGGCACGCAGCAGCCGACCCTGACCTTGAAGGTCGGGCAGACCATCGACTCGATGTATATCGGCTTCGCCAGCGACGTGCTGGCGCCGAACCAGATCACCGACTACCTCACCCGCGTGGTACAGCCGAAGCTGCAGGCGGTCTCCGGGGTGCAGACCGCCGAACTGCTCGGCGCCAAGAAATTCGCGCTGCGCGCCTGGCTCGACCCCGACAAGCTTGCGGCCTATGGCCTGACGGCAACCGACGTGTCGACGGCACTGTCGGGCAACGACTACATCTCCGGGCTCGGTACCACCAAGGGCCGCCTCGTGCAGGTCGATCTCGCCGCCGCGACCAACCTGCATTCGCTGGAGCAATACCGCAATCTCGTCGTCAAGCAGGTCAATGGCGCCATCATCCGCCTGCGCGATGTCGCCAATGTCACGCTCGGCAATGACGACTACGACAGCGCGACGCGCTTCAACGGCAAGACCGCGGTCTACATCGGCATCCAGGTGGCGCCAACGGCGAACCTGCTCGACGTCATCAACGGCGTGAAGGTCGTTTATCCGGAGCTGCAGCGACAGCTGCCGAACGGCATCACCAGCGAGATCCTGTACGACTCCACCGATTTCGTGAACTCGTCCATCGACGAGGTGATCCATACGCTGGTGGAGGCGATCGGGATCGTAATTGTCGTCGTCTTCATGTTCCTGGGATCGTGGCGCTCGGTGCTGATCCCGGTGATCGCCATTCCGCTGTCGCTGATCGGCACCTTCGGCCTGATGCTGCTGATGGGCTTCTCCATCAACCTGCTGACCTTGCTGGCGCTGGTGCTCGCGATCGGCCTGGTCGTCGACGACGCCATCATCGTCGTCGAGAGCGTGCACCGCCTGATCGACGAGGGTGTGCCGCCGGTCGAGGCTGCCATCCAGTCGGCGCGCGCGCTGGCGAGCCCGATCATCGCGATGACCGTGGTGCTGATCGCGGTCTACGTGCCCGTCGGATTCCAGGGCGGCCTCACCGGCGCCCTGTTCACCGAATTCGCCTTCACGCTCGCCGGCGCCGTCACCGTCTCGGCGGTGATCGCGCTGACGCTTTCGCCGATGAACTGCGCCTGGCTGCTGCGCCGGACCGAGCGCGACGCCACCACGGTCGAGGCGCGGCTGGTGCGTGCGATCGACCACGTGCTCGAACGGCTCGCACAGGGCTATCGCCGCGGGCTCGAAAGCGTGTTCGCGACCAAGCCGGTGGTCGTGGTGTTCGCGCTGCTGCTGCTGGCGATGATCCCCTGGCTCTATGTCAGCTCCACCAGCGAGCTCGCGCCGGACGAGGACCAGGGCATCGTGCTGTCGCTGACGAATTCGGCGCCCTCGGCCACGCTCGAGCAGCGCCAGTTCTACGGCCAGCAGCTGTACGGCCTGATTGCCCAGCGGCCGGAGACGCGCACCGTGTTCCAGATCGACACCTCGACGCAGGTGATCGGCGGCTGGGTGCTCAAGCCCTGGGATCAGCGCAATGCGACGACCAAGACCCTGCAGCCGGAATTCCAGCAGCTCCTGAACGGCATCGCCGGCGCCCGCTCGGTGGCGTTCCAGCCCTCGCCGCTGCCGGGCAGCAACGGCCTGCCGGTCCAGTTCGTGATCGGCACCACCGGCGCGTTCGGCGAGCTCAACGACGTGTCGCGCGATTTCATGGCCAAGGCGCTGGCGAGCGGCCGATTCATCTTCCTCGACAGCGATCTGAAGATCGACAAGCCGCAGACCACCGTGGTGTTCGATCGCGACAAGGCCGCCGATCTCGGCCTCAAGATGAGCGATCTCGGCGGCGCGCTCGCGACCATGCTGGGCGGCAATTATCTCGACTATTTCAGCCTGGAGGGCCGCTCCTACAAGGTGATCCCCCAGGTCCGGCAGAACGACCGCCTTACCGACAGTCAGTTGCTCGACTATTCGATCCGCACCAGCGGCAATGCCATGGTGCCGCTGTCGACCGTGGCCCGGCTCGAGCACAAGACAATCCCTGAGTCGCTCAATCACTTCCAGCAGATCAACGCGGCGACCATCTCCGGCGTGGCGATGCCGGGTATCGCGATGGGCGACGCGCTCGCCACCTTGAAGGAGATCGCGAAGTCGCTGCCATCGGGTTACTCGATCGACTATGGCGGCGCGTCGCGACAGCTCGAGCAGGAATCCGGCGGCTTCGTCACCACCTTCGTGTTCGCGCTGATCATCATCTTCCTGGCGCTCGCCGCCTTGTTCAACAGCTTCGTCGATCCGATCATCATCCTGGTGTCGGTGCCGATGTCGCTGGCGGGCGCGCTGATCTTCATCAGCCTCGGCATCGGCGGCGCCAGCATCAACATCTACACCCAGGTCGGCTTGGTCACCCTGATGGGCCTCGTCAGCAAGCACGGCATCCTGATGGTCGAGGTCGCGAACGAGCTGCGCGAACAGGGCAAGGACCGCACCGAGGCGATCATCGAAGCGGCGACCGTCCGGCTGCGGCCGATCCTGATGACCACGGCGGCGATGGTGCTCGGCGTGATCCCGCTGATCACCGCGAGCGGCGCCGGCGCGGTGTCCCGCTTCAACATGGGGCTCGTGATCGCGACCGGACTCGCGATCGGCACCCTGTTCACGCTGTTCGTGGTCCCCGTCGCCTATGCGCTGATTGCGCATCGCGGCACGGCGCACGAGGCTGCGGGTCGCGTGACCGAGGCAATCCCATAAATCGCGTGAAATCAACGCGTTATTTGCAGATTCGGAAACCTTCATCGGTCACGGTTGACAAACGAAACCTATAAACGATATATCGTTCGTACGAAACGGAGATCATATCGTATGAGACATCATCATTGGACGTTTGGCCCCTCCCGCAGAGACGACGACAACCAGGAGCGCGGCTGGGGACATCGCGGACGTCATGGACGGCGTGGCTTCGACGAAGCCTGCGAGGAGATGCGCATGGGCGGGCGCGGCGGCGGGTTCGGCCCGCGGGCGGCCGGCCTGTTCGAGCGTGGCCGCCGCGGCGGTCGCGAGGAGTTCGGGCGTGGCGGCGGCGGCCGCTTCTTCGGTCCCGGCGATCTGCGCAGCCTGCTGCTGTGGCTGATCGGTGAGAAGCCGCGCCATGGCTATGAGCTGATCAAGGCGGTCGAACAGTTGGTCGGCGGGGCGTACTCGCCGAGCCCGGGCTCGGTCTATCCGATCCTCAATCTGCTCGAGGACATGGGCCAGATCGAAGCGGCATCGGCCGAGGGCGGCAAGAAGCTGTTCGCGATCACCGACGCCGGCCGTCAGGCGCTGAAAGAGGATGAAGCCGCCATCGATGGCCTGCTGAGCCGGCTGCGCATCATGGCCCGCACCATGGGCGGCATGCGCCCGCCGGAGCCGGTGCTGCAGAGCGTGCAGACGCTAAAGATGGCGCTCAAGATGCACCGGCAGGGCTGGAGCGACGCGGAAGCGAAGCGTGTCAGCGACATCCTCACCCGCGCCATCGCCGATATCCAGGGCGACGAGGGCACCGCGAGCTGACATCAACATCAGCCAGGAGCGGAGCCGTGGCAACCGGAATTGATATCCGTGCTCGCGCCGCCCAGACGCTGCGCTCCCTCTCAACCGTTCTTCACGGCGAGAGGGTCGGGTAAGGGCAGCCGCACGGAAGTCGGTCCGAAGCGGGCCACTGACAGCCGCATCCCTCGATAGCATCCGCGGTACGGGTCCGGCGTTCGCCGGGACCCATACCGCGTGATCGTCGTTGGCAGACGACTCTCAGTCGTCGCCTTCCGATAAAGACTCTCGCAGGGGCCCTACACCGGCTCCAGCACAATCAGCCCGGTCGCCGTATTCGAGATCGGGATGTGATAGTTGGCGTGCTCCTTGCGGACCTTCTCCGGCAGGGTGCCGCGCGCGACCATCCAGTTCAGCAATTCGACGCCCTGGGTGCCCGACAGCTCGACCAGCTCGGTGGTCGAATACTTCGTCGCCCAGGCGGGATCGTCGACCATGCTGGCCATGAACTTCTCGTCGAAATCCTTGTTGATGAAGCCGGCACGCTCGCCGTCGAGCTGATGCGACAGGCCGCCGGTCCCCATCACGACGACGCGCTCGTCCTTCGGCCAGGATTGAACCGCCCGCGCCAGCGCCTGGCCGAGCTTGTAGCAGCGCGCGGCCGACGGCAGCGGCGCCTGCACCGTGTTGACGACCACGGGCACCACCCGCACCGGCCATTTCTGATCGGGCCAGCACAGCGCCATCGGCAGTGTGAAGGCGTGATCGACCACCATCTCCTGGCAGGTGGTGAGGTCGAAATCCTCCTTCACCAGATGCTCGATCAAATGCCAGGACAATTCGCTGTCACCCTTGAACGGCGCGGTCTGCGGAATGCCCCAGCCCTCGTCGGCATTGCTGTAGCTGTCGGCCGCGCCGACCGCGAAGGTCGGCATCTTGTCGAGGAAGAAGTTGAGGCCATGGTCGTTATAGACGAGCACGACCACATCCGGTTTGACCTTGGCGAGCCACTCGCGGACATGCGGGAAGCCGTCGAAGAACGGTTTCCAATACGGATCCTGCTGCAGGCCCTTGGCGATCGCGCCGCCAATGGCCGGAACGTGCGAGGTGGTGATGCAACCGACGATCTTTGCCATGACGATTACCCCCTCGCCGCCAGAAGCTTGGCCTTGAACTGCTCTTTCGTCAGCCCGGTCTGCTGCGCGCCGATGTCCTGCATGTCGAGCCCGAAGATGCCGGCGAACTTGGCGAGGTAGTAGGCGTTGCCGCCGGCCTCGATCAGCTCCAGCACGTTGCGGTTCCTGATCGCCGCGCGCTGCTGTGCATTGAGGCCGTATTTGGCGCAATAGCCGTCCTCGTCGGCGACGAACGCCTTGCGGTTGGCGGCATCGTTGAACGAGTAGCACATCTTGTTGAGGGCGTAGCCTTTGCGGGCCTGCTCGCCGTCGAAGATGGTGGTGCCGGGCACGGGCTGCCGGGCTGACGTGGTGGACATCTGAGCCTCCCCTGGGCGTGTTTCGGACGGCCGCGCTTGATCTGGATCAAACGCGGCGCCGTTCGTGCCCGCCAGTATCGCCGACAGACACCGTCAATAAAGGCCGCGCGACCGATCCGATCCATGAGCCAATTCGATCATTTGGACCTCGACGGCCACCTGCTGCAGCTCCTGCTCGCCGTCATCGAGGAAGGCTCGGTCACCCGCGCGGCGCAGCGGCTCGGAGTCACGCAGTCGGCCGTCAGCCATCTGCTCGACAAGCTGCGCGCGATCACCGGAGATCCGCTGTTCGTGAAGTCCGGCCGCGGCATCGTGCCGACCGCGCATGCGCAGCTCCTGGCGCTGCGCGCCCGCGCGCTGCTCGACGATCTCCGGAGCTTCTCGCACACCGCTGCGTTCGAGCCGGCGAAAATCTCCGCGCAGGTGACGATCGCGGCCAATGATCTGCAGCGCGACCTGCTGCTGCCGTCCCTGCTCCGTTACGCCCACGCGCAGGCGCCGGGCCTCAGCCTGCGCGTGATCCCTTCCGGCGCACCGACGCCGGAGATGCTGCGCGAAGAGCACTGTCAGCTCATCATCACGCCGCGCCCACCCGAGGGCAGCGACATCCTGCAGAAGCGACTGTTCGAGGACAGCTATCGCGTGTTCTACGATGCGAGCCAGCGCGAGCCGCCGCAGAGCCTGGAGGACTATCTCGCCAGCGACCACGTCACGGTACTGTACGAGCCGCGGCGCCGCCTCGACATCGACGAGGTCCTCGCCGAGCGCGGCCTCGTCAGGCGGTTCGCGGCGCAGGTGCCGGGCTTCGGCGGCATCGGCCCGTTCCTGCGCGGTAGCCGCATGATCGCGACCCTGCCGAGCCTGCTGCGCGCCTACATGCTGCGCGGCCTGGCGGTGGCGCCGGTGCCCGTCCCCTGTCCGGCGATGCCGATGTACATGGTCTGGCACCTGCGACACCACGAAGATCCGATGCACCGCTGGCTGCGCCAGCAGCTCGAGATCGTGGTCGCGCCGAGCTTGGCCGCGGCCGCCGAGCACATGCCGGTGATGGCCTGACTCATCCCGAGGGGTGAGCGGCCCTCACGCCGGCGCGTGGCACACCGCCTCGATGTTGTTGCCGTCGGCGTCGCGCACGAACGCGCCGTAATAGTTCTCGTGATAATGCGGCCGCAGTCCAGGCGCGCCGTTGTCCATTCCGCCTGCGGCGATCGCCGCTTGATAGAACGCATCGACCGTGGCGCGATCCTTGGCGTGGAACGCGACATGCGTCGAGGTCGCGGCCGTCCCGCCGGTGCCGATCCAGAAATCCGGACGGCCGTCGCCGAAGCCGGCATGATCACCATGGCCGCCGGTCTGCGCGTCGGTGATCTCCATCATCAGGACATAGCCGAGCGGCGCCAGGGCGGCCGCATAGAACGCCTTGGCGCGGGCGAAGTCGGAGACAGGGAAGCCGACGTGGTCGAGCATGGTGATCCTCTCGATGATGACGGCCGAATGCTAGCTCCGCGGGCAGGACGGCGCAACGAGGCACGCGGCACGATCACACCGCGAGGATCCACCGCGCCGTCCGTTGCCCACTCGCCAGCGCCGCCTCGACCGTTCCCATGTCGCGGCCGCGATACAACGCCTCGCCGGAGATCAGCACTCGTCCGCCATCCCGGCGCGAAAGCGTATCCTGCGCCTCGCGCGACGTCAGCGTCGCGTAGGAATAGGCGCCGCGCGCGAACGGATCCTTCGCCCAATCCGTGACATGCGACGCGACGAGCTGCTGCTCCAGCAAGCCCGCCGGCTGTGCGAAGATGTCCGCGAGCGCCGAAAGCCCTTTTTCGATCAGCGCGTCCTCGTCGCACGCGGCGAAGGCAGCGGCCGGCGGCCCGGCGAGCCAGCCAGTCATCACCGCGTCATCGTTCGGATGCTGCGTCCACCACACCGGCACGTCGGCGTCGGACAGCACGAACAGCATGTCGGAAAGGTCCTCGGTCCGGGCCTCTCGCCACCAGCGACGCTCGAAGCGCAGCAGCAGCTTGATGACATTGCCGAAGCCGATGGTTTCGGCTGCGGCCAATTGCGGGCGCATGGCCGGCGGCAGCGCGATGGTTCGCAGCAGCGGCAGCGGCACGGTCAGGATAACGAGATCGCCGCGCTGCGCACGGCCGTCAGCCAAGCGCACGACGACACCATCATCGGAGCTCTCCACCGCGCGGACCACCGCCTCGAGCAGCATCGCCACGCCATGCGCCCGGCACTCCGCCAGGAGATGATCGAGCAGCGCCGCGTAGCCGCCGACGATGCGCGCCTGAGCGCCGCGGTCGCCGCCCATCCATTCGTCGCGCAGCGCGAACACGCTGGCACGACCGGGATCGGCCGCGTCATAGCCCTGCACCATCCCCAAGACCGACTTGCGCAGGGCGGCAAGCTCCGCGCCGGCGAAATGCCGATCGAGCAGCGCCGTCACGGTCATATCCTCGTCGAGCTGACGCGCCACGCGGTGCAACTGGCGCATCTGCCGATCAGCGGGATCCTCGCGCGAGAACGCGCCATCCGTCACGTACCAGCGCGCGCCATCGACCGGCGTCGAGGTGAGCCCCGCCTCGACCATCAGCGCGTGGGTGACGGGCGCCTCGCCATGGATGAATTCCGCACCGGCATCCGCGCGATATCCGAACCTGCTCGCGGGCAGCGGATGGATGCGCCCGCCGCAGCGATCGCGCGCCTCCAGCAGCGTCACCTGCTGGCCTGCGCGGGCCAGTTCGCGCGCCGCCATCAGGCCCGCGGCACCGGCCCCGACGATGATGATGTGCATTCGCCGCTCAGCCATGACTTGCCTGGGCCGGCAAGGCCGAGCCGTTGGTGATCTTGTAGCGCAGCCACAGCGCGCCGCCCTCCAGCGCCGTGCTGCTTTCGAGCGTCATTGCCGTGATCGGGGCACGCTCCCCGGACTCGGCTTCCGTCGAATCGAACACGCTGGGCGCCCCCTTGGCGCCATCCACCGCCGGACACAGAACGAGGTTGAACTCGTCGACCAGGCCCGCGCGAAGGAACGCGCCGTTGGCGCCGCCACCGCCTTCGAGCAGCAGGCGTTTCACGCCGAGCTCCTGCGCGACGATCTCGAGCACGCGTGAGAGATCGAGCTTCGCCTGGCCGGCGAAGATGTACGACACGCCCTCGCCGCGCAGTCCCGAAAGATGCGCATCCGACACGGCCTCGGTCAGCACGACGACGATCGGATCGCCGCCGATGTCGGAGCGACCCCAGCAGATCTTGCCATGGGGATCGAGCACGATGCCGTAGGCCTTGGCATCGCGGCGCGCGATCCAATGGGTGCGCGGGAATCGCTCCGTCGTCTCGGCCGGATAGGCCGAGCCCTTGGCGAATTCCTGGCCGGTGACGCGGCCGATCAGCCAGGCGTCGCCGCCGAGCTTGTCATGCACCTGCTCGAACAGATCGCCCGATCCCTTCGGACGCCAGCGGCTCGGCAGGGTCCGGCCGTCGACGCTCGACGCCATCAGGCAGATGACTTCCGGTTTCATGCATCCTCCTTGTCGCCGCTGAACGGGGGTCACCGAATATCGCTCCGGCGGCGTTGTCAACGAAGCGGCGTGCGTTTCGTTCGATTGCGCCGGCGCGGCTCGCCTGCGCCGTCGTTGTTACCGCACCAATTCCTGCGCTAGTTTCGGCTGCAAACGGAGCCGATCATGGACGCTGCGCCGCGCAGACGATACGCCATCGGTTTGCGCGGGGCAGCCCTGCTGGCCGCAGCGCTCGCCGGCCTCGCGCTCTGCGTCGCCGGGATCTGGCGCCTCGAAGCCGAGCGCGCGGGCATCACGATCACCCCGCTGCAGGCAGGCACCACCCCCATCACCGTCTATCGGCGCGACGACGCGGCTGCGGCGCCCGTGGTCGTCATTGCCCACGGCTTTGCGGGCTCACGCCAGTTCATGGAGGCCTATGCGCTGACATTGGCGCGCGCGGGCTATGTCGCGGTCTCGTTCGACTTCGAGGGGCATGGCCGCAATCCGACGCCGATGTCGGGCGACGTCACGCGCGTCGACGGCACGACGAAGAAGCTGATGAGCGAGATCGGCCTCGTGACCGACGCCGCGCTGTCCCTGCCGCGGAACGACGGCCGGGTGGCCCTGCTCGGACACTCGATGGCTTCCGACATCATCGTCCGCCAGGCGCTGGCCGATCCGCGTGTCACGGCGACGGTGGCGATCTCGATGTTCTCCGAGGCCGTCACGGCAAGCGCGCCGCGCAATCTGCTGATCATCACAGGCGAATGGGAGGCGGCCCTGCGCCGGGATGCGCTGCGCAACCTCCGGCTCGCCGATCCCGCCGCGCGCGAGGGCGACACCGTGGGCGATCCCGCCGCAAACGGCGGACGCCGCGCCGTGGTCGCGCCCGGAGTCGAACACGTCAGCGTGCTGTATTCGACGACCGCACTGCGCGAGGCGCGCGACTGGCTCGATCGGGCGTTCGGCCGCGCCAGCAGCGGCCCGGTCGCTTCGACGGGGGGTGCGATCGCGCTGCTGCTCGCCGGCATCGTGCTGCTGGCGTGGCCCTTGGCCGAGCTGCTGCCGAAGGGTGATGCGCCGCCGCCGACAATTCCGCTGCGCGGTCTTGCGATCGCCACGCTGGTGCCGGCGGTGACGACACCGATCGTCCTGAGGTTCGTCGAGACCCGCTTCCTGCCCGTTCTGATCGCCGACTACCTCGCCGTACATCTCTTCGTGTACGGCACGCTGTCGCTCATACTGCTACGCGCGCAGGGCGTTCACTTCGGCCGCGTGGCCTGGCTCGCGGCGCTGGCGCTGGCCGCCTACGGCATCTGCGGCTTCGGTGGCGCGCTCGACCGCTACGTCGCCTCGTTCATGCCGATCGCGGCGCGCCTGCCGATCATCGCAGCGATCGCAATGGGCGCGGTGCCCTACATGCTGGCGGACTGCATCGCCAACAGGGGCGGCCACGCCGCGCTGTGGCGCACCGTGTGGATCCGCACCGCCTTCCTGGCCTCGTTGGGCGGGGCAGTCGCGCTCGACCTCAAGCGGCTGTTCTTCCTGCTCATCATCATCCCCGTGATCGTGCTGTTCTTCATCGTGTTCGGACTGATCGGCGGCTGTGTCGGTCGCAGGACCTGCTCGCCGATGGCCGAAGGCCTCGGTCTCGGCCTGATCCTGGCGTGGTCGCTCGGGGTGTCGTTTCCGATGTTCCTGCCGGGCTAGCGTCCGTTTCCGATATGTGCGAACGAACGTGCTGTCCGACGATCCGAAACGCGGACATGAAGCACGCGCTCGTGCCGTGCCGTCGCCCCTCGCAGACCCGACATGCCTCGCCTACGATCCGATGGAGTCAGCATGGCAAAACACCGCATCTACACGACGAGCTTCGCGAGCGTGTACCGATTGTACGTCGCGAAGGCCGAGAAGAAGGGACGCACCAAGGCAGAGGTCGATCAGGTGATCTGCTGGCTGACGGGCTATGGCCAAAGCGAGCTTGAGATCCGGTTGGAGCGTCAGACGGACTTCGAGACCTTCTTCGCACAGGCGCCAGCGATGAATCCGGCGCGGACCCTGATCAAGGGCATGATCTGCGGCGTCCGCGTGGAGGATGTCGAGGAACCGACGATGCGGGAGATCCGCTACTTGGACAAGCTGGTCGATGAGCTGGCGCGGGGAAAGGCAATGGACAAGATCCTGCGCAAGGCCTGATCGTGTCTCGCGCCCCGGTCTCCCTCAATCCTGCTCCTGCCCTGGCGCCGGTCGTAGCATGAAATGGCCGAAGGCGGTGGCGATCGGCTTCGTCGCATCGTCCTGCCAGGCGCGGGCCTCGAAGGCGACGACGCGGCGCCCCTGCTTGACGATCGACGCCGATGCGACGGTGTCGAGCGCGCGCCCCGACCTCAGATAGTTGATGGTGAGGCCGACCGGCTTCGGCGGCGCCGTGGCGCCGAGCTCGCGCATCACGGTGACGATCGCTGCGGTCTCGAGAAACGCACCGGTCATGCCGCCATGGATCGCAGGCAGCACGGGATTGCCGATGATCCGGCGCGAGAAGGGCATCACCAGCGTGTCGTTCTCGGCGAAGCGGATGCCGAGGCAGCGCGCGAACGGACTGGTGGGAAACGGCCCCGCCGGATCGTCCGGGGCGTCGAGCGGCGGTGGCGCGCCGTCGAAGGCCGCCCGGTCGGTCAGCATGTTGGTGCGGTTGGCGCCAATCATGAAGCAGGCGGTCGCGGTGGCGACCGGTGCGGTCTCCTCCTCCTGATAGGCGGTGGCGCGCACGAACGCGATCGAGCGCGTGACGCGGAAGCAGACCGCATGGGCCTTAATGTCGAGACCGGGGGTCGCCGGCTTCTGATAGTCGATGCGCAGATCGAGCGTGGCGATCGCCCGGCTGCCGTCGAGCGCAAGCTGCACCGCCATGCCGCAGCTCTCGTCGAGCATCGCGGTGACGACGCCGCCATGGATCACCCCGGTCTCGCTGTCGCCGACGAACACGGGACGATAAGGCAGGGTCGACCAGGCTTCGCCGGGCGCGAAGCGATCCATCCTGAGCCCGCTGATATGGCCATAGACCGAGCGGCGCTGCCCGATGGCCTCGGCGAGCACGTCGAAAGCCGGCGGTGCGGCGGTGGGCGGAATGTCGGACATGCGCGATTTAGATCACGATCCCGAGGACGCACGAAGCCTTTTCCGACGGATCCGATCTGCGTGCCAACGATCCAGGCCAGGCCATCACCGTCCCTGCATCCGCACTCTTGAGCGCCGCCGGTCATGCTCACAACTCGAGGCTGCGAGAGCCCATTCCCGCAAAACTACGTGGATGAAATGTTCCGCGGGAGCGGCGCGCTTAGAACATTGGCAACCTTAATATGATCATAATTGTCTCCATCAAATCCCGGAGACCCGTCGATGCGCAGATCCACCAAGACGCCGGACGCCCCGCCGAGCAGCGGCACGGCCTCTCTACGAATTGTCCTGAGTCTGGCGCTCGTAGCCAGCGCCGGTGCGATGTGGTGGAGCAGCGGCGGCGCCAACAGCTTCTCCTTCGGCACCAGAGCGCCTTCGCTCGAGAGCCGCGTCGCCACGCTGACCTCGGAGCTGGCGCAGCTCAAGGCCGAGACCGCCCAGCTGCGCGACCGCCAGAGCGACACCTCCGGCGAGCTTCTGCAATTGCGCGCCAGCCTCACCACGGCCGAAACGGGCCTGGCCGTCCTGCGCACCGCCGCCGACGAGACCGAGGCCCGCCGCCGCGATACGGCCGACAAGATCGAATCCGATCTCGCGCTGCTGAAGCGCCAGACGATCCGCCTCCGCGGCGCCCAGGAAGATGCGGCAACCGAGCTGAGCGGGCTGCGCACCGCGGCCGCGAACAGCGACATGACCATCGAGCAGCTCCGGACCTCCACCGGCGAGATGCGTCAGCAGTTGACGCGCATCGAGACCGCTCGCGAGGCGACCAGCTCGATCTCCCGCAGGCCTCACCGTGTCAGGCGCGTGGCGCGCGCGACCGAGGCGCAGCACGAGCCGCAGCCTTTCTTGATGCAGTGGCCCGGCGTCATCCCCGCAGGTCGCAACTGATTTGAAGGGCCATCCGGCCTGACCCGCGAATCGCGGTCAGGCATCAGCCCGGCTGGTCACCACCAGCCCGGCTGCACCGGCCGGTAGTAGGTCGGAGGCGGACCGCGGCGGCGCGGCGCCGCGACGGGCTGGCCATCCCAGCTGCGCTGGAAGATGCTGCCGAAGCCGTCGTCATATTCGTCCCCGCTGGCGACGACGTCGACATTGGTCGTCGGCCGGCGCGTGATGAAGCCGCCCTGCGGCTGGTTGCTCAGCACCGCGACGAACTCGGTCCGATAATTGGTCTCGCTCGACAGCGGCTCGTCCGAGACGATGATCGAGGAGCGCGGCACGGCCGTCGGCGCGATCCGGTCGAGCACGTCCTTCGGAATGGTGATGCGGTCGAGCGCGTCCTTGGCGGTGTCGCCGTCGTCGATGGTCACCGCCGTCCAGCGCAGCTCCGCGCCGTTCTGCGCCACCGCGGTGAACACATGCGTTCCGATCGGCCGGTCGGGATCGCGGATGGTCACCGGCGCCTCGATCGAGGTGTCGAACACCTCGCCGCCGCCATCGGGGGCCGGCTTGTGCGTGTTGCGCCTGACATAGAGCATCTGCGTCGAACGGCTGATATAGACCGAGACCGGCTCGGTCGCGAGCCTGGCGTCCGTCGCAGCCTTGCTCGCATCGGACTTCCTGGCCGCCGCCGCCTTGGCAGCATCCTTGGTCGAGGTCGCCGCAGCGAGCTTCGCAGTCGCGTCCGACTTGGCGGCCTCGAGCTGCGCTGCCGCGTCGGTCGCCTTGGCGGCGGCCTTCTGCTCCGCATCCTCGGCCAGCGTCCTGGCCTGATCGGTCTTGGCGGCGGCCAACTTCCTGTCGGCGAATTTGAGCTCGGCCTCGGCGCGCGCCTTGGCCTGCTCCAGCTTGCGCAAGGACGCCTTCAGAGCCTTGGCCTCGCGCTCGGCCGCGGCAGCCGCCGCCTTGGCCTCGTCGGCGCTCCTGGCGGCGTCCTCGGCCTCGCGGCCGAGCGTCGCGGCCCGCGAGGGCACCGCGGCGAGCGCCTGCGCATTCGGCACGAACAAGGCGGGATGGGAGAACTCGACGGGCGCCGGGTCACCCGGCGCGATGATCACCCGCATGCCGATCCAGGTCCGGTCGAACAGCTTCTCGGCAAAGCCATAGGGCATGCGGACGCAGCCATGCGAGGCGGCATAGCCGGGCAGCGGCCCGCCATGCAGCGCCACCCCGTTCCAGGTGATGCGCTGCATGTTCGGCATCCAGGCATCGTCGTAAAGAGTCGAGTGGTGGTCCTTGTCCTTCTCGATGATGGCGAACACGCCGGCCGGCGTCTCGCGGCCCGAGACGCCGGTCGACACCGGTGCGCGCCAGATCCAGCCATCGGCGTCGTAGAACGTCACCTTCTGGGTCTTGATCGACACGATCGCCATGATCGGATCGCCATGCGCACGCGGCGCCGTCGCCTCGATCACCGGCGCCGGACGTGCCTGTCGCTCGCGGGCCTCGGAACCTTGCAGAGCCAGCACGGTGGCGGCCGCGACAGTCATCAGGACCGCTCCCCGACGCCGCATCGCTGCAAGGTTCTGAGCCACCGTGGATCGTGTCACCATGCCCTATCCCAATTCGTTATTGCTGTTCCGCCGGCGCGATCGGCGCAGGACGATCTATACGCTCGATCATGTCTTGGGGTGAAGTGAGGCGAAGGCGCGTCCTCATGTCATCGGGCCCCCCTCGCCGCAATTGGGGCAGGATCGGGCAACGAATCGGACTCAAGGCGCGCCCTTCCGTCGCAAGCTCCCCCGAAGGCCCGCATTCCACCACCCTACCAGTTGCTCATCGCTTAACGCCGAACAGGGCGATCTGGTCCGTGGCTGGACTGGAGAACGGCGGGGCGCAGGCGCCGCGCGAGATCAATCTTAGAGCTGCTTCTCGAAGAACAGGTCCGGATAGGGATCGTCGTTGAAGCGGTCGATCTCCGTCCAGCCGGCGCGGCGATAGAGCTGGACGGCCTCGGCGAGCGCGCTGTTGGTGTCGAGGCGAAGAATGCTGATCGAGAGCGTGCGGGCAGCCTCTTCGGCCGCGTCCATCAGGCGGCGGCCGAGGCCGAGGCCGCGCGCGGCGGGCGCGACCCAGAGCCGCTTGATCTCGGCGACATCGCCGCCGCTGCCCTTCAGCCCGACACAGCCGAGCGGCAGGCCGTCGGACAACGCCACGAAGAAAGCCCCGCGCGGCGCCATCATGTCCAAGGCATCGGGATCGCGCGACAGCGACACATCGAAGCCGCGTTCGAAGCGCCGCGACAGCTCGGCGTAGTACTCGCCGAGGCAGTAGCGCGACTGCTCGCCGCGCGGATCAACCTCGTCGATGGCGATGCGGCTGCGTCCCAGCGCGGCCGCGACCAGGTCCATCGCCGCCAAGAGCGCTTCGGGCTGCCCGTGACGCGCCAGCATCGATTCGGCCTGAGCGTTGGAGAGCGTCTCATAGGCCTCGAATTCGCGCCGCCCGGCGGCTGTGAGCCTGGCGATGCGGCGGCGCGCGTCGTCGGGATGCGGCCTGGTCATCACCAGCCCCTCCTCCTCCAGGCTGCGCAGCAGCCGGCTCATCAGCCCGGAATCGAGTGCGAGATAGTCGCGCAGCTCGGCCACGTCGCTGCGGCCATGGCCGATTGCATTGAGCACGCGGGCCGCCCCGAGCGGCCGACCGCGCCCGAGGAACGAGGTGTCGAGCGCGCCGACCTCCGAGGTGACGGCGCGGTTGAAGCGGCGGACGCGGGAGATGGGGTCGAGCATAATATCTGACTTAAGTCAGATATTTCCGTCTGTCAATTGTGCCCGTAGTCGAGTGCAGGCGGCCGCTCCAGCCTCTGTCGTCATTGCCTGCGCAAGCAGGGCATCCAGTACGCCGCAGCGTTTCGATTGATCACAACCGTCATGTCCGGTCCGCGGGTACCAAAAGCATCCCCAAGCAAAAAAGGGCGGCCCAGCCGCCGGCCGAAGCCGGTTGCCGGACCGCCAGGTTTTCCCCGGGAGGAACTCAGTTCAAAAGCTTGGCGACGTTGTCCTTGGTGACGAGGTCGAGGCCGGTGTAGATCACCTCCGGCACCTTCTCGCCCTTCTTGATCGCGAGCAGCGTGTCCATCGCCTTCTCGCCCATCTCGAACGGACGCTGGCCGGTCAGCGCGTTGGAATAGCCGTCGCGCAGCAGCTCGAGCTGCATCTTCAGCGTATCGGCAACGACCAGCGTCAGCTTGCCAGCGTCGATGTCCTTGCGGTTCTTGTTGACGAAGGCCTTGTAGCCCTCGGGCGCGAACATCGGCCAGCCGCCGATCGGCACGATGGCGCCGAGATCCGGCGTCGCGGTGCGCAGATCGGCCATCTGCTGCACGGCGAGCGCGGGATCGTCGTTGCAGAAGGTCGGCGAGCCCGCCACTTCCGTCCACTTCGAGCCCTTCAGCGCCTCGCGCACGCCGTCGACGCGCTCGGCGAGGTTCTTGGCGCCGGGACCGCCGGAGACGACGGCGTACTTGCCGCCCTCAGGCCGGAGCTCGCGGAGCTGCTTGCCGAGCGCGAGGCCGAAGTCCTTGTTGTTGGTACCGATATAGGCAATGCGCTTCGAGCCCGGCGCATCGGCGTCGAAGGTGATGACGGGAATGCCGGCCGCCGTCGCCGCCTCGATCGATTTCGTCATCGATGGAACGTCGGCGACCGAGATGGCGAGGCCGTCGACCTTCTGGGTGATGAAGTCCTGGATGATCTGCGCCTGCGTGGCCGGCTCGTGCTCGACCGGGCCCTTGTAGATGCACTCGACATTGCCGAGCTCCTTGGCGCGCTTCAGACAGCCGTCGCGCGCGACGTCGAAGAACGGATTGTTCATCGCCTTCGGCACGATGGCGAAGCGGTATTTGGTCTCGGCCTGCGCCGGGGCCATCAAAATCGCGAGCGATGCGACCGCATAGAGCAGCTTCTTCATGGGTTTCCCTCCTCCATGTCTATCCCTGATCATTGTCTGTTCCGGGTGAGGATAGACGCGATTGTCACCCCGGCCAGTATTCGTCACAGCAGGCGCGCGCGGATACGATCCACAAGCACGGCGGCGATGATGATCACGCCGACCAGGGTCTGCTGCCAGTAGGAGTTGACCTGCGCCAGCACCAGCCCGTTACGGATCACCTCAAGCAGGACGCAGCCGACGATGGCGCCGAGCGGACCACCGAGACCACCGGCGAGGTTGGCGCCGCCGATCACGGCCGCGGCGATCACGTTGAGCTCGTAGGACGTCGCCATGTTCGCGGGCGCCGATCCGAGCCAGCCCGAGATGATGATGCCCTGCAGGCCGGCGGCAAGCGCGCCGATCACATAGACCTCGATCTTCACCCGGGGCACGGAGACGCCGGTGAGCTCCGCGGCCTTCTCGTTGCCGCCGATCGCGAACACGTGGCGGCCGAACGCGGTGTGGTGCAGCACCAGCGCCATCACCAGCGCCAGCACGATGAGATAGATGAAGGGCGCCGGCACGCCGTACACATCGCCCTGCGTCAGCGCATAGAAATAATCGGCGTCGGGGCCGCCGGGGAAGCTGCCCTTGCCGTTCGAGATCACGTAGCTGAGACCGCGCACGATCGACAGCATGCCGAGCGTGGTCACGAACGGCGACAGCCCGAGCAAGGCGATGCAGACGCCGTTGATCAGGCCGACGACCAGCGAAACCGCCAGGCCTGCCAGCACCGAGACGATCAGGATCAGGCCGGGCACGTTCGCGACCACGGTCTTGCCGTCCGCGGCGAGATGCACGAACAGCGACGACTGCGGCATCCCCGGCGTCGATAGCGTCGTCATCACCATCGAGGTGATCATCGCCGCGAAACACATCATCGAGCCGACCGACAGGTCGATGCCGCCGGTAATGATGACGAAGGTGATGCCGAGCGTCGCGATGGCGATGAAGGAGAAGTTCTTGGCGACGTTCTGCAGATTGCCTTCGGTCAGAAAATAGGGACTGGCGAAGCTCATCACGATGATGAGGGCGATGAGCGCCAGCGTGACGTAGGCCGTCTGCGAGGCGAACACGCCGCGGTGCCACCATCTGATGACGCCGACATTGGTGAAGGTGACGTCGGTGCCGGCGGAGCTGGTCTCGGATGGAACGGACATCACGCCGCCTCCTTGGCGCCAGTGATCAGCGCGGTCACTTCCTCGGGGCTGGTCTCGCCGACCGGCTTGTCGGCCTTCTTTTCGCCGCGGCGCATCACCACGACGCGATCGCACACCGCGAAGATGTCAGGCATGCGGTGCGAGATCAGGATGACGGCTATACCCTGTTCCTTCAGGCGATGGATCAGGCTCAGCACCTGCTCGACCTGGCGCACCGAGATCGCCGCGGTCGGCTCGTCCATCATCACCAGTCTGGCGTTGGACAGCCGCGTCCGCGCGATCGCCACCGCCTGGCGCTGGCCGCCCGACATGTCCTTGACGAGATCGTGCGGCCGCGTCTCGGAGCGCAGCTCGCGAAACAGCTCCAGCGCGCGCGCCTCCATGCCCTTGTGGTCGAGCAGCGCCAGCGGGCCGAAATTGCGCTTCAGCTCGCGGCCGAGAAACACGTTGGCCGCTGCCGTGAGGTTGTTGGCGAGCGCCAGGTCCTGGTACACGACCTCGATGCCGACGCTGCGCGAATCCATCGGGCGATGGAAATGCACCTCGCGGCCGCCGAAATGGATCGTGCCCTGGCTCGGCGGAAAATTGCCGGCGATGATCCGCACCAGCGTGGACTTGCCGGCGCCGTTATCGCCCATCAGGCCGACGACCTCGCCGGAGCCGATCGAAAGATCCACGCCCTGCAGCGCGCGGATCGCGCCGAACTGCTTGCCGATGCCCTTCAGCTCAAGGACCGGCTGCGCGGCGGTGCTCATCACGGCGCGCTCAGCGTCATTCGTCATCGTGCGCAGGCTGCTGTCGTCAGACATAGCGGTTCACCACGCTTTCGAGATATTCCTGCCGGCCGGACCGCGGCTGCGGATCGAGGCCGGTGTTGACGGCGCGGTCGGCGAGCTCGGCGAGCGAGCGGCGGCCGGCGAGGATCGCCTGCCCCTCGTCGCCGTCCCAGCCGGCGTAGCGCCGCGCCAGCGGCGCGGTCAGCGCACTGTCGGTCAGCATCTCGTCGGCGGCGATCAGCGCCCGCGCGCAGGCATCCATCGAGCCGACATGGGCGTGCAGCAGGTCATCCGGATCGATCGACTGCCGGCGGATCTTGGCGTCGAAATTCAGCCCGCCCGTGGTGAAGCCGCCGCCCTTGAGCATGTCGTGGAACACCAGCGCCAGCTCCGGCACGTTCATCGCGAACTGGTCGGTGTCCCAGCCGAGCAGATCGTCGCCGCGGTTGATATCGAGGGAGCCGAACACGCCGAGCGCCTGCGCCAGCGCGATCTCGTGCTGGAACGAATGACCGGCGAGGATGGCGTGGTTCTGCTCGATGTTGAGCTTGACGTCGTTCAAAAGGTCATAGCGCTGCAGGAAGCCGTAGCAGGTGGCGACGTCGAAATCATACTGATGCTTGGTCGGCTCCTTCGGCTTCGGCTCGATCAGCAGCGGGCCCTTGAAGCCGATCTTGTGCTTGTGCTCGACGACCAGCGCGACGAAGCGGCCGAGCTGGTCGAGCTCGCGCTTCATGTCGGTGTTGAGCAGCGTCTCGTAGCCCTCGCGGCCGCCCCACAGCACGTAGTTGGCGCCGCCGAGACGATGCGTCACCTCGAGTGCGGCACGCACCTGTCCCGCCGCGTAGGTGAACACGTCCGGATCCGGATTGGTCGCGGCGCCCGCCATGTAGCGGCGATGCGAGAACAGATTGGCGGTGCCCCACAGCAGCCGCACCTTGGCAGACGCCATCTTGTGCTCGAACAGATCGCCGATCGCATTGAGATTGGCAACCGACTCCTTCAGCGTCGCGCCTTCCGGCGCCGCATCGACGTCGTGGAAGGTGAAGAACGGCACGTCGAGCAGCCGGAACAATTCGAACGCCACGTCGGCCTTGGCCCGCGCCATCGCCATCGCGTCGTCGCCATGCTGCCACGGCCGCAGGAAGGTCTCGCCGCCGAACGGATCGCTGCCCGGCCAGCAGAACGAATGCCAGTAGCAGACCGCGAAGCGCAGATGATCCTCCATCCGCTTGCCCCGGATGACGCGATCCTTGTCGTACCAACGGAACGACAGCGGGCTGCGTGACTCGGGCCCGCCATAGCTGACGGTCGCGCCGGTCTGGAAGAAGGGGGCCTGGACGTTCACGACGTTACTCCTTGAGAGCAGGATAGAGCTTGCGCCATTGCGCGTAGGCGGCGTCATATGCCGCGCGCTGCGGCGCGCGGGGTTCGAAACTCTGCAGCCGCTGCGGCTTGCGGCAGACATCGGCCGGTGCTGCGCCGGTCGCGGCAAGACGGCCGAGCCGCGCGGCGCCGATGGCGGCGCCGACCTCGCCCTCCTCGACCCGGTGCACGGTGACGCCGAGCACGTCGGCCATGATCTGCGCCCACAACAAAGAGCGCGAGCCGCCGCCGACGAGATCGAGCTCTGTGATCGGCTGCGCGCTGCGCGCGAGCGCGGCGAACATGTCGCGTGAGGCAAACGCCACGCCCTCCAGCACCGCCTGCACGAGATCACCGCGGCCGGCTGCGCTGCGCAGGCCAACCAAGGCGCCGGCGGCATGGGCATCGTTGTGCGGCGTGCGCTCGCCGTCGAGATAAGGCAGGAACTGCACCGGGCTCGGACGTTCGACGCTGATACCGAGCGGCGCCAGCAGCGCGGCTTCCGGCGTCTCGAGAAGGCGGGCCAGCCACGCCAGCGAGGCCGCGGCCGACAGCATCACGCCCATCTGATGCCAGAGACCGCCGAGCGCATGGCAGAACGCATGCACGGCCGCTTCCGGCGCTGGCGCGAAGCGGTCGGTCACCCGGAACAGCACGCCTGATGTGCCGAGCGACAGGAAGGCATCGCCGGGCGTGATGGCGCCGAGCCCGATTGCGCTCGCCGCGTTGTCGCCGGCGCCGCCCGCGATCACGACGTCAGCGCCCATGCCCCAGCGCCGCGCCAGCTCGGGCGACAACACGGCACTGCGCTCATTGCCCTCGACGAGGCGCGGCATGTGATCGAGACCGAGCCCGGTCGCCGCCAGCAGTTTCTCAGACCAGCGCCGCGCGCCGACGTCGAGCCACAGGGTGCCGGCCGCATCCGACATGTCCTCGACCATCTCGCCGGACAGCCGATAGCGCACATAGGCCTTCGGCAGCAGCACCTTCGCGACCTCGGCAAATATCTTCGGCTCGTGCTTCGCCACCCAGACGAGCTTCGGCGCGGTGAAGCCGGGCATCGCGAGGTTGCCGGCGATGGCGTGCAGTTCGGGACAGCGGCGTTCGAGCTCGGCGCATTCGGCTTGCGAGCGGCCGTCATTCCAAAGGATCGCCGGCCGCAGCGGCCGACCGGTGCGGT
Organism: Bradyrhizobium sp. SZCCHNRI3052; assembly: GCF_032484895.1. Taxonomy (NCBI): domain Bacteria; kingdom Pseudomonadati; phylum Pseudomonadota; class Alphaproteobacteria; order Hyphomicrobiales; family Nitrobacteraceae; genus Bradyrhizobium; species Bradyrhizobium sp. SZCCHNRI3052. The sequence goes on along the minus strand of NZ_JAUETW010000003.1, from coordinate 100,331 downwards.
TCAGCAAGGTCGCGCCGTGCATCTGGCCGGACAGGCCGATGCCGCTGACGGCAGCGGTCTCGCGCGGACGCTCCCGCGCGAGATCATCGACCGCGCCGATGACGGCCTCGACCCAGTGATCCGGATTCTGCTCGGACCACAGCGGCTGCGGATGCGACAGCGCCAGCGGCCGCGCGGCGCTCGCGATCAGCGCGCCCGTCTCGTCCTCCAGCACGGCCTTCACGCCGGATGTGCCGACATCCAGTCCGAGAAACACGTCTCCACTCCTCCCACCGACCGCAAGGCGCTTCGGCGATCTGCCGTCGCCTCGAAACCAGCACCTCGGTCTCTTCTCATTCCGTGCTCAGGCCGACCGCGTCATCGCGGCCATCCGCTCACGGCAGATTGTCCCGCATCACGATGTCGATGCGGATCGTCTCCTGTTCGCTCAGGATCGGCTCGCCGCGCGCCAGCGCCAGGAGCACGCGCACCGCGGAGCGCGCCTCGTGTCCCGGGTTCTGCGAAATCGCCGCGTCCATCACGCCGTTCAACAGCAGCTTGCGCGTCAGTGCCGTCACGTCGTGGCCGACGAACACGATGTTGTCGGCGCGCCCCGACTCGGTCAGCGCCTTGGCGACGCCGGCCGTGCCAGCGCCGACATTGTAGAGCCCGACGATGTCGCGATGCTCGGTCAGCAGCTTGCGCATGAGGTGCTCTGAGCGATCGTCCACGTCATGCCCCTCAGCGACCGGCAAAACCTCAAGTTGCCGAAACTCCGCCGCCAGGACCTGGCCGAAGCCGAAGATGCGCTCGGCATGATCGCGCAGGCTTTGCGAGCCGGCCATGATCGCGACCCGCCCCGCCCTGCCACCGGCGAAGCGTCCGACCAGCGCGCCCGCGGTGCGGCCGGCGGCGATGTTGTCGATGCCGACATAATGATGCCGTCGCGACGACGGCACGTCCGACACCAGCGTCACCACCTTGGCGCCGGACTCGACGAGATCGTTGATCGCCGCGCGCACGCTCGGATGATCGAGCGCCACCACCGCGACGCCGTCGACCTGACCGACGAGCTGCTCGAGCTTCGCGGCCAGCACGGCCGCATCGAACACGTCCGTCGTGACCACATCGACCGTGAGCCGGCGCGCGGCCATCCAGCTCGTCAGATCGCCGAGATGCGCCTGAATCTGCTGCATGAAGGGATTGGCGCCGGACGGCATCACGAAGGCAAAGCGCCGCGCGCGGGCACGGGCGAGTTCGGAGGCCGCCGCATGCGGCTGGAACGCGCTGCGCTCCATCGCGTCCTTGACGCGTCGCACCGTATCCGGGCGCACGCCGGGCCGGTTGTGCAGCACGCGATCCACAGTGGCGAGGCTCACGCCCGCCTGCCGCGCAATATCCCGCAATGTCAGCGGCGCGTTCATGCTCCTCCCCTTTGGGTTGAGGACCATAGCGCGGTTTTTGAGGTGCGCAACTCATTTTTGAGGGCGAGCGGGGGAAGCCGACAGACTGAGGCAGCCGGCGCCCTTCCCGACAGCGCGTCCCGGATCGTCTGCCCCCTCCATCTCGAGCTGAGCGAAGTTGCACCAGCCGAAGCAGCCGCAGGCGGATGGGCAAAGCCAATCGCCAGCCTGCCTCAAACCGCTCCCTGGGTATGGGTGCCGGCGTTCGCTGGAACCACAGCGAGGCTATTGATGCGTGATGCCATCAAGCAGCGCAGGCGAAACGCGTCGCGATGACCCCGCTCAAAACGGCAGCCCGACATAGTTCTCTGCCAGCGACCGCTGCGCGGCCTCGGACGAGAACAGATAGGCGAGCTCGGTGTCCTGCAGTCTGTCGTCGTAGGACAGCCGGTCGGGGAAACGATGCAAGAGCGTTGTCATCCACCAGGAGAAGCGCTGCGCCTTCCAGATCCGCGCCAGCGCCCGCTGCGAGTAGCCGTCGATGCCGCGATCGTCGCCTTTCTTGTAGTGGTCGAGCAGCGCATGATAGAGATAGTAGATGTCGGACGCAGCCGAGTTCAGCCCGCGCGCGCCGGTCGGCGGCACGATATGGGCGGCGTCGCCGGCCAGGAACAGCCTGCCGTAGCGCATCGGCTCGGCGACGAAGCTGCGCAGCGGCGCGATGCTCTTCTCGATCGAGGGCCCGGTGATCAGACGGCCAGCGATCTCCGCCGGCAGCCGGCGCTTCAGCTCCTCCCAGAACGCGTCGTCGCTCCAGTCCTCGACCTTGTCGGTGAGCGGCACCTGGACATAGTACCGGCTCAGCACCTGCGAGCGCAGCGAGCACAGCGCGAAGCCGCGCTCGTGCTTGGCATAGATCAGCTCCGGCGACACCGGCTTGGTGCGCGACAGCACGCCGAGCCAGCCGAACGGGTACACCCGCTCGTATTCGGTCAGCTTGTCGTGCGGGATCGACTTGCGGCTGACGCCATGAAAGCCGTCGGCGCCGATGATGTAGTCGCAGTCGATGCGGACGACCTCCTCGTCCTGACGGTAGGTGACGAAGGGCTTGTCGGAAGCGATGTCGTGCGGCGTCACGTCGGCCGCGTTGTGCACGACCTTGCCGCCGAGCTTGTCGCGGGCCTCGTAGAGATCGCGCGTCAACTCGGTCTGGCCATAGACCATCACCGAGTTGCCGCCGGAATATTTGTGCAGGTCGACGCGATCGAGCTTGCCGTCATGGGCGATGTAGAAACCGTGATGGATCTCGCCCTCGCGGTCCATGCGCTCGCCGCACTGCGCCTCGCGCATCAGCTCGGCAAAGCCGTGCTCGAGCACGCCGGCACGGATGCGCGACAGCACGTAGTCGCGGCTGGATTTCTCCAGGATGATCGTATCGATGCCCTGCAGATGCAGGAGCTGCGACAGCATCAGGCCCGACGGGCCTCCGCCGATGATGCAGACTTGGACTTTCATGGGCGTGTTCTCCCGGATTCGCAGACGCAGGCTTGTTGGGTATGCTTTTCAGTCGCGGATTTTAGCAAGGAATGCGCAGGGATCACTTGGATGGACGCGGCATTCTCTTGCACTTTTCCGACACCATGCCGCGATGCACAACGAACGCCGCAATGGTATCGGCGGCACCGATCAGCCTGCCGGCGGCGCCGCGTCGTCTCCGACGCCCATCGCACGCCGATAGTCGCGCGGGCTCGCCCCGGTGTGCCGCTTGAAGAAGCGGCAGAAATAGGCCGGGTCCTTGAAACCGAGCTCGAACGCCAGCTTCGACACCGGCGCCGCAATATAGGTGAGCCGCCGGCACGCCTCGCGCGCGAGCCGCGCATGCACGATGTCGAGCGCGGACTGACCGGTCTCGGCCCGCGTCAACCGATTGAGCCGCTCCGGCGTCATGCCGAGTTCGTCGGCGTAGCGCGCCACCGACCAGTGATCGCGGTGATGCGCCTCGACCAGCACGATGAAGCGGGTGAACAGCGCGGCATGCCCGCTGCCGCGCCGCGCGCCTTGCGACTGCCGCGCGCTCTGCTGCGCCAGCCGCCACACGATCGAGCGACCGAGCCAGTGCGGAACCGGCGAGGCCGCGGAATCGGCGGCGGCGAACTCGTCGGCGAGGTCGACGAACAGCGCGGCGATGCGCCGCGTCGCGACCGCCTGTGCGTCGAGATGCAGGATCTGCGCGGTTGCGAACAAGTCGCGCAACGCCTCGCCGGTCGCCGGCACGTCGCCCTCCACCACCGCCCGCGGATTGAACGTCAGCACATAGCCGTCAGTGTCGCGCGAGAAGCGGAAGGCATGGACGACGCCGGGGGGAATGATCACGGCGACCGGGCCGGCACAGCGCTCGCGGCTTTCGTCCAAGGCGATCTCGGCCGGGCCGGAGCCGACCCAGAGGATCTGGTGCAGGCCCTGATGGGTGTGCGCCTCGATCTCCCAGCGATACAGCTTGCTGCGCACCTGGATCGGCTCGACATGCAGCATGTCCGGCTGCGCGGCCGACGCTTCGCCGTACAGCGCGAACGCGGGGATCGACGGCTTGGTGCGAAAGCGGGGCATGAGCGAGAGCTAACCCTGAATGTCGGAAAAGTACAAGTCTTGGCCGGCTTTCGTGTCTCACGCCGCGGCCACGGCTCGGCTAGATCAATGAAAAGAACAACAACGACCACACTCAATGGAGAGGAGGCCCAAGATGTTCGCGTTCGACCCGTATTCGCCTGCGGTCGATGCCGACCCGTTCCCGTTCTACAAGACGCTGCGCGACGAACACCCCTGCTTCTGGAGCCCGCAGGCCCAGGTGTGGATCCTGTCGCGCTATGCCGATGTGGCGGCGGCCGGAACGAACTGGCAGACCTATTCGTCGGCCAAGGGCAACCTGATGACCGAGCTGCCGAACCGTGCCGGCGCGACGCTCGGCACCACCGACCCGCCGCGCCACGACCGGCTGCGCGGCCTCGTCCAGCATGCCTTCATGAAGCGCAATCTGGAGAGCCTGTCAGGCCCGATCCGCGACATCGCGCGCGACTGCGCCGAGGCGCTGCGCGGCCAGGACCGGTTCGACTTCATCGAGGCATTCTCGTCGAAATTCACCGTGCGCGTGCTGTTCGCCGCGCTCGGCCTGCCGCTCGGCGACGAGCAGACGGTGCGCGACAAGGCGGTGCTGATGGTGCAGAGCGATCCGGTGAGCCGCGCCAAGGGACCGCAGCACATCGCAGCCTACAACTGGATGCAGGACTATGCGGCCGGCATCATCGCGGAGCGCCGCGCGCGGCCGCAGAACGACCTGATCTCGCACTTCAGCATGGCCGAGATCGACGGCGACAAGCTCGACGAGCGCGAGGTGCTGCTGACGACGACCACGCTGATCATGGCCGGCATCGAGTCGCTCGGCGGTTTCATGACGATGCTGGCGTATAATCTCGCCGATCACGCGGAGGCGCGCCGGGCCGTCGTCGCCAATCCCGACCTGATGGCGGACGCCGTGGAAGAGTCTCTGCGCTACAACACCTCGGCGCAGCGCTTCCGCCGCTGCCTGCAGAAGGACGTCACCCTGCACGGCCAGACCATGCGCGAGGGCGATTTCGTCTGCCTCGCCTACGGCTCCGCCAACCGCGACGAGCGGCAGTTTCCCAATCCGGATGTCTATGACATCAGGCGCAAGCCACGCGGCCATCTCGGCTTCGGCGGCGGCGTGCACGCCTGTCTGGGATCGGCGATCGCGCGCATGGCGATCAGGATCGCGTTCGACGAGCTGCACAAGGTCGTGCCGGACTATCGCCGCACCCAGGAGCAACTGCCCTGGATGCCGTCTTCGACCTTCCGCAGCCCGATGTATCTCGAGCTGACGGTGCATTAGTCATCGCGAGGACTAATGGCAGGCTCGAGCTCGCGCCTCGCTGACGGTACGCCCCCTCGCCCCGCTTACGCCGGACGAGGGGCACCAACGGGTCTACAAGAGCTCAAACCAGCGCGCCGAGATCCGCTGCGCTGAAGCCCTTCAGGCCCGCCTTGTCGCCGGCCTTGATCTTGGCGACCCATTCGGCATCGCTGATCAGCGCGCGGCCGACCGCAATGAGGTCGAACTCCTCCTTGGCCATGCGCTCCAGCAGCGCATCGAGATCGGCCGTCGTCGACGGCTTGCCGGCGAAGGCCGAGAAGAATTCATCGGACAAGCCGACCGAGCCGACGCTGATGGTCGCGGCGCCCGTGATCTTCTTGGCCCAGCCGGCGAAGTTCAGGCCCTTCTCGCCGTCCACGTCCGGGAATTCCGGCTCCCAGAAACGGCGCTGCGAGCAGTGCAGGATGTCGACGCCGGCCGCGACCAGCGGCTGCAGCCAGTCGGCCATCAGCGCCGGCGTCTCGGCGAGGCGCGCCGCATAGTCCTGCTGCTTCCACTGGCTGACGCGCAGGATGATCGGGAAATCGGGACCCACCGCCTTGCGGATCGCGGCGACGATCTCGCCGGCAAAGCGGGAGCGCTCCTTGATGGTGGCGCCGCCATAGCGGTCCTCGCGCTGGTTGGTGCCGGACCAGAAGAACTCGTCGACCAGATAGCCGTGCGCACCATGGATCTCGACGGCGTCGAAGCCCGTGCGCTTGGCGTCGGCCGCGGCTTGCGCGAATGCGGCAACGGTGTCGGCGATGTCGTTCTCGGTCATCGCGTTGCCGCGCGGCTTGCCGGGCGCAACCAGCCCGGATGGGCTCTCGACCGGCGCATCGGGCTCCCAGCGGCTCATGCCCTTGGTCGAGCCGGTGTGCCAGATCTGTGGCGCGATGCGGCCGCCGGCGGTGTGCACGGCGCTCGCCACGTTCTGCCAGCCGGCCAGCGCGGCATCGCCGTGGAAGAAGGGAATATTGGGCTCGTTGCGCGAGGCCGGGCGGTTGACGACAGTGCCCTCGGTGAGGATCAGCCCCACGCCACCTTCGGCGCGGCGGCGGTAATAGGCAGCGTTGGCCTCGCCGGGAACGCCGTTCGGCGCGGCGTTGCGGGTCATCGGCGCCATGACGATGCGGTTCTTCAGCTCCAGCGACTTCAGGCGAAACGGACGAAACAGCACGCTGGTATCGAGGTCGGACATTCAGGGGGCTCCATTGCGTTCGGAACCGCTCCAGTATACTTCGTAAACCTGAAGTCAATCAGGCACCCGAAGTCGCTCAGGTATATCGGAGGAAACCGCTGTCGTGACCGCCGCATCGACATCACAGACCGCCCCGCTCCGCTGCAAGCCGCAGCACTTCTCGTCGGAATGCCCGAGCCGGGTGCTGATCGACCAGATCGCCGACAAATGGTCGATGATGGTGCTGGCCGTGCTGGACTCCGGTCCACTGCGCTTCAACGCGATCAAGAAGCAGCTCGAGGGCGTCACCCAGAAGGCGCTGACGCAATGCCTGCGCCGGCTCGAGCGCAACGGCCTCGTCGCCCGCGAGGTGATCGCGGACTCGCCGGTCGCGGTTCAGTACGAGATCACGCCGCTCGGCCGTACCCTGCAGCCCCCGTTCCGCGCGCTCTATGCCTGGACCATCGCCAAGATGCCGGAGGTCGAGCAGGCCCGGCAGGCCTTCGACGAGCGCCGGAGTCGCTGATCCCAGGCGGCCAAAGGCCGCTACTGGAAGGCCACCTCCGCGAAGCTGCGCAGCTTGCGCGAATGCAGCCGCTCCGACTCCTGATGCTTCAAGAGCTCCAGCGCCTTCAGCCCGATCTGGAGATGCTGGCCGACACGCTGGCGATAGAAGTCGCTCGCCATGCCGGCGAGCTTGATCTCGCCATGCAGCGGCTTGTCGGAGACGCAGAGCAAGGTGCCGTAGGGCACGCGGAAACGATAGCCGTTGGCGGCGATTGTGGCCGACTCCATGTCGAGCGCGATGGCGCGCGACTGCGAGAGGCGATGGATGACGGCCGGGCCGGAGATCTCCCAATTGCGGTTGTCGACGCTGGCCACGGTGCCCGTGCGCATCACCCGCTTCAGCTCGAACCCGGAATAGCCGGTGACCGTCTCCACGGCCTCCTCGAGCGCGACCTGCACCTCGGCGAGCGCCGGGATCGGCACCCAGGGTGGCAGCTCCTGGTCGAGCACATGGTCCTCGCGGACATAGCCGTGCGCCAGCACGTAATCGCCGAGCCGCTGCGTATTGCGCAGGCCCGCGCAGTGGCCGACCATCAGCCAGGCATGCGGCCGCAGCACCGCGATGTGGTCGGTGACGTTACGCGCGTTCGACGGACCAGTACCGATGTTGATCAGCGTGATGCCCTGGTGCCCCGGCTCGACGAGATGAAGCGCCGGCATCTGCGGCGTGCGCGCCGGCGCGGAGCCGGTGGTGCCGCCGCCGAGACGGGCATTGCGGGTGATGACGTTGCCCGGCTCGACGAAGGCCTCGGCTGCGCCCTGCCCGGCCGCCAGTTGCTGGCGGCCCCAATCCGCGAAGGCGTCGACATAGAACTGATAGTTCGTGAAGATCACGAAGTTCTGGAAATGGTCCGGGTCGGTGCCCGTATAATGATAGAGCCGGCGCAGCGAGTAGTCGACGCGCGCGGCGCGAAACAGCGACAGCGGCTCGGGCATGCCGGGCTTCAGTCCGAGCGTGCCGTCGGCGATCGCATCGTCCATGGTCGCAAGATCCGGAGCGTCGAACACGTCGCGCAGCGAGCGCGTCACCAGCGGGCTCTCGTGGTGCGGAAGCGCCGTCTCGATGTTGATGTCGCGGCGGTAGGCGAAATGCACCGGGATCGGCTCGGCCGACTCGCCGATCTCGACCGGCACGCCATGATTCTCGATCAACAGACGGATCTGCTCGGTCAGGTACGAGCGGAACAGGTCCGGCCGCGTGACGCTGGTCTCGTGCACGCCGGGCCCCGCGACGAAGCCATAGGCGAGACGCGAGTCGAGCCGGGCGTGACTTGCGGTGGTCAGCCGCACGAAGGGATAGGTGGCGCGGATCCGTGTCGCCGGCACGACGCCGTTGGCATAGGCCTCGAAATGGCCGCGCAGGAAAGCGGTATTGCGCTCGTAGATCTCTTCGAGCCGGGCCACCGCGGCGGCCGCGTCGGTGAAGGTTTCTGTTGCCACGGGTGGCGGAGATTGGACAGTCAATGGCGATCCTTTGTATCCGGCGGACGGTCGTCGAGGCAGACTTGCGCAATCATAGAAATCACCCCTGGCTTTGCCCAGGGGGGCGGGTCACGCGACGACGCCCATGAACTGGACGTTGAGCCATGATGCGCTGCATTGCGACAAGGATTTGTGGCCGAATGTTTCAATTGCCTGTGCGCGTCATTGCTCATAAGACGGTTTCACATTGGCCGGAACAGGTCGATATCTGAAAAGGGAGGTCATCGCGCAGCATGTCGCAAGCGAATGGATTCGGATTGGCTGGCGTCATCGGCATGCCCGTCGCTCATTCCCGCTCGCCCACGATCCACAATTTCTGGCTCAACGCGCACGGCCTGCGCGGCGCCTACGTCCCGCTCGCGGTTCAGCCGGAGCGGCTGAAGGATGCGCTGGCTGGGCTGGTGGCGCTCGGATTCCGCGGCTGCAACGTGACCATGCCGCACAAGCAGACGGCGATGCCGCTGCTGCACCGGGTCAACGACACCGCACGACGCATCGGCGCCGTGAACACGATCGTGGTCGAAGCGGATGGCACGCTGAGCGGCTTCAACAATGACGGCAACGGCTTTGTCCAGAGCCTGCGCGATGCCAGGCCGAACTGGCGCGCCGACGAAGGCCCTGTTCTCTTGCTCGGGGCCGGCGGTGCAGCGCGCGCGGTCGTTGTGGCGCTGCTGGAGAATGGTGCCCGCGACATCCGCATCTGCAACCGCACCACCGAGAAGGCGCAGGCCATCGCAGCCGAATTCGGGACGGCCATCAGCACGGTGGCGTGGGATGATCGTTCGGCGGCAGTCGCCGATGTCGCCCTGCTCATCAACAGCACCGATCGCGGCATGATCGGAAAGCCCGCATTGGAGATCGACCTGGGGCGGCTGTCCGCGACGACGCTCGTCGCAGACCTGATCTACACACCGCTCGAAACGCCCTTCCTCGCGGATGCGCGCGCGCGCGGCTGCACGACGGTCAACGGGCTCGGCCTGCTGCTCAACCAGGCGCGTCTCGCTTTCCAGGCCTGGTTCGGCGTGCTGCCCGACGTAACGCCCGAACTGATCAAGGCCATTCAGGCGACGTTCTGAGCGTCTGTCAGAGAAGGCTCGACCATGGCACTTCCGGCAGGCCCCAGGATCGATTGCCACCTCCACACCATCGATCCCGCGCGCTTCCCCTACGCGCCGGATACGCCCTATCGTCCGACCGGCCAGGAAATCGCGCCCGCCGCGCATCTCATTCGCGTGCTCGACGTCTTCGACGTCCGGCACGCGCTGATCGTTGCGACCAATTCCGGCTATGGCTCCGACAGCCGCATCCTGCTCGACACGCTCAGGCTCGGAGATGGCAGGTTCAAGGGCGTTGCGGTCGTCGAGAAGGACGTCGACATCGGAGAACTGGAGCGGTTGAAGGCCGCTGGCGTCATCGGCATCGCGTTCAACGTGCCGTTTCACGGCACCGACTATTACCGCGACGCCGCGCCGCTGCTGGACAAGCTGACCGACCTCGATCTGTTTCTGCAGGTCCAGGTCGAGCAGGATCAGTTGCTCGACCTGCTGCCCCTCATCGAGCGGTCGACGGTCCGCCTCGTGTTCGATCACTGCGGCCGGCCTGCCGTGGAGCATGGGCTGCGACGCCCATCCTTCCAGGCCCTGCTCGCGCTCGGCCGCGACCGCGACGCGCATGTGAAGCTGTCCGGCTACTACAAATTCGCGCGCCAGCCCTATCCGTACGCCGACACATGGCCGTTCATCGCCGCGCTGGTCGAGGCCTTCACGCTCGACCGCTGCGTGTGGGGCTCCGATTGGCCGTTCCTGCGCGCGCCCGAACGCCTCGACTACGGGCCGCTGCTGGCCGGCATTACCGAGATCTTTCCGGACCCGGACGATCAGCACCGGCTGCTATGGCGAACGCCGTCGCGACTACTGGGTTTTGCAGAGGCACCCGCAAGTTCATCATCATAAGCAAAAAACAATCGGGAGGACGTCATGAGGCATCTGGGAAGATTGAGCGGCTTGGCGGCCGCCATGGCACTGTGGGCGGGTTTGGCCTGGGCAGAGAACACCGTCTACATTCCCGATGTCGTCGAGCTGTCCGGCCCCGGAGCCGTGTCGGGCACGAACTGGCGCGATGGCGTCGCCCTGGCGGTCGACGAGATCAACAATGCCGGAGGCATTCTCGGCCGCAAGATTGCGACCGAGCACCTCGACACCCAGAGCAATCCCGGCGTCTCCCGGGCCCAGGTGCAGAAGGTGCTCGACCGCGAGCCCTATGTAGTGCTGGGGCCGATCTATTCGGGCTCGGTCAAGGTCAACATGGCGCTGACGCAGCAGGCCGAGGTGCCGCAGATCGTCGGCGCCGAGGCCGCCGATATCACGACGCAAGGCAATCCCTGGATCTTCCGCACCGCCTTCGGCCAGCAGTTCAGCATGCCGAAGATCGCCAACTATCTGCATGACCAGCTGAACGTGAAGTCCGTCGCGGTGGTCTGGGTGAACAACGATTTCGGCAAAGGCGGCCGCGACAGCTTCGTCAAGGAGATGAAGGCCCGCGGCATCGAGGTGGTGTCGGACATCTCGACCGAACAGGGCCAGGTCGATTTCGGCTCCGACGTCATCAAGCTGAAGAACGTCAAGGCCGACGCGATCTTCGTCTACACCAACGAGGAAGAAAGCGCGCGTTTCCTGATCGAGGCCAAACGTCAGGGATTGTCGGTGCCGCTGTTCGGAGAGACAACGCTGCTCAGCCAGAAGGTCGTGGAGCTCGCAGGCCCCGCCGCCAACGGCGTGCGCGGCCATGTCGGCCTGAGCGCGGATGCGCCCATTCCTGCCATCCAGGCCTTTGCGAAGAAGTTCAACGAGCGCTACCGCTACTGGCCCGACCATAACGGCATCAAGGGCTATACCGCGGTCTATCTCGTCAAATACGTGACCGAGATGATCGGCAAGTTCGACGGCCACGCTTTCGGCGCCACCATGAAGGGATTGACGCTGACGCCGGACAAGGCGCCGGGCATGCTGATGGAGGCAAGCTGGGACCAGAACGGCGACATCGACCGTGAGAGCTTCCTGGCCGAGATCGTCGACGGCAAGCAGAAGATCGTCGCGACGCTGCCGAAGCTGAAGCCGTCCAAGGCGCCGTAGATCTGCGCCATCGTAGAAGCCCTCCTCACGCGCAACGCGCGCAAGGAGGGAAGAAGTATCAGCCCTTGGCGAGCTGCACGTCGAGATCGTGCAGCACCTGGTAGCAGGGCAGCACCTGGGCCACGGAGGCGTTGGGCTCGCGGCCCTCGCGGATCGCGGCGAAGAACTCGCGGTCCTGCAGCTCGATCCCGTTCATGGAGACGTCGACCTTGGAGACGTCGATCTTCTCTTCCTTGCCGTTCACCAGATCGTCGTAGCGGGCAATGTAGGTGCCGGTGTCGCCGATGTAGCGGAAGAAGGTGCCGAGCGGGCCGTCATTGTTGAACGACAGCGACAGCGTGCAGATCGCGCCATTGGCGGCCTTGAGCTGGATCGACATGTCCATGGCGATGCCCAGGGTCGGGTGGATCGGACCCTGGATCGCATTGGCCTTCACGATCGGCGAGCCCGCCTGATAGGCGAACAGGTCGACGGTGTGGGCGGCGTGGTGCCACAGCAGATGGTCGGTCCAGCTGCGTGGCTGGCCCAGCGCGTTCATGTTGGTGCGGCGGAAGAAGTAGGTCTGCACATCCATCTGCTGGATGTGGAATTCGCCGGCCTTGATCTTCTTGTGCACGAACTGGTGGCTGGGATTGAAGCGGCGGGTGTGGCCGCACATCGCGACCAGCTTGGTCTCCTTCTGCAGCTCCACCACCTGCTGCGCGTCCTTCAGCGAGTCGGCGAGCGGAATCTCGACCTGGACATGCTTGCCGGCCTTGAGGCAGTCGATCGCCTGCGCCGCATGCATCTGGGTCGGCGTGCAGAGGATGACGGCATCGACCTCCGGCAGCTTGAGGCTGTCGGCGAGCTCGGTCGAGACGTGCTTGATACCGTATTTGTCGGCGACTTCCTTGGTCTGGTCGAAGCGGCGGCCGACCAGCGACACCACCTCGACCCCGTCGATGTTCTTGATGCCGTCGAGATGCTTGATGCCGAAGGCGCCGGCGCCGGCGAGCGCGACCTTGATGGTCTTGGCCATATCAGTTGTTCTCCAGGATCAGATGGCCGACGGCCGTGTTGCTCGCCGGCACATGATAGAAGCGGTGACGCACGGTCGGCGCGTTGCCCTTCTTGGTCTCGTTGACGTCGCTCATGGCGCCGCGCGCGATCAGCCACATCACGAGCTCGATGCCCTCGCTGCCGGCCTCGCGGACGTACTCGATATGCGGCACCTTGGACAGGCCTTCCGGATCGTTGATCAGCTTGTCCAGGAACATGTTGTCCCATTCGCGATTGATCAGGCCGGCGCGCGGCCCCTGCAGCTGGTGGCTCATGCCGCCGGTGCCCCAGATCTGCACGTTGAGCGGCTCGTCATAGCTCTCGATCGCCTTGCGGATCGCCTTGCCGAGCATGAAGCAGCGGCGGCCGGACGGCACCGGATATTGCACGACGTTGACGGCGAACGGGATCACCGGGCACGGCCAGGCATCGACCTGGCCGAAGATCAGGCTGAGCGGCACGGTGAGGCCGTGATCGACGTCCATCTTGTTGACGATGGTGAGGTCGAAATCGTCCTGGATCACCGACTGCGCAATGTGCGCGGCGAGCTTCGGATGCCCGATCACCTTGGGGACCGGGCGCGGGCCCCAGCCCTCGTCGGCCGGCTGATATTCAGCCGCGGTGCCGATCGCGAACGTGGGAATCATGTCCAGGCTGAAGGCGGTCGCATGGTCGTTGAAGACCAGGAATACGACGTCCGGCTTCTGCTCCTTCTCCCACTGCTTGGCGAAGTCGTAGCCGGCGAAGACCGGCTTCCAATAATCCTCGCCGGTCTTGCCGAGGTCGAGGGCTGCGCCGATCGCCGGGACGTGCGAGGTGAAGACGCTTGCGGAGATATGGGCCATTTACTTCTTCTCCCCGGTGTAGCGGTTGCCCTCGACCGAGCGGCCGCCCTTGATCATCATCTCGCGGTACTGGTCTTCGGTCATGCCGGTCATGCTGCCGGCCATCTGCTGAAAGCTCTTGCCGTCAGTCGCGCCGATCTTGGCGAGAAAGTAGATGTTGCCGCCGAGCGCAATGCAGCGGTTGAGGTCGCGGTCGAGCACCGCCTGCTTCTGCTCCTCGCTCATCGGCCATTCGTCGAGATAGGCGCGCTCATTGGCCTTGAAGCGGGCGCGGTTCTCCGCCTTCATCAGCGACATGCAGAACTGGTTGAGGTGATAGCCCATCCGCGACATGTCCGCGTCGAAGATGGTCGTGCCGGGAACGTCGGTATAGGGTTTGTCGAGCGACATCGCTTCCCTCCTTCAGGATTCGTCGGGCCAGTACAGCCGCATCGGATTGTCGACCAGGAGCTTGTGCTGCAGCTCCGCGGTGACGGCGATATGCGGAATGAAGTCGACCAGCAGGCCGTCGTCCGGCATGTGGTCCTTCAGGTTCGGATGCGGCCAGTCGGTGCCCCACAGCACGCGATCCGGGAAGGTCTCGACGATGCGTCGGGCGAACGGCACCACGTCGCGATAGGCGCTCTGCTCGCCGTTCAGCGCCGGCGGTCCTTTGACCGAGAGACGCTCCGGGCAGCTCACCTTGGACCAGACGTTGCCGTGCTCGCGCATGAACTTCACGAACAGCTCGAACTCCGGACCATCGACCGGCTTGGTCACATCAGGACGGCCCATGTGGTCGACGACGACCGTGGTCGGCAGCGAGGTGAAGAAGTCCCATAGCTCCGGCAGGTCGACGGCTTCGAAATAGATCACGACATGCCAGCCGAGCTTGCTGATGCGGTTGGCGATCTCGATCAGCTCGTCCTTGGGCGTGAAGTCAACCAGGCGCTTGACGAAATTGAAGCGGACGCCGCGCACGCCGGCGTCGTGCATCGCCTTCAGTTCCTCGTCGGTGACGCTGCGCTTGACGGTGGCGACGCCGCGAGCCCTGCCGTTGGAATGCACCAGCGCATTGACCATGGCGCGGTTGTCGGCGCCGTGGCAGGTTGCCTGCACCACGACGTTGCGCGCGAAGCCGAGATGGTCGCGCAGCGCATAGAGCTGCTGCTTGGAGGCGTCGCAGGGGGTGTACTTGCGCTCGGGCGCATAGGGGAATTCGGCGCCGGGGCCGAACACGTGACAATGCGCGTCGACACTGCCGGCCGGCACCTTGAAGCGCGGCTTCGACGGGCCGTCATACCAGTCGAGCCATCCCGGGGTCTTCTGGAACTCCATGAGGTTCCCTACTCCTTGGACTTGATCTTGTTGAGAATGCGATCGGCCTCGGTGCGCCAGTCCGGGCTGCGCGCGAATTCCTTGGTGCCGCGGGTGCCGAACAGGCCGCCATCGGCGAGATCGGCGACCCAGGCCTGGCGCTCGGCGGTGCCTTCCGCCGACCACGGCGTCAGCCCGATGTCGCGCACGGTCTCGGCAACCTCCCTCACCTCCTCGGCGCGGCGGCGGCCATGCTCGATCACGCGCTGAAAGAAATAGGCGCCCTGCTTCTCCCAGTCGATGCCGGGGAACGTCTCCTGCAGCGAAGCCAGCACCGCGTCCTCGACGCCATAGGCGCGCGCGGTGGTGAAGCTCTCGATCACCATCGCCTCGAGGCCCTTGATCATGATGCTGCGGCACATCTTGGTCGCCGAGGCGACGCCGAGCTTGTCGCTGGCGGGCTTGGCGGCGAAGCCAAGATCGTTGAGCAGCGGCGCCAACTCGCGCGCGCCGGCGCCGCCGAGCAGCAGCGGCACCTTGATGCGATACGGCGGCACCGAGGTCATGACCGCGCCCTCGACATAGCGGCCGCCGGCGCCGTCGATCAGCGCGGCGGCGCGCTGCTTGGCGCCGGGCGAGGCCGAGTTGAAGTCGAGGAACCACGCGCCAGGCTTGATGGCTGCAGCGCAGGCCTCGGCGACGGCCACGTCCTGGCTGGCGGTCACCGCGGAGACGATGAAGTCGGCCTCCGCCGCCAGCTCCGCATGCGATGCGGCCAGCGTCACGCCGATGCTGTCGGCGTGGTCACGCATCGCGTCGCCGCGCGAGTCGGCCAGCTTGACGTCATAGGCCGAGACGCGCACGCCGTCCTTGCGCAGATCCTCGGCGAGGATCTTGCCGACCTCGCCGTAGCCGATCAGCCCGACATGCCATCGGTTCGAAGGATTTGGGTTGGACGCCGCGGTCATGCTCAATCGATGTATTTGAGCCCGGCCTTCGCCAGCGGCTCGCGCATCTTGTACATGTCGAGGCCGAGCACGCCGGACGCGAGCTTCTCGCGCTTGTCGGCCTCGTTGGCCTCGCGCGCAGCAGCGGCGTCGGCTGCCTGGTGGGCGACCGCGGCCGGCACCACGACGATGCCGTCGACATCGGCGACGATCACGTCACCCGGATTGACGGCAGCTCCGGCGCAGACGATCGGGATGTTGACCGAGCCGAGCGTGGCCTTGACGGTGCCGCGAGCCGAGATGGCGCGCGAGAACACCGGGAACTGCATCTCAGTCAGATCAGCAACGTCGCGCACGCCGCCGTCGATCACGAGGCCCTGGGCGCCGCGGGCGCGGAAGCTGGTCGCCAGCAAATCGCCGAAGAAGCCGTCGGTGTTCTCCACCGTGCAGGCGGCGACGACGACGTCGCCGGGCTGGATCTGCTCGGCCGCAACATGCAGCATCCAGTTGTCGCCGGGCTGCAGCAGCACGGTGACGGCCGTGCCGCACATCTTCGCCGTCGGATAGATCGGACGCATGTAGCACTGCATCAGGCCGACGCGGCCCATCGCCTCGTGGATGGTGGCGACGCCGAACTTCGACAGCTTCTCCACCGCCGCCTTGTCGGCACGGGTGATGCTCTTCTTGACGATGCCGAGATTGTTCATGGGGGTGCTCATCTCGCTGGTCCTAGTTCACTTGCCCTTGGCCTTCAACGCGGCGTCGAGACGCGGGAACACGCGCCGGGCGTTGCCTTCGTAGATCTGGTGGCGCTGCTCGGGGGTCAGCTTGGCGGCCTCGATATAGCGCTTGGTGTCGTCGTAGTAGAAGCCGGTCTCCGGGTCGATGCCACGGACGGCGCCGATCATTTCCGACGCGAACAGGATATTGTCGATCGGGATCACGCCGGTCAGCAGGTCGATGCCCGGCTGGTGATAGACGCAGGTGTCGAAGAAGATGTTGTTGAGCAGATGATCCTTCAACAGCGGCTTCTTCAGTTCCTGGGCGAGGCCGCGGAACCTGCCCCAGTGATACGGCACCGCGCCGCCGCCATGCGGGATCAGGAACTTCAACGTCGGGAAGTCCTTGAACAGGTCCGACGTCAGGCACTGCATGAACGCCGTGGTGTCGGCGTTGAGGTAGTGCGCGCCCGTCGTGTGGAAGCAGGCGTTGCAGCTGGTGGAGACGTGGATCATCGCGGGGATGTCGAGCTCGACCATCTTCTCGTAGATCGGATACCAGTGCCGGTCCGACAGCGGCGGCGAGGTCCAGTGTCCGCCGGACGGATCCGGGTTGAGGTTGATGCCGACGAAGCCGTACTCCTTGATGCACTTCTCCAGTTCGGGAATGCAGGTCTTGGGGTCGACGCCCGGCGACTGCGGCAGCATCGCGACGCCGATGAAATTGTCCGGGAACAGCTTGCTGACGCGGTAGCACAGCTCGTTGCAGATCGCGGCCCAGGTCGAGGACACCTGGAAGTCGCCGATGTGGTGCGCCATGAAGCTCGCGCGCGGCGAGAACACGGTGAGGTCGCTGCCGCGCTCCTTCATCTTCTTGAGCTGGTTGCTCTCGATGCTCTCGCGCAGCTCGTCGTCGCTGATTTTCAGCTCCGACGCCTTCGGCATGACGGACGGATCCTTGATGCCCGCGATCTGCCGGTTGCGCCACTCTTCCAGCGCCTTCGGGGCCGTCGTGTAATGGCCGTGCACGTCGATGATCACGTCAGTCTCTCCCTCAAAGCTTCTGTGTCTTGCGGTGGCGCGCGCCGCTCAATGCGCCACCACGGCGGAGCCGACATCCTCGCCGCTGCCGCGGCCTCCCGGTCCCACGACCTGCTTTACCACAAGGGCGAGCGCCGCGATCAAGCCGGGAACCGCGATCACGGTGAAAATCTCGCTGAAGGTCAGGTGGCGCGCGGTCAGCTCGGCGACCAGGAATGAGCCGGCGATGCCACCGAAGCGGCCGATGCCCATCATCCAGGCCACGCCGGTGGCCCGGCCCTGGGTCGGATAGAAGGAGGCGGCCAGCGCCGGCAGCGACGACTGCGCCGTGTTCATGACGACGCCGGCGGCGAACACGATCACCACCAGGAAGCCCATGTTGCCGACCGCCTGCCCGATCAGGAAGATCGTCACCGCGGTCAGGGCGTAGCCGACCGCGACGATGCGGTTGGCGTTGAAGCGGTCCATCAGCAGGCCAAAGAACACCGCGCCGACGCCGCCGAGCGGGAACAGCGCCGAGATCAGGGTCGCGGTCTGCGGGTTGAGCCCGACATCCTTGAACAGGACCGGCATCCAGTTGATCAGCGAGTAGAAGATCACGAGCCCCATGAAATAGGTGACCCACAGCATCACCGAGCCGACGCGCAGCACCGGCGACAGCACCATGCCGATGCCGGTGGCGTTGACGCGCCGGGTGGTCTCGGCGTGCTCCGGCTCCAGCATCACGAACTGGGCGACATCGGAGGCTGCAGCCGATATCCGGCGCATCACCTTGCGGACGCGCTCGACGCTCGCGCCGCGCGACAGCAGGTAGTGCACCGACTCCGGCAGGATCGCGATCAGCAGCACGGTCAACACCAGCGGCGTGACGCCGCCGAGCACCAGCACGCTGCGCCAGCCCCATTGCGGGATCATCCACGCCGCGAGGAAGCCGCCGCAGGCCGCGCCGAGCGGAAAGCCGCAGAACATCAGGTTGGTCATGGTCGCGCGCAGCCGGCCCGGACAGTACTCGCTGAGCAGGGTCACGGCATTCGGCATGGCGGCACCGAGGCCGATGCCGGTGACGCAGCGGAGCACGGTAAGCTCGGTGAGGTTGCTCGCGAACGCCGAGGCCAGACAGGCGATGCCGAAGATCAGCACGGAGCCGACCAGCACCAGCTTGCGGCCGAGACGATCGGCGATCGGCCCCGCGAACAGCGCCCCGCCGGCAAGACCGAACAGCGCCGCGCTCAGCACCGGTCCCAGCGCCGATTTCTCGATGCCCCACTCCTTCAGGAGCGACGGCGCGATGAAGCCGATCGCCGCGGTGTCGAAGCCGTCGAGCAGCACGATGACGAAGCCGAGCGCGAAGATCAGCCACTGGAAGCCGGAGAACTTGTGGTCGTCGAGAAAGGCCTGGACGTCGACGCGGGCGGTCGTTGGCATCGCTTCTGCTTTCCTTGGGGTGCTGTTCTTGCGCCTTGACCGACGTCCGCAGGCGCGCGTCCCCTGACGGGATCGGCCCTGCGCTTCGGAGGCTTGACCGGGTATGTGACCGAGCGCGCCGGCCCGCGCCAGCGCCCGGAGGCTTCTATCAGCTATTCCGAAACGGCATAAGATATCAGAGGAGCCATGCTGATTTTAGAATGGGTCTGAACAACTCCGCTGTTGGCTTTCGCACGGCTCAGACACCGCGGGCTCCACCCTCCCCTGGAGGGGGAGGGTCGGCTCACGGGGAGCGAAGCGAGCCGTGAGCCGGGGTGGGGTGATCTCTCCTCTGGCACCGGCGCGCGGGGAGAGATCACCCCACCCCGCTCGCCCGCTTCGCGCGCGAGCGACCCTCCCCCTCCAGGGGAGGGTGGCACTGCCCGAGCCGAGATCACCCGCGATTCACCGCGGCAGCTTCCGGATCAGCGCGGTCGCCAGCTTGATGGTCTGCTGCGCCAGCGGCGTCGGGCGCTTGTGCGCCGAGGTGACGAAGCACAGCACGCTGGTCGGGGCGGGCTCGGTCAGTGGGCGGATGGCGAGCTCGCTGGCGCGGCCCGAGGCGGCGACGCCACTCGGGGTCAGCACGGCGTGGCCGTAGCCGGCGCAGACGAGATCGATGATCGAGGGCACGCTCGACACCTCCCAGGCGATGTCGAGCTTGATCCCGGCGAGCGCCGCTTGCGTCTCCAGCAGGCGCCGCATCGCGTGCACCCGCTCCGGCATGATCAGCTGGTAGCGCGACAGCTCGGCCATCGGCAGCGGCGCGGTGACGCGGCGCTTGCCCTTGGGCGCGTGGCTCACCAGCGCCAACGGCTCCTGCAGCACCGGCGTGATCTCGATGCCGGGCTGGGCTTCCGGATTGTAGACCATGCCGACGTCGATGCGTCCGGTGGTGACCCACTCCACCACATGCGTCGACAGGCCCTCGACGACGGCCAGTCGCGCCGCCGGATACTCCTTGCGGAAGCGATCGATCAGCGGCAGCGTCAATTGCCGCGCGATGCTCGGTGGCAGGCCGATGGTGACGCGGCCGACCGGCGCATCTCGGCTGGCGCCGAGATCTTCGCGCGCATGCGCCACCAGCTGCAGCACGCCGACGCTGTGGTCGAGCAGCCGCTTGCCGGCCTCGGTCAGCGCCACGCCCCGCCCGTTGCGCGCGAACAGCTGCTGCTTCAACTCCGATTCCAGCGCCCGCACCTGCCGCGACAGCGCCGGCTGCGCCACGTCGAGCACGGACGCGGCCTTGCTGAACGAGCCGAGCTCGGCGACCTGCACGAAATATTCGAGCTGCTTGAGGTTCATGGGTGAACGCCTCGACCATCAAGCGTCAGTCTGCCGCGCTGCCCGCCCCACCCCCGACTGTCGTCCCTGCGAACGCAGGGACCCATAACCACCGGCCCTGATTGTTGAGCACGAAAGGCAACTCGGAGTCTTTTCCGACAATCGGCCGTCCGCGGTATGGGTCCCTGCGTTCGCAGGGACCACAGCGGAGGATGCGGCGGCAGCACACCCGATTGTTGACAGCGTCGCCCCATCAGCCGCCTCATCTCAATTCAGCACGTTCACCGAGAAATTCAGCGCCGACGCGAACGCGACCCAACAGGCATAGGGCACGAACAGCAGCGCCGCGATCCGGTCCTCGCGCCATTGCATCACGATGAAGGTCACGATCAGCACGAACATGCTGGCGATGATCGCGAACGCGACCCACATCAGATGCGCGGTGAAGAACACCGGCGACCAGGCGAAGTTCAGCACCAGCTGTCCCCACCACACCTGCATCACCGCACCGCTTTCGACCCGCTCATAGGTGCGCCAGCCGGCGACCGCGATCATGATGTAGAGCACGGTCCAGGCGACCGGAAACAGCCAGCCCGGCGGGGTGAACCAGGGCTTGTTGAGCGAGCCGTACCAGGCGCCGGGCATGTTGGAGGCGCCGATGATCCAGCCGCCTCCGACCACGAGAACCAGCAGGACGAGGAGATGCAGGATGGATCGGTTCATATTCCGCTCGGCGTGATTTGCAGGAGGAGGTTCTCGGTCCGGTCCGCTGGCGACCGGCAGCCATGCGGCCGAGGCACCCACGCGCGCACTGGACAGGGCTGCCCGGGACGCGTAGCCAGGACATAACACAATGCGAGGAAAAGTCAGGGTTTTCGCCTGACCACCAACGTCCAGGGACCGGAACGCCGATCACATCTGCGCCGGGTCCTGATACCAGGAAACGGAGTTTCGTCAGTGGCTGATTCCCCGGCCCCCTCTTCAGCCATCGTCTCGATCGCGGCCGTCGAAGCCGGCCTCGCCGCCCAGGGCTATATCGCCAGCCGCCAGATCGCCACCGCCGTCTACCTGTCGCAGGCGATCGACAAGCCGATCCTGGTCGAGGGCCCAGCCGGCGTCGGCAAGACCGAGCTTGCCAAGGCGATCGCCGCCTGGCGCGGCCTCAAGATGATCCGGCTGCAATGTTATGAGGGGCTCGACGAGGCCAAGGCGCTCTACGAGTGGAAATACGCCAAGCAGCTGCTCTACACCCAGATCCTGAAGGACAAGCTCGGCGAGGTGCTCGGCGGCGCTCAGACCTTGCATGCGGCGCTCGGCCAGCTGCACGATTTCGGCGACGTGTTCTTCTCCAAGGAGTTCGTCGAGCCGCGGCCGCTGCTGCAGGCGCTGCTCGAGCCCGAGGGCTGCGTGCTGCTGATCGACGAGATCGACAAGTCCGACGCCGAGTTCGAGTCGCTGCTGCTGGAGATCCTTTCGGACTTCCAGGTCACGATCCCCGAGCTCGGCAGCATCGCCGCCGCCAAGCCGCCGACCGTGATCCTGACCTCCAACTCCGAGCGCAATCTCGGCGACGCCCTGAAGCGGCGCTGCCTGCATCTGCACATCGGCTTCCCCGAGCAGCGGCTGGAAGAGCGCATCGTCGAGAGCCGCGTGCCCGGCATCTCGCAGAATCTGCGCCGGCAGCTCGTGGCCTTCATCCACGACGTCAGAACGCTCGACCTGAAGAAGCAGCCGTCGGTCAGCGAGACCATCGACTGGGCGCGCGTGCTGGTGCTGCTGCAGGCGGCCGAGCTCGGCCATGACGTGGTGAAGGATACGCTCAACGTTCTCTTGAAATACGAGTCCGACATCGAGGTGGCGCTGCCGCAGGTGACGACCTTCGTCGCCAAGGCGCAGCGCCAGAACATCTTCGGGTGAGGCTCTCATGCAGGAGAACCTGCATCGGTTCTTTCGGGCGGCGCGCGGCGCCGGCGTGCACGTGTCGCCGGCCGAGAGCATCGACGCGATGCGCGCTGTGGCGAGCGTCGGTCTCGCCGATCGCACGGTGCTGCGCGACAGCCTGCTGCTGACGCTCGCCAAGAGCGAGGACGAGAAGAAGGCGCTCGGCGCCTGCTTCGACCTGTTCTTCGCCCATGTCGATCCGGCGCAGGCCGAGGCGAATGACGAGACGCAGCAGGACGCGGCGTCGAATGAGGCCCAGTCGGCCCCGCCATCCGGAGAGCCGATCGGCGGTGAGGCGGACGCGGAGCTCGGCGCTCTTGCCCAGATGCTGCTGGCGCAGAACACGGCTGACATCTCGGCCGCGATCGCCAACGCGTCCAGCGCCGTCGGGCTGTCGGAGATCCGCTACTTCACCCAGCGCGGCCTGTTCTCCAGCCGCATGCTGGAGACGATGGGGATCCAGCGGCTGCGCGACGATCTCGATAGGCTCACCGAGACCAATCCGGCGTTGGCGGAGCGGCTGCAGGCCGGGCTCGACGGCCTGCGCGACACCGTGCGCGATGCGGTCGCGCAGGCGCTCGCGCTGTACGGCCGCGAGGAGACCGAGAACCTGCGCCACGAGATCCTGCGCAACGCGCAGCTGTCGCGGATCGAGCCGCGCCAGGTCGCGGAGATGCGGGCGCTGATCCGGCAGATCGCGCGCCGCCTGCGCGAGCGCTATGCGAAGCCGCGCAAGCGCCAGCGCCGCGGCCATCTCGACGTCCGCCGCACGCTCCGCCGCAACGCGGCCTGGGGCAGCGTGCCCTTCCTCACCGCGTGGAAGCGCCGGCACCGCGACCGCCCGAAGATCGTCGCGCTGTGCGACGTCTCGGGCTCCGTCGCCCGCGTCTCGGATTTCTTCCTGCTGCTGATCCACAGCCTGCACGACGTCGTCAGCGATGTTCGCTCGTTCGCGTTCTCCGGCCACCTGATCGAGGTCAGCGAGATCCTTGAGCAGAAGCCGGCCGAGGAGGCCATGGCCGAGATCATGCACAAGGTCGGCTTCGGCTCGTCCGACTACGGCTCGTCGCTGGTGGATTTCGAGAAGCAGTTCATGGCCTCGGTGACGCCGCAGACGACCGTGATCGTGCTCGGCGACGCCCGCAGCAACAAGCTCGACCCGCGCGCCGATATCCTCAAAGCCATCTCCGAACGCGCCAAGCGCGTGGTCTGGCTCAATCCAGAGGGCCGCATGACCTGGGGCTGGGGCGATTCAGAGATGCCGCGCTACCAGACCTTCTGCAACGTCGTCCGCCCCTGCGCGACAGCTCAGCAATTGGAACGCGCTGTGAGCGACATCGTCTCGGCGTATCAGTAGCACTCCGATCTCCCCACGCGTCATTGCGAGCGCAGCGACGTGTCCGCCGAAGCCCTCTCGGGCGAAGGCGGAAGCAATCCAGGGCCGAGTGCGCGACTCTGGATTGCTTCGTCGCTGCGCTCCTCGCAATGACGCCATAAGTTCGTAGGGTGGACAAAGCCGTCGCGCGGAGTAAGCCGCACGATCGCGTGCCCACCGGCGGACCATCCGCGAACAACGGCGGGCACGGCGCGATCAGACAGTGCCAGAAAACAATCGCGCCTTTGCCCACCCTACGCACCGGGAGCGGAGCTACCGTCCCCCCGCGGCACGCTTCAGCAACGCCGCACGCTGCTGATCTGTAAAAGTCACACCCGACTTCTTCTCGACCACCCGCACGGCCCATGACCGCATCGGATCGTCATCCACCCGCGCCGGCTCGCGCAGGATGGCGACGCCGATCTCCAGCATCTTGGCGTCGGCCTGATGCTCGATGCCGCCGCCCCCGGCCGTCGCCAATGCCAGCGCGCCGGCCGCAGCGCCGATGCCGGCGGCCAGCGCCGTCGTCACGAAGAGTTTCCAGTCCAAGTCCGCCCCCTGCTCTCACCCGCCACTGCGCCGTCACGTTCGAACAGGTTGATGTCTGCGACATGGCGATCCCAAGTCGTTCATTCGGCGGCAGGATCATCAGACGACCACAATTGTTCCACTAACGAAGCGACATGCCTGCGAACCGTGATGTCCTGTGTGACTGCCCGTCGCGTTACCATGTCGCAGCGCGCTGGCCTTGTGCCGTCGGGCAAATCACGACGATGCTTGCGCCCAACCTGCCCAGGCGAAGAGGGGCGTACGCGTCGTCACGATACGTGGGGCAGGCCGCGATGGACGCCGTTGCATCATGCGCTTGTTGCGCGGACGAGTGATGTCGTGGCGTACGGTGAAGTCGTGATGTCCTGATACCCCGACGCTGGTATCACGTTCGCGACGATGCTCAGTGCATCGCGCGGATCATGGTGGCCAACAAGCCCGGCGCACCAGGGAGACCACGTATAAGCCGTCAAACATCGCGCAGGGAAGGCCGGCATGTTCGGCCCACCTGTGGTTCCTGCCCCGTGCATTTTCTGTCGCACGGGGGCCGCGGGTGTGGTGGACACCCGGCCTTCCCTGCGCCCTCGATTTTCGCCGGGGGTGATCGACCAGCAAAGCTCGGGCCGACCAGCCGCGAGAACGCGATGTCACGTTCCAAATTCGACCGGTCAAAGACCAGCCCCTGCCGGCAGCACGCGCCCTCAGCGCGGCACCACCGCAGTCGCCTCGATCTCCACCCGCGCGGCCTTCTCGACCAGCCTGACGACCTGCACCAGGGCCATCGCGGGATAATGACTGCCAAAGATCTCGCGATAGATCTTCCCAAGCTCCCTCAAATTGCCGAGATACTCATCCATGTCGACGACGTACCAGGTCAGCCGCACCAGGTGCTCCGGACGCGCATTGCCTTCAGCCAGGATCGCGGCGATGTTTTCCAGCGCCTGCCGGACCTGCGTCACAAAGCCATCGGCGAGCGTCTCGCTCGCGTCCCAGCCGATCACGCCGCCGGTGACGACGATGCGCCCCTCGGCGCTGATGCCGTTGGCGTAGCCCTTTGGCATCGGCCAGCCGCTCGGCTGCAGCACGCGCATGCCCTCGGCCTCATCCTGCTTCACCACGGCCAGCGTGGGCGCCTTGGTCGTGCTCACGAACGTCTCTCCTTGTCTCTCCTACGAGGCCGCGCCGGGCGACCGCGCGGCAGCCTGCGCGATCTGCCGCAGGGCGAACCGCTTCAGCTTGCCGGTCTCGGTCTTGGGCAGTTGCGTCACGAACTCGATCGCGCGCGGATATTTGTACGGCGCGATCTCGCGCTTGACATGCTCCTGCAGCTCGGCCACCAGCGCCGGCGTGCCTTCCGCCCCCGGCGCCAGCACGACATACGCCTTCACGACCATTCCGCGCGCGTCGTCGGGAGCGCCGACGACGCCGCATTCGGCGACCGCCGCATGCGTCAACAGCGCCGCCTCGACGTCGGTGCCGGCGATGTTGTAGCCCGACGAGACGATCATGTCGTCAGAGCGCGACTGATACCAGAAATAGCCGTCCTCATCCATCACATAGGTGTCGCCGGTGACATTCCAGCCGTTCTGGACGTATTTGCGCTGACGCTCGTCGGCGAGATAGCGGCAGCCGGTGGGACCCCGCACCGCGAGCCGCCCCATCGTGCCCGGCGGCACGTCGCGGCCCTCGTCGTCGACGATCTTGGCCTCGTAGCCCGGCACCGGCTTGCCGGTGGCGCCGGGACGGATCTCGTCCTCGACGGCACTGATGAAGATATGCAGCATCTCGGTCGAGCCGATGCCGTCCATCAGCTTCAGCCCGGTCGCCTTCAGCCAGGCGTCGAAGGTCGGCTTCGGCAGGGTCTCACCGGCGGAGACGCATTTGCGCAGCGAGGAGATGTCGCGCCCCTCGAGCTTGCTCAGCATCGCCCGATAGGCGGTCGGCGCCGTGAAGCAGATGGTGGCCTTGTAGCGCTCGATGGCCGCGAGCAGATCGTCCGGCGAGGTCTTTTCCAGCACGACGTAGGATGCCCCGATGTGCATCGGAAACAGCACGCCGCCGAAACCGAAGGTAAAGGCGAGCGGTGCGGTGCCGATGAAGCGGTCGCTCTGGCTGGCGCGCAGCACGTTGCGGGCGTAGCCGTCGCACACCGCGAGCATGTCGCGGTGGAAATGCATGGTGCCCTTGGGATCGCCGGTCGTGCCGGAGGTGAATGCGATCAGGCAGAGATCGTCGGAGGCGGTATCGACCGCGGTGAACTCCGGGCTGGCATCGGCGATCAGCGCCTCCAGCGCGTTGGGCTGGCCGTTGCCCCAATAGACCACCTGCTTCAGCGCCGGCGCGATCGGGCGGGTCTTTTCCATCTCGTCGGCCAGCTTGCCGTCGCACAAGGCCAGCGCGATCTGCGCCTTCTGGATCGGATAGGACAGCTCCTTGGCGCGCAGCAGCGGCATGGTGGCGACCACGATGCCGCCGGCCTTGATGACGGCCAGATAGGTGGCAACCATCATCGGATTGTTTGCGGAGCGGAGCAGCACGCGGCCGCCGGGCACGAGACCGAGCTTGCCGACCAGGACGTTGGCGATCCTGTTCACCAGTGCCTGCAGCTCGCGATACGTGTAGCTGATGTCAGCGCTGATGATGCATGGCGCATCGCCCCGCCCCTCCTTGACCCAGCGATCGACGAAATGCGTCACGCAGTTCAGCCGCGGCGGATACTGGAATTCGGGCCGGCTGAAGACGAAGTCTGGCCACAGCTCACGCGGCGGCAGATTGTCCTGGGCGAAGGTGTCGACGTGGGCGCTATGCGCATGCGCGCTGGCGCTCTCCGGCTGCTGAACCTTGGCGGCAGTGGCCATCACACGCTCCTGTCTGAAGGGAAGGACGCCCGGCACGTTTCAGTCCTAAACATTTTAGACTTAAAACATCTAGGCGCAAGAGCCGAAGATTGTGCACTGCCCGCAAATTGTTTGAGCGCCTGCCGCGCGTGGCAGCGTGGCCTGCGACGTCCTGTCAGGCCCGCTTCAATCCTGCCGGCGCTGCACGGCCTTCTGCGCCGATCCCTTGGTCTTGGCGAGCAGCCGCATCAACTCGCGCACGTCCTTCTCCGTGAGATCGCCGAAGATGTCCGCGATCCAGGTCTCGTGCTCGGCCGCCATCTTGCGGAATTCGGCGCGGCCGAGCTTGGTCAGCCGGATCACCTGGACGCGGCGGTCGGTGTCGGAGGTGCGGCGATCCAGATGGCCGGATTCGACGAGGCGCTCGACCAGTCCGGTGACGTTGCCGTTCGAGACCATCATGCGCTTGGAGACGTCGGACAGGGTCATGCCATCAGGCGCCTTGTCGAGCTGCGCCATCAGGTCGAAACGCGGCAGGGTCACGTCGAAACGCTCGCGCAGCCGGCTGCGGATCTCGCCTTCGATCAGGGTCGTGCAGGTGAGCAGGCGCAGCCACAGCCGCAGCTCCTCGGCATGGTCCTCGGGCAGCTCGACGGCCTTGGTCTCGGAATCAAGCGTCATGACGGAATCACTTGGGCACGTTCAGCCTCGTCTGGCGAGGCTCGTGAGTTTGACCTTCAGGACCTCCTGGGAGCAAGGAAAAATGTACCGTCATTTTGCGCAGGACGATGAGGAGGCAATTCCTTTAACCTTCAAGCAATTGGCGCGGCGCTTGCATGCGTGCCGAAACTGCCCCTTCCGCGAGCAGCTCGCTTGCAGCTGAGGGCGTCATCAGACTAGGCTTGTGACCAAGCTGCGGTCTGGCCCATCGTTTGGTCAGGTGCAAAAAACATAAACCTGAATTTCCGCATCCCGGGGGAGTTGTCATGAAAATGAGTTCGAAGCTGGCCGGTCTCGGCGTCGGTCTTGGCATTGCCGCGAGCCTGCTCGCCCAGCCGGCGCTGGCCGACGACAAAATCAAGATCGGCGTCATCGTCACCCTCTCCGGCCCCGCCGCCGCGCTCGGCGGCCAGGTCCGCGACGGCTTCAACCTTGCCATCAAGGACCTCGGCGGCAAGATGGGCGGCAAGGACGTCGAGGTGGTGGTCGCCGACGACGAGCTGAAGCCGGATGCCGCGATCACCAAGGTCAAGGGCCTGCTCGAGCGTGACAAGGTCGACTTCGTCGTCGGTCCGATCTTCTCCAACATGCTGCAGGCCATCCACCGGCCGGTCACCGAGAACAAGACCTTCCTGATCAGCCCGAATGCCGGTCCGTCCAGCTACGCCGGCAAGGAATGCAGCCCCTACTTCTACGTGACCTCGTACCAGAACGACCAAGTGCATGCCGTTCTCGGCAAGGTCGCGCAGGACCGCGGCTACAAGAAGATGTATCTGCTGGTTCCGAACTATCAGGCCGGGCGCGATTCCGTCGCCGGCTTCAAGCTCGAC
This sequence comes from Bradyrhizobium sp. SZCCHNRI3052, assembly GCF_032484895.1. Lineage (NCBI taxonomy): Bacteria > Pseudomonadati > Pseudomonadota > Alphaproteobacteria > Hyphomicrobiales > Nitrobacteraceae > Bradyrhizobium > Bradyrhizobium sp. SZCCHNRI3052. Next base: position 71,778 of record NZ_JAUETW010000003.1, on the reverse strand, counting down.
TACAAGGGCGAGATCGTCGAAGAGTCCTACGTTCCGCTCAACACGCTCGACTTCCAGCCCGAGCTGTCCAAGATCTCCTCGCAGAAGCCGGACGCCGTGTTCACCTTCATGCCGGGTGGCATGGGCGTGAACCTCGTCAAGCAGTTCAAGCAGGCCGGCCTTGCCGACACCATTCCGGTGCTCTCGGCCTTCACGGTCGACGAATCCACGCTCCCTGCGCAGCAGGATGCCGCGGTCGGAATGTTCGGCGGCGCCAACTGGGCGCCCAATTTCGACAATCCGCAGAGCAAGAAGTTCGTCGCCGGCTACGAGGCCGCCTACAACAGCGTGCCCGGCACCTACGCGATGCAGGCCTATGACGCCGCGCTGCTGATCGACAGCGCCGTGAAGGCAGTCGGCGGCAACCTCAGCAACAAGGATGCAGTAGCCGCGGCGCTGAAGAAGGCCGATTTTGCCTCGCTGCGCGGTAACTTCAAGTTCAACACCAACGGCTATCCGATCCAGGACTTCTATCTGACCAAGGTCGCCAAGCGGCCGGATGGCAAGTTCCAGACCGAGATCGTACAGAAGGTGTTCGAAAACTACGCCGACCGCTACGCCAAGGATTGCGCGGCCAAGTAACAGCAGGGAGCGAAAACGACATGAACCATCCGGAAATCGCCGGCATCACCCGGGCCAATGAGGGCATCCAGGGCATCTCCTGGAACATTCTCGGCCAGGTCTATGTGCCGAAGAACCGCACCGAGCACAGCTTCTCCTGGCACGCGACGTTCCCGGTCGGCACCTTCGTGCCGCCGCACATCCACCCCGACCAGGACGAGTATCTCTACATCCTCGAAGGACGGCTCGACTTCTTCCTGGATGGCGCCGAGGAATACGCCACCGCCGGCGACACGGTGCGGCTGCCGATGGGCAAGCCGCACGGCATCTTCAACAAGTCGCAGCAGACGGCAAAGACGCTGTTCTGGGTGTCGCCGACGCGGCGGCTCTACGAGCTGTTCTGGGCGATCCACAACATGCGCGAGCAGAACCCGGACGACGTGGTGAAGCTCGCCGCCGAGCACAACATCCACTTCCTGCCCCCGCCTCCGGGGGCGTGAGTCTGATCTGGCGCTTGTTTCGAACTGTTGCGCAGAACGTAGCGCGCTCCCTCTCCCCGTCCTCACGGGGAGAGGGATGGGGCGAGGGGCAGCCGTTCGGGCAGTCTCAGATCGTTGCTACGACGCCTGCCGCGTCACCATCCGCGCGGCAAAGCCGGCCCGGCTCGCATAACCGCGCACGATACCCTCTCGGGCTTCGTAGTTGAGGATGGTGTTGATGTCCGTGAAGCCTTGCGGCGCGAGCTGCTCGACGGCATCGATGACGCCCTCGGGGCCGCCGCGGCGGTTCGACGCGACGATCTCGGCGGTCATCGGCAGCCGCTTCTGCTCATAGGCCATCAGCGCCTGGCGCGGATGCTCGGAGCGGGCCAAGACATCGGCGAGCGCGCGGGCATCGAGAATGGCCTGCGAGGCGCCATTGGAGCCGACCGGGTACATCGGATGCGCGGCATCGCCCAACAAGGTGACGCGGCCGCTCGACCAGTACGGCAGCGGATCGCGGTCGCAGCAGGGATATTCCCAGAAATCCGGCGTCGCCCGCACCATCGCGGCGAAGTCGACCTGGGGAATGGAGAAGCCGTTGACATGCGGCATCAGCTCGTCCGTCTTGCCGAGCCGCGACCAGTCCTCACGCCGCGGCGGCGCGGTGTTGGCATCGCCGATGCGCACCAGCACGGCCCAGTTGGTGAGGCGGGTCGCGGGGCTCGAGCCCTCGGCGATCGGATAGATCACCGCCTTGGCGTTCAGGCCGCCGGCGATGATCATCGACCGCCCGGTCAGGAACACCGGCCAGTCGGTGGCGCCGCGCCACAGCATCAGGCCGTTCCAGCACGGCGCGCCCTCATTGGGGAACAGCGTCTGCCGGACCTTGGAATGAATGCCGTCGGCGCCGATCAGGACGTCCCCGCGGACGGTGTGAACATGAGCGCCGGTGCGGTCGAAGAAATAGGCGGTCACACCGCCCTCGTCCTGGGTGAACGAGCCGAGCCGGCAGCCGGTGTGGACCTTCTCAGGCCCGAGCCGCTGCATCACCGCCTGATGGATCACGCTCTGCAGACGGCCGCGGTGAATCGAGAATTGCGGCACGTCGTGGCCGGCGTCGAGCCCGCGGGTCTCGTGCCAGACCTCCTGGCCGCGCCGAGTCAAGTAGAACAGCTCATAGGTCCGGATGGCGACTTCGTCGAGCCGGTCGAGCAGCCCGAGCTGGGCGAGCTCCCGGATCGCGTGCGGCAGGGTGTTGATGCCGACACCGAGCTCGCGGATTGCATCCGCCTGCTCGAACAGCTCACAGTCGATGCCGCGCGCCCGCAGCATCAGGGCCGTGGTCAATCCGCCGATACCGCCGCCAACGATGATCGCCTTCATCGCCTCTACTCCACTCGTACTTCTCGTACCGGGCAGCAGCGTGGCACGGAGCCTTACTCCGCCGCAAGCGGCTTCGCAGCCTCTGCCGTCAGCTCGGCCCGCGTTTTCGGCTTAGCCTTAATCTTCAGCTCCTCGAAATCCTGCCGGTCGCGGACGCTGTTGCGGAAGATTTGCTCCTTGCCCGGCAGATATTGCGGCGGACAGAACATGTCGGCGCCGTACCAGGCCGCGGCCTTCATCGTGAAGGCGGGGTCGACCAGATGCGGACGGCCGAGCGCGACGAGATCGGCGCGGCCGGCGGCCAGGATGGTGTTGACCTGGTCGGCCGAGGTGATGTTACCGACGCACATGGTCGCGACATCAGCCTCATTGCGGACCTGATCGGAGAACGGCGTCTGGAACATGCGGCCGTAGATCGGCTTGGCCTCGCAAACGGTCTGGCCGGTCGAGACATCGACGAGATCGACGCCGGCCTCGCCGAACGCGCGGGCGATCAGCACCGCGTCGTCACCAGTGACGCCGCCGTCGGCCCAGTCGGTGGCGGAGATGCGCACCGACATCGGCTTGTGCGCCGGCCACGCCGCGCGCATGGCGGCGAAGACCTCCAACGGAAAGCGTAACCGGTTCTCCAGCGACCCGCCGTATTCGTCCGTCCGCTTGTTGGTCAGCGGCGAGATGAAGCTGGCGAGCAAATAGCCGTGGGCGCAGTGCAGTTCGAGCATGTCGAATCCGCAAGCGTGGCCGCGTTCGGCGGCCGCAACGAAGTCGGCCTTGATCGCATCCATTGCCGCGCGGTCGAGTTCGCGCGGCACCCGGCTGTCCGGGAAGTACGGCAGCGGCGACGCCGACACGATGTCCCAGCCGCCCTGCTCCAGCGGACGGTCCATGCCGTCCCACATCAACTTGGTCGCGCCCTTGCGGCCGGCGTGGCCGAGCTGCAGCGCGAACTTCGCCCGCGAGTTCGCATGAACGAAACCGACGATGCGCTTCCACGCCGCTTGCTGCGCATCGTTCCAAAGGCCGGCGCAGCCAGGCGTGATACGCGCATCGCGGCTGACGCAGGTCATCTCGGTGAACAGCAGGCCAGCGCCGCCGATCGCCCGCGAGCCATAATGCACGAGGTGGAAATCGCCGGGCACGCCCTCCTCGGCCGAGTACATGCACATCGGCGACAGCACGGCGCGGTTGGCGAGCGTCATCTCGCGCAGCTTGAGCGGCTGGAACATCGGCGCGACCGGCTTGTCGACATCGACGTCAAACCCCTTGGATCGCACCTGGCGCGCGAAGGCCTTGTCGACCTCGGCCACGAAGTCCGGCGCGCGCAGAGTGAGATTGTCGTAGGTGATCGCTTTCGAGCGCGTCATCACGCCGAACGCGAACTGAACCGGATCGAAATCCCAGAAGCGGTCGACGTGCTCGAACCAGACCAGCGACACGTCGGCGGCGTGCTGGGTCTTCTCGACCTCCTCGCGCCGGCCATGCTCGTAAAGATCGAGCGCCGCCGGAATGTTGGGCGCGCGCTGCATGGCGTCAGCCAGCGCGATCGCGTCCTCCATCGCAAGCTTGGTGCCCGAGCCGATCGAGAAATGCGCAGTCGACTTGGCGTCGCCGAGCAGCACCATGTTGTCCTTGACCCAGCGCTTGTTGCGGATCATCGGGAAATTGCGCCACATCGAGCGGTTGATCAGCAGCGGATGGTCGCCGAGGAACCAGCCGAAGATCTCCTTCATGCGGTCGGCGGATTGCCGCTCATCGAGCCCGGTCAGGCCGGCCCGCTCGAAGGTCTCTGGATCGGTCTCGAAGATCCAGGTCGAGTGCCCCGCCTCGTATTGGTAGGCGTGCGCGATGAACGGACCCCACTCGGTCTCCTGGAAGATGAAGGTGAAGGCATCGAGCGGCTTGGTCGAGCCCATCCACGCGAACTTGTTGGCGCGCAGATCCACCTCCGGCTGGAAGTGATCGACGTACTTCTGACGGAAACGACTGTTGATGCCGTCAGACAGGATCAGGAGATCCGCATCAGCGAATTGCGACTCGTCCTCGAGGTCGACCTCGAACTGCAGGGTCACACCCAGCTCGCGCGCTCGCTCCTGCAGGATTCGCAGCAGCGTGCGGCGCGAGCAGCCGCAGAAACCATTGCCGCCGACCCGGTGGACCGTGCCGCGGAAATGCACGGCAATATCATCCCAGTAGGCGAACTCCTGGGTGATCCGCTGGTAGCTCGGCAGATCGTGCTTCTCGAAATTGTCGAGCGTGGCGTCGGAGAACACCACGCCGAAGCCGAACGTATCGTCGGCGCGGTTGCGCTCGTAGACCGCGATGTCGGCGCTGGGCCGCTGCTTCTTGAGCAATATCGCCGCATAGAGACCGGCAGGTCCGCCGCCGATGATCGCGATCTTCATGAGCGCCTCCACTGGAGAGCCGAGCCAATGAAAATTATTTTAGACCTAAAATATCTCCTGGCAAGTCCCTTCGGTTCCCGCAGCAGCTCAATTCCCCTGGAAGACCGGTTTGGACTTGGCGGCGAAGGCTTCGAAAGCGCGATTGAAATCCTCTGTTGTCATGCACAAGGCCTGGGCAACTGCCTCCGCCTCGATCGCCTCCTCCACCGACATCGCCCATTCCATGGCCAGCATGCGCTTGGTCATGGTGTTGGCGAAGGTTGGACCGTTCGCGATCTCGGTCGCCAGCGTCACCGCCTGGGTCAGCACTTCGGCCGGCGCAACGATACGGCTGAAGAAGCCCCAGCGCTCGCCTTCGTCCGCGCTCATGAAGCGGCCGGTGTAGAGCAGCTCGGAGGCGCGCGACTGGCCGATGATGCGCGGCAGGATCGCACAGGCGCCCATGTCGCAGCCGGCAAGGCCGACCTTGTTGAACAGGAAGGCGACCTTGGCACCGGTCGTGGCGAGCCGGATATCCGAGGCCATCGCGACGATCGCGCCCGCGCCGGCGCAGATGCCCTCCACGGCAGCCACGACCGGCTGAGGACAGGCGCGCATCGCCTTGACCAGATCGCCGGTCATGCGGGTGAACGCGGTCAGGCCCTTAGTGTCCATCTTCACCAGCGGACCGATGATCTCGAAAACGTCGCCGCCGGACGAGAAATTGCCGCCTGCACCGGCCACGACGATCGCCTTGACGTCATCGTCGAACGCGCAGGCCCGGAAGAAGTCGGTCAGCTCGCGATAACTCTCGAAGGTCAGCGGGTTCTTGCGCTCGGGCCGGTTCAACGTCACGGTCGCGACGCGATCCTTGACCGCAAGCAGGAAATGGCTGGGCTTGTAGTCCGCCAGCGGCACGGTGACGGGATTGGCCGGTCTCGACATGTAAGCTCCCTCTGTTCAACTGTCTTCGTTAGGCCAGGGCGCTGCGGCTCACACTTCGCCGCCGGCAACCGCGATCGCCTGCCCTGTGATCGCACCGGCACCGCTGCCGCACAGCCACAGCACGGTGTCGGCAACCTCCTGCGGCGTGATGAGACGCCCCTGCGGATTGTGCTTGGCAAGTTCGGCGATCGCTTGCTCCCGGCTGCGGCCGGTCTTTTTCATGATGTTGTCGACGCTTTCCGCGACAAGATCGGTATCGGTAAAGCCGGGACACACGGCATTGACCGTGACGCGCGTCGCGGCCAGCTCCAGCGCCAGCGATCGCGTGAGGCCGACGACCGCATGCTTGGCCGCGGTGTACGCGCTGACATAGGGATAGCCCTTGAGACCCGCGGTCGACGCCACGGCGACAATCCTGCCATAGGGCCTGCCCTTCATCGCCGGCAGCACCGCCTGCACGGCGTGGACGACGCCCATGAAGTTGATGTCCATCATGCGGTGGAACAGCGCGGTGTCGGATTTCAGGAACGGCGCCGATTCTGCGCTTCCCGCATTGGCAATCAGGATGTCGATCGGCCGACGCGCGGCGGCGCTTGCGGCTGCGGCATTGAGCGCCGCCGGATCGGCAACATCGGCGATTGCGGCGTGATCCGCGCATCCGGCCGCGACCGCCTCATCGAGCGTTGCGCCGTTGCGACCGACGATCGTCACGGTTGCGCCCGCAAGCTTCAAGGCGCGCGCGATTTCGCGGCCGATGCCGCGCCCGCCCCCCGTCACCATCGCATGCGCGGCTTGCGGAAGTCCGGACATGCGTGCGCCTCCTCTGATTTCGTTGGCAGGTCTCGACGGGGAAGTTATTTTAAACTTCAAATTTTTGCAACAACACGCCGGAAGCGGCTTGACACCTCGGTTACCGCGACTAGCGTTCAAGGGCCCGGAGCGAGCAACGTAGCGGCCTCGGGCATATCTCGGAGGTCTGCGTGCCTGCGTCGCAAATCTTTACCACGAAGGACGGCCGCTTCGGCTACGAGGCATCGGGGACGCCCGAGCAACAGAGCGTTGTGTTCCTGCACGGCATCGGTGGTGCCGCGCGCGCATGGCGTGGTCAGCTCGATTATTTCGGCGAGCGCTGCCATGCGGTGGCCTGGGACATGCCGGGCTATGGCCGATCCGCACGGCTCGACATGGTCAGCATCACCACGCTCGCCGCTGCGCTTCAAGATTTCCTGATCCAGATCGGCGCCAAGCAGCCGATCCTCGTTGGTCATTCCATCGGCGGAATGATCGTACAGGAATGGCTGACGACGCATCCGCAGGCCGCGGCAGCCGTGGTGTTGGCTCAGACCAGCCCGGCCTTCGGCAAGGCCGACGGCGACTGGCAGAAATCGTTCATCGAGGCGCGCCTCGGCCCGCTCGATCGGGGCGCGACGATGGCGTCGCTGGCGCCGGACCTGGTCAAGGAGTTGGTCGGCGACGATCCCGATCCGCGCGGCCTTGAAATTGCAACCTCCTGCATGGCCGGCGTACCCGAGGCAAGCTATCGCGCCAGCATGCTGGCCCTGCTCGGTTTCGACCGGCGACAAGCCTTGAAGGACATCAAGGTGCCGGCGCTGGTGCTCTCGGGCTCGAAGGATCGCAACGCGCCGGCGCCGATGATGGAGAAGATGGCGAGCTTCATTCCTTCGTCCGACTACGTCGAACTTCAGGGCGCCGGTCATCTCGTCAATCTCGAACGGCCCGGCGATTTCAACGCCGCACTCGATACGTTCCTGACGGCACGTGCAACACCAGCGACAGCGGAGAGATGATGACGATCCCGGTCCAGAAGACGGCGACAGCCTCCGGCGAAGCCCTCGATGCTCCGATGTTCGATCCGGCGGCATATCGGCTCACGGCCGAGCAGGCCGACATCATCGCACGGGCCCGGGAACTCGGGCAGAGCGTGCTGGCGGGCCGCGCCGCGACCTGGGATCGCGAGGCGAGCTTTCCGACTGAGAACTACAAGGACCTGCATCGCGCGGGCCTGCTCGGCATCTCCGTTCCCAAGGCTCTCGGCGGCCTCGGTGCGGGCTACCAGACCTATGCACTCACCGCCGCCGAGATCGGCCGCTATTGCGGCGCCACCGCGCTGACCTGGAACATGCACGTCTGCTCGACCCTGTGGTCCGGACCGCTCGCCGACGATCTCGACATGGACGAGGACGTCCGCGCCGAGCACGAGCGGCGGCGCGCGATCCACTACAAGCGCATCGTCGACGACGGCGCGATCTATTCGCAGCCGTTCTCGGAGGGCGGCGCGGCGGCAGCGGGCGGCGTCGCGTTCGGCACCGAGGCCAAGCCGGTCAAGGGCGGCTGGCTGATCAACGGCAAGAAGATCTTCGCCTCGCTTGCCGGACACGCAGATTATTATGGAGTGCTATGCACCGAAGTCAGCGAGGGTGAGAAGGCGTCCCGCCGCAACACGCTCTATCTCGCTGTGCCGGCGAAAACGGAGGGCGTCTCTGTCGTCGGTGACTGGGATCCGCTGGGCATGCGCGGCACGGTGTCACGCACACTGCTGTTCAAGGATGTCTTCGTTGCGGAGGACGCCGCCTTGATGCCGCGCGGCGTCTACTTCCAGGCAGCGATGCGCTGGCCGCACATGTTCATGACGCTGTCGCCGACCTATATGGGGCTGGCGCAGGCCGCGTATGACTTCACCGTCAAATATCTGCGCGGCGAGGTGCCGGGCATGCCGCCGGTCAAGCGGCGGATGTACCCGACCAAGCAGATCGCGGTCGCGCAGATGCAGATCAAGCTGGAACAAGTCAAAGGCATCTGGTTCCAGGCCGTCACCGAGGCACGCGCCAATCCGACGAAGGAGCAGGTGCTGCGCGCCTATGCGGCGCAGTACTCGGTGATGGAGGGGGCCAATGATCTGGCGGCGCTCGCCATTCGCACCTGCGGCGGACAATCGATGCTGAAGACGCTGCCGCTGGAGCGCATCTATCGCGATAGCCGTTGCGGCTCCCTGATGTTGCCCTGGACCGCGGAATTGTGCCTCGACCGCATCGGCCGCGAGGCACTGTACGAGCCCGGCGAGACGGACGACTGAGCGTGGACCTCTGCAGCCTGATCGAGCGCAATGTGGCGTTCACGCCGGACAAGCCGGCGATCCATTTCGAAGGCGTAACGCAGAGTTATGCCGATTTCAGCGAGCGCATCGCGCTGATGGCCCGCGCGCTCAAGTCGGAGTTCAGCGTCGGACGTGGCGACCGCGTCGCGATTCTGAGCCTCAACCGGCCGGACTATCTGGTCCTGCTCTATGCCTGTGCGCGGCTCGGCGCGATCCTGGTGCCGTTGAACTGGCGGCTTGCAGTGCCCGAGCAGGTCTTCATTCTCTCGGATGCTGCCGCCAAGGTGCTGGTGCTGGAGCAGGCGTTCGCGCCGGTGCTGCCGGCGCTGGCCGAGAGCCACCCGGAGACAGCGCCGGTCGGCATCGACTTTGCCCCGGCCGACGGACTGACGCTCGATGAACTGCTGGCGCGCGGTCATGGCGACGACCGCAACCCGCACATCGATCTCTCCTGCCCGCTGCTGATCGTATACACCTCGGGCACCACGGGCCGGCCGAAGGGCGCGGTGCTGCGGCAGGAGGCGCTGCTGTGGAACGGGGTGATGAGCCAGCACATGCATGGCCTGACCTCCGATGATCACGTACTGACGGTGCTGCCGCTGTTCCATGTCGGCGGCCTCAACATCCAGACCACGCCGGCCCTGCATCACGGCGCCACCGTCACGCTGCACGCCCGCTTCACGCCGGATTCGACGCTGGCAGCGATCGTCAACGACCGGCCGACATTGACCGTGCTGGTGCCGGCAACCATCCAGGCCGTCACCGAGCATCCGGATTGGAACGCGACGGACCTGTCCTCGCTGAGAGCTGTTGCGACCGGATCGAGCATCGTGCCGCCAGCGCTGATCGAGCGTATCACGGCGCGCGGCGTGCCGGTGCTGCAGGTCTATGGCTCGACCGAGACCTGTCCGATCGCGGTCTACACACGGCTCGGCGGCGACCTCTCGCGCGCAGGCTCGACCGGCCTGCCCGGGCTGTGCTGCGAGGCCAAGATCATCGACAAAGACGGCGACGAGCTTCCGGCGGGCAAAGCGGGCGAGATCGCCGTGCGCGGGCCCAATTTGTTCTTCGAATATTGGGGCAACGCCAAAGCCACGCAACAGGCGATCCATGACGGCTGGTACCGCACCGGCGACATCGCCCAGCGCGATGCCGAGGGGTACTTCTTCGTGCTCGAGCGCAAGAACAACATGATCATCTCCGGCGGCGAGAACGTCTATCCGGCCGAGATCGAGCGCGTGCTCCGCGAGCATCCCGACGTCGTCGATTGCGGCGTGGTCGGCCGGCCCGATCCGCGCTGGGACGAGGTGCCCGTCGCCTTCGTGGTCAAGCGCCAGGGCTGTGCGCTCGATGCGGAGACCTTGCGGGCGCATCTGCAGTCGCAGCTCGCGCGCTTCAAGGTGCCGCGCGACATCGTTTTCGTCGACGACCTGCCGCGCACCGCGCTCGGCAAGGTGCAGCACCATCTGCTGCGCCAGATCGATGGCCACAAATAAGCGAGACGGAGACGCGCTCTTGAAAATTGCAGTGCTCGGCGGCGGCAACGGCTCCTTTGCGGCGGCAGGCGATTTCGCGCTGGGAGGTCACGAGGTCCGGCTGTGGCGCCGCGATGCGGACGCTGTCGCGCAGCATCGCGCGGCGGGCTCGACGATCGTCGTCAAGGACGTCAATGGCCGGCATGAGGCGCGGCTCGCGCTGGTCACGACCGACATCGGCGAGGCTATCAGCGGTGCCGAGCTGATCCTCTGCCCGGCACCGGCCTTCGCGCAAGCCGACATCGCCCGCCTGCTGGCGCCGCATCTCGCCGATGGGCAGGTCGTGTTCCTGCCCCCGGCGACCTTCGGCACCATGATCTTCGCGGCGGCGGCGCGCGAGGCCCGCAATGAAGCCAGCGTCAGCTACGCCGAGACCGGCACCCTGCCCTGGCTGACGCGCAAGCACGCCCCGTTCGAGGTCGCGATCACCATCCGCGCCAAGCGGCTCCCGGTCGGCGTGTTTCCTCTCAAGACGGCGGAGCACGCGCTCGCGGTGATCGGCCGCGCCTTCCCCGGCGTGATCGAGCCATGCGGCGATGCGCTGTCGGGTGCGCTGATGAATGCCGGCTGCATCATCCATCCGCCGCTGATCGTGATGAATGCAGGTCCCATCGAGCATTTCGAGCGCTGGGACATTCACAAGGAAGGCACGCAGCCCTCTATCCGCCGCGTCACCGACGCGCTCGATGCGGAGCGGATCGCGGTGCGCGAGGCGCTCGGCTACGGCGCGCCGCATTTTCCGCTGGCGCATCACTACGCCAAGGAGGGCGAGATCTGGATGTATGGCCGCGGCTCGCACGATCGGCTCACCGATTCCGGCGATTGGCGCGAGCAGCTCGTGCTGACGCAGCACCGCTACATGCGCGAGGATCTCAGGCTCGGCCTGTCGTTCCTGATCTCGGCCGCCGAGCTGACCGGCACGCCGACGCCGCTCGCCCGCGCCTTCCTGGCCATCGGCGGTGCGATCTGCGGTGAGGATTTCATGGCAACGGGACGCACGCTGGCGAGCCTCGGCCTGGCTGGTCTCGACCGGACCGCACTGCAGGCGTTGCTGCGCGAGGGATTTGCGGCATGAGTGCGCGCGGTCATATTGCCTGCCTCGGCGCCGGCCGCATGGGCCGCGGCATCGCCGTCGCCTTCGCCTATGCCGGCCATCCCGTGACGATGATCGACATCAAGCCGCGCACGGCGGAAGAGTTCGCCAGCCTGCAGCGCGACGCGCTCGGCGAGGTCGGCGCGACATTCGCGACCTTGGCGCGGCTCGGGATGCTGCAGGCCGCTGACGCCGACAAGCTGATGGACAAGATCGCCGTCGCGCCGGCCGGCTCGAGCGGCGATGTCCTCGCACAGACCACGCTGGTGTTCGAAGGCGTGCCGGAAATCGTCGACCTCAAGCGCGAAGTGCTGGCTGCGGCGTCGCGCGCGGTCGCGCCCGACGTCATCATCGCCTCGACGACATCGACGATTCTGGTCGACGATCTCTCCGGTGCGGTGGAGCGGCCTGAGCGCTTCCTGAATGCGCACTGGCTCAATCCAGCCTATCTGATTCCGCTGGTCGAGATCTCGCCGGGCAAGGCGACCGATCCCGAGGTCACGGCGCGGTTGAAGGCGCTACTGGAAGACATCGGCAAGGTGCCGGTGGTCTGCGCGGCGACGCCGGGCTTCATCGTGCCGCGCATCCAGGCACTCGCGATGAACGAGGCGGCGCGGATGGTCGGCGAAGGCGTCGCCAGCGCCGAGGAGATCGACAAGGCGATCCGCTACGGCTTCGGCTTCCGCTACGCGGTACTCGGCCTGCTCGAATTCATCGACTGGGGCGGCGGTGACATTCTCTACTACGCCAGCCGCTACCTCGAAGGCGCACTGGGCAGCGACCGCTACCGCGCACCCGAGGTGATCGAGCGCAACATGGCCGAGGGCCGCATCGGCCTGCGCACCGGCGCCGGCTTCCTCGATTATTCCGGCATGGACGTTGCGGCCTATCGCGAGCAGCGGCTCGGCGCGCTGGTCGAGATGCTGCGGCATTTCAAGCTCGCCCGGCCGCCGGTGGTGGATTGAGGCGGAGCACGCGGCAGCAACGGAGCCGTGAGGTGGGCAAAGGCGCGCCACGCCGTCGCCGGATCGTGACGATCTCTCGCGCGCCGCGCCCACCAGTCGCGCCGATTGCGTGGATCTACGGTGGGCACGCAACCGCCCTGCGGGTGGCCGCTTTGCCCACCCTACGGCTGCGGTGATCTTCGCCTCTCGCGAATGTTGACCGCAACGACATCAACGAACTCCGACGTCGTCCCGGCGAACGCCGACGGCGGTGGGTGGGGTGGGTTCACGGCTCAAACAGCGGGCCAAATAAACAGCTACGACATAACTGGTCGTTCTCGCGGCGCATCTCGCCCGAGTCATGCATCGAATGGGTCCCTCGCGAATCATGCAGAGGGCGCAGGGAATGCCGGGTGAAGGCCTCACCCATGGCCCGCCTGCGAAAAAAATGCAGGCGGCAGGTACCACAGGCAAAGCCGAACACGCCGGCATTCCCTGCGCGATGGGTCTAACGCTTATACGCAGTCTCCCTGGTGCGCCGGGCTTGTTGGCCACCATCACCGCGCGGCACTCAGGCCGACGCGACTTGATACCAGCATCGGGGTATCAGGACGCTGCGACTTCACGTCCGCGAGCGATCGTTCGTCCGCGCCCTCGTAAGAAGACGCTGCGATCTCTCGCGGCCATCGCATCCCCACCTCGCGTGTCGTGACGATCGCGCGCAACGCCCCTCCGCAGTGAGGCGGGATGCAGAGAGAGAACCATGATTTCCGAAAAATAGCAAGAAGATTATTTTTAACAGAATAGCGGGATAATTCTGTCTCGGCGCTTGTCATTTGGGCCGGCCCGCCCCGTGAGGACGGTGCGCTCCCCTCCCCCTTGCGGGGAGGGGTTGGGGGTGGGGGTCCACGAGTTGTGCTTGGAGTGACGAGCACAAGAGCCCTGCATCGATCAACCGATGGCGTGTTGCGGCCCCACGCGTCTCACAGTGGAGGTTTGGGTACGAGCAGTTGTGCCCACAACGAAGTTCAGCGTATGGGGACCCCCACCCCCGCCCCCTCCCCGCAAGGGGGAGGGGAGCGCACTACCGCCGCGGCGGCAGCTCGCCAGTGGAATGCGCAGGACTCTACCCGAACACATCCTGCAGCACGCCCTCCTTGATCACGGCCACACCGTCCAGCTCGATCGTGGTGCCCATCATCGGCAGGTCGAAATGACCCGCCGTGTAGCGGCCGGCAAATTCGTTGGCGCCGGTGGAGAACAGGAAGTTGCCGGGGACGGCGCGCAGCTCGGTGCCGTTGGTGTCGCGCTGGTCGTACATGGCCAGCGCCTCGTAGCGCGCGCCGGGGTTCATGCCCCAGCCGACATGCGACACGGCGTATGCCTCGCGGTCGCCCCAGGACGCGAGATAAGATCGCATCATCGCTGCGTCGGCGCCCTCGCCTGCCAGATCGGTCACGTAGTCGTCGCGCAGGGTCATCGTGACAGGCGAACTCAGATAACGCTTGAAGGTGAGGTTGATGTCTCCGGGCGCCATCACGATGGTGCCGTTGACCGATTTGCTCTTGGGGAAGCTGACGACGATGCCACCCGGCCAGTGCGCCAGGGTGCCCGGACGATCGGTCCAGCCCCAGACGCCGACGGTGGAGGCGCCCTCCATGATCACGTCGAGGTCGGTGCCGGCCTTCGACGTCACGCGCATCCGCTTGGTTCCGCGCAGCATCTTGGCGGCGGCGCGCACCCGCTTTTCGAGCGCCGAGTCCGGCACCATGCGCTCGAGCGCCTCGGGATGCTCGTTGGAGATCACCAGGATGCGCGCGCCGGCCTTCAGGATCTCGGGCGTCTCCACCGCATGCATCAGCCCTTCGATGGTGCAGTCGACGACGAAGCCGGCCTGCTGAAGCGCCGTGACGACGGGTCCGAGCTTGCCGATCGCCTCCGACGCACCGGTGGAGCGCACCGGTACCGGATGGCGGTTGCGCGGCGTCGGCACCACCACGTGGAACGGACGCGCACCCATGCGCAGCAGCGCCAGTTCGGCGATGTGCACGTTGAGCGCGCGCGACTGCGTCTCCGACAGGATCGCAGCGGTGTCGCCCGCCTTCACGGCGCAGCGCTCGAAGATCTCACAGAATGCGTCGATCCATTTCGCCTCGATGCGATCCGCCAGCATGGTCGTTCTCCCGATTGTCGTTGTGTTGTTATCAGACCGAGGGGAAGCCGCGCAGCAGATAAGCGCGCAGGCCTTGCAGCAGGGCGTTGAGAATGAGGCCCAGCAGCGAGATCGTAATCAGCGGCACGAACATGTCGACGGCCTGGAAGGTGCGCGCGGCGGTCACCAGCACGTGACCGAGCCCGTCGGTCGAGGTGATCATCTCGGCCAGGAACACGACGATGCAGGAGATCACGAGGCCGATGCGGCAACCGGTCAGGATCGAGGGCATCGCGGCCGGCAGCACCACCTTCCACAGGACGTCGCGCGGCGGCGTCCCGGCGGCGAGCGCCGACCAGATCAGCTTCTGCTCGACCGTGGCGGCGCCGTAATAGCTCGACAGCAGGATCGGAAACAGCGCATCCGCCGCCACCAGCATGATCTTGGATTCGTGGCCGAAGCCGAGCAGCAGCAGGAAGGCCGGATAGAGCGCGACCTTCGGCAGCGGCGCCAGCACGCGCACGATCGGCTTGACGGCGGCGTTGACAGGCGGGCTCACCGCGGCGGCAATTCCCAGGGAAACACCGAGCACCACGGCGATCGCAAAGCCCGCGAACAGCCGGAACAGCGTCGCCACGATGTCCTGTTGGAAGGTGACGCTGGTGAGTTGCTGGCCCATGCGCAGGAACACCTGTCCCGGCGGCGGCAGCAGGGTCGGCGGCGCGTAGCCGAACGACACCAGCCCCTGCCACAGCAGCAGGACCAGCACGATCGGCGCGGCGCCCAGCAGGATGTCGTTGGAGGTGCGCGTCATGAGAAGCTCAGCGGCATGTCGAACTGCGGCTCGGACCAGCGCACCAGCCAGCGCCTGACGACCTCGAACGCCGCATCGAGGCAGATGCCCATGGCGCCGATGATGATGATCATCGCGAACACCGTGTCGTACTGGCCCATGTCGAGCGCGTTGAACAGGATGTTGCCGGCGCCGGACTGCCGCGCGATCATCTCGCTGGTGACCATCGTGATCAGCGCCAGCACCAGGCCGGTACGGCAGCCGGTCAGGATCTCCGGCAAGGCTGCGGGCAGGACGATGCGCAGCAGGCGCTCGCCGGCCGAGAGTCCCATCGCCGCGCCCGACCACAGCATCTTCTCCTCGACCGCCTTGGCGCCCTCGAAGCTGTGGTAGATCACCGGAAGGCTGACGCCGAGGAAGATCACCAGCGTCTTGGAGATGTCGCCGACGCCGAGCCACAGCATGATGATCGGCATCAGCGCCGCCTTCGGCACCGGGTAGATCAGCATCAGCAGCGGATTGAAGAAGGCGGCGGTCGACCGGCTGCGCCCCATCAGCAACCCGAGCGGAATCGAGAACGCAAGCGCGAGCGCGAAGCCGATCGCCATCCGCCGCAGCGAGGCCATGATGTTGATCAGGGATTCCTTGTCGGTGAGGATCGGCGGGATCGCGCGCAGCGATTCCAGCGCGGTCGGGAAGCTGTCGTTCTTGAGCCCGAGCGAGGCGAGCTGCCAAGCCAGCAGCAGGCCGCAGCAGGCCAGAATCGGCGCGAGCGGCTTCGACAGACCATTCATGACGGCAGCTCGTTGTCACCGGAATCGTCGAACATGCGCTCGATGTCGACGATGTATTTCTGATAGCGCGGGTCCAGCAGCAGTTCCTCGCGGCGGCGCGGCCGGGGCAGATCGATGTCGATCACCTCGCGGATTCGGCCGGGCGAGCGCGACATCATGACGACCTTGTCGGACAGGAACACGGCTTCCTCGACCGAGTGGGTCACGAACAGGACCGTCTTACGGTCGCGCTCCCAGATGTCGAGCAGGTCGTTCTGCAGCCGCGTGCGCGTATGCGCGTCGAGCGCGCCGAACGGCTCGTCCATCAGCAGCACCTCCGGCCCGTAGGCCAGCGTGCGGGCCAGCGCGACGCGCTGCTTCATGCCGCCGGAGAGCTCCTTGGGATAGAATTTCTCGAAGCCGGTAAGTCCGACCATGGCGAGCAAAGTCCGCGCGAGCGCCTCGGCCTTCGCCGGCTTCTTGCCCTGCTGCAGCGGACCATACATGACGTTGCCGAGCACGCTCTTCCAGGGAAACAGCGCGAACTCCTGGAACACCGGGCCGCGATCGGTGCCGGGACCGGTGATCGGCTTGCCCTTCATTTTCGCGGTGCCGCTGGTCGGGCTGACGAAGCCACCGACGATGTAGAGCAAGGTCGACTTGCCGCAGCCGGAGGGACCGAGGATCGAGACGAAGGCGCCCTCGCCGACCGTCAGCGAAATGTCCGACAGCGCGGTGTGGTCGCGGCGCGACGAGGTCTTGAACACCTGCGACACGTGATCGATCTCGATGATCGGCGTGGCCGCGCGACGGCCGAGCGGAGTGCCCGCGAGCTGGCCGGGTCGGATCGGGGTCACGTCCATGTCGGCTTCTCTTTCCGATGCAGCACGCTCAAACGCTCCGTGAAATCAGGCAAGACAGACTGCCGCAGATTAGCAAGAAACCTGCCAATCGTCGCCACGCGCGGATCATTCCCGGTCCTGATCGAACCAGGGCCATTCGGCCGGCCCTTCGTGAGTCACGGCGCCGAGCGGTGCCTGCCCAACGAGTTTCGCGTATTTCGCCAGTGCCCCTGCCCTGTGCCGCGGCGGCCGCTGCGACCACGCGCTGCGACGCACCGCGAGCTCGGACTCATCGAGCAGCACGTCGAGCGTGCGCGCCTTCGCATCGATGCGGATCGGATCGCCGTCTTGCACCAGCGCCAGCGGACCGCCGACGAAGGCTTCCGGCGAGACATAGCCGATGCACATGCCGCGGGTGGCGCCGGAGAAGCGGCCGTCGGTGACCAGC
Source organism: Bradyrhizobium sp. SZCCHNRI3052 (assembly GCF_032484895.1). Lineage (NCBI taxonomy): Bacteria > Pseudomonadati > Pseudomonadota > Alphaproteobacteria > Hyphomicrobiales > Nitrobacteraceae > Bradyrhizobium > Bradyrhizobium sp. SZCCHNRI3052. The sequence continues at coordinate 54,292 of NZ_JAUETW010000003.1, read as the reverse complement.
GCGACCTTCTCGCCCATGCCCTGGCCATAGATCAGCGCCGTGACGCCGAGCATCTCGCGCATCCCAGGACCGCCGACCGGACCCTCGTTGCGGATGATCAGCACCTCGCCGGCCTGATAGTTGCGTGCGCGCACCGCGGCGACGCAGGCCTCCTCGTCCTCGAACACCCGCGCGCGGCCCTCGAACACCAGGTTCTTGAGGCCGGCAACCTTGATGACGGCGCCGTCGGGCGCGAGGTTGCCCTTGAGGACAGCGACGCCGCCATCCGCCATGATCGGCCTGGCCGGGCTGAACACGATCTCGCCGTCCGGCGCATTGGCCGCGCCATATTCCTCGGCCAGCGTGCGGCCGGTGACCGTGATGCAGGAGCCGTCGATGTGGCCGCTCTCGATCAGCGCGCGGATCACAACGGCGGCGCCGCCGATGTCGTAGACGTCCTTCGCCGTGTACTTGCCGCCCGGCCTGAGATTGCCGATCAGCGGCGTGCGCGCGAAGACCTCGCCGACATCGTCGAGCGTGAAACGGATGCCGGCCTCATTGGCGATCGCCGGCAGATGCAGCGCGGCGTTGGTGGAGCCGCCGGTGGCCGCGACAATGGCCGCCCCGTTCTCCAGCGCCTTGCGGGTGACGATGTCGCGCGGCAGCGGCCCGCCGCGCGCGAGCATCTGCATGATCAGGCGTCCGGCCTGACGCGCGACGTGCGCTCGCTCGGCATAGACGCCGGGAATCATCGAGACGTTGGGCATCGACAGGCCCATCGCCTCCGACAGCATGCCCATGGTGTTGGCGGTGAACTGCCCGGCGCAGGCGCCGATCGTCGGGAGGCAGGTCCGCTCGATGCCTTCGAGCGTCCGTGCGTCGATCTCGCCGGTCATGTAGCTGCCGACGGCCTCGTAAGAATCGAGCACCGTGAGCGTCCGGCCCTGGTAGCTGCCGGGCAGCGCGCTGCCGCCATAGATGAAGATCGACGGCACATTGCAGCGGACCATGCCCATCATGACGCCGGGCAAGGTCTTGTCGCAGCCGCCGAAGCCGATCAGCGCGTCATAGGCGAGGCCATGGACGACGGCCTCGATGGAGTCGGCAATCAGCTCGCGCGAGAACAGAGAGAACTTCATTCCCTCGTGGTTCATGCTGATGCCGTCGGAGACCGAGACGGTGGCGAACTCGCGCGGCGTGCCGCCGGCCTCCGAGATGCCCGTCTTGGCCGCATCGACCTGGAAGTCGTGCGTCATGTTGCAGGGCGTCTGCTCGCCCTTCTGGCTGACGACGCCGATCATCGGCTTGGCGATGTCGGCATCATCCAGCCCCATCGCGCGCATGAAGGCGCGGTGCGGGGCGCGATCGAGCCCCTCCACCGTCACGCGCGATCGCAGCTTCCTCATCGACAAGGCTCCGCGCCGGCCGCCTACTGGATCGGCGCGACGATCGTCGGATGCTTGAACTGGGCGACGTCGAGCTTCGGCAGCATGCCGGTCTCGGCGTAGATGTCTAGCATCTTCTGGATCGCCGGGAAGTTCGGCGCGGCGACCGGATCGCGGCCGAAATCATTGTCCTTCAGCAGATAGGTGTCGATGACGGCAACCGGCGCCTTCATGACCTCCGACACCACCTTCAAGGTCTCGTCGCGATTGGCGAGCGCCTTCTTCATGCCCGTCGTGATGTCGCGGACATAGGCCTTCACCAGCTCCGGGTTCTTGTCGACGAAGTCGGCGCGGCAGGCCTCAAGGATGTGCACGATGTTCGGCATCGCCTCGGACAGCGAGAACAGCTTGCGGGTGCCGCCCTTGGCCTCGGCGCGCGCTGCAAAGGGTTGATTCATGTTGACGGCGTCGACGCGGCCCTGGCGCAGCGCATCCTCCGACACAGCGAAGCCGACCTCGACCAGCTTGATGTCCTTGGCGGGATCGAGCCCGGCCTGCTTCAGCAGCATGTTGAACGGCCCTTGCGTGCCGCCACCGATCACGGAAATGCCGACCGTCTTGCCCTTCAGGTCGGCGATGGTCTTGATCGGGGAATCGTCCTTGACCGCCCAGTAGACCGAGAAACCGCCCGGCTTCTCATAGACGTGCTGGGCGACGATGTAGGCCTTGAGGCCGCCGCCGACCACGCCGTTCGCCAGCGACAGCGGCGCCTGCGTGGCGCAGTCGAGCGCGCCGGCGGCCAGCGCCTGCGTCATCGGTGCCGTTCCCTGGAACTGGGTCCACTCGATGTTGTAGGTCTTGCCGAGATCCGGAAATTCGGTGGGCCGCTTCATCATCCAGTATTTGGATTCTTCCGCCGGGATGGTCCAGCCGACGCGGATCGTCTGCTGTGCGAATGTCGGCCCCGCGCTCGTCACCAAAGCCATCGCCGCGAGTGCCGCCAGCATCGATCGTTTCCGCATCACGCCCCTCCGCCATTCAAAAAGCAACCTCGCGGAGAATGTTTCATGTCTCAAATATCTGTGCAAGCGCGGAAAACGCCCGCCTTTGCCTGCCCCATGGGCAAGCCCGCCTTGCAGCGCGACAAGGGCGGATCATCGTGAAGTGCCGCGTTCCGTGTGCCGCGGCGCTGTCGACAACGCAAGGTCGCACGCCCCAAGGTGGCGAGAGTGGCCGTTCGGCCGACTGGCGTTGCCGCGTCGCACGCGCTAGGGAGAAGCCCCGAATTGACCTTTTGAGGAGTTCTTCGATGTCGATCCAGCGTTTCGAAATTGGCCCGCGCATGAGCCAGGTCGTCGTTCATGGCAATACCGTCTATCTCGCCGGCGTCGTCGCGCAGAAGACGGCCGGTGAAAGCGTTACCAAGCAGACCGAGGAGATTCTCTCGATCATCGACGGCCATCTCGCCAAGGCCGGCACCGACAAGTCGAAGCTGTTGTCGGCGACGATCTACCTCACCGACATCAAGACATTCGGCGAAATGAACGCCGTGTGGGACGGCTGGGTCTCGGCCGGCAACACCCCGGCTCGCGCCACCGTAGAGGCCGGGCTTGCCGCGCCGCAATACACCGTCGAGATCATGGTGATCGCGGCAAAATAGGCGCTGGGTCGCCGCGCACTAGTCGGTGTCGCGGCGACCAGTGTTGCGATTGAGCGGATCACGCCGCTCGCGCCTGAGCCCTTCCGGAAGCACCGGCTCGGTGCCGGGCACCGGCTCGGCCCGCACGTCGGCGCCCCACTGCTCCTGCTGGCGGGACGTCGTTTTGTCCTTGACCTGTTGCGGCTGCGGCAGACCGTCCTTGCTGACGGGGTCGTAGGCGCCGGAGCGCAGGTCGCGGGTGTCTCGGCCTGTCATGATCCTTCAACAAGCCTTCTCCAGCATTCGTTCCTGATCGCCGGCATGGAACAGATGCCTTCCTGCCGCCGCAGGACGACCGGGTCCGCGAGGAGCATAAGTCGCGCGTCGCAACATCAGATGAGCGCAGTGGTGGTCGGCGTCGACGCGATGACGATGCGGACGGGCGCTGGCGATGCAGCCACGGTCAGGACTGCGGCCGCAGCGGCGCGCCCTCGCGGATGCCATCGACCTTCACGGCGAGCCGCTTGATCTTGTCGTAAAGCGTCTGCTTCGGAATGCTCAGCAGCGCCGCGGTCGCCGGCACGTCGCCGAGCTTGCGGCGCAACGCATCCTCGATGATCGAGCGCTCGATGTTCTCCAACTGCCGTGGCAGCGACAGCTCCGAGGCTGCGGCGCCCGAGCGGTCGAGGACCTTGCGGTCGAGCACACCGAGCACGAAGCGGTCGGCGACGTTGCGCAACTCGCGCACGTTGCCCGGCCATGAGTAGCCGAGCAGCAGCGACATGGTCTGCTCGTTCACGATCGGCGCGTCGCGCTCGAACCGCTTGGCGGCCTCGAGGGTGAAGTGCTCGAACAGGATCGGGATATCCTCGCGCCGTTCGCGCAACGGAGGCAGCTCGATGAAGGCGACGCCGAGACGATAATACAGATCGGCGCGGAACAGCTTCTGCTCGCTGAGCTCGAGCAGATTGGCCTTGCTGGCCGCCACCACGCGGCAGTCCACCGCCACAGGCTTGTTGGAGCCGACGCGCTCGACCGAGCGGTCCTGCAACGCCCGCAGCAGCTTCACCTGCACGCTGAGCGGCATGCTCTCGATTTCGTCGAGGAACAGCGTGCCGCCGTGGGCATATTCGATCTTGCCGATCCGCTGCTTGGTCGCGCCGGTGAAGGCGCCGGCCTCGTGGCCGAACAATTCGCTCTCAACCAGTGATTCCGGCAGGCCGCCGCAATTCACCGCGACATAGTTGCCGCCACGCCGGGCGCTGTGAGCGTGCAGGCAACGGGCGACGACGTCCTTGCCGGTGCCGGTCTCGCCATAGATCGTCACGTCGACATTGGTCGAGGCCAGATTGGCGACGAGGCGGCGCACCTCCTGGATCTGCGGCGAGCGCCCGAGCAGGCTCGCCTCGATGCCCTGGCGGTCGGCGAGCGCCGAGCGCAAGGTGCGGACTTCGAGCGTCAGGCGACGCTTGTCGAGGGCGCGGCGCACGACGGAGACGAGCTGCTCCGACGAGCACGGCTTCTCGATGAAGTCATAGGCGCCGTTGCGCATCGCTTCCACGGCCATCGAGATGTCGCCATGACCGGTGACCAGGATGACCGGCAGGTCCGGATCGAGCCGCTGCAGCTCGGACAGCCACTCGGTGCCGCTCTTGCCGCGCAGCCGCACGTCGGAGACCACCACGAACGGCATGTCGGCGCGAACGATTCCGCCTGCGGCTTCGGCGGAGGCGAACGGCGTCACCGACAGGCCGGCGAGCTGCAGCGCCTGGACGGCGCCGATGCGGACATCCTCGTCGTCCTCGACATAGATCACGCCGACCGGTTGCTCAGGAGTCATGTGGGAACCTCTTCAATCGGCAAGCGGCAGCAGCACGATGAACTCGGCGCCGGACGGCTCAAGATTGCGCGCCCGCAGCTCGCCGCCGAACGACCGCGCGATGTGATTGGCGATCACGAGCCCAAGTCCGAGACCCTTGCCGGCCGGCTTGGTCGTGACGAAGGGCTCGAACAGGCGCGGCAGGACATCGGCGGCGATCGCCGGGCCGCTGTTGGCGATGGCGATGCGGCACTGCCCCTCCTCACGCACGGCGCGGATGTGGATGGACTTCCGCGCGGCGCCCTCGACGGCATCGAGCGCGTTGGCGATGATGTTGCAGAGCAGTTGCTCGAGCCGGATCTGATCGGCCCTGACACGAAGCTCGGGCGCGAGATCGATGGTCACGTCGACATGGCCGTCCTTCACCCGCGCGCCGAGGATCTTGAACGTCTCGGACAGGGCCTGCTCGACCGCGACGGCATCGAGCGGCGCGTTCGATTTGTAGGCGAACACGCGCAACTGACCGGTCAGGCGCGCGAGACGGCGGACCATCTCGCCGATGCGGATGAGATTGCCGCGGGCCTCCCCGATCATGCCGCGATCGACGAATTGCACGGCATTGTCGGAAGCAGTCTGCAGCGCCGCCAAGGGCTGGTTGATCTCGTGCACCATGCCGGCCGACATCTGGCCGAGCACGGCAAGCTTGCCGGCATGGACGAGCTCGTCCTGCGCGGCGCGCAATTCGGCGGTGCGCTCCTGCACCCGCATTTCCAGCCGATCATTGGCGGCCTGCAGCGCGGCCTGGCTCGCCAGCCGCTGCCGGATCTCGCGGCGTCGCTGCGCCAGCAGGCCGAACGCCAGCAGCGCCACGATGCTGGCGAGACCCGAGAGCGCGCCGATGATCAAGGCCGTCCGCCGGATCGGCGTCTCGTCGTCGAGCAGCAGCAGCTGCCATTGCCGCCCGTTGAGCGGACGCTCGTCGACGCTGTAGACCGCGCCGCGCTCGGTCGCGACCTGGCCGCCGCGATCGGTCCTCTCCATGAAGGTCCAGCCGAGCGGCGCGAGGCTGGAGCTGCCGTAGGGCTTCGACGTCGCGATTTCCTCGAGCGCATCCACCGAGAGCGGCGTCAACGGGCGGAACCGCCATTCCTCGCGCGAGGCGAGAATGGTGACGCCGCGGGCGTCGACCAGAAGCATGTCGGCACCGCGGTTGCGCCATTCGCGCTCGAAGGCATCGAGATTGACCTTGACGACGGCGACGCCGATCGTCCGTCCCTGTTGCTTGACCGCATAGGACAGGTAATAGCCGGCGCGCGCGCTGGTGATGCCGATGCCGAAGAACGCGCCGCGGCCGGTCGCCAGCGCCTGGCGCATATAGGGCCGGTAGGACAGGTTGCTGCCGACCGGCGTTCCCGGCTGATCGAAGTCGGCGGCGGCGATCGCATCACCGGCGACCGTGAGGACATAGAGGTTGTCGGCGCCGGCCAGCAGATTGATCGACTTGAGATACAGGCTGACGCTCTGCTGCAGCGCGCGATCGTCCGGCGTACCGAGCAGCCGGAAGACGTCGGGCGAGGTCTCGAGCAGGGAAGGCAGATATTCGAAACGCGAGAGGTAGCCGTCAAGCTGCGCGGCCTCGACCGCCAGCCGCTGCTGGGCCGTGGCGTGCCGCTGATCGAGCCCGCGGGAAAAGGCAATGGCATAGCCGAGCCATGCCGCGACGCCGACCAGCGCAGCCGCCATCACTCCGCGAACGACCAAGCCCGCGCGCCTGCGGACCACCGCGGTGACGTCGGGATGTCCCTCGAGGCCGATCCGGAATGGAAGGTCCGTCATTCCCTTTTCCAGGCCCATCATGTCCAGGCCCATCACGCCCCGGACCCATGTACCGGGCCGGGCCTGCCGTATCCGTAATTGTGCTGCAAGTCTAAGGTCTTGCCGGGCAATAGGCGACAACAAAATCGGCCGTGCCGGCGCCCTCGGCGCGCCCGTCAGTGCAGCTTGACGTGCGGCTCGGTGCGGCGGGTGATCAGGCGCGCCAGCGTGTCCAGCGTGACCTTGGCGAGCCCGTGCAGCGCGTATTCGTGCATCTTGTAGAGCGACAGATACATCATCCGCGCGAACAGGCCTTCGAACACCAGATTGCCGCCGACCAGCGCGCCCATCATCGAGCCGACCGTGCTGAACTCGCCAAGCGACACCAGGGAGCCGAAATCGTGATAGCGGTAGTCCGCCAGCGGCTCGCCCCTGACGAAGCGCGGAATCTGCTTGTAGAGGTGCGAGGCCTGCTGATGCGCGGCCTGCGCCCGCGGGGGCACGTTGCCGCGCTCGCCCCAGGAGCAGGCCGAGCAGTCGCCAATGGCGAAGACGCGCTCGTCGCGCGTGGTCTGCAGGGTCTGCCTGACCACGAGCTGGTTGATGCGGTTGGTTTCCAGCCCCGCGATGTCCTTCAGGAAGTCGGGCGCCTTGACGCCCGCGGCCCAGACGATCAGCTCGGCCGGGATGACGCGGCCGTCGGCGAGGCTCACCTTGTCGGGCCCGACCTCGGCGACCTTGGCGCCGACGAGCACCTCGACGCCGAGCTTTGCGAGCAGCTTCTCGGTCTCGCGCGAGACCCGCTCAGGCAAAGCCGGCAGCACCCGGCCCGCGGCTTCGATCAGCGTGATCCTGATGTCCTTCTCGGCGTCGACCTGGTCGAGACCATAGGCCACCACCTCGCGCGTCGTGCGATGCAGCTCGGCGGCCAATTCGACGCCGGTCGCGCCGGCGCCGATGATCGCGACCTTGAGCTGGTGCGGCGCGATCGGCGAGGACTGCGAATGGACGCGGATGCAGGCGTTGACCATGCGCTCGTGGAAGCGCCGGGCGTCGTGCTGCGATTCCAGCTTGATCGCATGGTCGACCACGCCGGGCGTGCCGAAATCATTGTTCTGGCTGCCGATGGCGATGACGAGCACGTCATAGGGGATGGTCCGCCGCGGCGTGACCTCGCGCCCCTCCGCATCGAGATAGGGCGCCACCAGCACCTCGCGCTTGTCGCGGTCGAGGCCGATCATGTCGCCGATGCGGTAGTGGAAGCCGTGCCAATAGGCCTGGGCGAGATAGTCGACCTCATGGGCCGAGAGGTCCATGCTGCCCGCGGCGATCTCGTGCAGCTTCGGCTTCCAGACATGGGTGCGGTTGCGCTCGACCAGGGTGACGTCGAGCTTCCCCCGGCGGCCGTATCTGTCTCCGAGCCGGGTCGCGAGCTCCAAGCCGCCGGCGCCGCCGCCGACGATCACGATGCGAGGGACACCAGGCTGCGCAACGGCCATCATCGAACCTCTCCAAGGGTGACCGCGGCGCGACGGCATGACTCCGACGGCATGACTCCGATGTCACGCCGGTGACGTCGTCCCTTCGGCACCGCCGCCCCAGCCAGCGCGACCATGTTCACGATACGCCGTATCGTCGCAATGGTCAGAATCCATGCCGACCTTGCGGCACCAGGCGGGATGCCTCCACGGTGAGCCCCTGCCCGCCGCCACCTTAGCAGATTATCCGAGATGTTGGCGCCATCGCGATTGGGCATGGCCGCGACCGGCGCCACCGACGCTGGAATGCGACGGCAGCGCCCCACGGCCGCAGGCCTATCCCGTCGTGACCGCGACTTCGACGTCGGCCGGGTCGATATCGCGATCGAGCGCGATGCGCAGCTTGTCGCGATCGAGCTCGCCTTCCCACCACGCCACGATCACGCAGGCGACGCCGTTGCCGCACAGATTGGTCAGTGCGCGGCACTCGCTCATGAACTTGTCGATGCCGAGCACGATCGCCATGCCAGGAACGAGCTCCGGCCGCACGGCCGCCAGCGTTCCGGCCAGGGTGATGAAGCCGGCGCCGGTGATGCCCGAGGCGCCCTTCGAGGTCAGCATCGCGACCAGCAGGATCGTGATCTGCTCGCCGAAGGACAGGTGAACGTTCATCGCCTGCGCAATGAACAGCGTCGCCAGCGTCATGTAGATATTGGTGCCGTCGAGATTGAACGAGTAGCCGGTCGGAACCACCAGGCCGACGACCGGCTTGGAGCAGCCGAGGCGCTCAAGCTTCTCCATCATCTGCGGCAGCGCACTCTCGGACGACGAGGTGCCGAGCACGATCAGCAGCTCGTCCTTGATGTATTTGAGGAACTTGAAGATCGAGAAGCCGGCGATGCGGGCGATGATACCGAGCACGATTACGACGAAGGCGATCGCCGTGAGATAGAAGGTCGCGATCAGGCCGGCGAGGTTGCCGAGCGCCTGCGGCCCATAGCGGCCGATGGTGAAGGCCATGGCGCCGAAGGCGCCGATCGGAGCGGCCTTCACCACGAGGGCGATGACGCCGAAGATCGCGTGCGCGGCGTCGTCGACGAAGGCGCGCATGGTGTGACCCCGCTCGCCGAGCGTCATCAGCGAAATGCCGAACAGGATCGAGAACAGCAGCACCTGCAGGATCTCGCCCTGCGCGAACGCTCCGACCACCGTGTCCGGGATGATGTGGAGCACGAAGTCGACCGACCTCATCTCGCTCGCCTGCTTGGCGTAGTTGGCGACGGCGGCGGCATTGCTGCTCTGGCCCTGGAACCCTGCTCCCGGCTGAATGAAATTGCCGACGATGAGCCCGAGCGCGAGCGCGAAGGTCGAGACGATCTCGAAATAGATCAGCGCCTTGACGGCGACGCGGCCGACCTTCTTCACCTCGGAGACATGCGCGATGCCCGACACGACGGTGCAGAAGATGACCGGCGCGATCACCATCTTGATCAGCTTGACGAAGCCGTCGCCCAGCGCCTTGATCCATTCGTTCCTGCCGAGCTCGGGCCAGAGCCAGCCGACAATGACACCGAGCACGATCGCGAACAGGACCTGCACATAGAGGACCCGGTAGAACGGTTTCTGCGGCGCCGCGGCCGCTGTGGTGGTTGCAGACATCGAATCTTCTCTCCCTGATCTCACTCGGTCTATCTCTCTGGTCTGCCTATGACCCGCTTCCGCGCCGGCTCCATTGCGTGCCGGGGCAACGTCGTGCGTCTGGACGCAGGCCGCGCCGGGGGCGGACCCGAGAAGCTCGCACAGGCGGGATCGCCTGTCGCCGGGTCTCAGGTCAGGAATGAGCTGTGGGCTGGCATCCGGACGTCCCCTCGCATCTGTTGTTCTGGAGCTGGCGCTCGTTTGGCGGCTCAGCAAGCAGCAATCGTGCCAGCGGTGCGGTGCCGCATGAAGCGCCTGCATGTCCTTCAGTTTGCTACGATTTGTGAACCATCACGCGGCGCGCGACCAAGCCACAGCCCGCGACCTGTCTGGACTTCCGGAAATTTGCCGTCGCAGGCGTCCGAAACATCGGACGCGCCGGCGACATGGTTCCCGCCGGCAATATCCATCCCTGCCTGTCGCGCTCGACCTGGCCGGGGCGGGAGGGATCGAACCTCCGAATGGCGGAATCAAAAGTTGCGCGGTCCGCTACACAAATCAACGCGCATTCTGAAACACAGAGAGAAACCGACCCTGGGTTTTCCAATAGGTTACATCGCTATTCGGAACGCGAGCCCGCCTACGGACTGCCAAATCGGTCTCGAACCACTTCCCGGGTTGCGGGCGCGTCAGGGCAAGCGTCAAGAACAGGGCGAATGACCAATGAGCCATCATTGGCTATTCTCGCGCCTTGATCGCAAACGCGAGGCGCCCGCGGCGCCCGTCGCATCCGAGTGTTGAACTCGGCTATTGGCTTCGCCAGAAGTTGCCGCGGCTGCAGAGTAGATGATGGCCAATTCCATGGGCGGCTAGCGAGCCCAGGGCGGCTTTGGAATCTGAGCGATCGGAGTTAACTATCAGCGCGCCAATCGAACACCGGGCTGGTCGCCGTCGATGAATTGCACGCCTCCCGCCTCCAGGGCGCGCCTGACGGCCGCCAAATTGTTGATTGACGGGATCCGGCCGCCTTTTTCGAAATCGCGAATGGTACTGTCACTCAAATTGGACCGAGCAGCCAATTCAGCCTGAGACCAGTCGAGCAGACCACGAGCTGCCCGAGATCGATCGGGAGTCATCAAACAGCCATTTCATGGGACGCATCGATCGCCGGCTCGGAGAATTCCTCCATGCGGCGGTTGGCCAACTGCGAGCAAGGAAATCGTTGCCGGGATGGAGACCTGCTCGGCCAGCCGAACGCCGGATGCGGTCAACCTACCTTGCTCATGACGTTGACCAGATCGGCATCGGCAGGCGCGTCGGCAGGAACCAGGGTCGGAGAGGTCGCACGTTGTGGCCGCACGGACTGAGCCGTGGCAACAACGCTCGAGCGGCCGACGATGATGTGGGCGGTGATGACAGCCGGAACGCCGAGCCCGAACGCAATGTGGACCGTGCTGATCCAGGGCCGAAGCGCTTCGGATCCGACGTAGTAGAGCCCGAACGCCGTCGCGATGAGCAGACCATACATCGCGAGGCTGACGATACCGGTCGCTCGATTCTTCCCGGCACGCCACGCGCGCTGGACGTGCATGGGACCGAGCGCCCCAAGCAGCATCAGCGTCACCATTGCAGTTCCGCCATGCATGCTCAGCAGGTATGCGGCGGCCTGCTGCCACATCTCGCTGTCCAGCTCCGTGCGGGTCTTCATCTGGTCGGCATAGATCCACAGCGCGCCGCTGGCGAACAAGAGCCCGAGAATTCCGTAGAGGGCGAACCGAAACAAGCCCTTAAGCCGCATGCTGGTGAACTCCTTGCCAGTCCGGTGTCGTATGAATGTCGCCGTTCGCCGCAATCAACATGGCGCTCGCCTGGAAGCGCGCCAATGACGCCGCGGACTGCTCGCCGGCGACCATGACGACCTTGGTCAGCGCGTCGGCAACCATGCAGGTTGGCGCGCTCACGGTGGCGCCGTGGGCCGCCCCTGTGGGCAGCCGGGTCGAAGGCGTGACGACCGCTGTATCCATTGTTTCCGTCGATCGAAACGGGTCGAAGCGGCGCGCCGACGACGCGAGCGCCCCATTGCTTACTTCGACCTGGCACAAAAGCCTGTCCGGGAAACGTGGGTCGCGAATGTGGACGATGCGGGCATCGGGCCCGAAGGCGGCGAGGTCCCCACCTGCATTGACCATTGCGGAGCGCACGCCGCGGCTCTGCAACGCCGCGATCGCGCGGTCCACGGCGAACCCCTTGGCGATGCCGCCGAGATCGATCTTGACGGCGGAATCGCGGAAACGGACGCGGTCGTCGGCGAGCAACTCGATCGCAGTCGACTGCGGGACATCCGCTTGCGCCGTCGAGCCCACAGACGGCCTTGCCGCGCCGGCGACGGCAACGTCGAAGGCGCCGTCGGAGTGATGGGTCACATCGAGCGCCATCTTCAGCACGGCGTAGGTCCAGGAATGCACCTTCACGACGCCGCTCGATGCCGCGCGGTTCAGCCGCGACACGTCGCTGTCGGGATCGTGGAAACTCATCAGCCGATGCACGTCGGTCACCGCGGAAAACGCCGCTTCAACGGCATTCTCCGCATCGCAGCGGCGTGCATCCGTGACGTCGATCTCGACGAATGTCCCGAGCAGAGCCCGTGCTCGTCGAAGGCTAGCGGAAGTGGCTGGCATGATACGACAGCACCTTCTTAACGCCCTCGGTCAAATGGGTAGAGGACAGCGTAGCGCCCGAGATGTTGCGAATGTCGGAGTTGATGCGAAGCTCGTTCTGACTGCTCTTGCCGACGAACTGACCGAGCCAGCTGGCATCGTGCACCTCGCCGCCATAGGATTCGCGATAGTTCAGAATGTCGACGCGACGCACCCGCCCGTCGGGTCCGACGGCAACCGTGTAGTCGATCAGGAGGTGCTTGCCAACGACGTGATCGTAATAGAAGTAGCCGCCATTGCTCGACTTCCATACCCTGCCCGGCTGGACTTCGGAAAAGCTGGCTCCCGGAAAAGCGGCCTTCTGCGCCTCTTCGACGCTCATGTACTGAATGGCATGGGCCGGTGCGGCGATCGACATGACGGCCACGGCGGGCGCCGTCCATTTCAACCAATCGCTCATCTCGTCCACCTCAACTTTGTTTCCATGGTACGCCCTCCCTCGCCGAACGCATTTTCGTCTTCTCAGGGTATCGATCGCTGTCAACCTCTCCTGCGAAGCCGTCTAAACCGCAGCAGCGACGCTCCGAACCATCCAGTTCAGTGCGACGATGAACCCGAGCGATCGATCACACTTTGCCTCGGCAACAGCCCTACCCGTTCGCGGGTCTGCCTCCGTCCTTGCGACGTTCGCAACCACGCGCGCTGCAAATGGCTCCGAATGTCAGTCGAGAGAGTAGTGTTTCGATTGCGGCGAATTGCCGCGTCGATGTTGGCGATTTGCCGGAGCGGCTGGGGAATAACAATGTTGCTGCAGATCGCCACATCGCGGGGACCCGCGCTCGCGCAGCTTGCGGCACGCGAGCCTGACATTTCAAAGTCATGCAAAGACGTTTGCAGCCGTTTAGATCGATTCAAAATGCGTAATCCCTTCTTCGAACAGGACCTGGAAAGCGCGTCGCGTTTGGCAGGCGATCGTCCTTCGCGGCGGTAAGGCGGCCGCGCATGAGCATCGCTGCGCACAAACGAAGGTCGGCGCCGCAGATGTGGCGCCGACCTCGTGAACGACATGGCAGAAGACCGCTGCCGCAACTACCACGGCATCTGGTTCATTGCCTCCCACGGATTGCCGCCATAGGGCGAGGGCACGACCTTGATCTTCGCCATCATGCCCCCGTCCTCATGTTCGAGAATATGGCAGTGATAGACGAACTCGCCGACCTGTGAGAACGGGATATCAACCACCACGGGCTTCGACGTGCACTGCCCGTTCCGCCACTGCTCGATGCTGCAGACCCCGCTCTGGGATTCCATTACTTCCGGGACGTTCGGAGTCGCGACGCCGAGCGGGACGTTGTCCTGCAGCATACCCCCGCCGATGCTCCTGTTCAGCGATACCGACAGCGGCGTGTTCTCTCCCGCCTTGCTGTTGACGGTCCGGAAGCGCGTCTGGTGAATGTGGAAGTTGTGATTTTCCGTCGACAGCTGCACCAGCTCCCAGGTCTCGTGGACGGGGCGCTGTCCCGGCGCGAGCGGCAGACAGACGATGTTCTGCGACGGGTCGAACTGGCTCACCGGGAGCTGGGTGCCGGGCACCGGGTTGCCGTTCTGATCGACCTCCTCATAGCCGAGACCGAAGGTGCCGTCGTCGGTCAGGTCGGCGATGCCGAAGAAGATCCGGCGGCGATGCCCCGCCGGCAGCGGACGGCAGCCGGCACGCAGCGGCGCGGCGTTCGCGTACGGCACCTTGGCATCGAGGATGCCCGACGGCTGCATGGTCGCCAAGGCGTCTCCCCTGATGTCCATGGCGTAGGCGATGTGATTGCGCCAACCGCGCTGGTGGAAGTGCACCTTGGCGAGATCGACCGCCGGCCACTGATCGCCGCTACCCATCGTCAATCCGGCCATCTTGAAGGTCGCGGAGGCGGACCGCCCAAGGCTGGCGATCGCACCTGTCGCGGGATCGCGATAGGTGACGAACACCTCGGTGCGCGAGCTCGGCATCATGACCATCTGGGTGACGCAGACCGGCTTCGAATGAAAGCCCGACGTTGGCGACGGCGGACAGGGAACGACCCTGAAGCGGGCGCCGCCGAGACGAACCATGGTGTCCATCGTCGTATCCTGCGGCAGGTTCACGCTCACGCCGTCGACCGAGATCAGCTGCATGACCATCGGCTTCTGCGTCTCGTCATCGGTCAGCTGAAGATTGTAGGACAGGCTGCCGGACGCATTGGTGAGCCGCCAGACCTCGCCATCGGGATCGGTGACCTTGATCTTCGGGAACGTCTGGCCGTTGACCGTGAAGAACCATTTGCCGCCGGAGAAGTTGGAGCCGCCATCGGCCGACAGATCGACGCCCGGGCACGCCCCCTCACGCACTTCGGAGCTGTCTGCCGGAAACTGGGCGCAGAAGCCCGGATCCTGCTGGTTGATCACCTCGCCGGGCTGGACGTCCACCGGACCGCTGTCGAACTGCACCGGGCCGCCGGGCGCGACCTGAAGATCCTTCAGGATCAGATGGCGCACGCTCGCGTCCGGAAACGGCGAATGCCTGGCATCGCCATGCGCATAGTCCGAGACCTCGCCGACCGAGATGATGCCCGCCAGGCCCTGCGAGACCTGGTTGAGCGAGATGCCGTGGATGTGCGGGTGAAACCAGAACTGGCCCGACGGGTGGTTGCGCGGAATCTCGATGCGGTAATCCGCGGAGTCCATCTTGTTGGAGCCGTGCTGATGGGTGGTCTGCGGCACCGGCATGCCGTTGGCCGAGTTGAAGATCTGAACGAAGACGTAGTCCCCGAACGTCTGGTCGGTCAGCGTCGGCGCGCGCGGCTCGACGATCAGCCCATGGGTATGCAGGTTGGTCGGATTGCGAAACAAATTGGCCTGGCCGGGATCGGTGTTGTGATTCACCTTGGCCGGGTCGAGCTGCGGCAGCTGGTTCACCAGCCTGATCTTCAGCGTATCCCCCTTCTGCAGCGCCAGTCGCACGCCACCATAATCCGCCACCGCGGCGCCGGCAGGACATTTGTCGCCTGAGGCCGGCCGCCGACAGATCTCGTAGACCCAGCCGGTCGGGTTCATCGGCGAGCCCCCAGGGGGCTCATAGGTGATCGTCGAGATCGGCTTGGGGCGCGCGATCATCAGCAGATCGAGCACGCCATGCCAACTCCTGAACACCGTCGGCTCGGCCAGATCGTGGGCCTGCGCCGCAGGACCCGCAACGGTCAAACCGGCCAACATCGCGGCCGCCGACGTCAGTAATCGCAGAGTTGGCTTGCGCACACGCCCAACTAACATGCCTGATCCCCATCTGGCTCGAGATACACCGGTAGGAACGATCGCCGTCCCCGGGATGCGGAATTCGAATGAGCAGTCCGAACTCATCAGCCGATCTGCCGCATCGTCCCCTCAGCCTTCGTCGCCATGTCGGGTGGCTCCTTTGTGACGTTTTCTTTCGCTTTGTGAGAATTGCCGACCGGCGTTTAAGAATCGATCTAACTACACGTCCAGACGCCTGCGTTGTGCGCGTGGCGGACAGCAGCGACACAAAAACGACAACCAGCTCTCGTAGCTCGCCATGAAGCTCATGAGATCGTGTCGGACGCGAACGCTGCCGGACATGTTTGTGAGTGCCCCGCTCCGAGGAGACCGAACGATGCTGCTTGCTGTTGTTCTCGCATGGGCCTGCAACGTAACCGGCATGGCCTGTGGAGCACCGACCACCGAGATCATCCAGAAGGCCTATGAGCAGGAGGCGCCGTCATCCGGCGTCCGCCACGACAAGGGCCTCAAGATCGTCGAGGCGACCTGCGACAAGGGCGACCAGGGCGGGCGTTTCCTGTGCCAGGTCTCTTTCGTATCGGAGGACGACCCCGACAAGCGCCTGTATTTCGACATCGTCTCCGCGGCTCTCACGGACAAGGGATGGGTGCTGACGAGCGGATTGTGCAAGCGCTGAGCGCCATCGACCGAGAGCCTCATCGCTTTTGTCGGTGCGGCCTGCCGGCGCCTATCGTCACGCTTCGATCCAGATCGGATCCATCCTTACAATTGACGGCGTCCCGAGCGTTGGCGTTGATGCATCCGGAGCAGCCTCGACTCCGGCGACAGAAAGGGCGGCCCTGCTTGAGCCAGCGGAGGCGCAGTGGGGGTTGACGGCATCTGGGCAAAGCTTTCGTTAGCTGAATTCGTCGGCTGGGCCGGCGCCTGCGCCGGCAGCAGCGTGAGAACGGTGACGTCCTCGCCCCGTTGCAGCGTGACCGATCTCGCCTCGACAAGACGCAGCGTCCAACCCTGATAGTCCGCGCCGGTTCTGATCCGCAACGGCGTCTTGCTGCTCGTATCGACGAACACCGCAAGGCCGCGGTCCCCGTTCACGACGGTGCCGACGAGCGCGAGTTGCGGCCGTTCCGGTGCGGGCGGCTCCTGCACCACCGGAGCCTCCACGACGGCCGGCAGCGGAGCCTCCGTCGGCGGAGGGCGGCGAGACGGCGAAAATAGCGGGCGCTCGCGCGTCGCCGACAGCTGCTCGAGCGGAATGCCCCATAATGGGTTGCCGGTGCGCGATGGCGTTCGCTGCGCGATGGACGGGCCTTGCGCCGGTCCGCTCGGCTGTTCGGCGGAGACCGCTCCCAAGACGTCCAGACCGGCCGAATGGGCGATGCCGAACGCCGACGCCACCGCCAGAATGCTGCAACAGCCGATCATGCAAAGCTTGGCGCGACTGCTCATTGCGGGCCCTGCCACTGTCCGGAGACCGTCATCAGCACGCGTAATTTTCCGCCGGATGCCGCCGCGGGCGCGTTCCCCTCGACGACCAGCTCGTCGACGAACAGACAGGGCATGCCGGCCTCCAGATCGTAGAGGATCGGCTGCAGTTCGGACTGACCGGCCTCGAAGCTCGCACTCCCGCTGATATGACCGTCCTTGGCGCGGGGGCCCTGCACATCGAGCTGCGACGACGACACGCTGCCGCCATGACGCGTCACCACGTCGCCAAGGCGCTGCAGCAGCGCTGCTCCTGCCACGGTCACGGTCGGTCCTTCGAGAAAGGCCGATCCCGTCATGCCGGCATCGCCGTTGCCGGCCTGACGCGCGGCCGCCATGCTGTGGGCGTCCAGCAGGTGGAGTGTATCGGCGAGCGAGGTCACTTCGCTGCGCTGATCGATCATGCTCTTGATCGACAGCACCGTGACCGAGATCAGCACGATCAGCAGTCCCGCATAGGCGGCGGCGGCGATCGAGGGCGATGCGGAATTGTCCGTGACGAGCTTTGCGACGCTCATGTGCCAAGTCCAAAATGGGGCTTGATGCCCGCTTCGATATGGAACCGTTGTCCGGGATCATCAGCCGAACGCGTGGTCGGCGCGAAGAAGGTCGCGCGCGTGAAGTGCGCCGACTGCTCGATCAATTTGACCAGTGCCGGCGCATCCTGGGTCATTCCGACGATTTGCAGTCTGTCTTTCTCGATCCGCAGCTCGGTCACATACGTGTTGTCGGGCAGTATCCGGGACAGCGCCTCCATCAGCACGACCGCCGCGGGGCTTTCCTGCTTGCGTCGCATCAGGCCTCGCAGCGCGGCGTTGTCGGTGCCCTGCAGATCGAGGCGCAGCGCTGCGCGCCGCTCGGAGATCCTCCGCGTGAGCTGGCCTTGCTGCTCGTCCAGCCTCTCGCCCAGCAGGCTCCCCGCCGCGAAAGACAGCGCCGCTGAGATTGCGGCGACGATCAACAGAGCGGCCAGGACCCGACTGACACGGCCGACGTCGAGCGATCCCCCCAGGCGCTGCTCGGTCAACCTCGTTGCATTGGTTGCGGTGAGCCGGTCGTCGACCGGCATCGGCGCCGTCTCAGGCGCAGCAAACAGGATGATCGATCCAGCCCGCCAGGACTCGGCGAGGCGAATGAGAGATTCCAGCTTCGGCCTTGGCGCGGCGATCACCGTGGTCCGGATGCGCTCACTCGATATCTCGACCGGCGCAGTCCTGCCGAACACGGCCTCATGCGCCGACCACGGCGTCAGCCGATCGAGCTGCGAGCGGACCATGGCATCGAGAAACTCGACGGCGCGCTTGGGCAGATCCAGCGGCCGCCAGAGAAAACGGTCCGGCCTCAGCACGACTTCGATCCGGCTGCCGTGAAGGGCCGCCTTCCAGCTCTCCGGAGGCGCGGGCAGGCTCGCGTCGCCGTCCGGCAGGAGAATGCGACAATCGGGCGGGACGGATCGCCCGGGTCGCGCGAGCATCCGCATGATGAAGACGTTCCGTTCGATCTCGATCAGCCGGACAGACGGCTTGATGGTGAGCCGGCCCATCGCGGCCACCACGGCCTCGGCAACGGAGCCGATCCAGCCCGCCAGTTCGCGGCGCACGCGCGTCGACATCGTCATCTCGGCGCCTTTCCTGTTGGCCGAAGCATCCCCGGAGTGTTGACATCATCGCGCCACGCCAGGACGCGGTAAGGATCCTCACCATCGCCCAGCAGGATGACCGCTTCCGTTGCGGCCCTGCGACCGCCGTCAAAGCCGATCGTGACCCACACGCGGACGGCATCGGCGACCTCCAAGGTCGCTCCGGCGCGCGCCGGCCCCAGCGCCGCGTTGAGCGACCTGACGTCGCGACGCAGGCCGGCCCGCTGATCGAGGAAGCTCTTGAGTTGATCCGGGGTCATCCCGGGAAGCGCGGCCACCACCTCGGGGGCGGCCTCCAGCGCGTCGATCTCGCGCCGGCCGCTGAAGACGGTGACGAAGGACATGGCTCTGTCGACCAGCGGCGGCGGCAGGTTGAGCACCAGCCGAAGCTCCTCGACGTTTGCGAACGGCGCGGAACGAGGCATGTAGTCCGCGCCGGCCGTGCGGTAGAGATCGCGCTCCGCGTCCGCAACGTTGTCAGCCGGCGGCGTTCGCCAGCCGACGATCCGCTCGGCATACTCGCCGGCCTTGTCCGCGCGCGCGCCGAGAACCTCGAACAGGTTGGCCAGCATCTGCCTGGATGCCTGGTTGAGATCGATTCGGGCGGCTTCCGACCGGAACGTGACCGAAACCTGCGCATGATCGAGCCGGAATGAAAAGGCGCCGGCGGCGGGGCGCTGCGGCTTCGGCGACGCGGACAATCTGTAGGCCGCAAGCTCGAGGCCTGCCGAGGCCAGCGCCGCCGATCGCAGGCGAGCATCATCGAGCGACAGGCGTTGAGAGGTGCTGACGAGATAGACGGACAAGGCTCCTGCCAGTCCAGCCAGCGAGACCAGGAGCCACAGCACCGCAATGAGTACGAAGCCGCCTTCCCGATCATCGGGATCCGGATCTCGCGGGTGCTTCTGTCGCCACATCATCATTGCTTCGATGCTGTGGAGGCGCGCCCGACCGTTGCATCGGCCGAGAGAGCGTGTCTGTCGCAGGTGGGGTCCGCGGGCCGGCAGACGCTGTCGGGCGGCGCCGAAACACGAATGACGGCGATCCGTGACAGCGACGGTGCGCTTGCGCGGCTTCCGTCGTGCACCGTCACCCGCACGGCCGCAGGCAGCCTTTCTGCATTCTGCCACGATGGACTCCAGATCCGGTCTGTCCCCGCATAGGCAAACGACACCCGGTACGGCGCCTTCAGCAGCACCACCGGATCACCGAAATCCCGGGCGGACGGACTGCCGGGCGCGAATGCCGCGCGGGTGCGGGTCAACGCCGCGCCATCGCCGCCGCCTTCGGTGATGCGGACCACGTCCAGTCCGCTGCCCCGATGCGGTCCGAGCGCCGTTCGGACGAGCGTGATCGAGGTCTCCGACCCGTCGAACAGAACGGACTTGGCCTGCCCATCCGGCTTGATGAATTCGGAGGCCGCGATATCGGCGCCGATGCGATCGAGCGCCATGCTGATGGATTCGCTGCGCTGGATGCGATACAGGCCGCGATCCCAGTTCGGCAGCCATTGCGACGTGACCGCGAGCAGCCCGGAGATCAGCAGCCCCATCAAGACCATGGCGACGAGGACTTCCACGAGGGTGAAGCCAGCTTGAGTATCGTTGGTCCGCGTCGCCATCACTCGGCCCGCCTTCGAAACAGCCGGACGGTTTCCAGCTCCATGGTCGCGCCCGATGGCGATCGCACCTGGAGCACGATCTTCTTTGGGACCCACGCCGACGCGCTGTCCGGTGCGCCGCCATCGATGGCGAATGGCTCCCCCTGCGCGCGCCAGAGATGAGCCGTCGACTCCCCTGACTGGGTCGGCGATGCCGGCGGCAGGCGGGACGGAAAGGCCAGCCACAGTGCGTTATAGGCCGCCTGTACCAGAGCGACGTGCTGCTCCAGCTTCCTGCTGCCGCGCGCCGAGGACCCCATGAGCGCGCCGATCGCGACGAGCGACACCGCCATGATCGCGAGCGCGACCAATGTCTCGATCAGGGTAAATCCTGCCGTCGGCCTATCGGCTCGACAGACCAGTGCTCGGGACAATCTCGATCCCTCCTGTCAGCCAGTTGACGCGAATTTGGTAGCCCGCATCGAGATGGGTGAGCGTGATGACGCCGCCGCACGACATGCCCGATCCGAAGAAGCTGATGGTCTGGATTGCGGGCCGATCGTCGCAACGACGCGGCAGCACCGTCTCGACCCGCACGTCCGTCGGCAAGCGAACGACCTGCCCGTTCGCGCCCGAGCTGAACGAGCGCGCCTGCGCGTCGATGCGAGTCACGACCTCCAAGCCTCGCCTGATCGCGGCGTTGCGATCGGCCTTCAACAGCGCAGCAGCCTCGATCGCATAGGCCTCGAGTTGCGGCCGCGAGGTCTGCCGCGAGACGGCGGGGACCGCGACGGACGCCAGCAGCGCGACGATCGCGAGCACACAGACCATCTCGATCAGAGTGAAGCCGGCCTCGCAGCCGTCACGGCCGACCATCGTTATTTGGCACCCATCGTGATCGACGAAGAGATGTCGGCGGCGAGATCCACGCCGCCCTCCTGCCCGTCCGATCCGTACGACACGATTTCATAGGGCAAATGCTGTCCGGGCGACCGGTAGACGTAGGCGTGATTCCAGGGATCGCTCGGGACATTTCCTCCCTTGAGATACGGACCCGCCCAGCCTGCGATGGTCGAGGCAGGCCGGACCAGCGCGGTCAGACCTTCCGACGAGGTCGGATAGCGCCCGGTGTCGAGATAGAACAGATCGAGCGCGCTCGAAAAACTCTGAATTTGAATCCGGGCGGTCTTGACGCGGGATTCGTTCAGGGAGGACAGCACACGCGGTCCGATCAGACCCATGATCATTCCGATGATGGCAATGACGACCAGCATCTCGACGAGCGTGAAGCCGCTCTGAGGGTCGTCGCGCGCAATGTTGGTCCGCCGCGCGGTACAACTGATCCCTGCCTGTTTCATGCGATGATCCATCTTGTTCTACCCGACGAGTTGCGTCACCGACAGCAGCGCGGTCATCACCGAGACGATGAGACCGCCCACGACGGTGCTGATGAGAATGATCGCGGCCGGACCGACGATGCCCACGATGCGATCGAGGCCGCGCTGCAGCTTCGCCTCGTAGAACTCGGCGATGCGGCCGGCGAGGACCGAAAGCTGCCCGGTCTCCTCGCCGATCCGGATCATCCGCGTGGCCATGGCCGGCAGAATGTTCGTCGCTGCCAGCGCTTCCGACAGCTTGCCGCCGTGACGAACGCGGTCGGCCGCGGCGTTCCACGCCGCGGTGCTGCCGGTGGCCGCCATGATGTCGACCAGGATGCGCAGCGTCGCCGTCAAGGTCAGCCCGCTGCCGAGCAGGATCGCGAGATTGCGGCAGAATACGCTCGTGCGATACGACCTGAACACGGTTGCGAGACCCGGAAGCCGGCAGACCCGCGCGATCACGGCAGCGCGCACGCTTGCGCGGCCAAGGAGGAGGAGAGCCGCAGCAATCAGCGCGCTCGCCGACAGCGCGATCGCCGCGCCATTGCCGCGCACGAAATCGGAGATGTCGAGAAACGTGTTGATGGCGGCGTCGGACCTGGCGCCGAAATCGCGCAGCACCGCCGAGAACTGCGGCAGCACGACGATGAAGAAGAACAGCATCACCAGAAGCGCGGCGATCAGGACGAACAGCGGGTACTGCATCGCGTCGCTGAGCTTGCGACGCATGGCTTCCGCGCGCGCCCGCTCGGCGCCGAGCACATCGAGCACGTGATCAAGAGTGCCCGAGACCTCCCCGACCCGCACCAGCGCGACATACATCGCGGGAAACTGCAAGGCATGATGCGTCAGCGCTTCGGCGAAACTTTCTCCAGCCAGGACGCTGGATCGCAACCGGCTGACGATCGGACGCAGCCGACCGATATCGGCATCGCCAGCGAGAAGCTCGAGCGAGTCCTCGAGGCGGGCTCCGGCCTTCAGCAACAGCGCCAGATCGCGCGTGAAGGTCGTGACATCGCCAGGCGTCGGACCGCCGAACAGCGCCAACGCGTCGCGGGCGAGGACGCTCGCGGCCCTTTCCTCGACCGTCTCGATCGGCAGCAGCCGCAGATACTCGATCCGGTCGATCACCTCCTTGGCGGTGGCAGCCGAGATCGTGCCGTGCACGACGTCGCCGTTCTCGGTCAGTGCACGATAGCGGAATCTGCTCACCGGCTCACCTTAACGTTGTGACGCGCAGGATTTCCGCGACCGACGTGGCGCCGGCCCGGCACTTCGCGACACCATCGTCGAGCATCGTGGTCATGCCGTTCAGAATGGCGCTGCGGTCGATCACGGCCGCATCGGCCGTGCCCTGGATCAGTGACCGGATCTCCGGATTCAGCTCCAGAACCTCGAAGATGCCGAGCCGGCCGCGATAGCCGGTGCCGCCGCAGCGCTCGCAACCCGCCGGCTCGTAGACCGTCTCGCCGACGTCGAAGCCCACCGCGGCGTAGCGCGGGTCCGCGCAGAGATCGTCGGCGCTCAGCATCCGCTTCGACCTGCAGCGCTCGCACAGCCGGCGCACCAGCCGCTGGGCGATCACCGCGCGGAGCGTCGAGCGCAACAGAAAATCTTCCACGCCGAGATCGAGCAACCGCGGTACCGCCGCCGCAGCGTTTTCGGTATGCAGCGTGGTCAGCACGAGATGGCCGGTCAGCGCGGCATGGACCGCGACGTGGGCGGTCTCGCCGTCACGGACCTCTCCGACCATGATCACATCGGGATCTTGCCGCACGAAGGAGCGCAAGGCCGAGGCGAAGGTCAGCCCGATCGACGACTTGACCTGCGATTGGTTGATGCCCGGTATCTCATACTCGACCGGGTCCTCGATGGTGAGGATCTTGCGCGTGGGCTCGTTGAGGATCGACAGCGCGGTCGCGAGCGTTGTGGTCTTGCCGCTGCCGGTCGGCCCGCAGATCACGATCATGCCGTGCGGCAGCGCCAGCAGGCGGCGCAGCGATCGATCGTCGTGGGGAGAAAAGCCGAGCTTCTCGATCGCGAGCAGACCCCGATCCTTGGGAAGCAGCCGGATCACCGCCGACTCGCCATATTGCGTCGGCATCACGGCGACGCGCACGTCCAACTCGATGCGGCCGATGCGAAGCCGCGCAGCGCCATCCTGAGGCAGGCGCCGTTCCGCGATGTTCAACCCGGCGACGATCTTGATGCGCGAGATGACGGCTTGGGGCAGCACGCCGGACGGCTCAGGGAGCGGCTTCAGCAGGCCGTCGACACGCATCCGGACCGATAGCCCGCTCCGCATCGCCTCGACATGGATGTCGCTGGCGCGCAGCTCCACCGCCCGCTCGAACAGATCGTTGACCGCGCGTACCACCGGCGCTCCGGTGGCGAGGTCGCGCAAGCCCTCGATGTCGTCGTCGCGCAGCTGCGGCTCAGCCGTTTCGTTGCGCGCCGGTACTTCGTCCTCGCCGGCGAGCCGGTTCAGCGCGGTGGCAACATCCTCGGCGGAGGCGACCACCAGTTCGACTGCCGTGCCGAACACCAGCTCCGCGGCGCGTGCCGCTGCGGTGTCGCGGGGATCCGCCACCGCAAGACATGGTCCGTGCCCGGCGGATTGGAACGGGAAGACCATCGTCTCCCGCAGGAAGCGCCGTGAAAAATGTTCTGTGAGCGGTTTGGACGCCAGCAAATCGGACAGCGCGATCCGAGTCAATCCGAGTTGCCGCGCGATGTCGTCGGCGGACTCGGGACCTGCGGGATTGGTCGCCGTCGATGACCCCATCCCCGCGCGGTCCTGCGCCGCAGCGTCGACCCGTCCAGCGGCGAGCCGAACCGGCCCCCGGCCATCCCGCAGATCGTCGGCCAATCGTAGAGGAGGAGTCGAGCTCATGGCGCGTCCCGTGACGGATCGTTGTCGATCACCTCATTGCCGAGGTCCGGACTTTCGAACAGTTCGTTCTCGATACCAAAGATGACCCTTCTGCGGTCAGCTGATTAGAACAACTACAAACCCGAAATCGATGCGGTCGCGCGAACTCCGCCGGGCTGCGTCGGCCGCCATTCGATCGCGAGCCGTTGGCCGTCGGCGATCTGATCGGGCGACATCTTGAACGCGATGGCGTCCCGGATTCGAAAATAAGGTTCGCGCAGACGATTGGGCGCTGCGGCCGCTGCAAGATTGAGCCATTTGTAGGCCAGCACGAGGTCCTGGCAGACGCCATGCCCCTTGTCGTAGCTCAGACCCAAGAGGTGCTGCGCCGTCGGGTCGCCGCGCTCGGCGGCTCCGATATAGAGCTCGACCGCCGCCTCGTAGGACTGCGGGACGCCGAACCCGTTTTCATACATGTAGCCGAGCGCGGTCATGGCGGGCGGATGTCCACTCTGCGCCATCGGCGCCAACGCTGCGGCCGCCGTAACATAGTCGCCGCGCGCCAGCGCGGCCCATGCGTCTCCGCGCGGCCGCGCGTCGGCCGCGGCGATGCCGAAGGCGAGCGCCAGAACAGCGAAGGCCGTCGTCGCATGCCGCATCATCGACTGATCCGCGGTGTCTGAAGCGCACTCGTCGAGACCGGCCTGATCGTGCCGCGCAGCTTGGAGCGCAGCTCTTCCGCGACGTAGTGGGCGTCGGTGCCGTCGCGGATGATCTGGGGGCGAATGAAGATGATCAGCTCGGTCCGTCCGCGACTGCGGTCGTTGTTGCTGAAGAGGTCGCCGAGGCCCGGGATCTGGTCGATCCCCGGCACGCCACTGCGGGTGCCCTGATGGGTCTCGCTGATGAGACCGGCCAGCAGCACGGTCTGGCCGCTGGCAACTGCCACCGAGCTCTTCACCTTGCGCTGCGCGACAGTCGGCGTGAGGCTGTTGGCGGTCTGCGGCGAGACGTTGCTGATCTCCTGCTCGATCTCCAGCCGGACGTTGCCGTTCTCGTTGACCCGCGGAGCGACGCGCAGGATGATTCCGGTGTTGCGGTAGTCGATCGTGTTGACGACCGTGTTGTTGGTCGTCAGCACCGTGGCGCTGCCGGTCGAGACCGGCACCTGGTCGCCGACCTGCAATGTCGCCGCCTGGTTGTCGATCACCACCAGCGACGGGTTGGACAGCACCTTGACATCGGTGACCGTATGCAGCGCGCTGAGGATCGCGCTCGGCTGGGATTCCGACCCGACCAGGAAATTGAACCCGGGAAAAGCGCGGCTGAGAAAGGCGTTGGTGATCGTTCCCGCGGCCGAGGCGACCGTTGCCGGCGCCGATGTCGAGGTGGTGTTGAGCACTGAGCCCTGGTCCGGCCTCAGGCCGAGGTTCTTGCTGGTGAGATAGGCCTGCACGCCGTAGTTCAGCGAATCGTTGAGCGTGACTTCGGCGATCGTCGCGTCGATCGCGACCTGCAGCTGCGGACGATCGCACTGACGCAGGGTAGCTTCGATCAGCCGGTAGTTTTCCCTGTCGGCATAGATGAGAAGCGTGTTGTTGACGACGTCGGGGGTGATCCGCACGCCCTCCATGAGCGGCTTGCCGCCCGAACCCGATGCGCGCGATTCCGATCCCGCATCGAGTCCCGCCTGGGTCGGCGGCGGCGCCCCGCCGAAGCCGCGGTTGGCGACCAGGCCGGCGTTGCCCTGCTGCTGGCTCGCGAAGCCGCCCGACTGGGCCGTCGCGCCGGCGGCCGAGAGCCGTTCGCTGCTCGAGCTCGACGATGCTCCGGACCCGGGAGCGAGGTCAGTCGACGATCCCTCGGCCGCGCTGCCCGCGTTTCCGGTGAACATGTCGTTCAGCACCCGCGCCATCTGGCGCGCCTCGCCATACTTGACACGGTAGACATGGACGCTGTTGCGCAGCGTGTTGCCGGCATCGAGCCGCTTGATCCAGGTCTCCGCCGTATGCAGCAGCGCCGGCTTGCGGCTGATGACCATGACGGCGTTCATCCGGCTGACAGTCTGGAACTTGACCATGTTCTGGCCGAGCCCGCTGTCGCCGGTGTCCATGATCTTCTCGAGCTCGGCGACGATCGGCTCGGGATTGCCATTGACGATGGGAAAGATCCCGACCGACTGTCCGCGCATCCAGTCTGCATCGAAGCTCAGCGCGGCATCGATCGCGGTGCGTCGCTCGGCGCCCGTCCCCTGGATCAGCAGCACGTTGCGGCCGGGATCGGCGCGCACCGTGCCGGGCTTGAGCGCAAAGCTGTCGAGCAGCTTCAGCAGTGTCGGGGCGGAGACATATTGCAGTGGCAGCACGGAGATGCCGTAACCAGGCTCTGCCGAGCCTCCGGCGGCATCGACGTTGCCGGCACCCACTGCGTCGCCGAGTGGAATCAGCCGGTATCCGGAGTTGTCGCGAACCAGCGCCGTCCCCGAGAGCCGGAGCGCGTTCTCGAGCACGTAGGCAACGTCCGATTTCGGGACCGGGCGCACCGAGGACAGGCTGACCGTTCCCTGGATCCTTGGATCGATGGTGTAGCCGACGCCGAGAACGTCGCCGAGCACCACCTTGGCCACCGTCGCGATCGGCGTATTCTCGAAGTTCAGCTCGAACCCGTTGCCAACCGGCTGCGAATGCGCGGCCACCTGCTGGATCGGAAGCGAGCCCGCGGCCGGCGCTTCCGCTCGCGCGTCCCTGGCATCTCGTGCATCGTCGTTGCCGCCATAGATCTCGGCACGGGCGCGCCGCGCCGCCGGCGACTGCTCCGGCATGGCCTGCCTGGGATAGCGCGGCGAAAGGTCGATCCGGCCGACCTTGTCAAGCACGTCATCGCCGCGGCTATCGCTGCCGAGCGTCGCCGGGTTGCAGCCCGCCAACGCGATCGACATCGTGAGCAACGTTGCGAGCGTGCGGCATCGCAGCCAAGCTGCGCTCAAATCAGCAATCTCAACCACTCGCCCGCCCACCCGATCTGCCGAGTCCGTTCTACGTTTCGAGGCACACCCGGGCGGAGAGCGGTCGCGCTCCGCCCGGGTGCTCCAACCTGTGTCTTGCGAGGAGACGCCGCTGCCGTCAGGCCGCGGCCCCTGCTCGCGTCGGTCGGCTACCAGAGCCAGCCGACGCCCGCGAGAACCCGGTCGGACATCGCCCCCGCCGCGCTGTGATCGATCACCTTGGTGTAGTTCAGCTTGTAAACCAGGCTGGGATTCGGAAACACGGCAAGGCCGACGTCGTGGAACGTCATGTCACCGCTGCCCGTGATGTTGTTCAGGCCGTTGGTGAGATCGGAGCCGAGCATGCCCGACGTCTGGAAGTTCTGTCGGGTATAGCGATAGAACGGCACGATGTCGTAGTCGTTGGGCGCCCTGAAGTGGTAGGCGATCTCGCCGGAGTAGCCCCACATGTTCTTGCCGACGTTGTTGTCGTCGACGAGATCATTGTTGGCGCGGAGGTTCTCCGGATTGGAGAAGTTTACGTGGGCATATTCAGCCCGCAGCTCCAGCCCGGTGTTCGGAACGCGATAGCGGGCCTCGGTATTGAAGATCGTCATCGCGTTCTTGCCGAGGGGCACCTCGCTGCCGTCCGGCAGCGTCGCATAGGCGCCCCGCGGCGTGACGTTCGGCGAATAATAGATCGCCGAGCTTCCGGCAAAGCCGGGAAGGAACGACGGCGTGTAGCTCAGCCGCAGTGTATAGGCGAGCTGGTTGCTCAGCTGCCGGAAATCGCCGATCGGCGCTCGCGAGAGCGCGAGCGCTTCCGAGCCGTTGATGCCGCCTTCATAGCCGCCCGGATTGATATGACCATTGTCGCCGCGATGATCGAATCCGTCGCCGAAATCCTCCGCGCTCTGGCTGACCTGGAACTGATAGTTCAAGCCGTCGATGATCTTGCCGTGAAACCCTGCCGATGGCGCGTACCATGTCGTCGGGATCAGGCCGTTGGCAAGCTCCGGCCGCTGCACGCTGTAGAACAGCGTCGGCTCGTGATACAGGTTGGTGAAGGAGATCGGGATGAGATCGATACCCGGCGAACGCAGGGTGAAGTGGTCGTTGAACTTGACGTCGAAGAAGGCCTGCTCGACCTCGACCGCACCATGCAGCTTGTCGTCGTTATCGAATGCGGTGCCGCCATGCTCCCATTCCAGCTCCGCGTTGAAAGTGATGGAGTCATTGACCTGATAGGTCGGCAGCAAGACAAGGCGGGCCATGTCGAAGCCGTTCTGCCACTGACCGTTCGCTGCGGGATTTTGCACCGAGCCGAGCTTGATCTCGCCGTACATGCCGATCTTCATGCCGGGGACCGGCGACGGCGCGGCGCCGAACAGGTCTCTGCTGGGCTGCGGCGCAGGTGCTTTTAGATCTGCTGCCGGCAGGAATCGCGGCTTGGAATCCGAATCGGCGAACGCAGCCGCCAGCCGTGATGCCGGGGATGGCGATGGTCCGGCATCGGCCCCCTTCGCCCCACTGTCCCTGACGTCCTTCGAGTCGGCGAGCGCCATGGCGTTGCCGACCGGCTGGCTTGACGCAGTCTGCGCGTTGTCGGAGGCTTTCGCACCTCCGGCACGCGCGTCCTTGGCGCCGATCAGAGGCATCGGGTCGGCCGGGCGGCGAGATGCGAGTGATGCGGACTGTCCGACGCTGGTCGTCTTCTTTGCCTTGGCGTCCTTGAGCTCGACTTGAAGACTGTTGATGCGCTGCTCCATGGACTCGAGCTTCGCCATCAGCGCTTTGACGGCTGCCCCGTCCGTGGACCGCGCCGAGCCGGCGTCGGCCGCCTGGGCTGCTGCGGCGCTCAACGCCAATGTCGATACGGCGGCAAGCAGAGATGGCAGGAGTCGGTCGCGGCCGCGGAGCGGGCCACCGCCTTTGCCAATACTCAAAGCGCCGTCGTGTGAAGACGCGGAGCAATCTGCGCGCCTTCCGCTGCAGCTAATCAAGACCATCAGTCAAACCTCCCCATGATGATGCGCGGACGTGCATCCCCTTCGCCCGCGCCGCCGTGAGCACAGAATTCGTGCGCGACTGCGAGCCATTCGCGCTAGAAGCCCGCGATGTCGATACTTGGGCTCGTCGGAGATGCTCGCGTGTCAGCACTTGGGCGGCGCTCGTTGCGCGGCGGAGGCACGGCTTGCCGACCAATCGCTTGGACGCCAGCCGAGATCTGGCTAAGTGTTTTCAGTCATTGATAATTGCTGCTGGGTTCATGTCCGGCGTGCGGAGCGTCGAGCGGCGCAGCGTAGAGCTGCATTCATGCCTTTGCATCGCGAAGTAATAAGCGACGTCACACTTCGCCAACGACGGCCCTACTCCGAAAGAAATTGCGTTCGTGCGATGGCGCAGCTCGGACGAAGCAATGGAATCCAACGAAAAGCCGCAAGCGGACGCGACTGAGATTGCGGCAAGACGCCGCACGCTTCTCTCGTGGAGATGTCGCATCTACGCACGCGAATACCAGTCCCTTCCGATCAAGGCAGTCAAACCGGAAAGGCGCTCGGCTTCTTTAAAGAGATTCTAAACCGGTTACGCGAACCGACAGCGGTGGTTCTCGAAATGATAACAA
The DNA here is from genome assembly GCF_032484895.1 of Bradyrhizobium sp. SZCCHNRI3052. Classification (NCBI taxonomy): domain Bacteria; kingdom Pseudomonadati; phylum Pseudomonadota; class Alphaproteobacteria; order Hyphomicrobiales; family Nitrobacteraceae; genus Bradyrhizobium; species Bradyrhizobium sp. SZCCHNRI3052. The sequence goes on along the minus strand of NZ_JAUETW010000003.1, from coordinate 24,013 downwards.
ATCAGTTGGCGCAGTTTTCAGGGTCGACGACACGCCCGGACTCGCTCCCATCATTACGCCGCATTGCGTGACGCTATTATTCGCCAGTTAGTGTGGTCTATCTGACGTTGGCTTCAGTATTCCCTCGAATGCCATCGACGAAGACGTCGCCTGACCACATCAGGATCGTGAATAGTCAGATACGTCCATCTTCTTCGACGCGCGTGACGGAATTTTCTGCAAAGCGGGACGGACGTCAGGACGGGAGTTGAGGGTGAACCGATTGCTTCGCTTGGTCGCCGCTATCATCGGAGAGGCACTATGAACGCTGTCCATCGGTTGGAGCCGGCGGCCGGACCGTTGCAGAATGTTCTTGGGTATCTCACCGAGATGATCCTGCGCAATGCACGTGCGGTCGCGCGCCTGTCTGACCATCGGCTTGCGGGCGGACAATGCTTCGTGTTCCATCAGCATGAGCTGGAGAAGCTGCCCGGCATTACCTACAACACGTTCGACGCTGATGGGCCCGTGTGGCTCTCCATCGAACGCCTGGTCGCCACCGATCCTCCCGCCGTCGAGTACGACCTGGCGATGTGGATTGACGTGTCCGCTGATCCGGACCGTCGCCCGCTGGTTCGGCAACGCGTGACGATCACGGTGCACGCGGCGGAAAAAGACCGGTTGATCGCGGCCGGTGACGCACGCGGCGAGCACTGCTCGCCGGCGAACGGCCCGGGGGTGGCCGCCGGGCTCTGGAACGTGCGATTGCATCTTGAGCAACGCCCGGACATCGTCGAGCGTCTGGACCGCTATCTCGCCGGCTCGTGGACAAATTGGGCCGCGGCCGAGCGGCTACGCCGCAAGACCATCGCGGTTCATCAGCGATTGCGCGAGATGGCTCGCGTGGCGGGAGCCGGAGGCAACGATGGCAGCTGCGAAATCGTGTGGGGCATTGGCGTGTCACGCTGGCGGCAACAAGGCCGCGAGTTGGATCTTCCGCTGCTCGAACGCCTGGTCGAGATCGAGGTCCTCGATGGCTCCGACACCGAAATCAGAATCCGGCCCCGCATGGTCGGCGCGACGGTCAATCTCAAGGCGTTCGAACCGCTGACATCAGCGGCCGGATTGGCGGGGCAAACGGCCGAGCAGTTGCTCGAGACGATCGAGCGCGGCAACGAGCTTTCGCCATTCCAGCCCGCCAGCTTCGAGCCGGTTCTCAGCGCCATCGGCTCACAGCTCGACCCGCATGGGATCTACTGTCCCACCATGCCCGACTCCGCGTTGCTGCTTCCCGAGGAGGACGAGCAACTGGTCGTCTCCGATCGCTGGGTGATCTTTGCGCGGCCGCGCTCGGACGCACTGCTGTTGCGCGACATCGAGCGGCTGAAGCGAGCGATCGAATACGCGCCCGGCGACGCTTGCTGCCTGGCCGCACTGTCTCGCCTTCTGCTTGGCGCGCCGGACCACGAAGCCCATGACGGCGCGCGCCGTCGTCTATCCGGCGTGATCGGTGAACCGATCGACGTCGGGCCGGATGCGCAGATCGCGGCGGATCACGGCGACCTGTTCTTTCCGCTGCCGACGAACTCCGACCAGATGGAGGTCGTGCGACAGCTCCGGCGATCGGACGGACTTGTCGTGCAAGGCGCGCGCGGGTCCGAGCGCACGTCCACCCTCGTCAACCTGGTTTGCCATCACCTCGCAATGGGCCTGCGCGTTCTCGTCGTCTCGCGCAACGAGGCTGCACTCGGACTGTTGTCCGAGAAGCTGCCGCGCGCTGTCCGTGATCTGACCGTCGATCTAACCGGCTCCGACAAGGACGTCTTGAAGCATGCGGAGACAGTCGTCAGCCGGCTGCTGTCGATCCTCAAGACCACGAACCCGCGCGCGCAGGCGGAACAGGTCAATCGGCTGGAGCGCGACATCATCGCGACCAGCGTCGAGATATCGCGTCTCGATGACGCGTTCGCAGACATCGCCAGCCGCAGCATGCTGCGGTCATCCGGTGTCCCCGACCTGCCGTTCGACGCGTTGACCACGCTGATCGCCGACCGCGACGCCTATGCCTGGTTCACCGATCAGCCGTCACGATTCGTGAGTGAGAGCGACCTTCTGGTTGCGGCAGTCGAGCAGGCCCGTGAGGCGCGTGTTCGGCTGGGTACCGATCTCGCATATGTCGACGACGCGCTCCCGGAAATCGCGGCCCTGCCGGACGCCGTGACCGTGAGACGTTTGCATGAGGACCTGCAGCCGGCGCGGATCGACGGCGAAAGCCATGACAGCCGGCTTGCCTGCCAGATCATCGCGGAGCTCGGGCCGGACGGAGCGGACTTGCTCGCCGGCGACCTCGACGCGCTCGCGGCGGCCCACCGGATCATTGCCGACGAGCCCTGGCTCGCAGCGCTGTCGCCGGTCGGCCGCAAGGCCGATGCAATGTCGGTTGACGGTGGCATCCTCGTCGATTTTGCCCGCGATGCGTCGTCCCTGCTGTCGCAACGTGCCGGCTTCCTGGTTCGGCCGGTGGAAACGCCGGCGGACGCCTTCGCCAGCCAGGAACTGCTCACGATTGTCGAACGGCTGTCGGCCGGAGCAAGGCCGTTCGCGACATTCTCCCTGTCCGGCCGTGCGTTGAAGCAGACCGTGGAGGCGATCAGGGTGGCTGGCTTCGCGCCGAAAGGCGCGGCCGACTGGGGCCATGTTCGCGACTATCTGACCTGGCGTCGTCACCTGCATTCGCTCGACGCCAGATGGCGATCGCTGGCGGCCGAAATCGGTGCGCCTGCGCCCGAGCCGGACTCCTCTCACACGTTCCACGGTCACGAGCGCGTCGTCAAAAGCGTCGAGGCCGCGATCGTGCTGGCGGCGCTGGCGAAGCGCAATGTTCTCACCGCCGCACCGAAGCTGTCGATGCCGGACGACGCGATCGCCGGATTGCTCGGTGACGGCCGACGACTTTCTGCGCTGGCAGCTGCGGTGAGGAGCATGGCTCTCCGCATCGGCAAGCAGCGGCTGGAGCTCACCCGGCTGAACGGGCTGTTTGGCGGCAGCGGCAAGCTCGCAACGCAGGCTCATGCCGACGTGCTCTCGCAGATCGGCTGCGATGGTGTCGACCCGCGCGACATCGAGGCGCGCTGGAGCACCCTTCGCACCCGGCTGCAGTCGCTGCACGACCGGCGCCAGGATCTCGAGCTGCTCGACGAGGTCTGCCGAGCGATCACCGAGGCCGGAGCGGACGCCTTCGCCCGGCGGATCAGGACCGAGCCGGCACATCCGCAGACCGGGGATCCGGTGCTCGTTGCAGATTGGATGATGGCCTGGAATTGGGCGGTGCTGATGCGGCAGACCGAAGGCATCGGTCAGCATCAGCGTTTGCAGGACCTGTCCGACCAGCGCGCGGCGCTGGAGATGCAGTTGCGCGAGCTGTTCGGCCAGGTCGTCGTGGCACGGATGCATCTCGGCCTGGCACAGAACACCGGCAGCGCCATGAGGCAGGCGCTCACCGTGTTCATGACCACGCTGAGAAAGATGGCAGCGACCTGTTCCGGCCCCACCGCATGCCGGTTGCGTCAGGCTGCACGCGAGGCACTCGAGAGCTGCTGCGAAGGCATCCCATGCCAGCTCGTGCCAGCATGGCGCGTGGCCGAGCAGCTACCGGCCCGGCTCGGCGCATTTGATCTCGTCGTCATCGACGATGCCTCGCAATCCGATCTCCGCGAACTCACTGCGATGCTCCGAGCCCGCAAGGTCGTCGTCATCGAGGACGATCGGCAGACCGGCGAGCGCGTCGCGCAAGGTGAGCACGACATCGAAACCATCGCACGCAGCATCCTGCGCAGCGGTCCGGCTGCCATGCGCCGGTTCCTGCTGCCGGGCGCAGCGCTCTGCGATTTCGTCAAGATGCTGTTTCCCGACCGGATGATCAGACTTCGGGAGCACGCTCGCCGGGTCGATCCGGTCGCGCTTGCAGCCGTCGGCTCACAGCAGCCATCGGCACAGCCGGCGACCAGCCCGCATCCGGCTGCCGCGCGGCTCACTGGCGCGGCGGAGGATCACCCGGCATCCGCGCGATCCGTAACGCGCCGCGCCTATTCGCTGGAAGACGAGATCGCCACGGTGGCCGAAAGCCTGTCGCTGGCGCGGCTCTCGGAGCAACGCGCTGAGCCGGCCATCTCGATCGAGAGCCCGGTGCCGGATTGGCTGGGCAACCGCGCCGGCGCCGGCATCGGGGCGCGTCCAACGCGGCGCCGCGAGCATGAGGTCGCGACCGATGAAACGCGTGCCGCCTCGTCGTCTGATACGCCCGCCTCTGCGCCGCCCGCGTCCGTCGCGCCCGCAGCGCCGGTCGAGATCGAGGAGAATCAGCCGTCCGCGGCCGATCGGCTCGCGGAGGCTGCGAGGTCGCCGGCCGACGATGCCACCATCGCGCGGGTGGCCGTGCTCGCCCGCCCGGCGGAACTGTCCGAGACGACGACGCGCGGCCAAGCCGAGTCGGAGCGCGACGCCGTGCATATCGATCATCGCGCGCTGTCGCCGGGTCGGCGTCCGCGGCCTGATCATGGAGCGAGGCGTCCACACCGCTCGCTCCGCCGGCACATGATGGCCGCTGCCGCCGGCTTGGCGGTCGCGGTGGTTGGCGCATCGATCTACTGGCAGCCGGCGGCGAGCCGGATCACGACGTCCTTGCAAACCGTTTTGAACCGACTCCCGGTGTCCTGGAATGCCGCCTCGCCGGCCGCCGCCGAGCCGCGCAAGGTCATCGCGGATCGGATAACGCCTGACGCCAGGGGCGGTGCTGGCGGCGATGCGATCACCACGGGGAGCGCGACTGAGACGATGGTGTCACATGCCGTGCTGTACCAGGAGGATCCGCAGGATCCGCACGGCAAGCGCTATCTCGGGAAAGTCACCTGGCATGTCGAGCCTGCGGCAGGAGCGGTGCCAGCCTCGATCAAAGGCGATGTCGAGATCGACAAGAGGATGACGGCGACGTTGTCGCTGCGTCCAAACAAGGAAGCCGAAATGCCGGCGAGCCACATCATGGAGATCAAGTTCAACTGGCCGGACGACCCGTCTCACGCCGGGGTGGAGACCTTGAAGGGCGTCAGCATGAAGCCCAAGGAAGCGGGTCGCGGGACCCCGTTGACCACCATGACCGCCAAGGTGACGCCGGAGTTCTTCATGATCGCGCTGTCGGCGGGGGATGTCGACATGAAGCGGAACGTGTTGCTGCTCAAGGGCAAGGACTGGATCGACATCCCGATCGTCTACAATGGCGGCAGCCGGGCGGTGCTGGCGATCGAGAAGGGAGCGGACGGTGAGCGCGCGTTCAAGGATGCGTTTGCCGCCTGGGGCCAATGACCCGGCGGCAAGGCCGGCGCACGAAAGGTGTCCGATGATCGGCATCGACGTCGTCGCGCCAGCGCATGCGCCGGCCACCGATCGGGACGAGCGACCGCTGACCGCCGTGACCTATCCGGTGCCTTGCGAGCAGTGCGGCCGGATCGTGCGGGTGGCGATGAACGCGCTGCGCCCACCCGGCTTCCACCGCCTCGACGAGCAGGTCGCGTGCCCCGACATCCGGGAGCGCCGAAGCAAGGGTGACGGCGGACTGCTGTTGATGATGTGCGGCCCCTTGAAGCAATCGCTCGCCGCACGATGCGATGCGGCCGAGGTCGAGGCCACCGCTCCCGGTGGCGGACAGGCGGGACGGGTCGTCTGCAGCATTCCCGGCGTCTCGATCGCTCAATACGCCCCGAACGAGGCGCGCAGCCGCGCGGAGATCTGGCAGGCGCACGGCTACGACAAGCTGGCCACGAGGCTGCGCGCGGCCGCAGCAAGGGCGGAGCGCAGGCCGCAGGTCTGGACCCGCGCTGCGGCGGCCAGCCTCGGCGCATTGTTGCTCGCTGCCGCCGCCAGCTGGTTCATGCTGGCGCGGGAGCCGGCCGCTCCCCCGCCAACACAGCCGCAAGCCGCCGAGGCCTCCGTGGCCGCGTCGAGCCGCGCAAGCGTCGAGAGTTCGGTGCGCGTCGTCACGGCAGAGGCCATGTCAGCCGCGACCGCCCCCGCCCCGGCGCCGCTGCCGAACGCGCCCTCGGACACTGCAACGCTCTCGCGTTCCACGGAAACCGCGCCGCTCGAGGCGCCCGCCCTGCTCGCGTCGGCAAGCGCTGCGACCGCTCCCGAGACTGCGCCGGCAGCAGAGTCGACCGCGACCCCAGGGCCGGCGGAGGCAGCCGCGATTCGCCTGCCTGACATGGTGACGATTCCAGGAGGGGCATTCGCGATGGGCGGCGTCGAGAGCTCCGAGCTTCCGGTCCACCGCGTCACGATCAAGCCGTTCGCGCTCGGCAAATACCCCGTCACGATTGGCGAGTGGAAGGCGTGCGTGGCTGACGGGGCATGCGCCGACGTGATGAGCGGCCCGGACGACAACCCCGTGACGAATGTCGGCTACGACGACGTCAGGGGCTATCTGGCTTGGCTCTCGCGGGCCGTCGGCAAGCCGTTCCGGCTCCCGACCGAGGCCGAATGGGAATATGCAGCGCGCGGCGGCGCAACGACGGCGTTCTGGTGGGGCGACCGGATGCGCTCCGGCATGGCCAATTGCAACGGATGCAACGAGCCCGGCGCGCCCGCGCAGCTCATGAAGGTCGGAAGCTTTGCGGCCAATCCGTTTGGCCTGTTCGACATGGGCGGGAGCGTCGACCAATGGGTGGCCGACAGCTGGCACAAGAGCTATCAGGGCGCGCCGTCCGATGGCTCGGCATGGATCGACGAGCAGAGCTTCGTCCATGTCATTCGCTCGGGTTCATGGAAGAAGGATGCGAGCTATGCCCGCAGTGGGAGCCGCGACCGCTATGATGGGCGCGTCAGGTATCCGACCCATGGCTTTCGCCTCGCTCTTTCGCTCTGATGCGGCCGCGGTATGCTGAGCCAGGCCAGCGTGCCGTCGACGCCGATGCCGGGCCTGCGCCCGCAAATGTCTCGCGCCACAGCGAACACCAGCGTCGCAGATCCGCAGGACGCCTGGTCTGCCGAGCCTCTTTATTCAAATTCTTATCGGGAATCGTAGGACGAGACCGATCGAAACCTCAAATTTGCCGCGCTACGCCCCATTCATGGACCGGCTACACCGTTCGATATTTGCGATCGATGATCGTCGTTGTTTATGAGTTGGGGATATGTGGAGTGAGAAATCTACGCGTCGCGCGCCGCTACTGGATCGGACGCCCTGGCGACGACGTCGTCTCGCCGCAGTCGCGACGCTCGGGTCCACCGTGTTGGCCTGCACGCTGGTGCTGTTGCCGACTCTCGCATGGGCGCAGGCGAAAACGGCGCCGAAGGACGCCTACCTGTATTTCATCACGCCAACCGACGGCGACACCGTGAAGACCGCGTTCTGGTGCCGGTTCGGACTTCGCAACATGGGCGTGACCCATGCCGGTGACGCCTTTGCCAACACCGGCCATCATCACCTCCTGATCGACGCCGATGAGCCGATCAGCCCGGGCGAGCCGATTCCGCAGGACAGAAAGCACCTGCACTACGGCGCGGGCGAGACCGAGGCCCTGATCGAGCTGCCCCCCGGCAAGCATAACCTGCAGCTCGTCCTGGGCGACGGCATGCACTTCAACTTCGATCCACCGCTGGTATCGAAGAAGATCACGATCACCGTGAGCAGTGCTTCGCAGAGGCACGGGCAGAGCGCCACTCACGCCCACCGGCGGACGCGGCATCTGCACGCGCACACCGCGCGTCAGGCGGCGCAACCGTCGGCCACCGAAGCGCCGCCGTCCGATCCGGCAAAATCGGCGGGAGCCGTCGATTTCATCAAGAGCTTCCTGTCGGGTGCGAAATGAGCCTCCGCCCGCTCCCCGATGGAGCCGGTTCGGCCGGCACATCAGTTCATCGCGACGTGCCGGAGCCTCCAACCGCAGCACTGCATTTGTCCGGCTCGGCTCTATTGATACGACCTCCAGACGCGTGGCTTGCTTCGCCTCGGCGAGCGCCAAGAGCGATCATCAGCATCGGTCCAAGCTCGGAGGCGAGGCGCTGGGAGACCACGCCATTGATCGTCGGGAACAGGTACGACAGGAAATAACCAGCCGCGAATGGAATGAACACCAGAGCCGTAACGGTCCAGCCTGGGATTGCGGCACCACCGACCTTGGCGTCAACGCCCATCCTGCCGAACATGTAGTCCGGCTCAAACTCCCAGAAATCAATAGTTCAGCTTGGAAACTGGCGCTCCCTAAGGAAGCAGGGAAAACCAACAAACTCAAAGAATCAGCACTCCTTTCGGGACGCCATGGCTGCGGTGCCCGTGGCCTCGCCCGACAGATGCTGGTCCGGCGAGTTGGGCTCATTCCCCGTCATGCGATCGCGCGCACCGCATTCGCGATCATCTCCGCCACCGATCCATCGTGGGCGAAGCCGAGGGCCAGCTCGGCGTTGGCATCCAACTCGGGATAGCGGCCGAAGACGTCCTCTATGCCTTGATCGGGATCGAACGTCACGCGCGCGGCGCGCTCCGCGCCGAGCAGCTGCGCCAGGCCGTCCACCACCTCGGCGATCGAGAGACGAAGCGCCGGAAGCTGCAGGGTTCCGCAGACATCGAGCTTCCCGGCGAGGAGGAGATTGTCGACGGCGGCCTTCGCGGACAACCACCAGGCCGTCGCGCCCGGCGACACCGGACAGACATAGCGCTCGCCCGCGGACAGCGCATGCAGCAGCTCGCTCATGAACGCCGATCCGAAGCCGCTCACGGGCCTGGGCCGCGCCACGATGCCGGGCAGCCGCAGTGCGATACCCGACAGATCTCCGCGTCGCGTGTGATCGGCGAGCGCGATCTCCACCATCCGCTTGTGCGCGCCATAGGTGATCGCCGGCCGCGCCTCCGTGCGTGCGCCGACCCGCGCCTCCGCAAGCGCGCCGTAGACGGCGATGCTGCTGGCATAGACCACGCGCGGCCGATGTCGGCTCTCCGCCAGCAGCTGGAAGAGATCCAGCGACGCATCGAGATTGACGCGGCGGCCGAGCGCGGGCGCGGCCTCGGCGCGGCCGCCGGGAATGCTGGCGAGGTGGAACACGAGGTGGAACGGCGCGGCGCCGAGTTGCTCGAGCACGGCGGGATCGTCGAGGCCGCCTCGGATCCAGGACAGACGCGCACCGGACAATCCCGCTGGCGCCTCGGCGAGATCGAGTGCGGTGATTTCAGCACCGTCCATGTCGATCAGCAACCGATGCAGCAGCGCACGGCCGATGAAGCCCGCGGCCCCCGTGACAAGAATACGCATGGTTCAATCCGGCCGATCGGCGCCCGCCGCACGAACCACGCGCTGCGCGACACGCCCGAACGGACCCGGCCGGCCATCGGCGAAGCAGGCCTGCATGGTCACCCCCTCACCGAAGCGCAGGAACGAGGTCCGCGCCGCGCCGTGTTCGATCATCTCGATCGCCCGGACCTCGGCAAGGCAGCTCGATCCGGCGGCGCGATCGGCGTTCGAGACCGTGCCCGAGCCGATGATCGTGCCGGCCGTCAACCGCCGCGTCCGCGCCGCATGGGCGATCAGCTGCGGGAACGAGAACGCCATCTCGCGGCCCGAGGCTGCGCCGATCCGCTCGCCATTGCGCCGGACATGCAGGGCCATGTCGAGCCGGCCATCGCGCCAGGCATCGCCGACCTCGTCCGGCGTCACCGCAAACGGCGCGAAGCTGGTCGAGGGCTTCGCCTGCAGGAAGCCGAAGCCGGTGCGAACCTCGCGCGCGCCGACCGCGCGCAGGCTCCAGTCGTTGATCTGCACCAGCAGCCGGATTCGTTGCGCAGCCTCTTCGGCAGAAGCAGCCATCGGCACGTCGTCGACGATGACGCCGAACTCGCCCTCGAAGTCGATGCCATCAGCTTCTGTCACGAAGGGAACATCGTCCTGCGGCCCGAGGAAGTCGTCGCTGGCGCCCTGGTACATCACCGGGACGGTGTCGAAGTCGGGGATCGGCGGCTTGTTGAAGGCGACATCCATCAGCCGTCCGTGATTCAGGAAGGCCGAGCCATCCAGCCATTGCGGCGCGCGCGGCAGCGGTGCGAGGCATCGCGCGGGATCGAACGCCGTTACATCGGCAGCCGATCCATCCTCGAGACTTTCAGCGAGCTGGCGCAACGCCGGCTCGACCTGCTGCCAATTCCGCAGCGCCGTCAGCAGATCCGGTGCGATGGCGCTGGCATTGCACGCGCGCGCCTGATCCCCGGAGACGATGACCAGGCCGCCGTCGGGGCTGCCGTTCCGATAGGTCGCGAGTCTCATCAGCTGGCCTTGGTCGGGTTGGCTTCGGGACCGAACTTGCCGTCGACCAGGATGAACAGCATCCGGCACGGCTTGTCGCTGCGGTTGGCCCAGGCGTGGTTGGTGCCGCGCTGGATCACCACGTCGCCGACCTTGAGGTCAGCGGTGCCCTTGTCGAGCACCAGCGTGATCTCACCGGAGATGACGATGCCATAGTCGATCGTCTCGGTGCGGTGCATCAGCGGATGTGGCGATTCCGTCGTCACGGTCGAGGCGTGGGGGTCGCCGATCTGGCTGAACGCGGCATTCATGCGCGCCGCGCCGTTGCGGAGAAAGTCCTCGGTATCCGGCGGAATGTCGACGAAGCGGATGCGGCTGCCATGCGTTGGCGGCGGCAGCCGCAGCGGCCCGATCGTCGGATCGGGACCGTTGTCGATCAGCGCCGGCGTTGCCTGCGTGCTCCAGACCTCGTGGAAGAAGGTGCCGGGGATCGCCGCCAGCTCGGTGACGGTTGGCAAGGCGCCGTCGGACGAGATCACGGCGGCGCCCTGCGCGTCATGGCCGGTGACGACGCGGCGGATCTGCGGAAGGGTCATGCTGGAGGCCTCCTGGTCAGGCGATTTCGAGAGAGGCGGCGGACGCTGCGCCGCGCGCAGCGAACACGCGCGAGAACATCACGACGGCGACGGATGAGATGATGACGGCGCCGAGCCCGAGCGCAGGATAGCCGAACAGCTGCACCAAGGTGCCGCCGAGAATGGGGCCGATCGCAGCGCCGATCATCAGCATCGCCGGCGTGCCGGCCAACGCCCGCGCGGTCGGGTCGAGACGCGACAGCAGCCCGAACGCAAAGGTGTGGGTGAAGATCATTACCGCGGCAAAGATCGCGGTCGGGACCGCATAGGCGACGAAGCCGGAGCCGAAGGTGATCGTCACGGCGATCAGCGCCTGGCAGACCGGGCCCGCCAGCAGCACGTGTCTCGCCGGTAGCCGCCGCTCCATTATGGCGGCGAGCGGCGCCGGCAGCAGGTTGACGAAGCCGAGCGCGATCAGCACGCCCGTCACCGCGTCAGCTTCGAAGCCGCGGTCAGCGCCGATGCGCTCGATGAAGCTGAACAGCATCGCCTGGGTCAGCGCCATGCAGCTGATGCCGGCAATGCCGAACCAGACGGCGCGCGGCAGATGGCTGACCTCCGCGATCAGATCCTCGTCACTGCGCACCACGCCCTTCGGAAATGATAGCGCCGCCGCCAGCGCCGCGACCGCCATCACGCCGGCAAACACGACGAACAAGGCCTGGCCGCCGAAGCTCGCCACGAGATTGGGCGTCATGCCGAGAAACAGAATGGCAAACACACCGAGCGCCATTCCGACGATGGCGAACAGGCGGTGCGGGTTGGCGCTGCGTGCGATGGTGCCGTGAGTGAAGCTCAGCCCGCAGGCCGCTGTTGCGCCGCCCAGCGCGTGCAGCATCGCGAGCAGCGCAAACTCCGACGTTCGGCTCGCGGCCAGGAACACCAGCGCGGCCACGGCGTATCCCGCAGCCGCCGCCAGGCGGGCGTTCATCCGGTTGAAGCGAGGCGCGAAGAACAGGCTGCTGAGCACGGCGCCCAGCAGGAACAGCGTGGCCAGCAGTCCCGCCTGCTGCGGGCTGAACCTGTAGCGCTCGATCAGCGCGCCCACCCAGACCGGCAGCGCGACGAGATCGACCATCCCGGCGCAATGCGCGACCATCAGCGCGATGCGCCCGCGCCACGTCTCCGTCGTCACCGTCATTGCTTCCTCCCCGTTGATGATGTTGTTCGTTGATGTTGTTGGCTCAGATCGGCTGCGTCAGCCCGACGATCGACTCGCGCATGATCCTGGCGTGCTCCGCCTTGTCGCCGTTCTCCATTTCGATGCGGCAGAGCTGCGCCGAGTTCTCGATCACCATGCGGCAGCGCTCCCAGCGGCGCGCATGGAAGCGGTCGAACGCCTCCTGCAGGGTCGTCGCGCGAGCCAGCTCCTCGGCCAGCACGATGCCGCTCTCGATGCCGATGCCCGCGCCGGAGGCGAGGTGAGGCGTGGTCGCGGCCACGGTGTCGCCGATCAGGATGACGCGGCCGCGATTCCACGGCGCCGGCACCAGCAGGTTGGCGAGCGGCCGATAGTCGATGGCGGCGTCGGGAGCGAACAGATGCGCCCGCAGTGCCACCAGCACGGGATCGCTGAACGGCGCCAGCAGGTCCGCGACCAGTTGCGGCCAGGACGCGCGCTCGGCCTGGAGCTTTTCCGGCCGCGCCTCCGTCACGAACATATACATGTGGCTCGGCGACACCGGGTTGACGCCCGCCTTGACCGCACCACCCAGCCACATCCGCGGACGCACGATGTCGGCCGGCCGCGGCAGCACGGCGCGCCAGACCACCTGGCCGATGTATTGCGGCGGCTTGACCTCGGGAAACAGCAGCGCCCGCGTCTTCGAATGCACGCCATCGGCAGCCACCACGAGATCATAACGGCCCGTCGTGCCATCGGTGAAGGCGACCTCGACATCGCCGTCGTGCTGCGTGATCCGCGTGTAGGTGCAGCCGACACGCACGTGAACGCCAGCGGCGCGCGTCGCATCGGCGAGGATGCGCCCGAGTTCGGGCCGCATGATTCCGCCGCCGCCGGGCACATCCGATCCTACGGCCTTCGGTGTCGGGATCTCGCCGATCCGATGCCCCGATGGCGCGAACAGGTCGACACCGTCAGCCGTGTAGCCGCGCCGCGCGAATTCCGCGAACACGCCGATCGTCTCGAGCGCGCGCAAGGTCGGTCCGCTGACCGTGATGCCGGCGCCCTCCGGCCGCCAGTTCGGATCGACCTCGACGAGATCGATGTTGATGCCCGCCTTGCGCATCTGGATCGACGCGGCCATACCGGAAAAGCCGCCTCCGATCGTCAGCACCCTGCTCACCACTGCCATGGTGCTTCCCCCTCTGCAGTCCGCCCTTGCGGGCATGTTATGACTTTACGAACAACTCGCCGTCGATGACGACGAGCTCGAGACGGCTCAACCGCTCGCCGCGGCACGGCCCCTGCACGCACAGCCCGGTGTCGGGCATGAACTCGGCGCCGTGCGCGTGACAGACGATACGCGTGCCGTCGGCGTTGAGATACGCATCCCTGCGCCAGGCCATCGGCGCACCGCCGATATGCGGACAGGCGTTGCGCCAGCCATGCAGCTGTCCGTGCCGGCGCACGACGAACAGGCTGTCCTGCCCCTCATCATCGGGATCGAAGCCGCGCGACTGCGCCTCGCCGATCTCATCGGCGCGGCACAGCCGGATCCATCGCGCCTCGGCCTCACGCGTAGTCGCCATTCTCGGGGATTCCGGGGCCGGGGTACCATTTCTTGCGCATCTTCATCAGGAAGGTCTGCGAATTGTCGGCGGATGCCGTCGCCTCGCGCGGCTGCCAGCTCGCATCGTGCTGGTCCATGTCGGCATCCATCTCGATGTGGCAGCCGAACGGGCTATTGAAGTACCAGAACCAGTTCGAGCCCAGGATGTGACGGCCGGGGCCCCAGAACGCCTGATAGCCCTTCTCGACGAAGCGATAGCCGTTGGTGATCATTTCCGAAGGACCACCGAAATGGAACGTGAAGTGCTCCACGCCGTGCATGTGCGGCGGCGCGCCGATCAGGAAATGGGTGTGATGGTCGAGCGAGCCGCCCGGCTGCAGGAACGGCCCGGTGCCGGTGAAGCGATCGGTGCAGCGGAAGCCGAGCCGGTTGACGTAGAACGCCTCGGCCTTCACCACGTCGGGCACGAAATAGACCACATGCGACAGCGAGCGCGGACGGATCACGCTGCCCGGCGGCGGCACGCCGAGGCTGTTGATCGGCCGGAACACCACGCCGCCCGGCGCATTCGAGATCTCGCTGGCCAGCAGGAACGGCCGCCGTGCCGTCAGTTGAAAGCCAATCACGAAGTCGGAATCGTCGGTCGACTCGATCGAGCCATCGGGCAGCCGCCGGACCTCGCGGTCGCGCCGCAGCTCGGCGGTGATCGCCCCCAGCGTCGCCTCGTCGGCGACGCCCATCACCGTCTTGCGCAGACGGCAGCCCGGCACGGGCGCCGGCGGCAGAGCCGGATCATCCTGCCGTGCGATCACCACGGCGGTGCCGTCGATCGCCTCGAAGCGGCCGCCGCGATCGGAGACGTCGACGGGCGTCAGCCCGTAATCGACCAGGAAGCGCGCCGCGCCTCTCACGTCGTCGACACCGAATATCAGGCTCTCCAGACCGACAATTTTCATAACTTTCCTCTCCACCTGCTGCTTCAGGCGATGTGTCCGTTCAATGTCTCTGCGACCCAGTCCGCGATGTAGTGGCCGGCATTGATGCTGTTGTCGAAGCTCGCATGCTGGGCGCCGCCTTCACGCGCGGTGAAGACCTTCAGCTCGCGCTTGGGCGAATTCACCAGTTGCTCATAGGTCCGCTCGGCCCAATGCAGCGGAATCTGCGAGTCCTTTTCGCCATGCGTCACCAGGAACGGCACCTTGATGCGATCGAGAATGCCGTCGAGGTGAACCTGCTCGGCAATCCGCATGAAGTCGTCCTGATCTCTCGCACCCCACACCCAGCGCACATGCGCCCAGTAATGCGGGACCGGGAAATCACCTTCCTTCTGCAGGCGCCTCTTCTGCACGTCGCGCCAATCGTGATTGGCACCCCAGGCGACGCCGCAGGCAAAGCGCGGCTCGAAAGCCACCGCGCGCGGACAGTAGTAGCCACCGAGCGAGACGCCCTCGAGACCGATCCGCTTCGGGTCGACGTCGCTGCGGGTCTCCAGCCAGTCGACGACCCGGGACGCCCAATGCTCGCTGTCATGGCGCGCGGTGAGACCCTGCAGCCGGAGCGCCTCGCCCGATCCGGGCTGGTCGATCACGAGCGACGACACGCCCCGTCGGGCGAGCCAGGCGGGCAAGCCGACGCGGTATTTCATCTCCTTGGTCGAATCCAGGCCGTTGACCTGCACCAGCAGCGGCGCCGGCCCGTCGCGCCCTTCCGCGCGGACCATGAGACCGGCAATGTGGGAGCCTTCATAGGGAATCTCGACGCGCTCGCAGTTCTCCCGCGCCAGTGCAATGCCCTTGGCGAAGACGTCGAGACATCTGCGGTACAGCGCCAGCCGCCCCGGCGCCTCGTGCGCCTGCAGACGCTCGCAGGTGATCAAATAGCTCGCTGCGCGGCCATATTTCTCGCCGGCCGACAGCAGCCGCCCTTTCGCCTCGTCCTCGGACGCGAGCGCACAGAGCTTGTCTGCCATCCGCGCCCAGGTCTCGCGGAAGGCCTGGGTACCGTTGGCATCGGGCTGCCGGGCCGCCTCCTGCAGCGGCGCGCACATCTCTTCGATCTCGCCGATCCGCGCGCCCATCTCGATCGCGAGATCGACCGAGAGATTCCAGACATAGTTGGTCGGAAAATACTTGAACATGAATGCACTCGCGACGCGCGGCCCGGCCACGCGTCTTCCTCGACGTTCTTCCCGAGGTCTGGCATAGCCCCGTTTGACCATTTCGAAAAATTGATTAACAAGATTGATCGCATTGATCTCTTGAATACCTCGAGCGAGGCCGCCGATGCGCTTCAACAACAAGTTCGACCTCAATCTCCTGGTCGCGCTCGACCATCTGCTGCACCTGCGCAGCGTCAGCGGCGCCGCCGCGCGCATGAACATGACGCAGTCCGCGATGAGCAATGCCTTGCTGCGTCTGCGAACCTATTTCGATGACGAACTGCTGGTGAAGATCGGCCGCAAGATGGAGCTGACGCCGCGAGCGGAGACGCTGAAGGACTCGATCAGGGACCTTCTGGTGCGGGTCGACTGGGCCATCGCCTCGTCTGCCGAGTTCGATCCCGCGCAGTCCGACCGCTGCTTCAAGATCCTGGCGTCGGACTACACGCTGGTGACGCTGATCCCGCGGCTGCTGGCGCGCAGCGAGGCCCTTGCGCCCGGTATCCGCTTCGACTTCCTGCAGCAGGTGCAGCGGCCGGAGCGCGCGCTCGAGCGCGGCGACGTCGACCTGCTGATCATCCCGGAGGAATTCAGCTCCAAGCTGCACCCGTCCGAGGTGATCTTCGAGGACGACTTCTGCGTCATCGCGTGGAGCAAGGGAAAGTATGGCAAGGGCAAGCTGTCACGGCAGGATTTCGCCAAGTCGTCCCACGTCGTGATGCGGCCGGCGATCGCGGCGCAATCGCTCGAAACCTATTATCTGGAGCAGCGCAACACGAGCCGCAGCGAGGACGTTTCGGTCTACGCGTTCACCGCCATTCCGCATCTCGTTGCCGGGACGAACCGCCTTGCCACCGTGCACCGGCGGCTCGCCATCGCCGCCCAGCGCAGCCTTCCCATCCGCATCATCGAGCTGCCGATCGCGCTGCCGGCGCTGCGGCAGCGCGTGCAATGGCATCGCTACCGCTCCAACGATGCCGGCCTGCTGTGGCTGCGCACTCTGATCCGCGAGGTCGTCGCCGAGCTGCCCTGACCACCGTCGACCGGCACTGGCGATGGCGAACGGCCGGCGCGAGACGCCGGCCGCCTTCGTTGATGAGCGATCAATCCAGCTTGCGCGAGTCAGCGCTTGATCGGTCCGGCTCCGGGCGGCGGCGCGGGCACCCAGATCGGGAATGCCAGATTGGCCCAGACCGTATCGCCGCGGCTGCCGTTCTCGACGTAGAATGTATGCTGGTAGTTCACGTTGATCTGGAAGGGACCCGCATTATAGGTCAGCGACGGGCCTGCATTGATCGAGCGCAACCGGTTGCCGTCCTGCACCCCGGCGAAATTGAATGCCTTGACGCCGTTGATCTTGTCGTCCTGATACTGATGCGTATAGCCACCGACGACGCCGAGCTTCCAGGCGCCGATATTATAGCCCGCGTTGAAGTCGACCACCAGCGCATCACCGCTGCGGTACTGCTGGGTCAGCTGCGTGAAGGCGTTGACCGAATCGGTATTGGTGCCGTTGAGCAGCAGACGTGGCGAGACGGCGAATTCGAAGCCCTTCGGATCGGCATAGCGATAGGCGAGGACGGGCGAGATGGTGGTGTAGTTCGTGCCGACGTTGAGGGGCTGCCGCGCCGAATAGGTGCCGGTGTTGGGCATGATGTCCAGGCCGACCGTGAAGGTCTGCACGGGCGACAGCGCCCAGCTCAGAATGATCGGCGAGAAGGTCAGATTGGCAAGGCCGTTGGCCTGGAACGATCCGCCGGGATTGGTGCTTTCGAGATGGACGAAGGGCACCACGAGCTGCGAATAGACATGGGCGCCGAAAAAGTCGCCGGGATAACTGGCGAGAAACCGCATCGTCTCCGACACGGCGGAGAGCTTGAAGTCGATCGGCAGCTTTTTGCCCTGCCCGTCATACAGGCCGTTGGCGCTGGTGTAGCTGGTCTGGCTGATCGCAAACAGGCCCGGGATCGGCGGAAACGACGCAATGAACACGCCGGGCGAGCCCGCCGGATAGTTGGTGGCCGCGTTCTCGGCGGCCCACGCACCCTGGATCATCCCGGCCAACATCAACGCTGCGGAAGCGGACCGCTGCAGTCCTCTTGTCATGAATCCCCCCTTGGTGGCGCGTTTTCTACGAAACGAGCTTGCCCCCGACCGACCTCACGGCGACGCGCCCGCGCCCGACCGATCGCGTCATTGATGAGCGATCCCAGATCATTCGTAAAATTGATCGTTTTGATCCGAGCTATTCACAGTCTCGATGTGCCGGCCTCACGGGCGTCGATTGATGTCGCGCTCCTTGGTTCGAGCAGAGTGAGCAACCACGGGCACGTCACCGACGACATAATCGATCTCACCCACCGTGTTGAAGATTGCCCGTACGAGGCCTGCAGTTCAGGCCTTGGATCAAACACAACCATAGATTGTTGGCGGCAGGCGCATAGGGCTCGAACCTAGGACCCGCTGATTAAGAGGCATATGACTTGCCAGTAACTTCCATGGTCATTCCACCAATGACGATTCCATGACGTCGGGCCACGCTGCTGGATGAGAGGCCGCATGGCGGATTCAAAATCAGTTTGATGATGCAACGATATCAAAGCCATTTTGGCAAATCGTCGAGACGAACTGCCGCAATATCAATCGGTTGTTTGCCTTCTCAATGAACGCGTCGTATCCCGACGCGCGGCGCGATCGGTTCAGCAGGCCGGCTGTTCGCGTTGATGGCGAAAAAACGCTGCGCTTGCAGACCGCTTTTCAAGTGCTGGCTGGATCAGTCTTCTCATCGTCAATCAATACGTGTATTCGCTGACACTCTCGTCTCCTACCCAGGACGTCGGGGCCGCCGGCTTCTGGCCGTTCATTATCGTTCGGTCGCGTTTGATGGCAGCGAGAGCCGCCCAGCAGAGGAATCGGTGAATGGGTTTCGCCACAGCTTTCTTGATGTCTGCGGCCGATTACCAGAGTCGTACGGCAGACATTCGACGCACCGCTCCGACCAGATTGCCATTCAATCTGCAAAAAACCATTCCAAGGAAACCAGAACGGTTGCATTCCTATACCGTCACTGCTAATCATCCGCAGAGGTTGTAGGGCATGTCGAAGAAGCGACTCTCCAATTTTTTTGTGCACGACCGCGCGGGCGAGACGAGGAATTTCTGAACGGAACGTCGGGAGGAGGTGCGCTGGTTGAATGTGTGGCGACTCGCGAACTTCTAGGGTGACTGTCCGGACGAGAGATATCCGTCAGCTATCGGCAGTATCCTGACTACTTTGCGTTCGAGACAGAAGGCAATGTTTGAGATCCCTCAGGCCTATGGCGAAGCTATCGCTGATGCTACTAGCATCGACAGCCTACTCGAGCTGCTTCTAGCCTCCACTGAGCGCTTCGGAGTGACCGGCGTCTTTATCGCTGACCTGCCGAGCCGAATGGAAATCCTCGAGCCTCATATCCAGCTACGTGGCTGGAATGATGCCTGGATCAGATATTATAATGAGAGAAATTATGTCCATATAGACCCGATTGCCCAACTGCTTCGGGAAAGAGCGACGCCGTACGTCTGGAGCGAGGAGTGTGCGGTTCAGCCGCTCACCGCAAAACAACGAAAGCTCATGGACGAAGCAAGGGACGCAGGACTGATTGACGGCTTCACGGTCCCCATCCACGGTCCGCAAATGCGCACAACCTGCGTATCGTTTGCGACGGGCGCCAAGCCGCTGCAGCGAAGCGATCGGCACAATCTTCATTTCATGGCGTTACTCAGTCATCAGCGTGTCGACCAAATGATACACGCGAAAAGACCTGCAACGGCGAAAGAGGAGCGAGCGTGCGTGCTCGCGCCGCGCGAACTGGAATGCCTACATTGGGCGATGCACGGCCTGAAATCCAAGGAAATCGCCTTTGAGGCTCGTCTTTCCAAGCGAACCGTCGATCAATATCTTCGCAACGCGATGTCGAAGCTTCGCGCCGGCAGCCGAACAGAGGCCGTCCGCATCGCGATATTGAACGGTTCGCTAAAGCCAGTATGAAGTAAATACTGTACTAGAACGGCATCGCCAATACTTCTGCAAAATGATCGGTTGGTCTCCCTACCCGAGGAGACCATGATGATATTTGCGTTCTACGAGGATTCAAAACTGGCGACCCCCAGCCTTATGGATGAAATCTACGATCTTAGATATAGGATCTTCGTGGAAGCGCTTGCGTGGTCAAGCCTTGTCAAGCCGGACCGGCGCGATCGGGACCAGTTTGATGGTGATGATGCGCTGCATGTAGTTGATATCCACGACGGACGGGTGATGGCGTACTCGCGGCTTCTTCCGACGACCAGGCCGCATCTCCTGTCGCACGTGTATCCGGAGCTGGTGCGGGGGCGATCATATCCGAAGGCGCCGGACATCTTCGAATGGACCCGTCTTTGCGCCAGGTCCGAGATCGGAGACGGTGACGTTCTAGCCTCGCGTCGACTGATGGTCGCCATAGCAGAGATATGCCAGTACCTCGGCATCACGGGTCTTATCGCGCAATCCAAGCCGGGTTGGGTACGGCGGCTGAACCGGCTTGGATGGAATGCGCAACCACTCGCCGATCCCGTGGTCTTTGATGGGCGACCGACCCTTGCGTTGGAGGCGAGAGTCTCTGACCGTACGGTATCTACATCGCGCAAATGCTTGGGAATCGACACTGACATCTTAGACCAACCATCCCTCCGAGACCTCGCCGCTTCCAAAGCAAAACGTCACATCTGCGCAGGAGCGCTGCGCAGGACCGGGGTACTTCACGCGCAACGAGAGATTGTACCCGAGCCGTTAGATCTATGCTCCTTGCAGGTGGACAGCGCCAACCGCACCTACAGCGCGGCGACCCCGGTGACCTAACCAGACCTCTCATTCCGGGCCCAAGTTGCCTTCTGGCTGTTGGCTACAGCGAGCCGCCCGCAAGCACCTGCAGGCGGTAAGCCCCGTCCAAGGACGAGAGCTCGGCAGTTCGAGTGCCGATCAGCAGTTTGCGGTCCGCCGCGCCAAGAGCGTGCCGAGCCAGCGTTCGCGCTGACAGCTGTGCGATCGACGATCGTCACCGCGGAATGGCTGGGAGCATTTGCCGATACTTCGCTCTCGGGCGACAGGAAGCGCGGGCTGACTGCGATTGTCGCACCGGACGGCAAGCCGGGCGCGATCGTCTCGGACAAAGTACCGAGCTCACCCGCAGCGTCATGATGAACCGGATGCAGAGATCCGCGACGAGTTCTTGAACGAAACGCTGTTCTTCGACCTTGCGGTCCGGCTCGCTGACAACAACAACCTGCAACCGCATTCATCCAGCACAGCAATTCGCCCAGCCGCTATTGCGGAACGCACATCAAGAGCCGCATTGCTAACCGGCGACCCACCTCGCGGGATACGACCTCTCACGCCGACTTTCGACAGAAGTATACCCCCGTGAGAACCAATCCAACTGCAGCAAAAATGCTCATCGAAAGCTGCTCTCCCAGAAAGATCACGGCTATCAAGAGTGATACGATCGGCTGTCCGAACTGCAGAGGCGCAATCGCCGAGACGCCTCCCTTGTCCAAAGCCCAGAACCATGCGGCGAATCCGATCAAGGTGCAAAAGACCGCAAGAAAGAACAGGGCCCCTCCTCCTACGACCGTCACCCCGGAGATCGCCTCCAGGACAGAGGGCAACAGCGGCGTCACAAGAGCAGCACCGAAGATGATCGACCATGCCGTCGCTCCGAACAGGCCAATTCGCGCAGATGCGCGAGCGCCTGCCACATATCCAATGCTGACCGTAATGGTGCCGATGAGAACGATGATGTCGCCCACCATTGTTCCACTGCCGAAGACATCGCCGTTCGAACGAGCGCCGATCAGAAACGTCTCACCACACAATGCCATCGCGCTTCCGATCAGCCAAAGAGTGCGGGGAAATGTCCGGGACAGCACATGCTGGACGATGGATGTAAACACCGGAGCGCAAGCCAAGACGAGAGCCGCGTGCGAAGTCGACGTTCGCGAGAAGCCCAGACCCTGCAGAAAGAACGAGCCACCGAACCCGATCACACCGTTGATCGCGACGGCGATCCAACCTCCCCTATCGGTCGGAAGCGGCGGCCGAAGCAGGAGAACCATTGGTAGGAGGAACATCGCGGCCAGGAGAAGTCTGGACGGCCCGATCAACGATGAGGGCATGTCATGGGCGACCAGTACCGTCGCGGCCGGAGTCGTTCCCCAAAACATGACTGCGATCAGCCCCGAAACATAGGGACCGGATCGACTGGATCCTGACTCAACCGGCGGCAACGGCGCGCCCGAGGAATCGGCTTCCGTATCACCCGATTTGACCAAAGATGCTTCCTCGACCGCCATGTGACTGCCTGTCAGCCCTACGGAATAAATCTCATGAGAGTCGCGCCTTCACGCTGCAAGGCCAACTCATCGCCAGCCAGCGTGATCGACTCGCCTTCGTTCCAAAGCGGCGTCAGGTTTCCGTAAAAGCGCGAGAAGATATGGCCAGATTGGCCGGTCGCAGTCATGAAGCGGGACCGATCCGGATCGCCGAGATCATATAGGGCTCTAAATGTCGGAACGTGTTTCCGCTCGAACGGGCGATCATGGTGCGGCTGCAGAGCACCTCCGCTGTTGAGCGTATACAGGTCCCCGCCACTTCCGACGCCAAGCTCGCTCAATGACCTGAAGATCGGTATCCGCGAGTAGAAGACGTGCGAAAGCGTCGAGATGTGCTCGTCTCCCCACCGCCATTTCGTCAGGTCAGATCCGCGGCGCCTCGAGAGCAGCGCCATAGCTTCTTCGAGAGCCCGCGTCAGACATGCACGACATTCCAGATCCGTCTCTTCGCCCGAAGCGCACCATTTGGGATGCTCCAGGATAAGCTTCCTGAGGAGCGAAGCCGCACATGGCCCGACATACTCAAGCTTCACCTTCGCCTTGTCATCGATCAGCATTCGTCGGAGCGCCTGCATCCACCCGTTGAAAATGAGCGGTTCTGCCCAGTCCTTGTGCATCGTGCCGTCCCACTTCGAGAGCAGCGCGAGGGCTTGCCGTCCCAGTGGACTGGACGGGGTTGCTCGAAGCAAAATCGGCAGAAGATCCTGAGCGGCGAGAGATAGAATGTCGGCCTGCATTTGGGCAGATGTTTCCAGCGAGTGCAATCTGATGTTGTCGAAAAACTGCTGGACTCTTTGTGTCCGATACGGCTCTTCCCAATCGCATCCCATAAAGACATCGTGCCCACACCAGGCCGGTCGACCATTCGCATTATGGATATAGCCACAGGCCGGATTGAACGAGTGCGGCATCTGCTCGAACGGAACGTAGCCTGACCAGTCTGCATCACCCGTTGATCCCGCCGCGGGATGCAGGCCATATTCCGACTTGCGCACTGGGACCCGCCCTAGACTCATCACTCCGATGTTGCCGGCGACGTCGGCGTAGAACATGTTCTGCGCAGGCGTTTCGTACAGCCGCAGACTATCCTTGAACTCCTCCCAATTCCGCGCCCGATTGAGCTTCAGAAACGCCTCGGCAGTGCGGTCACAATCTCCGAGCCCGCTGAAGGATAGCGCGATGACGCCATCGCTGCCCGCCAGCGCGGCAAGACGCGGGACAGCATCGGATAGCACCGGGCCATGCCGCGACTTGCGGATGGTGAATTTGACGTCGGGCCGACCTCGGACTCGGATCGTCTCTTCATGCCTGTCAAATGCGTGAGAGCCAGCCTGCGCAAGATATTTGGTCGGATCCGCCGGATCCAGAGTTTCCACGAACAGATCCTGAACGTCGGACATCGCCGCCGTGGTTCCCCAGGCGACGCTCTCGTTCTGTCCAAGCAGGATCATCGGTACGCCTGGTACTCCGGCTCCCTTCACCCATCCTTCGGGGGTGACGATCCGGCATAAAAACCAGAGCACTGGCGACGACACGTCAAGATGCGGATCGTTCGCGAGGAGCGGGTGGCCGCTGGTGGTTCGCTCGCCGGCGACGACCCAAGCATTTGAAGCGCCATTGGCCAATCCGAGCAGCGCTCCCATCTTGTCTGAAAAGTCGGATTGTCCGCGCGAGCCACCAGACCCACCCGACGCCGATGGTCCAGTCTTGCCCCGCATGGGATCGGGATAGAACGGGCCGGCATCGACCGTTCCGATTCTGCTGGTCAACTCGGCTCGATTCAGTGAGCTGCCACCGAAGTTTCATCCAGCAGAGTTTAGAGTCCGGGTGGGTTGTACGCCGAGTGGCGCGGGTGGAGCAA